>CAZKLT010000001.1:0-125304 GCA_964553825.1 uncultured Gammaproteobacteria bacterium
AATTCGGCAGACATGGTTATAAAATAACTTGGCAAATAGTTAATGCTGCGGATTTTGGGGTCCCTCAAAGACGCGAAAGAGTTTTTATTATAGGAATTAGAGAAGACCTGGTAATTGAATTTAAGTTTCCCAGTACAACGCACTCTTCGGATAAAGAGAGTAAAAGAAATAACTGGGTTGGTGTAGGCGCAGTAATAGATTCACTTAAAGATGTAGATAAAAAATACTACTTTTCAGAAAGAGCTGTGTTGGGTATGAAAAATGCGAAGAATAATATGAAGAGAGGACTCGCCCAAAACCTTAAAGAACCATCACTCACTGTTACTTCACACCTAGCTAAAGTAAGTCTGAATTCACGAGACCCAGTTCTTTTAGTGGATAAAGATAAAGAGCTATATAGAAGGTTCACGCCTCTGGAAGCTGCCCGAATTCAATCTTTCCCTGACTCATTCGTTTTTGAGGGATCCGAAGCAGACGCTTATAGGCAGATTGGTAACGCTATAGCTCCTGTTGTAATGTGGCATATAACCAACTCCTTATTGAAACAGTTAAAAGTAAGGCTTAATAAACCGAAAACAAAAAGAGTGATCGAGAGTAATAGAGCCTCTGCGTATGTATTAAATTTTGAGTAATCAGACTCTCGCAAAATAAAAGTTCAAATAGATAGTTGCAAAAGATTCTGGGTTTGATTTATAAGAAAATCCGGCTGTTGAATGATTTCAGGCCAGTTCGCGGTTCGAAAATCGTTCCACGGATCGAGCTGATAGGACGTTAATACAACCAAAATATGATTATCAAATGGAATAGATGGCAACAACTTCAAGATATTTCTCCAAAGGAATATCTTTGTGGACATTGTGGAAATCAGGTAGGTAGCAATAAGGGCTATTGGCACCAAGACAATCATGGGTACATCTATATATGTTCCACTTGTGGAATGCCGACTTATATGTATTCCAATATACAAATTCCAGGCCCAATTATCGGTAGAAACATTAATCATCTTCCTGAGAACGTAGATACCATATATAAAGAAATGAGGGAGGATGTTAAAAACTCTTCCTATACTTCTGCAATTTTATTAGGTAGAAAACTAATAATGCATTTAGCCGTTGATATTGCTGGAGCAGAAGAAGGGAAAACCTTTGTTAATTACGTAGAGCATTTAAAGACTTCTGGATATATACCTCCAAATGGTGACAAAGCACTAGATTATATGAGGAAAATGGGCAACGAAAAAAACCACGAAATCAAAATTGGCGGAAAAGATGAAGCAGATAAGATTATAAGGTTTGTAGAAATGTTGTTGATATTCATGTATGAAGTTCCAAACGAATTTCCTCAAGAAGAAAGTCCAACAAAATAATATGGAATTAAATGAATTTATTACAAAGGTTTTAGTTGAAATTACGACAGGGATTAAAAATGCAAACTCTAGCATCGGAGAGGGAACTTTTGAGATGGAGGCATTCCGAAGAGAAAAAGAAACTGGATTTATCAGTTTTGATCTGGCTGTTAAGTCAAATGAAGAACAAGGAAAGGGGGCAAAGGGTGGGATTCAAGTATTAAATTTAGGAATTGGCGGTGATGTCAATAAGTCAACCACCCATGAAAGTGCAAACAGAATCAAATTTTATGTAATGCCGGGAAAAAATATCAAATAGTAATTGTTAGTTTTACTTCTTCCATTGCTTTTTGCAGTTGATTTACAAATACAATATCCTCAAATATCTTAAATATATGCACAAATTGGTTGGTTATATTAACGTTACGATTTTCGAGCACACAGAACTAATGTAACAACTTTTCATAATGTGTTAGCATAAATGCTATGAGCAAACTTATTACCTGCATCTGGTTTGTTAACAACGATGGAGAAGAGGCGGTAAACTACTACATAGACACGTTCACATCTGCCCCCGGTGATCACAAAGCAAAGCTTGGAGATATTACAAAATCTCCGAAAGCGTCAGAAGAAGTTTCCGGTAGGCCCGAGGGATCCATTCTGACCGTAGAATGCGAGCTTGATGGAATAAGCTTTATGGCGCTCAATGGTGGTCCGTATGATCAATTCAAGCTGAATGGGTCTATTTCCTTCATCATTGAATGCGAAACACAGGAAGAAATTGATTTTTTCTGGGAAAAACTGTCGGCGGTTCCTGAGGCTGAGCAATGCGGATGGTGCAGAGACAAATTCGGCATTACCTGGCAAATCGTCCCACGGATCTTGGACGAAATGATGAGAGATCCGCAAAAAGCAGAGGCGGTAACTGCGGCTTTTATGCCAATGAAGAAGCTTGACCTTGAAACGATTCGGAAAGCCGGAGAATAAAGTTTCTCATGTGGCCTTACCAATAAAATTGGCCCAAAAGAATCCATCTAGTGGAGCCGTCTATCTAGTTTTGAATTTTCTTCACTTCGCGTGAGAGCTTTTGGTAAAATGATCGTGTGATAAAGAATATTTCAGGCGGGGTAGTGCACAGAATCCCCGCCGACTTACGCGAAGCATTGATTTCTGATCCCAACGCGCTTGAGCGGTGGGAGGATCTTACTCCGCTTGCACGTAACCAATGGATTTGTTGGGTTACCTTTGTCAAGAAAGATGAGACCCGGAAAGACCATGTGAAAAGGACCACCAGTGAGCTTAAGGAGGGGATGCGCCGCCCGTGTTGTTGGCTGGGATGTATCCATCGCACGGATAAGCCAATCAGTCCTTCCGTGCAATATGTTCTGAACAAGCGGTCAAAATCGCCGAAATCATAAGACTGTACCCGTTGCGCGATGGGACGTCGTAATACATATTTTTCGTACAGAAGCCATGAAACAGACAATTTTGCATGTAGCGTTAGTTGTTGCTGATTACGATGAAGCAATTCAATTTTATACGAAAAAACTTCACTTTACGCTGATTGAGGACACGTATCAGCCGGAACAAAAGAAGCGATGGGTGGTCGTGGCTCCGCCGGGATCATCCGGAACGCAGCTCCTTCTTGCAAAAGCCGCAAAACCTGAACAAAGATCATTCATCGGTAATCAAACAGGGGGTCGGGTGTTTCTGTTTTTAAAAACGGATGACTTTTGGAGAGACTACCATGAAATGGTGTCTCTGGGGATAACATTTGTGAGAGAACCCAAACAAGCATCGTACGGCACCGTCGCTGTTTTTGAAGATTTGTACGGAAATCTATGGGATTTGATTCAGATGAACGATGCAAAGTAAAAAAAAACACGTTCAGGCAGCCGTTGCTGTTTGGATACGATCCAAGTTCATGCTTCTGCGGCGTGTTTAGTTCAGGTATACGATGGATGCATTCAATAGTGTGGCGAATGAAACCCAGAGCACATAGGGGACGAGGAGCCATGCTGCCGTCTTTGAGAGCGGATAAAATCTTCTGATCGTCATAACGATGGCCAGCCACATCGCAAGTATGACGAGGAGTCCCAGCAGCGGTGCCCGGAGACCAAAGAAAACGGGCGACCAGATGAAGTTTAAGGCAAGCTGCACCAAGAAATAATTCCGTGCCATTCTGGCGGTCTTCTTTTTCCATCCCTGTTTCCACACGAGATAGAAAGATGCCCCCATAAGTGCATACAGCAGTGTCCAAACCGGCCCAAAGATCCAGTTCGGCGGAGCGAAGAGGGGTTTGGCTAAACTCGCATACCACGTGGGTATAGCAGAAATGGTAAACGGAGTCCCCAGGAGTCCGACCAACTGGCAGCCGGCAAGAGAGATGATAAGCTTGGACACATTCTTCATCTTTTCCAGTATGCATCGAAACGGCGACATAGGCAATAAACGTGCCGGAGGATAGTCGCCTGGTCCGGGCTCCCTGAGGCTGCCTCTGTTAAAAACCGCCGAATCAAATACAATACGATACATAATCCGTTCGGGGTGAGACCAGAGAAATGAGATGAAAAACAATCGAATCTATACCATGAGCTTTGCGCGTGTCTACCCTCTGTATATTGCGAAAGCAGAGAGAAAAGGGCGCACGAAGACAGAAGTGGATGAAATCATCCGTTGGCTGACGGGGTATACGCAACATGGGTTAGAGGCGCAACTGGAAAAACAGACAGACTTTGAGACGTTCTTTGCCCAGGCGCCGCACTTGAATCCCTCGAGGAAGCAGATAAAAGGTGTGATTTGCGGTGTCAGAGTAGAAGAGATACAAGAGCCAACCATGCAGGCTATTCGTTACCTAGATAAACTGATAGATGAATTAGCCCAGGGTAAAACAATGGAAAAGATATTACGCAAGTAACATGTCCTCTGGAAAGGGCGTCAACCTCAGTGGTAGCCTCAAATAGCGCAATTATCACATGGTACAACATTTACATATATTTGTAATTTGACAAATAGTTGTAAATAGTGCATCCTGTATATAGATGAAGAATGATACGAAGCAAAGAATCACGGCATTTGTTGACACTTCGCTTATGACTAGGGTGAAGGTCAGGGGCGCTCTGGAAGGTCTTACGATCTCTGAAATGATAGAAAGAGCTTTGGAGGAGTATGCGCCTCGTATAGAAAAAGACAACAATAAGGGCATTAATCTTAAATTTATCAGCGGTCCTGAGGTGGATACGCTGATTCCGAACATTAAAACAAAACGAGCTATACCCAAGCGCACAAAATCACTCGTCGTGCCTAGATGATTTCCACCATCGGTTTACGGATGTAAATCTGTTTAGATCTGACCCCGTTTTTTTTACACGAAACCTAGATAGCCAAACGCAATACTGTTTTCTATCTTCGAGTTTCACAAAAACCTCCTCATATTTAGACAGTTTTATGGACATAAATATTTTTAATCCTCTCTCCCGTTTGTTGTATACACGTACCGCTGCAAAAACGGTTCCAGATGATCGAGCACCCGTTGCAGTATCCGCAACCCTTTACCCCCATCTCACCGACGAGGCGCTTCAAGAGGAAGGCAAAAATGAACAGACGAAAAACGAGGCAACTAAGAAAGCTGAGGACCGCCAAATCGTCAATGATTTGATTAAAAAATCCAATCGTCGCATTATTAGCGTTTCCTCTTTGTTTCCATGGGATTTCACTCCGAATACCATCGATGTTGAAGAAAGCAGAGTTACATTTACTTTTCGTCAGTTATTTTCTTCTCAAACACATGATGTGAATATAAAGGATATTTCAAATGTGTTTATTCAATCTTCTCCGTTTTTTGCCACGCTGCAGATAGTTTCCCGGACATTTGTGCAAAACGACGTTACCATCGGCCACTTGCATCCAAAACAGGCACAAAAAGTGAAAGTAATCATCGAGGGATTACGGACATTCGCTGAGCATAGTATCGACACATCAAGTTATGAAATATCTGAGCTCATAGCAAAAATTCAAGAATTTCATTCAAGTAAAACGTAAAGCAAAAGGAGGTGAACAAACAATGACACAACAACAAGACACAGAAGTAACAACGGTATCGACTCCGACAACGCAACAAGTCGTCCAGAAGACTCGAGTCATAACGCCGGCCATCGAGACGGGTTCGCCGCAGAAAACATACGAAGCGAAAAAGGCAATTTTTCGTAGCTATCAGGTTATCTGGTACATCGTGGGGGTTATAGAAGTGCTTTTAGCGTTTCGATTAATTCTAAAGCTATTGGGAGCAAACCCAACCAGCGGTTTTACGAACGGTATTTATGCTTTGAGCAATCCGTTTGCCTTGCCTTTTTCAGGAATCCTGAGGGTATCAGCGGATTCCGGAATGGTGTTTGAATGGTCGACGCTTATCGCTATGGCGGTATATGTGATTCTTGCGTACGGTGTAGTGATGCTTTTACAGCTGGTAAAGCCCACCACCCCGCAGGAAGTTGAACAGACCGTTGATAATCAATAGACCACAACGGCCTATTGAGAATTTTTTGAAAGGTGGTGAAAAATATGACAACGATAGTAAATAATCCAGTACCAACAAGAGAATCAGGCGGAGGAATGGGCATGATTATAGGCGGGATACTCGTCATGGTGGCGGCGTATGTATTCATTGTCTACGGGTTGCCGGCATTTCGAAACATGCGGGTTGGGACTCCGCAAATAACTATTCCGAGCACGATTGATATAAACGTAAATCAACCGAAGTGAAGTCGTCCTATAAGAATTATGACAAATGTACGAAAGTATTCAGACGAAGAAACAGGAGCGAGAAGAGAAAACGCGCTACTTGGCACCATCATTTGCATGGGCTTCGTCGTGATACTTGTTTATTTTGGAATACCGATACTGGCACGGTGGGAACCGGATAATTTTCATGTTTCTGATCCGTTGATAGTCGTATCAGGTGTAACCGAGGCGAGTGAAGAACAGGTGAAATAGAATTGCTTCGGTGTTTTTTTGTGAGAAGCGTGTTAAAAGGAGGTGAATATACTATGGGTATTGTACTTTGGATACTATTTGGAGCTGCGGCAGGATGGATGGCCTCAGTAATAATGAAAACAGATTCTCGACAGGGGACCATGAAGGATATCGTTATGGGTGTTATCGGAGCGGTCGTGGGTGGTTTTCTAATGGGCCTCGTTGGCCAAGAGGGTGTTACCGGATTTAACGTGTATAGCTTTGCGGTTGCAGTTATCGGCGCCACAATTGTTATATATGTGGGTCGTTTGATGCGAAGTTAAAGATCGTACTGCGACTTCAGGAGAAGTCGGACTACAGTAGGCGAGGTGAAAGCATATGAATTTTTCATTGAAAATATCCGCCCTTCATAGAAGAATTATTCTTATGCAAAACATTTATCTATGCGAAAGGAGGTGAATATACATGATTGATACCAAAAATATGCCAACAGACACGAAGACACCGGCAGCAACAGTCGCAGATACGTCTGCAAAGACTGTGACCCCGGCAGTAGGAGCACAGAAGGAAGAGGTGAAAGTAAAAACAGAGGCAAAGTAATAGTCTGATTTTTACGGAACGATTATTAATACACAGTCTTCCTGATCACGAGATTGTGTATTATTTGGAAATGGCCTAAGGAACCCCCCCAGATACATCTTTTGGTGTAATGTCTTTGGTTTAACCAGCTTTGCCTCGTCGACGCCTCTCTTGATACTATTTCCCATGAATTTCCATGCGGTAGAAGAGCGGGCGCAAGCACCGGCTAGCGGAAGGTGGCAAAAGCCATCTATAATACAAAAGGAGGAAACATATATGGATCAACATAACGATCATGCGGAGTTGGTAGGAGGTTTTTATGATGAACAGAAGGAGCTTTTTGATGCTTCTGGACAAGGCATTTATGTATTTCTGGACGATGACAGCAGAGTTTGCAATACGAAGTTTGCCTCCATGCTTGGATATGCCTCGGCCGACGAATGGGCGGGTGTAGATGTAAAAGGCGCTTTTCCCGACACGTTTGTCGCAGAGAAGAGTCAGCAAACACTTGTAGATGCGTATCAGCATGCAATGGAACATGCAGTCGGGACCTCTATTCCTGTGACCTGGAAGACAAAGTCAGGTGGAACCGTTGATACAACAGTTATTCTTGTTCCGGTTCTCCACGACGGTCATTTGTTTGCGTTGCACTTTGTCTCACAGGTATAGCTAATTTCGTTACGATAACGAGGCGAAGACATCTATCTGTTGATCACGATTACTTATCGCGTGTCGCCGAAAAATAATGGCAAGTGAATTACCAGATGCGAACCTGAGCGCCTTGCTGGGCTCGGACCTGAAACAGACTCCGTTTGAGTTTCGGAAAATACTTCTTGAGAAAAAACAGAATGTTTTTGCGGAACCGACAGTATCGTTACTGAGGAATTGGGCGGCGACGAAGAAGATTGTTGTTTTTGATGGACACGGGGTTGTTTTTCACCGATCGTATGAGACGCCCAATCCGCACGCGCTCGCCGTTTTAAAAACTCTGAGAAGTCGTGGATTCACACCCGTTTTCTGGTCATTTGGACTTGCTGAAGCGACGAAACGCAGACTTGAGCAACATGAGTTGTGGAATCTATTTGATTTGAGTATTTTCCAGGAAAAATTACCGTTTTACCGCGCCTGAAACATTGAAGGCATTTGTGGCGGCAACACCAAGAACGCCAAGTGTATACGTCGCAGATCCGTCCCGGCTTCAGGAGAGCAAGAATCCCGATGTTTTTAATACGCATACCGTAGTTTTGGATGATGACCTGGGATTCTATCCGTCCCAGCTGCTTACATCGGGGAATCATACATTTTTCCCTATTATTCCTTTTGGCGGACCGTCTCCCGGTCTGATACAGATGAGCTTCAGAAAATTAGTGCCGCTGGACGAATCAATCATCCCTCGTATTGAAAAGGCATTTCTTGAGGTACAGCAGGAAGGCAAATAAGGACGAAACATGATCCGGTAGGAGTTAATGCAGACGACGTGTGTTCTATCGTACATTCATATTGTTTTTTTCGTTTCCATGCTTCATAGTTGATGTATGAAGCGGAAAGCAGTGAGGGAAAAGCGGAAGTTCCCCAGATTAGCCATAATCTTTTTTATCTTCTTTATCGTCTGCGTTTTGGGATACGCGTTTCTCACGCTCGTTCAGGAAAGTTACAACCGGAATGTTTTGGGGATTTCTACGTCATTTTGTGGCAATAAATTCGATCTGAACTGTGATAGCGCGCTCAATGTAAAAGATTTTGGTGCCGTATTGGCGCTTGCTAAAACGGCCACAACACAGACTCCCAGCGCCGTTTGCGGCAATGGTGTATGTGAGGGCGGCGAGACAAGTAAAAGTTGTTCTCACGATTGTGGTACTACGATTACGGTTACATCGACAAGTACCCCCAGGGTGAAAACAACGACAACATCCGCGCCAACACAAGCGCCCGGTCAAACCGCAACGCCGACACCAGTGGGGACAGCTCAGCCATCCGGAAATGCGCCGTACCCTGGCGCACCGCCGTGTTCCGCATCGGCACACACCTTCAGCAAAATTCATGGATTATGGGATCCCGCGTTACGGTGCCACTATGATCATGAACACGGACATAACCCATTCACCACTGAGGTAAGCGCACTGTTTCCGGGATTTAACCTGCTTGCGCTCACGGGAGGCGTTGGCGTGGGACACACCAATCTTTCTTCACCCATGGAAAATACGCATAAACACGGCGGATTTAAGTGGCAGGTGACACTTCGCCACCCCCAGGGGTGTGCAGGGTTTGAAGGAAGTACCAACGGAGTGAACGGGTCAGTTATCCAGTATCACAGTTTTGGGAATTACGCCATTGAGGCAGATACGCGAACGCACACGGCGATGGCGCTTTTGCGATTGTGCAATAGTAATAACCCAAATGACTTTGGGTATATTTATACGACGCAGTTCCAGGATTATGGTCAGCGGGTGGTTCCGTATCAGGGAGAAGTGTATCCGTATCCCGACAGTCCGCTTCCTCGATATAATGGAGGACTCGGCCCGTATCTGACGATTGATTGTGTGGGTGTGGTACCCGGCAATGAGCGGCGCTGTCGACCAAGCCGTGAGTACGTCGTAAGCCGGAGGCTTCCTGCTAATTCCAACTGGTCTTCAAAGCCGACGGGTCGCTCGGGTGTTGTGGGGTCGAAGCTGTTTCAACTTTTTTTCCGCGTTCGGGACACGTATCAACTTATTGACTGGTTTGACCGAACGCATCCGTTTACCTTTCAGTGGATTTGTTCATCAGACGGAGGCCTCACCTATAATCCTGCGGGGTGCCGGTATAACAATACGACCACACAAGTTCATGAGGTGGCAGGAGAAATTCCGGCTGCATGGGATAATTTGTTGGGCTTCGATAGCGACCTGCGTCCGGGCCGCATAACGGCCACGGGATATACGACGCGCCACGGAACATTGAATAGAAACTGTTCGGGTGTGAGTACCGACTGCCACCCGATTAAAATGGTAAACGCATTCGTTGGGAAATACGGATCCCTTCTTTTCTATACTGATGGAAAGGGGCAAAATCTTACGCCGCTCTATCCTGAGCGAGACATCTATTTCTGTAATGGTACAGTCTGTCGAGATACCGACTCCGGTGCGGTTCCCTCAGGGTGGGTGGGTCAGAATAATTAACAGGGTTCGGCGACATGTTTCTTCTCTAGGTTCCGCAGTATAATCGCCTCATGCCCGTTTTCGTTGCCATTATCGCGTATCTTGTATTATTCCTGTCAGGAACTGCGTTGTCTCGAATATTACCAGAGACGACTTCTGTGGCCTCAGTGTCGCCAACACAAACACCAACTGGAGGTTCAAATACCGACAGCACGTATGTGGTAACGAAGGTTATAGACGGCGACACGATAACCGTGGCGATGGATAACGGAGCCAAGACCATCCGGCTAATTGGAATCGATACGCCCGAATCCGTAGATCCAAGAAAACCAGTGCAGTGCTTTGCCTTAGAAGCATCCCGGAAGGCAAAGGAGCTTATGGAGGGGAAGCGGGTGACTTTGGAGTCAGATCCGACACAAGGGGATGCGGATAAATATAACCGATTATTGCGGTATGTTTCTGTCGAAGGCATATCCATAAACAAGCAGCTTCTTGAAGAAGGATACGCCCATGAATATACCTATCAAAATAACCCGTACAAATACCAACTTTTGTATAGAGAAGCCCAGCGGGAAGCCCGTGAAGCAGGCAGAGGCCTGTGGGCTGCTGATGCGTGTCTTACCATTCCTCCAGGTGCGTCCGTTGTTCCCACGATTTACATCCCGCCGCCTATAAAAAGTGAAGCGAAAGATTCGGGTTCGGGTGAATTTATCTGCAACTGCAGTAAATCATGCGATGCAATGGCTTCGTGTCAGGAGGCCTACTATCAGTTAACGACATGTGGATGCACAAGTCGTGATGGCGATGGTGATGGGGTTCCGTGCGAAAGTCTTTGCAGGTAGCACATCACCCTTGCGGCAAACTGAAAATAAATGTCGATCCGCGTCCGGGTTCGCTTGTCTCCAGTCGTACGTCGCCGCCCATCAGGATCGCAAATTTTTTGGAGATGTATAAACCCAGGCCGCTGCTTTTGGCTGTGGAAAGCTGACGCGCACCGCCCACCTGCATAAACCGCCGAAACAGAAGCGGCTGCGCTATAGCGGGGATCCCTGTTCCGGTGTCGGAGATTTTTGTTGCCAGCATCCCGGCTTGTTCAAGGTGGGCAATCGTTATGCCGCCGCGTATCGTATATTTGATACCGTTGCCGATAAGATTTGTCAGTACTTCTTTGGCTTTGTTTTTGTCGCCTATTACCGTTCTTGCACCCCCGGTAACTTCGTGATGAAGATATAAGTTTCGTTCCCGTGCTAGGTCAGAGAGTTCGTGCACGACTTCATCAGTAAGCGAAACGATGTCAAAGGGATGTTTCTCCAGGACTAACCGTCCCTGCTGAATTCGGGATACATTGAGAAAATCGTTGATGAGGTTGGCAAGTTGACTCGATGTTACGTCGATTTTTTTAAGATAGTCAAAAATTTTCTCCCGTGAAAGCGTTTCCAGCCCTGTGGAGAGCATTGACGTCGCCATACGGATAACGGTTAGCGGTGTGCGCAATTCATGAGCCGCGGAAGAGAAAAATGTCCGTTCTTCGGTAAGGTTTTCGATGTATGGCGTGTTGTCGGCAAAGACAAAGGCAACTAGCTGACCATATTCATCGGTTGAAAAGGGGAGAAGGCGAGCTCGCAGCGGAATCGTTTCTTTCCCGGTCAGTTCTGAAGCATCGGGAAGTACTTGGTATTGCCCGCGTAGCGCCTCTTCAAAGAGCGAGAAGTCTTTTATGCCGCCAATTTTCAATGAATCGAGCACCTCTTTATAAGATTTCCCTATATTTGACGCGTTGAGATATTTCTGTGCAAAGGCATTCATGTACACGACCGTGCCGCCGTGATCAATGCATAAGATGCCTTCGTCTAACTGAAACAAGACAGGGGCGGCAATGGAATCGAATTGCTGCTTCCGTTTCGTTTCCTCCATCGCTTGAGATTGGGCCTGTTTTGTCTTGTCCAACATCGCCTCGAGCTGGTTGAGCTCTTTTTTAAATGTGTTGCGTTCCTGAGTGAGCCGACGCGTGCGAATGAGGAAGTAGATACAGCCCAGGCTCAAAAAGAGCGAGGCGAAAAGAAAGAATATGTCCATATAGCCATCATAGCAAATATCGCCCCACATCTTTGGGGAGAAGAGGATAGGTTGAAGAGTAGTAGGTAATTATTGTTTTTCTTATTGTACTAGAGTACCTTATGGGTATGAACATGTTTAAACCGGTAAAAGCAAAGACGGTCAGTGAATATTTAGATGCACTTGCTGCCGAGCGCAGGGAGATTGTGGAATTTTTCCATCACTTTATTCAAAAAATGGCACCCTCGCTGAAGCCTCATTTCGCGTACAACATGCTGGGGTACGGAAAGTTTCCGTATAAGAACTACAAAAAAGAAATTATTGATTGGCCGGTCGTTTCACTGGCAAGCCAGAAAAATTATGTCAGCCTCTATGTTTGTGCTGTTCAGAACGGCCAATACGTCGCAGAAAAATTCAAAGATGAACTAGGAAAGGTAAGTGTGGGGAAGAGCTGTATCCGTTTCAAAAAAATTGAGGACGTAAACCTTAAAACACTTGAAACAGTTTTGAAGATTGCCGAGAAAGATCCTGGACTTGTCGGTGTTGGTGCGCAAAAATAAAACGCAGGAACAGACAGTCCCTGCGTTTCAGTGTGTCTTTGTTACTCCACAACAACCGTTAGTTTCATGTTCGGGTGCGGCGTGCAGTGGTACGTAAACGTTCCGGGCGCATCAAATGTAACTGTGGTGCTTTCTCCTTGTCCCAGTATCTCAGATTCGAAGCTACCGTCGTCCGCAGTTACGGTATGACCCGCAAGATCATTATTGGTAAACGTTACGGTCGTGCCTGCCGGTACGGTGAGCGTAGATGGATTAAACGCGAAGTCTTTAAGTTCGACGGTGTTGGGCGCCATCATGGTGCCTTTCTGTTCCATGGCCTCACTCTCCGGTGTCTGTGTCGTGGATGCTGAGTCTTTCGGACCCAGAAACCAGTAGCCACCAGCCAAAAGCAGTACAACGACGATGAAAATCGTAGCTTTATTCATATGTCACCTCCTTTTCTTATTTTAATGAAGCCTTGTATATTCTTCCTTCCATAATGTCGCCGAAATATATGTCGCCGGTTTGAGGGTCTGCGGCCAAGCCCAGCGGATGTCCAAGAACACCTTTCCCTTCCTGTGTCCGTTCGATGAGAGAGGTAAAAGTAATTCGGTTGACCGTTCCTTCTTCGAGCGTTCCCAGAAGAATTTTCCGCCCAAATGAGCTACTGGTATCGCCTGTTTTTCCGAATAATGCAACCAATACATACTGCTGATTTGACGGTAAGGTCGGGAGGGCATCGTTCTGGTAGAAGACGATATTTACCGCTGTTTCCGTGGGTGCCCACCGGTGGAGGACCATGTCCCTGTTTTGGTTGTATACATCAGTGACGGATTTTTTCAGGCTTTCTTCCGATCCATCCCACAAAAGGGAAAGCGCAGGACTATTGTTCCCCTGGGTGTTTACGAAGGCACCGTAAATAAACCGGTCATAATTTGTCGGCCCTGTGTCGGCAAGGGCGATAAAACCGTTTGCGGGATTCCGGGCAATCCCAGGCGCATTTCTGACTCCTACTGCTTGGATTTTTGGAAATTGTGGATACGGCCGCGCACCTAGTGGATTGCTGCCATCACGTTGTATAAGTATGGCTTTGCCGGATTCAAGCGTTACATCGAGTGCCCGGGCCGCTTTAAATCCCTCTCCTACGGTGAAGAAGAGATGTGGTTTGCCACCGACCTG
Organism: uncultured Gammaproteobacteria bacterium; assembly: GCA_964553825.1. Taxonomy (GTDB): domain Bacteria; phylum Patescibacteriota; class Microgenomatia; order UBA10105; family UBA927; genus CAYUKU01. The sequence continues at coordinate 13,806 of CAZKLT010000001.1, forward strand.
TAGGCCGAGCCCGTCCTGAATTTGATGCGAGCTTGCTCCCGGCGTATTGGCTTCAAATATTTGCGTCGGATTGGTCCCCAATATCTCATTGTTCTGACGTGTAGCGGTAACCCGCGTTACCCTATTGCGGAAATCTTTTTTCCCTTGTGCGTAGGAATACAGAAGAAAGACGTCTCCGCTTGATGCGAAGTCAACGCCAAACACAACGCCCGTAAGTCCTGCTTCCTGCGGGGGGAAGCCGGGGTGTGCTGTTTCCACGACGAAGAACGGATTTTTTTGCCGAACAAATGCGTCATCCGTTCGTTCATATGCCCAGACTGTCCCATCCAACGTCCCCGCAAGCATGAGCGTGCCATCAGGGGATATATCCAGCTGACTGATTTGCTGTACGTCTGCATCAAAAATGGTTATTGATCCGGGCATGTCTGCAGACAGGGTATAGGTGGGAGTTGACGGAAGGCTCCCTTTCTTTACAAGAAAGGGGAGTCGGTTAGAAAAATAGGCGACGCCGCCTGCAATAAAGGCAAGGGCGATAAAGGCAAGCAGAAGTTTGCGCATCCGTTTTTACCCTATCAGCTAGGCTTACGCAGTGTCAATGAGCGAGCCGTTAAAAGACTACGGTGGCTGCCTGGGCTACCGACGGCGGAAAAAATCTCTATAAATACTTGCGACGATTATCAGTATGCCGATGGTTACCCCGGCAATGAGGCTAATTGTCCACATTGTGCTGTATGCATCTGTTTGGCGGAAGTCGGATTTGATTGTTGGTGCTGGACTGACTGCTACAGAGTTTCCCATTACTTCCGGTGGCGAGGATTGTGTGAATCGATCCAGTGTCGGAACAGGCGAAGAAACGGTGATCGGTGTTGTCGTTGGCGCAGCGCTGACTGTTGGCGTTGGTGAGGGCGCAGGGGAAGGCGTCGGTGTATAGGTGGGTGCAGGCGGGCATTTGTTGGGTTTGTTTGCGGTAGCGTAATATTCCGGTGACGGGGTGCAGATAGTCCATCCTGTGCCGCCGTCTGCACTTCTGCCCATTGCCGTGTTGTAGCCCAGGGTTCCCGGGAATGATTGGGAATCCATGAGCGTGTTTTTTTCGTCAAAGAGACTGACAGAATCCCCATTTATGTTGAACGATATGCCGCTTTCCGGCTGATAGATGGTTAAAAAGCCATGGGGAGAGATAACCGCGCTTGCATTCAGTATGAATGAAGAACCGTGCGCGTTTTCGAGACGCCAGCGATCCAGGGATACCGGCGAAGTCCCTGAATTATAGAGTTCTACCCATGCCTTTGTGATATCGGAGGACTTGGGGAAAATTTCATTCACCACTACCGCGGCATGCGCGGATGAGGTACCCAAAAACGCCATACCAAACAGAAGGGCCGCCAAAACTAAAATAACTTTCGCACGGTGCATACGCTGCCTATTATAGGCGAGTGAGCAAATCTGTGATAGTTTACCGGGATGAGTTGATGTTTCGTTCCGTTCTTTCCTGAACAATCCGCTGTATTGTATAGTACAAAGAGAGCGTCCCATCGTTGGGTTCGCAGGAGGAGGACCATGCAAAGCCGATTAAATCCGTATATTAACTTCAAAGATGCCACCCGCCAAGCGATGGAATTTTATAAGACGGTATTTGGCGGCACATTGACTATGAATACGTTTAAGGAATTTCATGCCTCTGAGGATCCGGCAGAGGGAGATAAGATCATGCATGCAATGCTTGAGGCGGAGAACGGTATTACCTTTATGGCTTCTGATACACCGAACCATTTGGCCTATCAGGGAGGCGCGGCGATAAGCATGTCACTGAGCGGAGACAATGAGACCGAGCTCCGGGGTTATTGGGACAAACTTCTTTCTGGTGCAGTCGTGGTCATGCCGCTTGAAAAAGCTCCGTGGGGAGACACGTTTGGCATGCTGAAGGATAAATTCGGCATACAGTGGATGGTCAATATCACCGGCAAAAAACAATAAATTGAACGCATGTGTAGGAACATTAAAACGCTGTACAATTTCAAGCCGCCGGCTTCAGACCAGGAGATTCGGGATGCTGCCCTTCAATTCGTACGCAAGCTGACCGGATTTCAGAGGCCTTCGCAAGCCAATGAGCAAATTTTTGATCACGCTGTAGAGCATATTTTCCGTGATGCACGCGAGCTTCTGAATGCGCTTACCACCAGTGCCGCGCCCCGAAATCGGGAAGCTGTTGCCGCCCGAGCGCGGGAACGGGCAAAAAAGCGTTACGGGATGCTCCCATGAATAAACACAAAGACCAATTCGTGTTTGTCATCCAAAAGCATGCCACTGTGCGGCAGCATTATGACCTGCGGCTCGAGATAGGAGACACCATGCCCTCGTGGTCAGTGCCCAAAGGTCCCACACTTGATCCCACGATGAAACGCCTGGCAATGCAAACCACGGACCACGATCTTGCATATCGGCATTTTGAGGGAGTTATTCCCGAGGGCGAGTATGGAGCGGGTCCGGTGATGATTTGGGATGAGGGCACGTATATCCCCGAACGGGAAATTTCCAAAGGCGTTCGGGAACAGGTGACGGATGCAAAGGAAGGTATGACCATTATGAAGCAAGGCATGGAAAAAGGAGAAATAAAGTTTGTGCTGGCAGGAAAAAAGCTGAAAGGGTCCTTTGCCCTCGTCAAGACGCATGGTTTTGGTCCCAAAAATGCCTGGTTACTCATAAAGCACAAAGATGAGTATTGTCTCAATTCCTATGATGCAAATGATTTTTCGAAATCTGCGAGAAGTAATAGAACCATGGATGAGATTAGGCTTCGGGAAACGTAGATGGATAGCCTAAGGGCAGTGCGATATACTGCATCTCATGAGCCTCAAAGTTAAGGGTACAGTCAGGGTTGCTTTTGCCCTGTTTTTCTTCGTTTCCCTTTTTCTTCTTTTGGATGGGAGTCTTCAGCTGATGTACCGGCTGAAAAACGGTGAGTTTACGTGGGAAACAATCGGGAAAGTGGAAATTTTCCAGGTTGCGTATCTTACGGCTGTTGAAGATGAGCGCTATGTGGTCCCGAACAGAGCGTATACGGATGACGAGGTCAGGTTCGACGAATTCGGATTTCGTGTCGGCTCACATGTTGCTTCCCGTACGCAGAAGAATATTATTTTTTTGGGGGACTCGGTTCCGTTCGGTTATCATGCATCTGCGGCTGATACTGTACCTAGTCGAGTGAGTGAACTATTGAAAGCCGCAGGCGTCCCACAGCCCGTTCTCAACGCTGCCGTCCCTTCGTATTCCCTTGATCAAGCGGTGTATCGGTATGTGTATGATGTGAAAGACAAATTCCCAGCCTCCATAATCATCCTTCAGACATACGATCCGGCAGGAAATTTTTACTGGCTGGGGAAGGACTGGGATGTTACCAAAAATTGGCATACATCCAGCGCCCACCTACGTATAGGCGAGGTGAAACGGAAGGCGAATAAGGGGTTTTCCTATTCTTCTTTGTACTTTCTTTTTTGGAAATATAGCGGTCTCTTTTTTCAGCCGCTTGTTGAGAGCGTGCCATATACACAGCAAGACATAGACCGGTATCGCGCAGCCATCGTTCAGTCGCTTGATACGCTTGTTCAGCATGCTGATGCGGGGAGTCGTATTTTGCTTCTGCCGGTTGCCCGTCCGCCGGGGGTCTATGCAACGCTCTCCCCAGAAGAGAAGGTTCCCGTGGAAGTTCTTTACGATACACTCGCGTCCTATGCGTCTGCCTCCGGTACGGTGGATTTTTTGGACACCAATACATTTTTTGCGGGTTACCAGGATAGAGAGATTTTTCAGGACGTTTGTTGTCATCTCACGTCAAAAGGACTTGAATTGGAGGCTGGTTTTCTTGCCGACTATATTCTTTCCGTTATGGGAAAGTGATAATTTTCCTGTGATACAATACTGAGGTGACATTTCGGCAGCAGGTGTATCAACTTATCCGAACAATTCCCAAGGGAAAAGTGGCCACGTATGGGCAGGTAGCCCGTCTGGTGGGAAGCCCCGGGGCAGCCCGCGCAGTCGGAATGTGTATGAAAGTAAATCCCGATGCGCCCAGAACCCCGTGTCACAGAATTGTTGCCTCTGACGGAAGGCTGACCGGGTATTCGGCAGAAGGGGGAGTCATAAAGAAAAGAAAAATGCTTGAAGACGAAGGGGTCGCATTCACCGGTGATCGCGTTGACCTTTCCCGTTCCCTCTGGAATCCAAAATAATTCAAGCTCCCAGCACACGCTTCCCTGCTTGCAAAACATATAAATATATGCTAATATGTTTATATAATGAATGACGTCTGTACCGAAATAGCGAAATTCGGCAAAAGCATAGGAAATGAGTCGCGGTATCGGATCGTACAGGAGCTTTTGGCCGGCGCCAAATCCGTTAATGAACTTGTGGTTCGTACGGGATTATCTCAGCCACTTGTTTCTCAGCACCTAAAGCTTCTGAAAGAAAACAATCTGGTTCATGATGATCGGCAAGGCAAAGAGGTCGTCTATGCAATAAATAGTACGTATATGCTGCAATTACTAAAAAAAATATCATCATCCGTCGACGAGAAAAGAAGCTCGGTGAGGCGGTAAATAAAAGGAGGAAACATGATTTATACCACACTTGCATCAGATGACGCTGTTGTTCGTACCACGGCAAATCTCTCAGTACGTGGATATGAAACGATCGTGGTACAGACCGGGAAAGAGGCGTTGGAGACGATACAGGGCATGATACCACCCGGTTCGTCCGTTATGAATGGGTCGTCAACGACGTTGAGTCAAATAGGATTTACACAATATCTCAAAGAAGGTTTGCACGGATGGGATAACCTTCATGAAGGCATTCTCTTAGAACAGGATAAAGCCAAGCAAAGCGTGTTGCGAAAGCAAGCGGTGTTGTCGACGTATTATCTCGGGAGTGTTCATGCTCTCACTGAGAATGGAGAATTTGTCATCGCTTCCAATACGGGGAGCCAGTTACCGCATGTCGTAAATACATCTCAGCATTTGGTATTCGTCGTGAGTACGAAAAAAATAGTGACCAATCTTGCTCAGGCGATGGAACGCCTGGAGCAACATGTTGTACCACTGGAAGACAAGCGAATGCATAATCTCTACGGAGTGGGAACCGCCGTCAATAAACTATTGATAGTCAAAGGGGAAAATCCCATGATGGGAAGAAAAATTACCTTCATCCTCGTGAAGGAAGATTTGGGTTTCTAAGCATAGCTTGCGCTCAGGGGAGTTCATGATATTATTGAACTCATGGAATTTCTTCAGACGTTCATGGATTTCATCCTGCATTTGGACAGCCACATGAAGGAAATTGTGTCACAGTATGGACTCTTAACGTACGTGATACTTTTTGCTATCGTATTTGCGGAAACCGGACTTGTGGTGACGCCGTTTTTACCCGGTGATTCTCTTCTGTTTGCTGCAGGAGCCATTTCCGCGCTCGGATCACTTAATATCTTTGGTGTCATTGCCCTACTTATCATTGCGGCTATTTTGGGTGACACCGTCAATTACTGGATTGGGCATTTTTTCGGCAGAAAGATGGTCGATAACCCGCGTATTAAATTTATCAATCAGGAACATATAGATAAGACCGAGCAGTTTTACAAAAAGTATGGCGGGAAAACCATCATATTGGCCCGGTTTGTTCCTATCGTCAGAACATTTGCGCCGTTTGTGGCGGGTGTTGGAACGATGGATTACTCAAAATTCGTTACCTACAATGTCGTTGGCGGGATCATCTGGGTGACGATTTTTACGCTTGCCGGATACTTTTTCGGCAATCTGGAATTCATCCAGAAGAATTTTCATTATGCGATTTTTGCGATTATATTCCTCTCCCTTGTTCCCATGGTATACGAATTTATTCAGGCCAAGCGTTATCCTGACGTTCCCGGCGTTTCCGCAAAGAAATTGGAGCATGAAGTCAATAAGTGAGGTTACTTGACCAATGAATGAAGAATGGTCGAGACGATGGATAGAAGAATCGATCCGATGATGGCAGGTCCCCATGTGTCAACCTGAAAATCAGGACTGATGGACGCGGCGAGCTTGAGAAGTCCGGCGTTGATAATGAAGGTAAATAACCCAAGGGTAAGAAGGTTGATCGGCAGGGTGAGAATAAGCAAAAGAGGTTTCAAAAGCGCGTTAACCAGTCCGATAATGATCACTGCAATAAGCGCTGCGCCAAAGTCAGTTAATCGGATTCCCGGTATAACATGTGCCACTATGTATAAAGAAAGTGCGTTTAACACCCATCGGATAAGCATACGCATACATCTATAGTACCACTTGAATGCAATCGTCGGTTATCCGAGGAGTATTTTCCCTTTTTCCAGCTGGCGTAAGGCCAGGTAACGATAGCGTCTGGCTGTGTCCCATCGGAAAGCCGCTCGCGTAATGATAAGAACGCGAATAGCGATCGACCCGCCGTTTATACGCTCCACACCCTGGACATGCGATCCTTCAGAGATGAGCGTCGCAAGGACCCTGTCCTTCTTTAATTCCGTTATGGCGCGCTCCAGGGCTTTGATAGCACGGTCGACGGGTTGGTTTGATTTGATGGGCACGTCGACAACGACGCGGGCAAGTCTGCGGGAGTAATTCACGATTTTTTTAATTTCCCGGTTAGGAAATATATGAATGGCGCCGTTTTGGTCTTTGATGCGTACCGTCCGTAATCCCACGGCCTCAGTGATTCCTTGTGCGCCGCCTATTTCCACATAGTCACCAACACTGATCGTGTCCTGGGTAAGGATGAGGATGCCCGTAAAGAAATCCTCGATGAATGAACGAACGCCCAGGCCAAGAATGATGCCGATGACACCGGCAGACGCAAACAGCGGTGTGACGTTTATATGCAGTTGGGTGAGGACATAATAGGCAGCGACGATATAAATAAACATGGTCAAGAGGCTTTGCGCCGTAGCCAAGTAGGTTTTCGTGCGGGGAGACTCAAGATTCTTGGGGATTCGTATATATTGGTTAATAATTCTGCTCAGAAGCGAGGCGACGATAAACGGAACGATGACCGTCAGGATCGTGTTCGGGTTGATAGAGAATATTCCGATATTTATATTGTCCATACGCTCTAATTATATCATTCAATCACAAGAAATCCTGTGTTCTGGCAGATGGGTGTCGTGCCCTAAAGACGTTCGCGAGGACCTTTGTTATACTGGTATGAATGTTCTTTTTGCATGGTGTCCACTATCTGCTTTCGTTCGTCCTCATATGGCTGGGTGCCGGTTTCATCGTTTCATCTGTTGATGCATTTGCCCATAGATTGAAACTTTCCTCTTTTGCCGTTTCTTTTGTGATTCTCGGGATTCTTACGTCTACTCCGGAGTTCGCCGTTGGACTTTCCGCATTACACGAGGGGAACGCCGAGATTTTTGTGGGGAACCTGCTGGGGGGAATTCCCGTCATATTTCTGTTTATTATTCCGGTATTGGCTGTCTTCGGAAATGGCGTTACCCTGAAACATTTTTTCAGTCAAAAGACACTTCCGTTGACGCTTGCCGTCATCGCAGCCCCTTCATTTCTTATTCTGGATAAGAAAGTGACGAATGCAGAGGGAATTCTTCTGATACTTCTCTATGCCTTCCTTTTGTTCGTGCTCGAAAAAAATCACGGACTCCTGGACAAAAAGAATATTGAGTTGCTCCGCCTGAAAGCGTACTCCCTCAGAGATATTTTCCGTGTGCTTTTCGGCGCCGGGATTGTATTTATTGCCAGCCAGGCCATTGTGGATCAGACGCTGTATTTCTCTTCGTATTTTTCTATTCACCCCTTGTATATAAGTATCATCGTGTTATCCCTCGGGACGAATCTGCCGGAATTGTCACTGGCAGTTCGGTCTATAATTTCCGGAAAGAAGGATGTAGCCTTTGGGGACTATATGGGGTCCGCGGCGGTAAATACGCTGCTTTTTGGCGTGTTTACGCTTTTAAATCCGGGTGACGTGTTGACGGCAAATAGGTTTCCGATAACATTTCTCTTTATCGTCGGAGGGCTGTCTATATTCTATATTTTTTCGCGTTCGCGGGGAGCCATTTCCCGGGTGGAGGGATGTATGCTGCTGTTTCTGTACGTTTCGTTTGCGTATTTCGAATTACACGGATAAGAAGCCATGAAAAAACACATCGGATTTATCGGATTGGGACTCATGGGTTTGCCCATGGCGAAAAACATTCTGAAAGCGGGTTTTCCGCTCATGGTGTATAACCGGTCCCTCGAAAAGACTAAGGAACTCGTTTCTTTGGGGGCGACCCTTGGTCAAACGCCTGGTGATCTCGGACGTGTGTGCGACGTGGTTATCACCATGGTGACCGGGCCAGAGGACGTCCGCGCAGTCTTGTTCGGGAAAGACGGGGTTGCCGCAAGTCCAAAAGACGGACTTATCGTTATAGATATGAGCACCATAGGTCCGACTGCTGCCCGCCAGATAGGAAGCGAGCTTTCCGACCGCAGTATTCGATTCGCTGATGCGCCCGTAACCGGAAGCATAGTGCGTGCTGTCAGCGGAGAGCTGACCGTGTTTATTGGCGCAGATCGAGACGTATTTGAAGAAATTCGGACTGTTCTTCAGTCCATGGGAACAACATTGCATCACATGGGACCCGTGGGCTCAGGGCAGTCAATTAAGCTCGTAAATAATTATTTCGTGGGGGTGGAGGCCATAGCGCTTTCTGAGGGCATGCTTCTTGCTGATCAGATGAACATAGACAGAGCGAAGGCGGCCGAAGTGCTACAAAGCGCCTCCACAGGTATGTCGCCTATTATGAAACTCGTTATTGGTAATCATGCCACCGGGCAGTACCCCGTTATATTCTCTTTATCAAATATGCGCAAGGACATCACGCTTGGCTGGCAGGAGATGAAGGGCAGGAAGATGCCCATGATGGAGTTAACAAAATCGGTATATGATAAGGGCGTATCTGAAGGGCTTGATGAGATGGACTTTTCGGCGATAATACAGGTTATGAAAAAGGAGGAAGAATGAAATCTATTGCGGTTTTTTGTTCCGCCAATGACGTGGCACAGAAATACGTTGATCCGGCAGCAGAATTCGGAAGTCTCATGGCAAAGCACGGATACAATCTTGTATGGGGAGGATCGGATACGGGGCTTATGAAAGTCATTTCCTCCGCTGTTCAGGCGGGAGGTGGTAAGACGTTTGGCGTATCTCTGGATCTCTTTTCAAGCATAGCCAAAAAAGACGCAGACGAAATGGTCGTGGCAAAGGATTTGGGAGAGCGCAAGTCTATGATGCTTGCCCGGGCAGATGCAATAATGGTTCTCGTTGGGGGAATCGGTACCTTGGACGAAGTAGCGCAGATATTGGAGCTTAAGAAACTCGGCATTCATGGGAAGCCGATTGTTTTTCTTAACACCGAAAATTTTTATGAAGGGATCAGGGTTCAGCTCCAAAAAATGCGTGACGATGGGTTTGTCAGTAAGAAGGTCGAAGAGCTTGTCTATTTCGCCGACACGCCGAAAATAGCTATTGAATACATTAATGCAGAACTTGCGAAATAATCCAACGGATGTGTCGAAATTCCGGAAAGGAGTAGTGTTTCTCCTCATATCGGTGGTGCTGTATAGCATTATGCCGGTTCTTATCCGATTTCTCGGATCAGGGTTTATGCCGCCGGCTTCGCAAGTTTTCCTTCGATATATCGTGGCATTTTTTTGTGCCGTGGTGTATTTCAGGGTTACCGCACAGACATTTGTCCTTGCTCGACGTGATTTTTTTGTGCTCGGAATGGTAGCGCTTTTTGGATACGCGTTGACGAATCTATTCTACACGTATGGCGTGCTGTTGACACAGATCGGTACGGTATTATTCATATTCTTTTCCATTAGCGTTATGATGCCGATTCTTGCGCAGTTTTTTTGGGAGAACGGATAACCAGGGCGAAATTATTGGCATTTATTTTGGGAGGCATGTCTCTTTTCTTTCTTTTTAAGCCCGGGCCCATAGAAACCTGGAAAATGGGAGCCTTTTTTGCGGTTCTTTCCGCTATAGGGCAAGCCGTATACGTAATCGGAAGAAAAAAGTTGCATCACGTGTCTTCGCCTCTCCTGCTGGTCGTCAATACGTTCGTAGGTGTTTTTGCAGTCGGGCTTATCGCTGTTGTTACGGAGTTTTCGTTTTATTCGCAGGGTGGTATCGCGTCCGTGAGTCTTTCTACATGGCTCATTACCGTGTTGTTTGGGATTGACAATTTCGCCGCGTGGCTTTTTATGACCCGCGGGTTTGCGCTGGTTTCCGCCGGTACGGGCAGCCTGGTAATGCTATCGGAGAATTTTATCGGGATTGTCTTTGCCTTTCTGTTTTTCAGTGAAATTCCCTCCATTCCAACCGCCATTGGCGGGGCGTTCGTGATGGCAGCATCCCTCGTCGCCATCATGAGCGGCGAGAAGGCTTAGCGCTTGCGCCACCACTGCTGGACACTCTCATAGAGTATGGGAAAGTCCAGATACGCCCAGTGCGACGAATCAAGCAAAGCGGCCGATGATCCCTGTAGGTCAAACAACATTGCGCCATTTTCTCCGGTTGCCAACGGTTGATGCGCAAGGAGTATCTCCTCGGTGGGCATCGAAAGGCCGACTCTTCGTCCGTTCGGATCAAGTAACCGCTTCTGTTCCAGATATAGGAGAAGGGGAAGTGTCGTTGCCGCCGTTTGAAACTGGTTATCATAGACGGCAAATGTTTCACCCGGAAAACGCGTAACTAAAGCGGAGCGCATGGCGAGTGCTGTACGCGCGGTGCGGTTTGTGGCGCGTGTTATCTCTTCGGAATCTTTTATGAGTGTCGGGATAAGCAGTGCCAGCAAAAGGAAGATACCTATCTGGTGTTTTACGCGCATAAGCGCAAGGATGATGCCCGCCGTGATTAATAAAATAAACGGATGCAGAAAGACGACAAAGCTCTCAAAGAGTGGAACGCGTGCATATCGCACGATGCAGATCATCCCCAGAAACCCGCCTATGAGGACAATCCAAAGTCTGGATAGGCGTTTTTGCAGGAACAGATATGGTCCAAGAAGTGCGCCGGTGGCGATAATCAGAAGGCCAGCCATCCGGTGTCCGCCGATGACAAAGCCCCAGAGAGACGGGAGAAAGTCCAGCAAAAATGTCTTCCAGCGTCTCCCAAGGACATCGAAGGAAATAGTATATTGATCGACCGTGTAATACCGGATCATGTTTGATACGTTATACCAATCATGGTGCATATCAGCGTACAGAACCGGTAGCCAGGGAAGCATCAGTCCCAGGATAACCAGGAGAACTCCACGCAGGGTAGGCCTCCTCCCGCCAAGAAGTGCCATGAGCGCAAGCGGGAGGAGTCCCATGCCCTGAAGATGGACAGCACTTGCGGCCCCAATGCTTAAGCCTAGGAACAGAAGGTAAACAATTCTGCCGGACCGGATATAGGCAAGCGTTGAGATAATGCTTAAGGCAGCGGGGAGCGCGATAGGTGTTTGATTTGAGAGATTCGTTGATTGTGTAATTTGCGCGGTTGATACAGCGGCAAGCAGTCCAGCGATAACTCCCAACCTGACGCCTCCCAGCAGTGTTCCGGCTAGAATGATCGCCCATACAGTCGCGACGGAAAGAATGCCCATAAATAGCCACGGACCCTCTATTACCTGAGGGAAGAAAATATTCCCCGTACTGACGGCCCAATACCAGAGGCCGCCTGTTTGAAAGGGTCCTCCGGAAGAAAACGGTCCGAGCAGCGGAATGGAAAACGTGTTGAGTGCGTGTTTTCCGATTATTGCGAAGGATGCCTGATCATATCCAAGGCCCCATCTGTCGCTGAAGTTGGCGAAGCGTAAGAAAACGGCAATACCGATAATAAAAAGGACAAATCGTCGCAGTGGGGTAGGCATACGTTTTTTCAATGATAACAAGTTTTGCCAATTAGTCCCAGAATTGATATACTTACATTCCCCTCGTATTCTTCCTTGTTGTTTACCAATGAAGGCAGATCTCGTGGGCAATGCTATGGAAATACGAAACATCGCAATAATCGCCCATGTCGATCATGGAAAAACGACCCTCGTAGACGGGATGCTCAAGCAGACTCATACGTTCCGAGAAAATGAAGCTGAAATGAGTCAGACGACGATTCTGGACAGTAACGATCTTGAACGGGAAAAGGGTATTACCATTCTTGCGAAAAATACCTCCGTCACATACAAGCAGGTAAAAATTAACATTATTGATACACCCGGCCATGCCGATTTTTCTGGTGAGGTAGAGCGGGTCATTAATATGGCTGACGGAGCGCTCCTTATCGTTGATGCGGCTGAGGGTCCGCTTCCTCAAACCCAGTTTGTGCTGGAAAAAGCGTTGGGACGAAATATTCCCGTTATCGTGGTTGTGAACAAAATCGACCGGAAAGACGCCCGACCGGACGAGGTATTGCGTGAAACGGAGGAGTTATTCCTCCATCTTGCGCATCACGAGGGGCATCTCACGTTCCCTACGCTTTATGCAATCGGCCGGGAAGGAAAGGCCTGGTCTTCGTTTCCGACCGACATGCACGCTCCGGGGTCGCTCGAGCCATTGTTTGAAGAGATCGTAAAGACGGTTCCGGCTCCCTCCACAAACCTGGAAGCGCCATTTAAGATGCTCATTTCTACATTGGATTTCGATGCGTATAAAGGGACGTACGCAATCGGGAAAGTGAGCCAGGGCTCCGTCTCGCCTGGACAGACGGTTCTTTTGGTAAACGAGGATACAAAAATAAAGTCATGTAAGGTTGAAGGTGTTTTTACCAGCGTCGGACTCAAGCGCGTAGAGACGACGGCATCTGTTCCCGGTGACATCATCGCCATTACCGGGATTGACGGAGTCGAGATAGGGCAAACCATAACCGACCCGTCGGATCCCGTAGGGTATCCCGCTATTCGACTGGAGGAGCCGACTCTGAGGATCCTTGTGTCCGCTAATTCGTCCCCACTGGCCGGAAGAGAAGGAAAATTCTGCACCGCCCGGCAGATTCATGAACGGCTTCAGAAAGAAAAGAAAACTAACATCGGACTGAAAATTTCGGAAAATCCAAGTGGCCATGGATTTATTGTTGCCGGAAGAGGAGAACTGCATTTGGCTGTGCTTTTGGAAAACCTTAGACGCGAAGGATTTGAGATGCAAGTAGGAAAGCCGGAAGTTATTCTGACAGAAATTGACGGAAAGAAACATGAGCCGTTTGAAGAAATTACCATCGAGATTGACAGTGCATATGTCGGAATCATTACTGAAGAACTGGGGAAGCGCAGGGCGGAGCTTCTGGATACGCATACGAATGATCGCGGTATTACCCGCATGGTCTATAAAGTGTCGAGTCGAAATCTTTTGGGATTCAGAGGAGACATCATGACTCGGACACGGGGCAACGGGATATTTGCAACAAGATTCATTGGCTATTTTCCACTTGCGGGTCACATTTCGAAATTACGAAACGGTGTGCTTATTGCAAGTGAATCAGGAATATCGTCAGGCTATGCGCTTACGACCGTTCAAGAGCGTGGGCGTTCATTTATTGGCCCCGGAATACCCGTATATGAAGGAATGATTATCGGAGTGAACAACCGGCAGGAAGACATAGACATAAATGTATGTAAAACGAAAAAATTGACGAACATACATTCCGCAAACGCGGATATAGCGATTCAGCTTGATCCACCAATTTCTTACAGCCTGGAACAGTGCCTCGATTTCATTGAGGAAGATGAGTTGCTTGAGATTACACCGGAGAATTTACGGCTACGCAAGAAGCACCTCTCAAAGACGGATCGCGTCCGAGCCAAAAGATCGGAAGTGTAAGGTATTTTACAATTTATGTGAAGTACGGTATGCTGGGCGTGGAGGTTTGGGCATGTTTGCGCTTCTTTTATTTGCAGCATTTGGACTCGCGTTTGGTTACTTCGCCACCCTAAATACAACAGCTATAACCATTTCTTTCGGGTCATGGGTTCTTGCCGGTATCCCGATTTACCTTGTTATTTTTAGTTCGCTTATCATTGGCGTTATTTTTACGACACTTTTTTATCTGGCCGAAGCATTCACCGGAAAGCGGACGCTTGCGCACCATGTCCGCGAATTGTCGCAGGCGAAAAAAGAAAACACCGATTTGGTGAAACGAAACCACCAGCTTGAGCTGGAGAATACGCGTCTCAAGTCCACTTACGGTGAGGTAAGCGCGGAAGATGAAGTTCTATGACCGCATTATTGGCGCGACTGTGGAAAATACTTCCAATCCCAAAATCCTGGCAATTACGGGTAATGCGCGTGATGCAGGATCAGTTTCTTGTCGGTGTTACGGGAGTTATTTTTAACGAAAAACAGAACATTCTTCTTTTTGAACACACGTATAGAAATGATTACGAGTGGAGTCTTCCCGGCGGGTATCTAAAGGGCGGCGAACATCCCAAAGAGGGACTCGAGCGGGAAATTGAAGAGGAGTCAGGTTTCATTGTATCTGCCGATACGAGATTTAAAATCCGTACGGATCGACAAACAGCTCGCTTGGATATTGTCTTTGTGGGGAAATATCTGGGCGGCACATTTCGACCCTCTACGGAGGTTCGCAGTGCTAAATTTTTCTCCTTCGGAGAATTACCGGATATCCGCAAGGATCAGCTTTTGCTTATCAAAAAGGTTCTTGAATTACGGGGAGAACGGTATTATAAAATGAGCATTGCGTCACCAAAGCTATAAAACCGGTAATTATTTCGCACAGCGTTCTTATAGGCTTCAAGGATATATTCACGTCCCGCAAACGCACTCACAAGAACGATAAGCGTGGATTTGGGTAAGTGAAAGTTCGTAATCATTCCATTGATAACCCGAAACCTGAATCCCGGCATGATAAAAAGACCAATATCACCTTCATAGCTTTTTACTGTCCCGCCGGAAAGTGTGGCGACACCTTCCAGTGTGCGCACGGTTGTCGTCCCGACAGCAATGACGCGACGATTTTGTTTTTTTGCGTTTGTAATTTCGTCGGCGACCTGTCGTGAAACGTGCGCCCACTCCGTATGGATGGCGTGTGTTTCTACGGTTTTTGATTTAATAGGAAGGAATGTGCCTAAGCCAACATGAAGTGTTATCTCGAGTATCGTAACACCTTTTGCTTTTAGGGTATGCATGATTGCCGGCGTGAAGTGAAATCCCGCCGTCGGGGCAGCGACGGATCCTTCATATTTTGCATAACTGGTTTGATATGCCGCTGCGTCCGGAATGGTTTTAATATAGGGAGGTATCGGGACTGATCCGTAGATGTTTGCCTTTTCTCTCGTTTCATTCGGGGGCATGTCGAAATCCACGATGATTGTGCCGTCTTGGTTTTTTTTCAGAACGCGGGCGCTAAAATTATCGGCAATATGTACTATTTTACCGGGTGCGAGTTTTCGTGCGGGTTTCGCAAGCGCCAGCCAGGATGTGCCGCTGAGTGGTCGAACGAGAAAGAGTTCGATTTTACCCTCGCCCACGATGCCCCGGAGGCGTGCGCGAAATACTTTCGTGTTGTTGACAACAAGGACATCTCCCTCGTGAAAATAGTCGGGAAGATCGGCAACCGTGCGGTTTTGAATGTGATGTTTTTCCCGGTCAAGCACCATCAGTTTGGCTGACTCCCGCGGGTCAGCCGGAATTTGGGCGATCTGTTTCGCTGGAAGGTCATACGTGAAACTTTCGATGTCCATATGGATTTTATCTTATCTGTTCGATTGTGTGCAGAAACGCCTGACATACCTGTTGCATGTCTGATTCATGTTCCGTTCCTACGGCAATTCGAACGAACGGCGTATACGGTTTGCTGCGGGTTGCCGTAAGATAGACTCGGGTGGTATTCAAGCCGAAGCTGGTACCGGAGGTCAGATTGACGTTAAGGCGACGAGCAGCGGTAATCGCTGATGTGACGAATTTGGTATAGCAACGGATATTGCGCCGATTTTCCCTGAAGCCAACCGTCATGTAACAACCCCTCCCAGGATACGAAATACCCGCTATGGGGGAAGATGGATGCGTCTTTAGCCACCTGTTCAGCGTGTCAGCAAGAAGGGTTGCATTTCGTTTGTGTCTATCGAGCCGGGACGCCAGCATGATTCGATTTGGAGTGGGGAGTGTGGCCGCAGAGACATCACTGATATTTGTTCCACCGTGATCGCGGTATTCGAATAGTTTCCCTGTTTGCGCTCCGTATGAAACGATGATGCCGCCGGTCGTTCTGTCCATTCCGAACTGATGGTATTTGTTCAGGCTTTCAAACTGAATAATATGGAGTTTTGTCCGTTTTCCGAAGAGACGGGAGAATGGTTGGATATCTATGGATCTGCCCGTATTATCGATAATGAGATAGGTCTCACGGGTCACGCGGGAGAGGAGTTTTCCTATGATTGTCGAGATATCCGGAACGACAATCTCCGGCGAATTACTGAGGCTATCGATAAATACTGCAGAGGGTCGATGTGTCAATACGCTATGAACAAATTCATTCGCATCCGATTCCTCCGCGAAGATAAGTCGATCTCCGAATAGTTCAGTCAGCAGTGTTTTGTTCTCAAAATATATCGAGTGTCCAGCAAGAATCGGGCCATTAATTTTTTTCTCCCCCATAAGAAACAGAAGAATTGTGGTGAAGGCGGACATGCCGCTTGAGGTCGCATAGACATGTATTGGCAATTTGAACCATGCGTCTACGTATTCTTTTACGAAGGCCTGTTCATATCTGAATGCATCCCAATGTTGGTCGCGTTTGTAGTCGTTTCTTGTGGCGTAAATACTTCCGGTTTCCCGGCCAGCCTGTGAAACTAAAGAATGTGTGAAGCTCGGGGATTGCCAGTCAGTACTGGTGATGAGAGCGGCAAACATGAGTACATGGGTGCGCAGATACTCCCTGATTTCAGTATGAGTGCGGTCGATTGTTTGTTCGTCTTTGCCTGTGTCTTTTACCCGGATGATCTGGCGGGCGATCTCTTTCCGGTATATGTCGGCACGCTGCCTGAGCTCTTCGTATTCGTTGGCGGGTATATGTCGTCTGTTTTTCTGGATCGCATGCTGGAACGACCGGAGCTTACGGTCAGCATCAGTGAGAAGATAGGTGATCTCCCGAGCGTTTTGGGCGCGGTCCTGCTCGAGTTGTGTTAATTTCATATCATTCGCTTCACGGCACGGGCGAATTGTACCGCGCCTTTCGGATAGAAATCAAAAAAGAGATGCGGCTCGATAAGTTCAAGTTCCATAAGAATGAATCCATCATTGTCGGTGATGCCGTCTACTCTGGCATAGAGTGTTTTTTCTTTGAGTTGGGACAGGATGGCTGTTGCAGAGCGGATGAACTGTGTATCCGGTGTAATGAGTGACTCTTTGCTTCCGAACTGAAAATTTGAGCGGAATTCGCCGTTTCGCGGAGTTTTCAGGACCGCATGAGAGTACGTGCCTCCGATGAAAACAAGGGAATACTCTCCCTGGGTACGGATAGAATTCATAAGCGGCTGAATCATGCAGTCGGCGGTTTTAAGAAGTTCATCGAGTTTCCGCTGCCCTGAAGTCGCGTTTTTTTTGGATACAGAAAAAACGCCGTATGCAGAAGCGCCAACAGTCGGTTTTATGACCACTTCATCAGCCGGATAGGAGTGCATAAACACTGTGAGATCAAACGTTGAGTTTCGTGGAAGAAATTCCGTAGGAATTGTCCGTACTCCTTTTTTGGATAAATCCTGAAGGTATGTTTTTTGTGAATTCCACCGCACGAGAGGAGGGGGGTTCCACATCGGAATGCCAAGAAGTTCGATACGGTTTATCCAGTCGATAAACGGTCTGTACGAATAGTGATAATTCCATGCAGACCGGAGGAGTACGACTGAAAATTCGCTCCATGCGACAGAGGGATTGTCCCATGCTGCAGCTTCTGGCGTGTATCCTTCACGGATAAGCGGTTTAAGCAGGCGCTGGTCACTGAGAGAGAGCTCTGGAAATTCGCTGCAGGTGACGAGAGCGATGCGTTTCATGCGATTAGGAAAAGTGAGCCGATGAGAATCCGGTAAATTCCAAAGGAGACAAATGAATGCGTTTTTATGTATTGGGTGAATACCCTGATTGCGGCAAGTGCGGTAAGAAAGGCACCGATAAATCCAACACCAAGGAGTTGTATTTCCGAAGCAGAAAATTGCCATGCACTTTTCACAAGATCAATTCCTACTGCTGCCATCATGGTGGGGATAGCGAGTAAAAACGAATATTCAACGGCGGCTTCGCGCGAGACCCCGGAAACAAGTCCGCCTACGATCGTTGCACCTGCGCGTGAAACTCCTGGAATAAAGGACACGCACTGTGCGCACCCGATGAAAAATGCCTGTTTGTAGGAAATGGTTGATTTTGCGTCCGATCTTTTTTGCCGTTCAATACCGATAAGGATGCACCCACCGATAATAAGTGACCATGAGACCAGAGTGCTGTTGCCGAGAAAAACATTTTTCACGATGGGGTAGACAATCGCTCCGACGATCGCCGCAGGGGCGAAGGATACCCCGATTTTCATAAGAAGTTGCCGGTCGACGAGAAGCCTTTTCCAGTAGAGACAGAGAACCGCAAGAATTGCTCCTAGTTGGATAAAAATTTCAAATGATTTGATGAAGTCGGTCTGAACGATGCCAAGTGTCCGTACGGCGAGAATGAGATGACCCGTGGAAGACACGGGAAGAAATTCGGTAATACCCTCGACGATGGAAAGTAAGATCGCGTGAATGAGGGTCATATGCCGTTACACGCGCTTGACGATGTATCGTTTCGTGTTGGTTGCGCCAGAAGTTAATGTGGTCGTAACGATAAGCGTTGCGTTCGTAATGCCGTAGTGCGGCGTGCAAACCCCCTTGCTGCACGTGCCGAAATACAGATCCCTTGTTTCCGCCGCCAGACCGCCGGGCGTAAATGAGCCGACAACGCCCTGAGCGATGCCATTTGCTGAGTAGCTGAGGGAATATTCCACGCGTTTTACTTTTGAAAGATTCTTGAATGTAACCACGATGCTGTTCGTTGCCCGTGAGAGTTTCGCTGATGAATAACTTGTTGCTGCCGCGCGCGTGGCGCTCGTCCGTACGCGTTTTTTGGCTGCAAACACTTCGGGGGCGGACGTAAACATACAAAGCAAGAGGACGAGAAGCGTCAGTTTCCTGATCATATGTGCATTATATCAGGAAAGGTCTCTATGCCAAAGGATATGGACGCATGATATACTCGGGTTGGCTATGAAAAAGATAGGCGTAATGGTGATTGTTGTTGTGTTACTGGCAGGAGGCGGGTTCGTTTTTTGGAACATGCGTACAACGGCTCCCGCGCCACCAATGGAAGTTGTGGAAAATCCTACGCCTACTCCGGAAGAGATGGCACAATGGAACGATCCGGCCGGTTTGGCTTTTTCCTATCCGAAAGCCTTGAAGGTGAATCCGCATGAAGAGGATAACGAAAACTACGCACACGTAGAATTAACCCATCCGGATAACCCCGGCAGAATTATTGTTTGGGCGAAGGACACGACAGCAAAAGACGCCCGAACGTGGGTAAAAAACGAAAAAACACTTGCAGACGGCGTGGCGCTTGACACGACATTGGCCGGTCAGCCGGGTCAGAAAGTTTTGGTAAGCACCCCCAAGAAACGGATAATTACTGTTACCCTTGATGAAGGAATCGCGTTTTATGTCGAAGGCGAGTTCGATAACAGCGAATACTGGACCCAGGTGTACGATACCATCGTGTCGACATTCGCCTTTATTCCCCTGGAAGGCGAGACAATTTCGTCTGGTCCCGCCGCTTCAGCGCAAGGCGAAGGGGAGATTTCTGTTGATGAAGAAGAAGTGCTCGAATAGGCCGCCGGTTTGATTGCGGGAGCTATGGTGTGATATACTTCACGTTGTCCTGGGAACAAAGTGTGTGTGACCATCGTCTAGTTTCTCTTTAGGCGTTCTTGGCACTTCCTTCAAGTCCTAAGGAGAAAGGAAATCCAATATGGCAACCAATTTGTTTGTAGGGAACCTTCCTTACGCCACAGATAGCGCGCAGCTTCAGACGATGTTTGCTGCAGCAGGAAACGTTGTTTCCGCCAAAGTCATTAGTGACAAATATTCCGGCCGTTCACGCGGATTCGGATTTGTTGAAATGGCAACTGACGAAGAAGCCAAGAAAGCCATTGAAATGTTCAATGGAAAAGATGTCGAAGGCCGAGCTCTGGTCGTCAACGAAGCACGACCGCGAGAAGACCGACCGCGACAATAAACACGAGTGACTGATGTTGCTCTGTTTGCCGTAAAGCCCCGCCTTTAAAGCGGGGCTTTACCTATAGGAGGGAGAGGCCTATGGTTTGCGCGTGATCTTTTACTTTGGTACCATACCCAGTATGTTTCAAAGTCCTACATACGGACCGGTAGAACTGCCAGAGATACGAGAGAAAATTCTTCAATTCCTTTCCTGCGATCCTCAAAAAACGTATCAGATTGTCGTTGGTACGGATTCCCAGCCGCATAACGGATCAGGTGTCGATTTCGTTACCGCTCTAGTTGTGCATAGAATCGGTACCGGCGGAATTTATTTTTGGCGCAGAGTTGTAAACAAGAAACAATACGTCCTGCGTCAGCGCATGTACGAAGAGGCCAGTATGTCGCTTCAAATGGCCGAGACCGTACTTGCCCTCTTGCATAAAGACGGGATAACGAAATACGATGTGGAAATACACGTGGATATTGGCAAATTCGGCGACACCCGCGAGATGATACAGGAAATTGTGGGAATGATTCGCGGATCCGGCTATGAAGTGAAGACAAAACCGGAAAGTTATGCAGCAAGCAAAGTAGCAGACAGATATACATAAAGGGGGTGATAGTAATGAATAACAAAATATTTTTCGGTCTTCTTGTTATGGCGGCGGGAGTCTTGGTGGGATGGTTCGTTTTTAAGGGAGAGCCACTGAGTTATCAGGATAGGATGGCAGGAGGCTCGGAAACTCGCACCACAACACCAGATGACAGCAGTCGGAGCGTTGCGGATCAGCCGGTCGTGTCTGTAACGGGAATGCCCGTCGCCGATAAGGGAGGCGTATCTACCCGGACCGTTGTTGCCTATTCAGATAGTGGCTTTGGCCCCATGGAAGTAACGATTACGGAAGGGTCGACCGTGACATTCGTAAACGAATCAAATAGGAGCATGTGGGTGGCGTCGGCTGTGCATCCGACCCACTCGTTATTGCCCGGATTTGATCAGTTAACATCCGTTGCCCGGGGAGGAACATATGAATACACCTTTACGAAAGTCGGAACATGGAAGTATCATAATCATATGTTTCCGTCAGATACGGCAACTGTTATCGTAACGAAGTAAAACGGGTGTTCTATGAAGAAAAAAACTGTTATTGCGACGCTGGTCGTTCTTGTTTTGGGTGCAGGAGGCCTCTATGCGATGAAGCAGAATCAGGGGAAAGCCTCCGGGAGCGGCGCTGGGGTTGCGAAGGATGCTGTCACCATTGTGATGAATCAGGATGAATATGAACCTTCAGAGCTTACGGTATCAAAGGGAACAACGGTCGTTTTTGTAAACAAGAGTAGCGATTGGCGCTGGCCTGCCTCAAATTTGCACCCCACGCATGACATTTATCCGGAATTTGATCCCAAAGAGCCTGTGGCCCCGGGAGCTTCGTGGTCCTTTTCGTTTGACCGGGCAGGATCATGGAGAATGCACGATCATCTTGCGCCGTATATCACCGGAACTATTCTTGTGAAAGAGTAATCACCGTATCATCCCTGCGCTCGGTGTTGTGGTAGGAGCAGGGGAGCAGCGGCCGGCAGCGGGCTGACTTCCTGCAACGAAATATTCAGGTCTTCCAAAGTAACAAGGAACCGAGATCACCGTTGCCGGTTTGGCATAGGTTTCGTCTGGCTTGTCTTTCAGAAGTTCAACAAAAATATCATGCCAGATGGGAGCCGCTCCGGTAACACCTGACGTGAGAAACGGATTCATGGGAGAGTTATCATTGTTGCCGACCCATACCGTAACGACGTATGACGGCGTGTACCCGATCGTCCAGTTGTCCCGTTTATCGTTGCTTGTGCCCGTTTTCACCGATACAGTTTTATTGGGGATAACCAGGCTTGAATTTGGTCCGAATGCAGCCATCCTTGCGGTGTTATCGCTCAGGATATTGCTCATGATCCAGGCGGTTTCCGGCTTGAGGGCGGGTGTCGGATTTTTCGGTTTGTATTTTTCTATGACACGCCCCGTATAGTCTGTGACCTCGAGAATCGGAACAAGATCGACGTGTTTTCCTTCATTTGCCAGCGTTCCATATACCTCCGCCATTTCCAGCATGGTTACGTCTCCACCACCGAGCGTAAGGGAGAGTCCGTAGCGCCCCTCATCCTGCCAGGAGCTAATGCCCATGAGTCGACCTTTATCTATCATTGTCTGGACGCCAATTTTTGCGAGTATTTTGACCGCGGGAATGTTGTAAGAGTTGGCCAGTGCATAGCGAAACGGTGTCGGGCCATGAAATTTTCCGTCATAATTGACGGGAGCGTACGACGGACTGCCTGGCGTCTGGTACACGATAGGTGAATCATCAATGATCGAAGCTGCAGTAAATCCGTTTTCCAGCGCTGCAGCATAATTGACGACCTTTATCGATGAGCCCGGTTGTCTTAGGCTTGTAGTAACGTTTACGTTTCCTTCGCCTGCAATATCAAAGTAATTTTTACTGCCTACCATGGCCAAAATTTCGCCTGTTTTCGGATTGGTGACTAAGGCCGCACCGTTTCCAACCTGCAGGGATGCAAGCCCGGCTATTTGTGCCTGAACGATATCTTCCGTTTTTTGCTGGATGGATAAATCCAGAGACGTAGTGATTCGAAGCCCGCCCTGCTCAACAAGTCTCGGACCATATTCTTTTTCCAGAAGATTTTTGACATACATGACAAAATGCGGAGCGTAGAGTGCGGTTCTGGGTTGTGCAAATGTTATAGGCGTTTTCAATGCCTGCGCTTCCTCTTCTCGAGTTATATAGTGGTCTTCAGCCATACGTCTGAGAACTTCTTTTTGGCGTTCATAGGCTTTTTCGGGATGACTGCCAAAAGGAGAATATTCCGTCGGAGCTTGCGGGAGTCCTGCAAGAAGAGCGGCTTCCGCAAGATTTAACTGGCTGACCGGTTTATTGAAGTATGTCTGACTTGCGGCTTCAACTCCCCACGCAGTTCCTCCGTACGGCACTTGGTTAAGGTACATCTCCAGAATCTGATTCTTTGTGTACAGACGTTCTGCCCAAAACGCGAGAATGACCTCTTTGATTTTTCTCGTGATTTTGACCTCCGGATTTAAGAGTGCAGACTTAATCAGTTGTTGGGTGATGGTCGATCCTCCCTGTATTTGGTTATTGAGGAGTATCTCCCGGACCGCCCGAACAATACCGCGAAGGGATACGCCGTTATGCCGATAAAAATCCTGATCTTCTATTGCAATCGTTGCTTCCTTTACGTGAAGGGGAATGTCAGGCAGCGGGATCGGAGTTCTATTCTGATCCGCATAAATCTCATAGAGGAGCGCTCCATGTCGGTCAAAAATTTTTGTAGTTACCTGTATATCCCGTTGCGAAAGTAATTCTGGATTCGGAAGGGCGCGGAGCCAGGAGTAGGTTATGTAGGGAGCAAAAAAGAAAACGATAGTGACGGCTATGCCGGCGGTAAAGAATTTTATCCGGTCCGTCGTTTCGGGCGAAAGAATTTGCGGTAGCGCAAAGCGCCAGAGGGGAATACGGGGGAATTGCGGCACCCGAAATGACAGCCGGGGTATGCGAAGATGCGGGATCGCGATGTGTATCTGCGGTATGTGCGGGAGCTTTCGTAAAGCGGGGAACCCGATACGTGGAACGCGTATTGATTTTATACGGGATACGACCTGTAATGCTCTGTCTACTGAGATATGAAGAAATGAATTCGCCTGACGAAAGAATGGTTGAAGAAAGTGGCGTTGCTTGGGGGGGCGGCCGCGTTTTCGCTTGGGTTTCAGACGTGCAACGACAAGAAAGGGGAGGCGGAACGGGAGCTGAACGAGCGATCCAATGCCGATGAGAATGCGCAGGATGATGATGAAAAATCGGACTATGAAATTTTCTTGAGATTGATTCGCAGGGTTTGGGTTACTTTGGCGCGCCATAGCCTTGAGTTTATATCATAATCTATAGGCTGCAACAATAGGGGAACCGTACGAATTAGGGCCTGGGTGCCGGTGGATTTTCCGTGGGATGCGGGCAGTCCAAACAGTAGGTTGAAATTCCGTCTTTCAGCACCATGCGTTCCTGAGGTTCCACATTATCGGTTTTGCCCGGCGCTGCGATATCTCCGGTTGCCTTGTCGATAAGAATAGATTGTCTCAGATTTTCCCGCTGTGTCGGTACGGTTCCTTTTATGAAATATTCAAACCGGATCGGACACCCTGCGTCATCGCCGTCATTTGGCGGTAACAGTCCTGAAAGAGAGCAGACTCTGGCACCCACTATTCCCTCCGGTTGTTTCGGCCAGATGTCAGATGTACCGGCGAGCACTTTGCGCATAAGCTTGTTCCATATGGGGGCCGCCCCTGTCACACCTGATACGAGCGAGGGATTCATGGGGGAATTGTCGTTATTGCCCACCCAGGTTGCAACAAGATATTGCGGTGTGTAGCCTATGGTCCAGTTATCCCGAAGGTCATCGGTCGTTCCTGTTTTCACGGATACGGCATGACCCGGAACGACAAGCTCGCTTGATGGACCGAAAGCCTGCATACGGGCGTTGTTGTCTAAGAGTATATGGGAAATGAGAAATGCCGTTTCCGAAGACAAAACTCTTGGACCCTCAAGGAGCAACTGTGACGGAATATCACGATTTAGGTTGGGGTCACTGAATTCTTCGAGTGTTTTACCGTTTTTATCGACTACCTTCAGAATCGCGACAAGATCTTTGCGGATGCCGCCATTTGCGAACACGCCAAATGCCTCAACCATGTCAACCATACGGACTTCACCGCCGCCGAGCGTAAGGGATAAGCCGTATCGGCTTGGATCCTGGAGTGTGTCCAGGCCGAAGGCTGAAGCGGACGCAATCATCGTTTCAACGGAATTCAGCTTGAGCATTTTTACCGCGGGTATATTGAATGAATTTCCGAGTGCCATGCGAAGAGCGACCGGGCCGTGGAATTTTCCGTCATAGTTTTTCGGACAATATGTGGGTTGGCCCTGAATACCAAAACAGGTAGGAACATCAAGAAACACCGTTCCGGGTGTAACGATTTTGTTTTCGATACCGATAGCGTAATTAATCGGCTTGATGGAAGATCCAGGCTGCCGGTTGGCGATAGTTACGTTGTAGCTGCCCGATGGCGTTGCGAAATAATCGGTACTTCCAACCATTGAGAGGATTTCGCCGGTTGAGGGTTTCGTGATAAGCGCCGCACCGTTGCCTACGCGCAGACGCGCAAGTTTGGCAATTTCTGCGGCGACCGTTGCCTGTGCATACTCCTGAAGATCGGCATCTAGGGTGGTCGTAACCTTGAGTCCTCCTCGTTCTACCAGCGCTTCGCCATATTTCTCGACAAGTTGCTGCTTGACGTACATGACGAAATGACCTGCTTTTATTCCGGTTTCCTGCTTGTACACAAGCTCTTCTTTCGCTGCCGCATCTGCTTGCTCCTGGGTTATATAGCCGTCTTCGACCATTCGTCGAAGCACGTCACGCTGTCTTGCTTTGGCGTACTCCGGATATGCACCAAACGGTGAGTATCGCGTCGGCGCCTGCGGGAGTCCGGCAAGAAGCGAAGCTTCGGCAAGCGTCAGATCGCGGACACTTTTGCCGAAATATTTTTCCGCCGCTGACTCGACGCCCCACGCAGTGCCCCCATAGGGAACCTGATTGAGATACAATTCAAGAATCTTGTCTTTTGAATAAAGAGTTTCCACCCAAAGGGCAAGAATAGCTTCTTTAATTTTCCTCGTGATCGTTCGTTCCGGTGTGAGGAGTGCGGATTTGACGAGTTGTTGTGTCAGCGTTGAGCCACCCTCAAGTCGCTGCTTGGTGATGCTAGAAGAAATAGCTCTGAGTATGCCCCCAATGGGATTAATTCCCTGATGGGTGTAAAAACCCTTATCTTCAATGGCGATCGTTGCCTGTCGTAGATGGGCTGGCATTTCGGACAAAGGTACTGCCGTGCGGTTTTCATCGGCGTAGATATCAAATAAGAGTGTTCCGTTGCGGTCATAAATTTTGGTAGCAAGCGGAATATCATATGTTCCCAGTTTTGTGGGCGAGGGGAGGTCCTTGAAAATAAGCAGATACGACACCAGAATGATAGAAAACGGAAGAAGCCAGAACGCATAGATTGCTTTTTTTCGCCACACTGCAGGAATGAATGCCTTTCGCAGTTTGGGTTCCCTTATTTTTGCACGAATGGCCTGATACCATGCGTTTAGACGGGTTATGAATTTTCCGAACATCCTTCTATTATACCGGTCAGACTATTTTTCTGCATGGTATATAATAAAGGAAAGCAGAATATTTATTCCAAAGGAGGATTCTATGTATCAACTTCCCGATTTGCCATACGCATACAATGCCCTTGAGCCGTATATTGATGAGAAAACAATGCAGATTCATCACGACAAGCATCACGCTGCATATGTGAAAAATCTGAATGATGCACTCGTAGGGCAAGAAGCGCTCCTTGCGATGCCGGTAGAGATGCTTATTTCCGATCTCTCCAAAGTGCCTGAGGCCGTACGGACCAAGGTTCGCAATAATGCGGGTGGACATGCAAATCATTCGTTGTTCTGGCAGGTGATGACGCCGGGTGGCCCGCTCGTTCCTGAAGGAAAACTCAAGGAAGCGATCGAATCATCATTCGGGGATGTTGTTCAATTTCAGGAAAAATTCGCGGCTGCAGGCTTGGCGCGGTTCGGTAGCGGATGGGTATGGCTGGTTGACGAGGACGGGAAGCTCACAATCATGGATACTCCCAATCAGGATTCTCCATTGATGGAAGGGAAGAGGCCTATCCTGGGGCTTGATGTTTGGGAGCACGCGTATTATCTGAAATATCAAAATCTTCGCATCGAGTACATAAAAGCCTGGTGGAACGTGGTGAACTGGAAAGAGGTTGAGAAACGCTATATCTCAGGGTAAGATGAGCCCAGCATGAAGTTTGTTGATCCGCTGGTTTTCAGAAATAGAAAACAACCCGAAGCCATAATTTTTGCTGCCAGCCAACTTCAGGGCGGAAAAGACACACAGGAAGATTACTTCATTAATTTTAAGGACGAGTGTTTTGTGGTTACCGACGGCGTCGGAAGCCTTCCTCATCCTGAAGTGGCCGCCAAACTTGCAGCAGAAACTGCCATCTGGGGTTATAAACATATCCGTCAGCGTCCATTTTATTGGGCAGACAAAAAACTTTTCCTGAAACGGATATTCCGAAGTGCAAACATTGCAGTTTGGCAAAAAAAACGGGAACGGGGATTTTCCGAAGGCCTTGCCACGACGCTTGCTACAGTTATAGTCGGTACCAATTCGATTTGGGCGGGATCGGTGGGAGATACCGGAATACTACTGTACAGGGAAGGTCTTATCGATATGCTTACACCCTATGATCTTGATGAGGCCGGTCGCTTGACTAACGCCCTTGGCGTAAAACGTTTTGGTCTTGTTCCTCATGTAAAGGCAGAGCGGTTTATTGCCGGAGACGTGCTGCTTATCGCTTCGGATGGTGTGCTGAGTTTCGTGAGCGAGGATGTTCTGCGTACGACATTTGAAGTAACAGGGACGACAACGGATAGCATGTCTGCTGCCATTGTCCATCTTTTGAGAACCGCGGAAGAAAACGGAAGTGACGACAACATGACAGCATGCATGATTAAAAAACTCTCCGCGACACCATAATCCATTTTTTGTTATAGTGAAATCAATGTCAGAAAATTTTTTTGATGCCATTTTTCTTCCAGCAACGCCTCATTGTTATCGGTATTTTGACGGGAAAGTTTGGAAAGAGAGCGAAACCGGAAAGAAAATACCGGTTATTTCGCCGATAGATGGCGCTATTGTCGGCGAGCTGCAAACGGTTTCACCCCGGGAGATTGATGCGGCAGTGCAGACGGCCCAAGCCGCACAGCGGGCCTGGGAAAAAACGCCGCTTCATGTGCGCGTAAAAATCGTCCACCTGGCCGCCGACTGGATCCGCCAGCATGAAGCGTATCTCACTGAGCTTCTCTCGAGGGAAATTGGCAAGACCCTGACGGAGGCAAAAAGTGAAATTATCAGAACCGCCGAATTGACGGATTATTTTGCAGACGTGGCCCAATCGATACGAGGAGAAACGCTTGATAGCGATAATTTTCCAGGATACACCAAAGGAAAAATTGCCATGATTGAGCGGGTTGCCCATGGGGTTGTTCTGGCGATTGCACCGTTTAATTACCCGGTAAACCTGGCCGGCAGCAAAATTGCCCCAGCGCTTCTTATGGGCAATAGTGTCGTTTTTAAGCCGCCGACGCAGGGCGGGATAAGCGGCCTTCATCTGGTGCGGATTTTTGAGAAAGCCGGGGTTCCTCCTGGGGTTATCACGTGTGTGACCGGAGGCGGGCGGGAAATCGGTGATGCGCTCGTTTCCCATAAAGGTGTTTCTATGGTGGCATTTACGGGCAGCTCCGATGTAGGGATATCGATTGCCGGGAAGGCGGCGATGAAGCCGCTTTTATTTGAATGCGGAGGAAACAACGCTGCTCTAATTTTCCCGGATGCTGATATGACACTCGCTGCAAAGGAGATCATTAAGGGGGGATTTTCTTATGCCGGACAGCGGTGTACGGCAATAAAATACGTCATGGGTACGCAGTCGGTGCTTAATGCGCTTTTGCCCGTCGTACTAGAACAGATGAAGGAATTGGTACATTTGGGTGACCCTCGGGAGACAACGACGAAGCTGGTGGGACCCGTTATCTCCATTCAGGCCGCAGAGGCTATTGAAAAGGATATTGGACAAGCCGTTGCGCAGGGCGCCCAAATCGTCATTGGAGGAAAACGGACCGGTGCTTATATAGAGCCAACCATACTCACGCAGGTATCAGCGGGGATGAAGATCGTGGGAACAGAGGTTTTTGGGCCGGTCATCTCTTTCATTGCAATAGAAGGCATGGATGATGCGGCTTCTATCATCAACGGTCAGAGATTCGGTCTTCAGGCGTGTGTATTTACTAAAGATGAGGGAGCGGGGATTCAGTTTGCCTCGCAGTTGAATGTCGGAACCGTCCAGATAAACGGGTCGCCCCAGAGGGGTCCGGACCACTTTCCCTTCTTGGGAGTTCGGGAATCCGGCGTGGGCGTTCAGGGGGTCCGGTATTCGCTTGAATCAATGAGCAGACTCAAGCCTGTTATCATCAATACGCCCCAGTGAGATGAGTGAAAAAGGCTCTGAATATCCGATAGAGTTTTTCCTCCGTTTCCTTGCCGTTTAACACTGCCATGACCTCTTCATGATTCGTTGCGTTCGTACCGTCTTTTGCGATTTTATTGGTAATCATGGAAACCGCAAATGTTTTCATGCCGCGATTTGTCGCAACGAGGATTTCCGGCACCGTCGACATGCCAACAGCATCCGCTCCCATAGACCGCAAGAAGAGGCACTCGGCCTGCGTTTCATATGCCCGGCCCGTGACGGCCACGTATACCCCTTCTCGAATGGATGGATCAAGGGAAAGGAACTGTTTGCGCAAAGCCGGATCATATTCAGTGCTTTGTGGCTGAAAAAGGTCATTGCCTCCGAAGTCGTGATGCATACCAAGCAGAGGGCTCGGTTGAAATAGTCCGATGTGTGATGAGATAACCATAAGATCCCCGACATTGTACTTGGGATTCAATCCACCTGCGGCGTTTGTCGCGACATAGAGTTTGCAGCCGAGTGTGGCAGCAACATGGACCGGGAACGTGACGATATCCATGGGACTTGGTTCTCCTGCGACTTCATAGAAATGTTTTCTTCCTTTGAGGCCGACCACAGGAACACCTTCCAGGGTTCCCAATATCATTTTTCCCTCATGTCCCGGCACCGTCGATTGAGGAAAATGCGGAATTTCCGAATAAAGGATTGCGGCAACCGGCTGTATAAGATCAGCGAGTTTATTGAGTCCGGATCCCAGCGTGAGGGCAACCTTGGGGGTAAATGTGGGTCCCATTTTTTTCTGTATAAACAGAGCGGCCTCCTGTACCTGACTGATATACGGGTCATTCATATTCATTCCCATTCCATGGTTGCGGGCGGCTTGGTTGTAATGTCATACACGACTCGGGAAACATTGGGAACCTCATTGACGATGCGGGATGAGATTTTCCCCAACATGTCATAGGGAATTTTTGCCCACTGGGAGGTCATAACATCGTTGGATTCGTACGCTCGTATTCCCACTACTTCCGCAAACGCCCGTTCATCACCCTTTACCGCAGTTGAGTAGGCGCCGGTCATGATGGCAAAACATTGGAAGAGGGAGCTGTAGAGTTTTGCGTTCATCAATTCTTCGACGACGATGCTGTCCGCCAGGATTACCTGTTTAAGCCGGTCGGCAGTTACTTCTCCCCTGATGCGGACGGCAAACCCGGGTCCGGGGAAGGGTTGCTGCATGACGATATCTTCCGGGAGCCCTGCAAGGCGGCCGAGTTCTCGTACCTCGTCTTTGTAGTAATTGCGTAGGGGCTCGATAAGACGGAACGGAAGGTCCTTGGGAAGTCCGCCGACATTATGGTGGGATTTTATATGGGACGCATGCTTGCTTCCCTTGGACTCAATTACATCGGAGTAAATCGTTCCTTGCCCCAAAAATTGTGCGTCTTTATGTTTGAGCGCTTCTTCCTGGAATATGTCGATGTAGAGTTTTCCGATTGTTTTGCGTTTTAATTCCGGATCAGTAATGCCTGCAAGTGCTGCCAAAAATCGTTTCTTGGCGTCAACAATCCGAAGATCGGCCGCAATCAGTTTCGTAAAAATGTAGCGCACCCTTCGGTCCGTTTCTGGTCTCATAAGGCCACTGTCGACATATACGGGAATGAGATTTTTCCCGATTGCCTGACCGATGAGAAAAGCGGCAACAGTCGAATCAACACCTCCGGAGACGGCACAAATAACTTTCTTGTTTCCGACCGCGACACGGATATCTTCGATAATCTTCCCGGGGTCAAGTGTCATGGGCGTAATCGTTTCTCCGCAGACGTCATGCACAAAATTTTTCAGTAACTCAGTGCCGTATTGGGTGTGATGAGCCTCCGGATGAAACTGAATGCCATAAAGCTTGCGTTTGGCGTCATATCCGGCGGTAAATTCGACTTTATCGGTTGATCCGACAATTTCAAATCCGGGAGGCGCTTTTGTGACCGTATACCCATGAGACACGATAACCGTAAAATCGCGCTCAGGGAGTTTAAATATGTCGACCGGCTTCGTAATATGGAGTGTCTCGGGGCCAAATTCTTTGGCAGTAATTCTACCGTCTCCTCCGAGTCTGTAGCTCATAAGTTGCCATCCGTAGCAGATGCCCAGAACGGGAATTCCCAGTTCAAAAAGTTTTTTGGGAACGGTGGGTGAACCTTCCCGGTCTACGAAATCCGGTCCGCCGGAAAGAATAATCCCGGTTGGTTTATGTGTTTCTATCGCGGAAAAGACGTCTTCAGGATCGACATAGCTCACGCTGACTCCCAGCTGCCGCAGGCGCCGTCCGATGAGGTGGGCAGTTTGACTTCCGAAATCAACGATGAGAATCATAGGCTACTTTTGTTGTAACACAATTTGGTCATGGGCACCTATCTTTGCGACACGGATGCACGAAAATGTCTTGATACCGAGCGTTTCGATATAGGCAAGGCCGCCCTGAAATATTTTATCAAACAGTACGGCATACCCGACGACGTTTGCTCCTCGGGCCAGAAGCCCGCTTGCGATCTGATACCCCGTTTCCCCCGTGGCACAGACATCGTCAAGGAGCAGTATTCGGTCTCCTTTTTGAACAAAGGAAAGGTTAATTCCTGAATAAACGGTTATGGAATCATCGCTGGTCGTGAATGACTGAATTTCCTGACGGTAGACGTCTTTCCATGTCGCAGGAATCGTTTGGTCTTTCCTGGAGCTGTGGAGCCGTACGCGATCTTCCAGCTTGAGGGCAACGGCGGTTGCGAGATAGTTTCCCGAGTGCGGAATACCATGAATGGTGTTTACATCGGTATCCTTGAATTCCTCGGCTATCAGCTGCGCTGCTAAATCGAGAATTTTGGGTTTCATGCGTAAATTAAACGAGGAAACAGAAATATAGCCGCGTTGGGGATCAAGGACTTTTGCGTCACGCAAAAATTCTTCTTTGAGGTAGGCAGAATTGTGCTGATGAATGTCAGCCGCCATACACTATTCTATCGTAAGGTTTTGTGTTTGACAAGTTATCCTGATGTTTGTGTTGGCTGATTCGTGATGGTTACGCCCTCAGCCGTGCTCGTAATTATATGAAGTGGCTGTTCTGCGGGCGCTTCATAGTGTGGCGTCTCTATTGGTGCCGGCACCTCACCGGTTGTTGGGCCATTGACCCCTGGAATGATAGTTTCAGCTCCCATACGACCTCCTTTGCGCCACAAAAAATAGGGCGCCAATCAAGCCCTATATAGGTAGCTTATACTTAGGAAGCAGTCATTCGTCAAGGGGGTATTATGTGGTATAGAATTTTTTGACGAATTGAATCTGATCGTCCTGATAGTTTAGCGAGTGGAGAAATGTGTCCATGTCGGCTTCCGTTTTGCCTTCTTTTTTCATGTTCTTCATCATATTGGTAATCATTTCCGTGGGTTCGTAAGGAAACAGTATCCATGCGGATGTTTCTTTTGCGAAATAATCCGGCTTAAATACGGAATGAGGTTTGTAAAACATGGTGAGCGTGGTTACCCCTTTGGGCTGCTGTGTTTTGAGGTATTCAAGCGCTCGTTTTATCGTTTTTCCTGAGTCAGAGACGTCGTCAACAAGAAGAACGTGTTTGTCATGAATAGGCGTGGTAAGAGGCTTGGTGATTTTTACTTCTCCCTGTTCCTGGATATCGGTATAGCTTTGAATCGTAAAAGTGGAAATGGGAACCCTGAGTAGATCGGTAAGAAGGTGTCCGAGTGTCAGTCCTCCCCGGGAGATAGCGACGACCTCGTCGATTTTTCTGCCGTCTGAGAGGATTTGCGCGGCCATCTGTCTGGCGAGCCCATGATACTCACTCCACTCTACCGGAAGATACTCAATTGACATGGCCTATTATTAGTTTGTGTGTTGACCAAAGTCAATGGCGCACTATAATTAAGTGCATGGATGCACCGAAATTGAAATACAGCAGCATTGCCATATCCGGCCCTCCCGGTGCAGGGCGCTCGACGCTTCTCAAGAATCTGAAACCGTATGTTGAGACCTGGGGGTGGGAGACGTTTTCGGGTGGGGAATGGGCGCGGCAATTTGCCGTACAAAACGGGAAACATAACCCAGAGGACCGCACGCATCATAAGGCGACTGATTATGGTGATGATATTGATCATCAGATAGACGCAGCGATGCGTCAGAAACTATCGGACCCGAGTGCGCATTTTGCCGTTGAATCATGGATTGCCGGGTGGAACATGCGAGGACTTCCCCATGTATTAAAAGTTCTTCTGGAGTGCGATGATTCGTTGCGGATTGATCGCCTCGTAAATCGGGATAATCTCACTGTTGCGGAAGCAAAAGCACATATCTCCGAACGCCAGGAAGCGAATTTTTCCAAATGGAAACGCATGTATGGCGTTACCGATTATTGGGATCCGAAGCATTATGATCTGGTTATCGATACGTATTCCAGCGGGCCTAAGCAGACGTTAGATCTCGTTTTGGCGGCGGTAGGATTTCAGGCTTCCGAATGAGCGGATCGTCGGCCAAATATCCACCAGGTCATGACAGCCGTGTATCCACTGTAGAGAAGAAGGGAAAAGAGTTCCATTTTTCTGGTTACCCCAAAGATAGACTGGATGACACCTCCGGCAAACGAAGTTTTCTCCGGCAGGAATGGAAGATAAACGTTTGGAGTGCTTACTAATACACCGGCTTCAACGAGTTCGTGCGCTCCGTGAGCAAGGAGTCCGGCGGCAAATAAAATAAGAAGTGCGCTCGTGATGCGAAACGCGTAGAATATTGGCATCCGTATCGTCGCGGCAAAAAGGCCGAAACAGACAGCAAGTCCAGCAAGAGCGCCCAATGCGAATCCCTTGAATATAGTAAGGGGATCGGAGGAAAAATATGCCGCTGAGAGAAACAAAACGATTTCAAACCCTTCCCGGACAACCGCAGTAAATGCAAGAATGAATAGGCCCCGCTGTTCTTGCTTCTCAACCGTGGCTTTGAGGTCGGCAAGGAGTTTTGTTTTGTATCGGCCGAAGTAATTGTGTAAGAAAAATACTGCCCAGGTGATAAAAGCTGCAGAAATAATCATGAGTATTCCTTCAATCAGTTCTTCTGTTTTTCCTGAGTACATTTCCTGAACTCGAAGACCAAGTAAGCTTCCCAACGCAAGAAGGCCTATACTCACGCCCGCCGCTGCAAGCGTGGCGATCCATACCGTTTTTGTTTCCCTTTTTTGTCCCAATCTCGTGAGGATGCCCAATATCGTCGCGACGATAAGGGCGGCTTCAATGACTTCTCGGAATGTTATGAGAAATGCTGGTATCATAGAAAGGGATGTTTGCTCATAGTACTGTATGGTGTCTCACAAAATCAATAATTAATTGAAATGATTCCTACGGAAGCACAGGCAAAAGCATTATGGGAAAAATATGCATTACCCGAACGCAAACGGGTACATGTGGGCTTGGTCGCTGCCGTTGCCCTTTTTTTCGCGCGGGAAGTTATAAAGACCAAGCAGACAGTCATTGATACGAGTTTGCTTCACGCCGCTGCCCTTCTGCATGATATAGATAAAGCGGTCCCTAGGCTGGAGGGAGAATCTCATCCTGATACGGCGGTGCGTATTTTGCGTCAAGAAGATATGGAGGAAGTTGCAGATGTCGTCGTAACCCATCCGCTTCATGCAATTCTTGATCCGGCGATTTGTCCCAAAACATGGGAAGAAAAATTGCTGTACCTCGCGGATAAAACCGTAAAGTTCGAAATCATCACCGTTGATCGACGGTTTGCGCTCTGGAATGCTGAAAAATTGCCAGCCGGAGCACAGCGAATACTCGACGAAACGTATCCAAAGGTCAAGCGCTTGGAGGAAGAAATATTAGGCATCATAGGTATCGCTCCTGATGATATAGTAAAGCTTGTCTAGGTAGGGTATACTAATGCGGTTAACCCAAAGGAGGAATATGAATATTCACACACTTGCTGCCGTCACTTCGCTTTTTGCCGGTTCACTATTGTTCCCTGTTTCCGCGTACGGCGCCACCACTATGGCTCCGAAGCCAACAACGATGATGGTTAAGGAAAGTACGACAACGGCAAGCTCGGCATCGGAAGGGACAACGGTTGTGACAACTGTTGAGTATGCACTTCCGTATCCCGGTATACTTCCGGATCATCCTCTTTATTTTCTGAAAAACCTTCGGGATCAAATTTTTGAACGCCTGATAGCAGACCCCGTGAGAAAGACGGAGTTTTATATCCTCCAGGGAGACAAGCGTGTGAATATGGCAGTGTTTCTTCAGGCCAAGGGAAACGAGAACATGGCGCTTGAATCTTTGACGAAAGCAAACGACTACATGAAATCAGCTATTGCCACAGCAATGACGGTAAAAGCACAAGGGAAAGAGGTTCCGGGATATGTGCTGGATAAACTGTCCAATGCATTTGCAAAGCATGAAGAAATTATCGGAGAGTTAACAACCAAGGTGCCAGAGGGTGCTCGGGAAAAATTCGTGAATGCACAGAATCAAGTGAAAGATTTACGCGGTCAGGCTTCGAAATTGAGGGAATAAAGTCCGTATCTGGACTGGTGGGAAATCTTGACAGAGAAGCGTAAGCGATATCTTTCGAGCACTTTTTAGCGACGATGCGTTTCTGACAGTTTGTGGATCTGCCTCACTGGGACGGATAGAGAGAAGAATTACCGTACTTTTTCCTCAGGAAAACGGGTTCGAGGCTGGATTCTTTCCCTGTATAGATTTGATATAGAAATTTCCAGTTGACGGGTGTTATCTAGTGTCTTAGTATTTGACTTGGCACCATAGGTAGCGTTCATAATTTCACAGGCGAAATCGAGTATCACACGAATTTTCAACTGGCCATAAGCATTTATTCAGCAGCGATGAAGTGTCCATATTGTAATTTTGAGAATACCGATGTCCTTGAGACGAGGGATAGCGAAGACTTGGCGGTAACACGGAGGCGAAGGAATTGTTCAAAGTGCGAGAAGCGGTTTACGACATACGAGCGGATTGAAAGCGTCCCGATAACGGTTATCAAGAAAGACGAACGACGAGAAACATTTG
This sequence comes from uncultured Gammaproteobacteria bacterium, assembly GCA_964553825.1. Lineage (GTDB taxonomy): Bacteria > Patescibacteriota > Microgenomatia > UBA10105 > UBA927 > CAYUKU01. Next base: position 50,356 of record CAZKLT010000001.1, read on the forward strand.
ATCGGGAAAAATTACGCCGGGGACTGTGGCGGGCAAGCGGAAAAACAACGATTAAAGCAGAGGACATAGAAAGGATTGTGAATGAAGTAGAACGAGAACTGATAAGCGGTGAATCAACGGAAGTGCAAAGTAAAAAAATCGGAGAATTAGTCGCAAAGAGATTGAAGAAATTAGATAAGATTGCATACATTCGGTTTGCGAGCGTATTTCGACAATTTGTAGATATAGAGGATTTTGAACGAGAGGTAAAAAAACTTTTATAAACCCTTTTTGAAAAATATATGGAATTAACCGGAATTCGACAAAATGTATTTGCAGACAGATACGCCCTGAAAGATGAGACGGGAAATGCTATCGAGAAAACTCCCGAAGAAATGTGGCGTCGGGTTGCTCACGCTGTGGCCCAGATAGAACCCAAAGCACAGCGAAAAGCGTGGGAGCAGAAGTTCTATGATGCAATGCAGGATTTTGTTTTTGTTCCGGGTGGTCGTATTCTCTCCGGAGCAGGTACGGGATACAAGGTGACATTTTACAACTGTTTCGTTATTCCGAGTCCGCATGACTCTCGGCAGGGAATTCTTCAGACCCTTTCCCAGATGGTAGAAATCATGTCCCGCGGAGGAGGCGTAGGAATAAATCTTTCCAGCCTTCGTCCAAGAGGAGCCCGTGTTCATAAAGTGAATGGTTTTTCCTCCGGACCCTGTAACTGGGCGGAGTTATTTTCTGTCGCAACCAAAGACATCATCCAGCAGGGTGGCAGCCGAAGAGGAGCGCTCATGCTTATGTTGTGGGACTGGCATCCGGATATTGAGGAATTCATTACCGTAAAACAGGATTTGTCCAGAATTAACGGTGCAAACCTTTCTGTATGTGTTTCCGATGCGTTCATGGAAGCAGTAAAGAATGATGCAGACTGGGACCTCGTGTTTCCTGATAAAAACGATCCTGAATATGACACGAAATGGGATGGATATCTTCCGAATTGGTTAGCACTCGGGAAGAAGACCATCGTCCAAAAAACACTGAAAGCGCGCGTCTTGTGGGATCTTATTGCACAAGCTGCATGGAAAAGTGCTGAGCCAGGCGTTGTTTTCATGGAGCGCTATAACAAGTGGTTCAATAATTATTATTTTGAACACGTAAACTGTGTGAACCCATGCGGTGAAGAAGGGCTTCCAAGCTGGGGTGTATGCAATCTCTGCTCCATAAACGTTGCAGCGTTGGTGAACGAAAAGGGAGAAATGAATTACGACAGGCTTGCCGAAGTGGCGAAGATCGGCGTCCGTTTTCAAGATGACGTCATCGATGCCGATTTTTATGTTTTTGAAGAAATCCGCAAAGTGCAGCAGCAGGGTGAGCGGCGCATTGGGCTGGGCACCATGGGTTTGGGTGATGCACTTATTAAGATGAAGCTGCGATACGGATCTCCTGAAAGTCTTCCGGTCATCGATAAAATTTATCGGACGATTCGGGATGCTGCTTACGAAGCGTCAGCAGAAATTGCAAAAGAGAAAGGCGCGTTTCCAAAGATTGATATCAAGAAACATTTGGAAGGATATTTCGTAAAGCAGTTGCCGGAAACGGTGAAGAAGAAAATAAAAAAATACGGTGTCCGCAATAGCGTCATCCTTCAACAGGCACCGACGGGCACAACATCGCTTTTGAGCGGTGTCTCAAGCGGCATCGAGCCGGTGTACGAATTTGAATTCATTCGCCGTTCCCGGTTGGGTGAGCATATTTTGCGTCATCCACTGTATGAGGCATGGTATGAGGATTTCAAAAAAACAAACGGTCGCGAACCTACTCGCGAAGAGCGGCCGGCATGGTTTGTGTCAGCCAATGATTTGACGCCTGAGGATCACGTTTATGTGCAGGCAACGATTCAGAAGTATGTAGATGCATCCATCAGTAAGACGGTAAACGCGCCGAACGGACACACCGTTGAAGACGTGAAGCGCCTGTATACACTCGCGTACGAACAGGGATGCAAGGGTATTACGTACATGAGAGAGGGGAGTCGCCAGGGTGTGCTCGAACGAAAAGAAGAACCCAAGAAAGAAGAGGCGGTGGCCAAACCGGTTGAGGTGCCGATGCCTGAAGTCAAGCCGCGCCCGATGGTTGTTCAGGGGTCGACGTATCAGGTGGAAACCCCGGTAGGACAGGCATATGTGACCATTAATACCAATGGAGGAAACAGGCCGCTGGAGATGTTTATTAATGTCGGCAAGGCAGGAAGTGACGTAACCGCTATGGCTGAAGCCATGGGGAGACTTATCTCTCTTACTCTTCGTATGGCATCACCCATCCCTGCCATTGAGCGTGCGCATAAAATCGCAGCCGAGCTTATTGGAATTGGTGGCGCCCGCAGTATGGGCTTTGGCGAGAATAGAGTGCGCAGTCTTCCTGATGCGGTGGCAAAAGTTATCGATAGGCATTTTGGATTTTTCACCAAGCATCGATTGGAAGAGGCCGTACCGGCGGGTGCTGCCGTACATACCGATACCAAGCCAATGGAGGCCAATGGCAATGGGCATACCAATGGGAACGGGAAGTCCTTGCATGCAGATGCACCCCAAGTGGAGCCCGCAGAGCAGCCCATGACCGTTCCGGCACAGCAAATGCTCTTCACGCAGAAGCGCATGGTGACGGTGGATCTTTGTCCAAGCTGTGGAGAGGGGAGCCTGGTCTTTGAAGAATCCTGCAAGAAGTGTTACAGCTGCGGATACTCAGAGTGTTAGGACGCTATGCCTATCTATACCCGAACCGGTGACGCCGGAAAGACAAGTCTTTTTGGGGGCAAGCGCGTCCTGAAGTGTGAAGAACTGGTCGACGCGTATGGCTCGATGGACGAGCTGAACAGCTGGGTAGGCCTAATCATTTCGGCGGCAAAACACGATCATATCCGTGAGCTTCTGACGAAAATCCAGGGAGATCTTTTTACTATCGGTGGGAATCTTGCCGGCTGGAAAACGGATTTAGCGACCCTTCCCGTTCGGGTGACGGAAATGGAGGTAGAAATTGACGCGATGGAAGCAGAGCTCCCCGCGCTTACGAATTTTATCCTTCCCGGTGGATCCGTCTCTGCTTCCTACGTTCATATCGCAAGAAGTATAACAAGACGGGTAGAAAGACAGGTCGTTGCGCTGTCCCAAAAGGAAACAGTAGATACGGATATCATAAAATATCTCAACCGTCTTTCTGACTTGTTTTTTATGCTCGCGCGGTTTATAAATAAGGACGATAACAAAGTGGAAACGGTTTGGTCCGGTATTCCCCGAAAAGAAACAAAAAAATAATCTTATCGGAAGCTCCGAATCCCGTGAAATTCGGGAACTGTGCCGCAACGGTAATAGTCCGGTCGCAGGCTTCTGGTATTTGCGCATCCTTCGAGTCAAAGGAGAAGCCACAAGCACCTTCTCGATTCGAGAAGGTTTTTTGTGGCAGAGAGGCAAGTATATGGGTCACGAATGGGATCCCCAAAACGAAACAAATTATCTGGAAGAAATGCTCAATAGTGGCGTCGGGAAAGATGCGGTGTCCATAGCGCTTGCAAAGGACGCTGTTGCCTACGAGCACGAATTCATTCTCGCCCAAACACTCATTCCGTTTGACTATGAAATCAATGATCAGGGCAGATGGACCGATAGCGGCGGGAAGACCATCGAGGAATTGACTGATCCTGATGATGTCGGAGCTGACCGACTCGGCCGTGTGCTTAGGGCCGAGTCGGCGATGATGAACGATCCGTCTATAGCAATGGCTGCGGTTGCCAGTCCAGATTTGGGGTTCGGTAGGAATTACGTGTATCTTTATTCTCGCGGCGAAGGAAATGCCATACAGGCACTCGCAGTCGAGTTTCATGGCAATGAAGATGCTCTGAAAAAATTTTTCCACGGTCTGGGAGCCGCAGGAGAAGCAGACACCTCTCAAAGTGATGATTTTGAGAAACCGCTTCTTTTTTCCCGCGCCATTACGCCCCAGGAGATTCTCGCACAGGCACAGGAAACAGTCGCACACGAAAAACAAGCTGAAGGGTATCTTACCCGTCTTTCTCGGGACGTATCCGTATTTCCGCTTATTTTGCGGGAGCGGGAGCGGCAAGTTGAACAGATGGCGGAAATAGCGCTTGAACATATGATCGCACAGGATGATGTGCGGGAAGGCTTGGCCGCAGCAGTATACGGCGTAATCGCTCTTTCTGCAGATACGGCGCAGGATACCGCCATGCGGGTCGTAGACGATACAAAAGAAGCGTTCGTCGGTGTGATTGACTATGTGAAACGCAGACCCCCTATAGAACAATCGATGACACTCGTGCCTCAGTATGAATCTCCGACGTATACGACACACATAGAAGAAATTGTACGGGGAGAGAATCCGGCTTTGATACCGGCGCTTACAGCCGAACCTGCAGGCGAGGACTTTGCTCGTCTGACCGAAGAGGAGCAGGTACAGGTTTGGAATGAAACGGTACAAGACGTGTTGTCCGTTCCCGAACAGACCGCTCAGCAGATGGCAGCGGAGGTGGTGCAGATTTGGGAAATTACATCCCGGGCAAGAGAAGTACTGGAAGTAGCCACAGAGGTATTTGATCAAATACCGGACGTATGCGTACCGGCAGGACTTTTTATGCTGGACGTCCTTGCCATGCAACCGCATGAAGGAGGCTTGGGAGAGGGAGTTTTCCTGATACCACCCGAAATGGCCCCGGTCGTGTCAGCAGAAACAGCGTCTCAAAAAGGGATACCAGAGCAGATTACTGTTTGGCATAAGGATATTCCTAATGACTCTTTGGAAGTGGCGCTATCTTTTATTGCCAGTGAGGCAAACGGAAAAGAAAAAACATTTGCACCTGAGCGGCTTTTGCGCATTGCCGATTCTGTGGATGTGTATACGCTGACGGAAACGGTGGCGTTTGTTAAAACTATCGATACGCTTTCGCTTGCGGAACAAAAAAATGCAATCGCTCACGAGAAAGCATCGACGGGAGAGAAAATACTATTTCTTACCGGAGAGATTCAAAGAATAATCGTCGGAACGAACCCAGAAACGTTTTCGGCCACAAAAACAAAAGAGGAGGCAGAGAAAAAAGAGGTATCTCAATTCTCCCTTGCGGTCGGCCTTTGGCTTATGTTGAAACTTATGAATTATTACTCCGCGCTCTCTTCCCTCGAGGGCTTCGTCGCCGGTCTGACACTGGGGAAGAACAGATTCGGTCATTCTCAAAACCATGGGTTATTGAGGCATATCTCAGAAGACGGTAAAGCAGAAGTCCTGGTGCAGCGGGAGTCGGGACAGTGGCTTCTTCTTTCGATCATTTGGCATCTGGCAATGATTCGTGAACAAGGAATGCAGACGACAAAAACCAATACCGGGAAGAAAAAGACAGTAAAAAAAACCATTGTCGCAAATATGCCGATTATGCCACTCTATGGCGTCATATTTGCCTATGGTTCGTGATATGATACTTCTATGACTAATCTGCCCGCAGATACGAGTGTAACTGATGCACAAACGACTCAGTCGACACCGCCCGTTTCCCCGGTAACGCCGTCGGGGAATAAGGAAATGGTTGGCGGTACGATTGACGCCAAAGAAGGCCTTATCGATGTTACCGGTCAGGAAATGGCGCTACCCAAGGAAGTCGCTTCAGCGGGAGTGCACATGCAGCCAACGACGATTCCGATCCCTCCCCCGGTAGCGCAGCTGGGCGTAAAACCGGCAGGACCCAACGTGCCCGTATCGCCAACACCCACAGTGACGCTTCCTATTTCAGATGACCAGATCGCACAGGGACTTACATTGAGTGTAACCGAGTCATGGAGATGGCTTTCCGAGTGGTGTGTCAAGCGGTTGAAACAGCTACATGTCGGCATTCAGACGGTCGGCGGGAAAATAATCCGGGTAAAAATTTAATCGTATGCAGGATCAATTACTTGATGGTGTTTATAGACTTGAAGTAATAGGAATAAGCGTTTTGCTCATGCTGTTTTTTTTGGGCGGGCTTTTTTTGGTGGGCTATATTCTGTTTCTTATGTGGAAATACAGAAACAGGGAAGAACACTCGCTTGAGACGGTGCTTCTTCAGATTGCCGTGCCCCGCGATAACGAAATTAAGATTGACGCCGCAGAACAGATGTTTTCAAGTCTTCACAGCATCGCACATGGAGATTTTTGGTCCTTTCTCAAGCCGCAGGAGCATTTGTCCTTTGAGATCGTGGCGCGGCCGGAAGACATTCGATTTTATGTTGCGGTCCCCAAGAAGCTCACCGACCTCGTCGAGAAGCAAATTCATGGAGCATATCCGGGAGCAGACATTCGGCAGGTAGAGGAATATGCGCTCTTTTCTGAGACCGGTAAAGTGGCTTTTGCCGCATTGTGTCTCGGAGGCGCGGATTATCAGCCGCTTCGTGTTTTTCGTGATCTTCCCACCGATCCGTTGTCTTCCATAACATCCGTTTTGGCCAAAATGCGTCCCGGGGAAGCTGCCGTTGTTCAGATATTGGTTCAGCCGGCAAATGATAAATGGCGGGGGCTTGGCAGATCATATATATCGAAAGTAAAGAAAAATGAAGCAAACCCCGATAAGGCAAGCTTTTCCGTAGATCCCAAGACACTGGAAGCCATTGAGCAGAAGGTAAGTAAGCCAGGATTTAACACCGTTATTCGGTGTGTGGTGTCGGCGGAAACGAAAGAAAACGCGCAGATGCATCTGGATAATCTATTGACTAGTTTCAGCCAGTTCTCATCCGACCATAATCACTTTACGAAAGTAAAAATGCCATTCAAGCAGTTGTTTATGATGGACTTCATTTATCGGTATTTTCCGATTATGAATGTACCGCTTTTTCGCCAATTCAGCGTCATGAACAGTGATGAGTTGGCAAGCGTATTTCATCTCCCGAATAAATCAATCGAAACTGCGCATATTTACTGGCTGAATGCAAAGCGGGCACCGGCACCCTCGCAAATTCCCATGAGCGGTCTGTATTTGGGTAAGTCCCGGTACCGTGGTGTAGAGCGGCCGATTTTCATTGGTGAGGATGACAGAAGAAGGCATATGTACGTCATCGGGAAAACAGGCACCGGCAAATCACAGTTATTAGAAGAAATGATTATTCAGGATATCAATGAAGGAAAGGGGATCGCCGTTGTCGATCCTCATGGTGATCTTATTGATGGTATCCTTGCGCGCATGCCCGCGTCCCGCGCAGAAGACGTAATTTATTTTGACCCGTCTGACCTTGAGCGGCCGATGGGGCTCAACATGCTTGAAGCCAAAACAGAAGAGCAAAAACATTTCGTGGTTACCTCCATTGTCGGTCTTATGTATAAGCTGTATGACCCGATGAAAACCGGTATCATCGGGCCCCGATTCGAACACGCGATTCGAAACGCCATGTTAACGGTTATGGTGGAGCCAGGCAACACGTTTGTGGAAGTAGTGCGTGTGTTAACGGACAGCGCATTTGTGCAGGAGCTTTTGCCGAAGCTGCAGGATCCGATTATCCGTCGGTATTGGACTGATCAGATTGCGCAGACAGCTGACTTTCATAAATCTGAGGTGCTTGATTATATCGTTTCCAAATTCGGCCGATTTGTCACCAATAAACTCATGCGTAATATCATCGGCCAATCCCAATCGTCATTTGATTTCCGCAAAGTAATGGATGACGGGAAAATTTTACTGGTCAATCTTGCCAAGGGAAAAATTGGGGAAGAGAACAGTAACTTCCTGGGACTTATTCTGGTGCCGCGCATTCTTATATCCGCTATGAGTCGTCAGGAAATTCCGGAAAGTCAGCGCCGAGATTTCTACTTGTATGTCGATGAATTTCAGAACTTTGCGACACCCGATTTCGCACAAATTCTTTCAGAAGCCAGAAAATACCGCCTCAACCTTATCGTAGCGAATCAATTCATCGGTCAAATGGAAGAAGAGGTGAAAAACGCCGTGTTTGGGAATGTCGGAACCGTTGTTTCGTTCCGCGTTGGTGTTACCGATGCCAACTATCTCCAGCATGAATTCCAGCCGACGTTTAATGAAGCAGATCTTATCAATATCGACAAATTCAATGCTTATATAAAGACCAGCGTCAGAAATGAACCGGTTAAACCATTTAGCATGGACTTAACGAAAGACATGACGAAAGTAAATGCTGCAAAAAATCCAAAAGTGTCCGAGGCAATCATCCAATTATCGCGATTGAAATTCGGCCGATCAAGAGAATTGGTCGAGGCAGAGATTGCACATCGTGCGCGATTGTAATCTGCCTCTTTACATACCTGTAGAAAAAGGTATTCTCCTAATATAGCCAAAAAATAAATATCTTCATGGATATATCTTCCGGACCCACAGGGGCAGCAAAATTGCCAGAAAAAATAGTCTACTTTTTTAATATGTCTGAGGACGTATGGCCCTTTATCAGCGCCATGTCCGACAAGAAGAGCCGTACCAGCGAAATTCAGGAGAATGTATTTCTTGCAGACATGCGGTTATTTCAATTTTGCGCGGAGGATGATCATCTCTTTTTCATTTGTCCGCAGGGAGTAAGTCCCGAATTTCTTGATTACTTCCAGAGTTTGTTCGGAATTAAACATATAACCATCATCACGATGACACATCATACCGGATCACTGTGCGACGATATTCTGAATGACGAAACCATAATGAAGAAATTGATAGAAATTGCCAATTCCACGAGACGATTGACGGTTACCAGTTATGCGACGACACCTGAATTCCTTCATTTGATGCGGGAACTGCGTAACCGGGGCCTGACGATTTACGCGCCGGAGTCGCCGGAGGAAGAAGACGGATGGACGGTGAATTTCTACGGAAGCAAATCAGGGATACGACAACTGGCACAACAAAGTCAGAATGTCGAGCCGGATTTTAAGATGGCTGAAGGATTGATATGCGTCGGCATTGAGGACGCAGCGAAGATCGCCGCCAAACGATATGTCAAAGAAAACGGAGTGGTGATCAAGACCAATAAGGGACACGCGGGGATGGGCGTTCTTCTCTTTCGTCCGGGCGATCTTCCGCAGGATTATTTATCCTGTGAGCAAATGATACTCAGGGTCCTGGAGAAGGAAGCGTATTGGAGTAAATTTCCGATCATCGTGGAAGATTTTATCCAAATACAAACTTCTATCGGCGGCGGCTGTCCCAACGTGGAGTTTAAGATTCTGAAAAACGGGAGAGTAGAGTTTCTTTATTATTGTGGCATGCGCATGACTGCGGACGGCATCTTTAAGGGTGTTGAAATTCATAATGAAGTAGTCAGCGATCGCATTGCCGCACAAATGGTAGATACCGGTTTTTTTGTGGGAGAGCGGTATGCAGCAGCAGGATATAGGGGATATTATGATCTTGATTTTGTGGCCGGAAGAAACGGTCAACTGTTTGTGACGGAGTCGAATGTTCGGACAACGGGAGGAACGTTTGTGTACACGACGGCGTTAAAACTTTTCGGGAAAGATTTTATGTATATCACCAATGTACTGTCAAATAACAGTTACGATATTTCCCATCTTGGGCATCAGACATTTTCCCAAATTCAGGAAAAACTCCGTCCCATATTATTTAATAAATCGACGCAGGAAGGAGTATTAACAGTTTCTGAGAACTTGCTTCGAATGGATAAACTGGCGTACATTATATTCGGTAAAACGAAAAAACGAGCCTACGATATTGAGGCAGAGATGGAATCGCTTCTGAAAGTCTAATCCCCACGTTTGATATAATACGTCTACTATTGCTTCCGAACAAAGATCACTGGAAAGAAGTCGTAGGTGTTTCGTCCCAGAAGGCGTCCGTAGCTCAGCGGTAGAGCGATTGTCTTATACACAATTGGTCGGTGGTTCGAATCCATCCGGACGCACATGGAATTAGTTGTTCTTGTTGACGAAGACGATAATCCTATCGGAACGGCACCGAAGGATACTGTGCATACGCAAAATACACCGCTTCATCGCGCATTTTCCGTATTTCTTTTTGATAAAAAAAACAGACTGCTTCTCACCAAGCGTTCACTGAAGAAAAAAACATTTCCCGGAGTTTGGACGAATACGGTTTGTGGTCATGTTGGACCAGATGAAACCGTTATTTCCGCCGCAACCCGGAGACTAAAAGAGGAGTTAGGCATAACTGAAATAGCCGTAAGACTCGTCGCTCCGTATAGGTATACGTTTACGGATGTGCATGGAATCATGGAAAATGAAATCTGTCCGATTCTTGTCGGATACTTTGACGGTGACCCTATTGTCAACCCGTCTGAAATAGACGACTGGAAGCGGGTAGACTGGCATGCTTTTTTGGAAGAAATTAAAGCCAATCCTGGTACGTACTCCCCGTGGAGCGAACAAGAGGCGCTTATACTTCAACAGACAGATCCGGCACTGCGGTAATCTGGTGCCAGTCAGTTTCTTGTGCTCGGAAGAATCCGTACGATGCGATGTATACGGCGTTATCGGTGCAGAGTTCGGGCGCGGGAACATGAATGGTTACGCCATGAGGCTGAGCGGCGGATATGAATTTTTTACGTAACCTGGTATTGGCTGCAACGCCTCCTGACAAGAAGATGGTTGATGCTGAATATTCTGATACCGCCAAAAGCGTTTTTTTTACGAGCACGTCCGTGATGGCCTCTTCCAATTCGTGAGCAAGTTGGGCTACTTTATTTTGAGTAAATGCGTTTTTTTCTTTCAGAGAATTCACAGCCCGCAACATAGCAGTCTTTAATCCGCTAAACGAAAAGTTGTAGCGATTTTCATGATCAAGCATGGGTCTGGGAAGGCGGATGTTTGTGGACTCCTTTGTCTGAGCTGGAACATAGGATGCAGCAGCTGTTGCAATGGCTGGCCCTCCTCCATGGCCAAATCCCAGCAGTCGAGCCGTTTTGTCAAACGCTTCTCCGGCAGCGTCATCAAGCGTTCCTCCGAGCCACGATAAATCCTTCTCATTTTTCATAAGATAGAGCTCGGTGTGTCCGCCACTTGCGACGAGCGATATCGCAGGAAAGCGGGAGACAGATGATTCCACGAAATTGGCATACATGTGTGCAAGGACATGATTTACTGGCAATAATGGCTTCCCTGTTGCAAAGGCCAGGGTTTTTGCGGTTTCCACGCCAACAAGGAGTGAACCGATGAGCCCCGGTCCAACCGTGACTGCGATTGCATCGATTTCGTTTAGGGGTATGTCGCCCAAGGCTTCATCAATGACGGGAATAATACACCGGAGTTGCTCCCGGGCTGCAACCTCAGGGACGATGCCACCGTATTTTTCATGCATGGTTTTGGATGACGCCACTGACGAGCGAATAATTTTTACACCGTTTTCGACGACAGCTGCTGCGGTTTCATCGCAGCTTGTTTCAATACCCAGTATCTTCATACGGCGTTATTTTACTCGAGGTCAAGAAGTTTCGCGAGTTGGGAGGTTGACGGGGTGTGAATTTTGGGCACAACTGCAAGTTGTGCGCCGATCATTTCCGCCTGGTGTCTTTTTTTATCCAGGATTGGGTCTCCTTCTGTGACGGCAATGACGGTAGGACGTATTTGGGTGACCAATTTGAAATAGTCTGCGTCCGTCTTCATAGGCGGCAGGGGAATAACTTCATCGACGAATGAAAGTGATTCCAGCATTTCTTTGCGTTGTTTCTGCGGATGAATGGGCCTGGTTTCCCCTTTTGTGTGCCGTACATTTTCATCCGATTCCAAAGCGACCACTAATCGCTCACCGAAGGATTTCGCCTGTTTAAGAAACGAAACATGGCCAAAATGGATAAAATCGAAGCAACCACCGACAAGAACGGTTTTATTATTCATGGTTTATTTTTCGGCGTATTTCACTGACAGCTTTCGCATTATCATCTTTAGCCTTATTACTCATCGTTTTAAATTCATCAAATGTAATTTTTTGTGCACCTTGAGTGAAGGGGTTATAGTAATCGACTAATGTATCATCCTGAAGGTCGGGACAAGTCAGCTCAAACATTTTTCTTATATAGAGTATGGTAGCCGAAAAATGTGTTTGGAGTCCATTGGTTGCCATATCTTCATATACTGTCGGATCAACATCCAACAGGTCGGCGACTACTTTTCCATTGTTCATAGCATCTATTTCATTTTCTAGATCGAGTTGCATGAGCGAATATATCTTTTTAAGACGATCTTCCAATGGTAATTCTCTAAATCCTCTCCCATAGAGTATTTCGTGTCCAGTTTGTAAGTATGTTAATTCTGTTTTTTTAGGATTTTTCACTAATGCATGTCCACATTCATGGGCAAATATAGCTCTATAGTTCGGATCGGTTAGTAATTCAGGGTTGAAGTATACGATATTTCGTCGAGGTGAGTATGAGGGATCATCTGTATCGATTGAAAATTTAATGCCCTTTGGCAATAGCTCATTGAGCGAACGTCCGCTATTAAGTTCGATCGTAAACGCGAGCGGATCCTCGGGTACTGGTGCCACATCTTTTATGCCGGTAGTAGCGTTGGAATTGACTATCTGTGTCATCCTTTCAAGTTGTGCATCTGACATAGGTTTTCGGAAAAATCTTTATAACGCAGTCCCTCTCAGGTATACGGCCTGCCATGGCCGGAAAGAAGAGTAAAACGTGGTATCCTGTAAGATTTCGTCGCCTCTGGTTACTCGGTATTGAAATGACGCTTTGGCTCCCCAGGCAGACCAGTCTACCTGCTTTATGATGCCGGCCTTCAGTGTTGGGTCGTCCTGATAGAGCGGTGGGGGAGGGGCTGACTGATTCCATACTTTATGGTCGAGAATTTCTGCCTGTCGTCCATCCCGGGTTCCGTAAAGTTCGAAGGTCAGGGTGAGATTTTTGGTGTCGGTTTTGGTTTGAATAAGAATATGAGCGGGCGTATCATTTTTAATACGCAGATCGACTGTCGGACTAAAAACTGTTGCATCCAGACCGGGTTTAAATCCGCCGTCTTCATAATAATGTACGCGATAGGCATGAGCATGCCGCTCGATTATAGGAATACCCGCATTGAGGGCCGCCCGAAACAATGTGCTGCTCACCTGACACACTCCGCCCCCGTCGCCCAGGACTGTTCTGCCATCCTTGATGATATATGCAGATTGATAGCCCGTGGCAGCCGAGATGTCTCCGATCGCGGCGTTAAACGAAAATTCCTCGCCGGGCTTGATGAGAATGCCGTTAATACGGGAGGCAGCCAGAGCAACATTATGGATGCGTCCTGGTATTGAACCGGCAAATTCCGAATACCCGCGTCCGATAAGCTCTTTAATGCCGTATGCATTGGTGTCGTTGGTTTCCGATGAAGGTTGTATCTGGTCAACCGGTAAAAGAATAGTGATACGTTGCTGATTCGTGCGTGCCGCGGTGGCAAATGCCTCATTGAGCCTGCGCTTTGTTTCCTCTCGGTTCAGACGTTGGCCGACCTTTGATGGCCGAAAGGATGTAACTTTTCCGTCCGCAAACTGGAAGAGCGCATCTTCCTCCGGGATATCAAGTTGGGCGGCCAAATTAGCGAGCGCCTCATCTACGACGCTTTCCTTCCATCGGAAATACGGTGCGAGATTGACTGTTTTCTGAAGGAACGTGACATTTAGATCGCTAAGAAATCGGCCGGAACGGCCGATAAGATACGCCTGTGTTGCTGAAAGATCGGCATCATACCCTAGCTCTATATCACTGCCTGATATCGTAGCGATGGTGGATTTGAATTTTAATTCAAATTGCGCGTCGGCGAACGGTTCGTTTTTTGATGTCCAGTATCGGACGACTTCGTCTTTTGTTTGAGATCCAAACGGTACGCCACCGATCATGACGTTGGGATAAATGCGTCCGGCGTAGTATCTGCGATAGAGCGACACAAAGATCAAACAAAGAAGAAGAAAAACAAGTGAGCCCGCAGCCAGCGCGCGCAGCCATCGAAGGGATGTAGAGTTATGTGATTGCCCCATGATATGATAATTGTACTCGAATGCCATGAATGATCCAACTACCCAAGCGGGTGTTTCACCTGTTGTTCCTCAGGCTCCCAATGGGCCCGGTGAGCCGTTTGTTGTTCCGCCCGCACCTGTCGGAACCAATCCTTTTATCCCCCAGACGCCAACCGGAGGTCCGCCGAACGGAGAAATGGCTGTCACTGCACGACCGAACTCATGGTTTCGCCGAATGCTGACTGTTGGCAGTATCCTTATCGTGCTGGCCCTCCTTCTTGTGGGAGGTCGTTTCGCCATGGGAATGTTGTCTGGCGGAAAGGAAGTAACAATAACCTATTGGGGCCTTTGGGAAAATGAAGCCACGGTAAAGAGCCTTATCGCAGATTTTGAAGCAACGCATCCGAAAATTAAGGTGACCTATGTTAAGCAATCCCATCGACAGTATCGAGAGCGGCTTCAAGGGGCGGTTGGACGGGGGGACGGCCCGGACGTATTTCGTTTCCATAATACTTGGGTGCCGATGTTCCGGAATGAATTGAGTCCGGCCCCGGAAACAGTTATGAGCACGCAGGAGTTTGCCTCGACATTTTATCCGGTGGCAAGCGCTGATTTGGTCGGCGGGCAGGCGATTTACGGTATGCCTGTGATGATAGACGGACTTGGACTCTACTATAATGAGGATCTTTTTGCGGCTGCAGGTGTAACACCGCCCTCGACGTGGGAGGAACTGTTGGCGATTGTTCCCAAGTTGACCGTGCGGACCGAAAATGCAATTCTGACATCGGCTATTGCGCTCGGGACATCAGGGAACGTTGAGCATTTTAGCGACATTCTCGCAACGATGATGATGCAAAACGGCGCAAAACTGTCTGCGCCCACCGGCGCACAGGCTGAGGAAGCGCTCGTGTTTTACCGGAAGTTTTCCAATCCTTCCGACCCGGTCTATACGTGGAACGATACGCTTGATAACTCAATTTCTGCTTTTGCCTCCAGTAAGGTTGCGATGATCCTGGCTCCATCATGGCGCGTGTTTGATATCAAACAGCTTAATCCCGCGCTTCGGTTTAAGGTTGTGCCCATACCACAGCTTGCCGGGAATACCGTTACATGGGCATCCTATTGGGTGGAGGGCGTATCGGCGAAGAGTAAGTACAAAGAGCAGGCATGGGAATTTGTGAACTTTCTGACCAGCAGCGAAGCGACCACGAAATTGTTCACAGAGGCGTCAAAAACGCGTTTGTTTGGCGAACTGTATGCTCGTGTCGATTTGGGCAACACGCTTATTGACGATCCCTATGCCGGTGCGTATATCAAACAGGCAGCAACCGCAAAATCGTTTCCCCTGGCATCACGGACGTTTGACAATGGGATAAACGATAAACTCATTAAGTATCTGGAGGATGCAGTAAACGCGGTCGGTCTTGGTGCCTCGCCCACTGAGGCGCTTCAAACGGCACATAATGGTTTCCGTCAGGTGTTGGGAGACTATGGTCTGACCAGTGGCGCTGCCCCCGCAACCCCGTAGGGTATGGCTAAAGAATTATCTGAATCCTTGTACGCGACCGTGGCGTATGCCGATATTTTTGAGTACTCGCTTTCTGCCGATGAGGCGGCGCGATGGTTCATTGGAGCAGAAGTGAAGGGCATCCCGCGCCCAGACTCACGCTGGATACGGCAAAAAGGCCGTTTCCTTACGCTACGTGGCAGAGGTCGTCTGGGTGCGCTCAGGCGTTTGCGACAGCAGGCGGCACGGCAAAAATGGTTAATTGCCAAAAAGGCAGCAGCCTGGCTTCGTTTTGTGCCGACGATTACGCTTGTCGGCGTCACCGGGGCGCTTGCGATGAACAATGTTACATCAGACGACGATATTGATCTTTTTATCGTTACGAAAAAAGACACGCTTTGGACGACACGTTTCCTGGCAACACTGCTGCTTGATATGCTCGGCCTTCGAAGAAAACCGAATCAAACGCATGTACGCGATAAGATTTGTCTCAATATGTTTATGAGTGAAGAAGGTCTTCGGGTTACCCGGAAGGATCAGGATTTATTTTCAGCGCACGAAGTATTGCAGATGACTCCGCTGTGGGAACGCGGATCTGTGCACTATGTATTTCTCCGGCGGAATGCATGGGCAAGAATATTTCTTCCGAATGCGTGGAGGGAAGCAATCAGCAGCGCGTCAGAGCGTAGAAAAATCCGAACGCCCCGGTTCGATGCACCTTTTTTGTATTTGTTTCGTTTTGTTGAACCACTGTCGAAACGGTTACAAGCGTGGTATATGCGTCGACATAGGACAACCGAAAGAGTGACGAGTCATGTGCTTCAGTTTCACCCGAGAGATGCCCGTGTTTGGGTAAAAGAAGCATTTGAAAAACGGCTAAAATTGCGCGACATACCACTTGACAAGTTTTTTTATGACCGCTAAAATAGCACTCATCGTAAAAGAGTGATAAATTGTTTTGTTTTTCTTAAAAAAGGAGGGCCGTATGGCAAAAGTAAATATTCAACCGTTATTTGATAATGTCCTGGTAAAACCACTTCAGGCCGAGGAAAAGCTTCCGTCTGGCATTATTCTTCCCGATAGCGCAAAAGAGAAGCCCCAAATGGGTGAGATTATGGCCATTGGACCCGGGGGAACCGATGACAAAGGAAATGCCGTTAAGATGGTCGTAAAAATCGGACAAAAAGTTATGTATAAAAAATGGGGCGGAAATGAAATCAAGGTGAATGGTCAGGAATGGATGCTCGTTGAGCAGAAAGATATATTGGCAATCGTAGAATAATAATTATTAAGGAGGTTATGTATGGCAAAACAAATTAAATTTTCAGAAGAGGCACGCCAATCACTTATTCGTGGCGTCAATGTTCTTGCAAAAGCAGTTGTTACGACGCTTGGTCCTAAGGGGCGCAATGTCGCTCTGGATAAAAAATGGGGCGCACCCAATGTTATTCACGACGGTGTAACCGTCGCAAAGGAAATTGAGTTAGAGGACCCATTTGAGAATATGGGAGCCCAGCTCGTGAAGGAAGCCGCTTCAAAAACCAACGACGTGGCAGGTGACGGAACAACCACATCGACACTCTTGGCACAGGCTATCGTGAATGCGGGATTTAAGAATGTTACCGCGGGCGCAAACCCCATGATGCTGAAGGCAGGTATGGAAAAAGGCGTCGAGGCGGTAGTTGAGGAAATCCGAAAAATGGCCAAAACCATCAAAAACGCCGATGTTGCAAAGGTGGCAACGATAAGCGCACAGGATGAAAAAATCGGAAGCCTGATTGCTGAAGCACTGACGAAAGTCGGGAAAGACGGAGTGGTAACGGTAGAAGAGGGCAAAGGTTTGACGATGGAAATTGAATATAAAGAGGGGATGGAGTTTGATAAGGGCTATGCGAGCGCATATTTTGTGACCATGCCCGAAAAGATGGAGGCGGAGATTGCTGATCCGTATATTCTTATAACCGATAAGAAGATTTCCGCAATCAGCGACCTGTTGCCTTTCCTGGAGAAATTTATCAAAGTTTCCAAGAGTCTCGTGATTATCGCCGATGACATTGAGGGCGAGGCGTTAGCGACGCTTGCGGTAAACCGCCTGAAGGGTGTTCTGAATGTATTGGCGGTAAAGGCGCCCGGTTTCGGTGACCGACGAAAAGCAATGCTTGACGATATCGCTGTCTTAACGGGCGGGACCGTCATCTCCGATGATACCGGACGAAAGTTCGAGAATATTACGGTTGAGGACTGCGGACGGGCAGACAAAGTCTGGGCAGACAAAGAAAATTGCCGGATTATCGGCGGCAAAGGAGGGGCGCAGGCTCTTAATGCCCGGGTTGCTCAGATCAAGCGCGAAATGGATGCAACAACAAGCGATTTCGACCGGGAGAAGCTTCAGGAGAGATTGGCAAAGCTTACCGGCGGAGTTGCCGTTATTAATGTTGGCGCTGCGACGGAAGTAGAAATGAAAGACAAGAAGGAGCGAGTGAATGACGCGGTTGCCGCAACAAAAGCCGCGCTTGAAGAGGGTATCGTTGCCGGCGGAGGCGTTGCGCTTCTGCGAGCAAGGTCGGTTTTGGCGAAAGTTCGGGATACAG
This sequence comes from uncultured Gammaproteobacteria bacterium, assembly GCA_964553825.1. Classification (GTDB taxonomy): domain Bacteria; phylum Patescibacteriota; class Microgenomatia; order UBA10105; family UBA927; genus CAYUKU01. The sequence continues at coordinate 68,399 of CAZKLT010000001.1, forward strand.
TGACGACCGATGACGAGAAAACGGGTGTCGATATTCTGTATAAAGCGCTTGGTGAGCCGGTTCGTTGGATAGCCAAGAACGCTGGCGCAGATGACGGCTGGGTTCTCAAAACCGTTGAGGAATCCAAATCAGCTGATTTTGGATTTAACGCAATGACCATGCAGTTTGGTTCTATGCTTGCGGCGGGAGTTTTGGATCCTGCAAAAGTAACGCGGACTGCGGTTCAGAATGCAGCCAGTATCGGGATGATGATTCTCACGACTGAGGCGCTCATCACCGATATTCCTGAGAAGAAGGATGCGCCGGCTGGCGGTATGCCCGGCGGCATGGGTGGCATGGGGGACATGGGGTACTAACCTCTCTAGAGAAACGACTAGGAAAGCCCCGCGGAAACGCGGGGCTTTTGGTACAATGCATGCATATGCCATCGTTTACACTTACGGAAATTACCACGCGCGACGGAGTGGTGCATCAGGGATTATTTTTCAAACCGAAAAAACCGGGGAAGAAGGCACTTCTGTGGATACATGGATTAACGGGAAAATTTTATGGCAACGTTTCCATGATGAACGCGATGGGTGAAGAGTGCGAAAAGAGGGGATTTGGATTTGCAACATTCAACAATCGCGGTCATGACATGATAACCGGTGCGCATAAGCGAGATGAAAGCAGTTCCAAAGGGTACTCCTATGTGACAATCGGTTCCGGTGTGGAGAAGTTTGAGGAAAGTGTTCTCGATATCCGGGCCGGGATAGATTTTTTGGTAGGAGAGGGGTTTAAGGAGGTATATGTTGTTGGCATGAGTACAGGTGCCAATAAAGCATGTTACTACGGCGCGACACAGAGAGATTCGTACCTGTCAGGCGTTATTCTTTTGTCTCCGATTTCAGATCGCCTGTCTCCAAAGTCGCACGTTTCCTGGTTTAAGAAAATGTATTTGCAGCTTCTTGTTGCGATGGGAAAGGGAGAAATGCTCCTCGTGGGAAACGGGTATTTTCCTGGAACACCGCGGCGGTTTTTGAGTCTGATTACCCCAAGGTCGGCAGAAGATATCTTTGACTACGGAGACACGAAAGATACGCTTTCCCGGTTTGCAACGATTCATACGCCCGTGTGTATTGCATTCGGAGAGAACGATGATAACGCAGACAGGCCAATCCTGGAGATAAAAAAAATATTTGATGCCAATACGAATTCAAAAAAATATAAAAGCTTTATTGTTCGGGAGGCGACGCACGGTTTTGACGGAAAAGAGCGAGTGCTTGTAGCTACCATTATTCAGTGGGTCGCAACAGTTTGATGGTGGACACTATGAATGCGATGATTCTTATCTATATAACCTGTCATGACTCCGACGAAGCGGTGAAAATCGGGACATACCTGCTTCGAAAACGCCTCATCGCCTGTTATAACATTATTGATAATATGACCTCAGGATACTGGTGGCCTCCGGGTGCCGGACAGATAGAAACAGCGCATGAAACGATTCTTATCGTAAAAACGTTGCAGAGGAAATTCGATCTGATCGAAAGATCGGTAGAGCGTATTCATTCATCGGACACGCCGTGCTTAATTGCAATTCCTGCTGTCCGGGTTGCCAAAAAATATCTTGCATGGATAGAAGGGGAAGTGAAGTAGCGTCGTGCCTCCGAAATTAAATTTTGGGTAATACCTCAAGCGGATTTATGGGGACATCTCTCACATAGATTTCCAGATGGAGATGGCTCCCGGTCGACTGTCCTGTTATACCAATCTGGCCAAGCGCAGTATTTTTTAAGATATGATCGCCCTGCTTGACGAAAACCTTCGATAAATGCGCGTAGAGAGATTTTACTCCGTCCGGATGTTCGACAAGCACATGGTGGCCGTAGCCATACGGGAGAAATTCTACCCACGCGACTGTGCCTTCCCGGATCGGGTACACCGGCGTGCCAATGGGATCGGTCAGATCCATACCCGGATGGTAGAATGAGAAGCTCTGCGAGATGCCGAAGGCAGAGAGTGGCCACTGAAAGGTCGAGCCTACTGCATCTACGACGATGATGGTTTGAGTCGTTTCGAGTGTAACTTCGAGGCTCGAGATGGCCTCCTGCGTTTGGGGGACGACGATACCTGCGAAGAACGCAAGTCCAGCCAGATTCACGCCTATAGCCTGGCGCCAATGAAACGCTTTGAGATTCGTGCGCAAAAAGATACCCAGACCGCTGCCTGCGGGGGATATCGTCGTTAAGTTTTTTTGTATGTAGGCACGAATTCGGGCAAAAAGCCTGAAATATTTTTGCTTCATACAAATGACCGCTCAAGACGAGCGAAGGCAGTGATTGTAGCATAACTATAGGATATTGTCAATGGAATAGGGGAGGGTAGAATTGGTTGCCGGGCTGGTACTGGTGTGCTATGATCGAATCCACATGAAGCGTAAAATCTTCTTTCTCATCGCTCTTATCGGCATCGTTATAATAATCGCGGTATTAGTCAGATGGCTCAATAATCGTGGTCCCAAACAAGGTGAACTTCGGGTGGAGAGTCAGCCTGCTGCAACGGTTTTTCTTGATAATAAAAATATAGGTAAGACGCCATTCAAAGATTCGGTGGATGTCGGAGAATACACGATTAAGTTGGTCCCGGAATCCGCGACGACCCAAATGACGACATGGGAAGGCCGTATCGTTGTCGGAGGAAACCTTCTGACGTATGTAAGTGCGAATTTAAGCGAATCGGAACTGGCAACATCGGTTGATGTCGTATGGCTTGAGAAAATTACCAGTAAGAATTCGGAGCTGTCAGTGACGACAAATCCCGATGGAGCCACTGTTCTTGTTGACGATGAAACAAAAGGAGTTACCCCGCTTTCTGTTGCTGATATTGCTTCTGGCGATCACACGCTGAGTATTACGAGTTCAGGGTTTCTTTCCCGGACACTGAAAATAAAAACGACGCCCGGGTACCGGGTTATCGCCAATCTCAAGCTCGCGCTTTCTGCAGGTGGCCCCGCGCCAACACCCGCCGCGTCTCCTCCTTCTGAGCTTTCAGGAACGCCAACGCCCTCAAAGGCTGCCACCTCATCCGGGAATCAGGGCATAGATCCGCCAAAGCCATTCGTCGTAATTAAGGACACACCGACCGGGTTCTTGCGGGTGCGCATTGAGCCCTCAACGAGCGCTTCTGAAGCAGCGCGTGTGAATCCCGGCGAGAAGTATTCTTATTTTGATACCGAAAGCGGATGGTATCAGATTAAGTATGATGGGAAGAGCGCGGGTTGGGTTTCTGGGCAATACGTCGAAGTGGTTGAATAGCTAGGGTAATTCCTTAAGCTTGAAATCATCCATGACGAGTATTATTAAGCCCACGATAATGCCCAGGAGAGCACTGAATACTGCGTGTTCGGGAAACAAATACGTATCTATGATATTCCATGCGCCCCTCCAGATAAGAATTATTGCAACAAGGTCGATGATTGTGTGGAAGTTGAGCCCAACACGGTGAAAGCGTTTCCGTTTCTTGCCGATCATTCGTTATCCTCCAATGCCGTATACCACCAGGAAAACACTTGCAGTCCACAAGAGAACCGTCGTAAGGAGCGGTAGATCTGAGGTGAGAATTTTTTCGGGCGACTCCCCCTTTCCTTCATAGATTAATTGCATATATCGCATGATTCCGTACAGAACGAACGGAATTGTGATCATCATCCATTTACGCTCTGGAAGGTCTGAGGTGAATTCCGAATAATTCCGGAAAATGAACCCCTGATAAATCGGTCGTTCCAGAAACGTATAAAAGGCATAGGTAATGAAGGTTGAATTGGCGAACATAGCCGTATATGTGTCCAACAGCTTTTCGGAATAGTGCGAAAGGCTGGTTCTGGTGTCGTGTGGCAGGACGCCTTTGTATCCCTGTACGAGCGTCAGTTCAGCACGGCGTTTTCCGATCGCGAGAAACAGAGCAAGTGAAAGAGCGGCAAGAGCAAGCCATACGGAGATGTGATAGCCGCTTGCGGCCTCGCCAGCGTAGACGCGTAGAAAATAGGCTGCCGTAATGGCGAGAATATCGATCACGCTTATGTGCTTGAGAAACAACGTATATGAGTATTGAAGGATAACAAACAGCACTGCAAGGAGGAAAAATCCGCGACCCAGCGAGGCTGCGGTGATAAGTCCCAGGGTTACGAATGCTACGGAGGAAGCAATCGCCAGACTTGGTGAAAGCATACCGCTGGCGACAGGACGGAATTTTTTAAACGGGTGCTTGCGGTCGCGGGAGGCATCCATGACGTCATTGAAGATATAGTTGGAAGATGATAACAAGCAAAAAGAGATAAAACCGAAGAATGTCGCTGATAGTGCCTCTGCGCTAAATATATGTCCCGTGATAAGGATGGTCGTAAATAAGGCTAAGTTTTTCAGCCACTGTCGGGGTCTTGCTGTTTTGAGAATTGCGAAAAGAATGCGACCCATAATGAAAATGCTAAAAATCCGACCCCCACAAGAAGAAACGCAAATAATTTTTGTTGACTTGTGACGGTAAGCGCTATCACACCAAGTATAGCCGACACCCCCCAGTAAAACAAGGCAATTCGCCGCTTCCCCCAGCCTAAATCCAGGAGTCGGTGATGCAGATGTCCCCTGTCTGCCCACACGGGTGATTGTTTTTTTCCGATGCGCCGTATAAGAGTAAAGACCGCGTCGGTCATAGGAATGCCTAAGACAAGAAGCGCCGTTCCGAGTTTCCCATACGAAAGTATTCCCAGAACAGCAAGAAGAAAACCAGCAAGTGTTTTACCGCCATAGCCGGGCATAATTTTTTGAGGATAGAAATTCCATGGAATAAATCCACTGAAGGCACCCGCGATAATAAATGCTAAGACCGTAACGGTGAGTTGGCTGGGATCAGAAACCGCAAACCGTAGTGACAGAAGGCCCAACACAAAAGCGCTTATTGCCACAAATCCTGGCATTTGGCCGTCAACACCTGCTGACCATCCGACAATATTCATAGTCCACATTATCCATAAAAATGCGAATATATCCGCCCATACTAAAAGAGAGTGGCTTCCGAAAAGATCAAACGATATGCGAAACGTATCCAGGGGTATTACCCCTCCTGCCAGTGGGTTCGTGATATAGGGAATTCCGGCTCCAGCGAGGACAACGATGATTGCAGCAAGCGCATTGGTTCCAAGTCGAACATATGGGCTTATGTCGTGATGATCGTCGATAAGACCTATGGTTACTAGGAGTGCCGAGCCCAGCATGATGCCAATAAGAATTTTTGTCATTGGCAACAGGATTATTATCGGGATGAAGATTCCAAATATGATCGCAAGTCCTCCCGCCCTTGGGATAATTCCCTTGTGCGTATGGGCCGGATGGAACCGTTTTTTGGGGTCATCGACCAGCTTATATTTCCGGGCAAAGTGGATAACCATTGGGGTAATTCCAAGCGTTATGAAAAATGCGCTGGCAAACGGTAACAAAAAATTCATGCGTTACGTGATAAGAAAAAGAATTTTGGCAAGAGCGACGAATGACAACAACGCAACAATAAGAGATGTCAGGAATGCTATCTGCGAAAAAATGAGATATTCAGAGAGAAGATAAATTGCCAAAAGCGAATTTAAGACATAGAGAAATAGACTGCCAAGGGGCAGCAATAGAAGGAGTGCCGGGTGTGCAAGCTGGTCGCTGCCCCATGGTTGCGAATACCAGAGAGGAACCTGTGCCGGTAGCGACCGATACTTGATCAATAACAAAACAAACGAAAGGATTGTAACCCCAAAAACAATTTTTGAGGATAGCCCGATGATCCAGTTGGAGTTCATCTGTTTCCATGCACTTTGGGCCTCTTTTGTGTGGAGTTGTACTTTCATACCTGTTACCGAGCTCCGGAAGGTTTTGTGTTTTGTTGCGAAATGGGCGCTTGGTACGAAATGTCGTAGGTTCCGTCCTGATGAATAATAAACGCCCGAATCGGGTAGGGAGGCAAATCATAAGCGATATTTGATGCGGACATAATGATATCACCTATATACCAGGGAAATGCTTCGCGTTGCGGATTGTACCAGTAAACGCCTGAAGCGGTAGTGTTGTAGTACATAGCTTCAAAGAGGATGAGTGGGCTATCGGTCATGATGACATCGCGTTCTGTCGCCATAGCGTTAATTTGAGCGAGCGTATCTCGCATTGTGCCCTTCGGGCGCAGCGGAGCATACCAAAGATTGAATCCCAACACGAAAAGCAGTGCTACAGTTGCAGCGCCTTTCTGCAGATGCGTATTTTTAATTTGTTCGATGGCCAGAACAATAAGAAAGATCAGAGCAATGGAGGCGAAGATAACATACCGCATAACAAAGAGCGGTTTTATTAGTGAAACACCGAGAATTATTATAAGAGGCAAAAAAACCATCAGAAAAAAGAATGCATTTCGCTCTCGAGTTTTTAGAGGAATGAGTGTCGAGATTGAGATAACGAGCAGGATGAGGGAGAGTCTTGCAGTGTGCTGCCACAGATACCATGGTGTCCCCTCATAGCCAATGAATACGTTTCCCAGCACCGACTTTATGAGTTGCATGTCTACGGGAAAATACCAGGAATACTTTAACCTGTGCAAATCAATAACTGCTTTTGTCATCCATGGGATAAACGCAACGAAAACCGTAGCAAACGATCGGAGCATGGGATCAGCGAGTACTGACCGGATCGTCCATTTTTGGGAATGCTTCGATCGATAGGTCAAGTAGTGAATTCCCTGAACAAGCGGAATGAATGCCATATAGGCGTGTGTATACATGCCAAGGGTCGTTGCCAAAATATGCCACGGGTATTTGCGTTCCATATACGTAAACATGGACGCCACAGCAAAAAACATATACCAGCCATACGCCCGTATTTCGAATGCATAATATAAAAGCATAGGGTTAAAAAAGAAAAAGACAGGAAGAAACCAAGAGAGCCAGTGTTTCTTGAATATACGTTCGGCCCAAAAAATAACCAGCACGGTAGCCAGGCTAAATCCGACAAGTGAGAGGCTTCGTGCGGCTATTTCGCCGGTACCAAAAAGCTTCATCCAGATATGGAGAAATACGTAATAGAGCGGTGGTTCAAAGGAGATAGATGTGATAAATGAGCTTATCGGTCTTTGCGCCAAAAGGAGGGAAAACGCTTCATCTCGCCATATGCCTTGAGTGAGATAGAGAAGCGGACTATGCGATAAGAGGAATTCCATGGATCTATTATACTTTTTCTGTCACCCTATATTCTAATCTTTTTCCGAGGATCATGCGCGTGTGGGCATCCAGACCCGGTAGCGCTGCCAGGAAGAACGATACAATCGGAACGGTAAGCCACTGAATGTAGAGAAACGGTAATCGCCACGAACTAAAATCTTTCGGGCGCGGCGGCTTGGTGCGCCAATCAAGAATGATAATAATGAAAAGGAAAATAAGGGATAGTGTCAGAATTCCGGATGAAAGTTGGGATAAATTGTGTCCAAGAACTGTTCGGCCAAACGCCGGATTTACCAAAGGCGGCAGAACGCTTCCGATCGTGAGAATAAACCAATTTGATGGCCAAAACACATGCTGTTCCAAGAGCTGCAGTACCCGACGCAAACGATCGGACGGTGGAATTTCATTATGCATTACTGCACTTTTTACGACATAGGGAACGTCTGAAATTCCCCATGCCCACCGTTTTGACTGTTCGTACTGATTGATCATCGTTCGCCAGAATCCGTGGCTCTCGGCGGAATCAAGAAGTAACGGAAGGAAGATGCTTTTTGTTCGAACCCGTTCTCCCAGGGTGAAATATACTTTGAAAAACATGTGATAGTCCTCCGGAATAACATCTACTGCCCAGAAGCCTGCCTTCATAGCGGTAGATAATCCCAACGAATAGGTCGAAAAATTGATGAGCTTATTCTTCTGGGACAACATTGCCAGATTTGAAATGCTAAACATGGTATTAACAACACGGCTCGGAAGCGGAATGCGCCAGATATTATTGTAGAAAAGAATCGCCCCTTGGTAGAAATGATACTCGCGTTCGGGATCCTTCAGATACGAATGAGCAAGATACGAGAAGTATTTCGGATGGAGCAGTGCGTCAGCATCGCAGGATGTTATGGTCGTGAATGCAACAGGAATGCGCCATTCTTTAAGTTTCGCAACCGCCTGTCGAGCGGCGTGAGCCATATTTGATGATTTGCCTGCGACCTCCCCTGGTTTCAATTCATGGCTCGTAACAAGAAATTTACCGAATTTTTTAGCGAATTCTTTGGTAAGAATTTTTCCGGTTTGCGTGGCCTCGGGATCTTTGGCTTCCGTTGCTAGAACGATAATGAGTTTTTCCTTGGGAAAATCCTGTTTTGTCAGATTATCAAGGGTCCGTTCGAGGATATGAAGCGGTTCATGGTATTCGGGAATTATCACAATGTGATAGAGATCCCGGAAATTTGGTAGGATTTTTGCCATTGATAGCCAGTCGATTTTTACATGGGCATTCATGGTAACGAACGATTTGATAGCGTGGACGGCAAGGGTAAATGATTTGTAGAACCAGAAGACATCAAAGGTGATTATCAGATATGCTACGAGTGCCGGATGCCAAAAAGAAAGCCACAGAGGCATGGTGATGAGGAGCCAGGACAGGCTTGGGATGATTACTTCCAGAAATCGTGTAGTTCTTACGGGATAACGATTGAAAAAATAGCGCATAGTAACAGGCTAATTATATCACGGGCAACCCAAACAAAGATTGCGCTGACTGCGTCGTCGTATTTTCTATATCTGTTTGCTGTTTTCCTAAAACATCGGCTATTTTTGCGGCGATGAGTGGTATATATTGAGGCTCGTTTCTGGTTCCGCGATGTGGAACCGGCGTAAGGTATGGCGCGTCTGTCTCGAGTACGATCATCGAAAGAGGAATGCTTGCTACGATTGCTGCCAGCTGTTTGGAATAGGTAATGTTTCCATCAATGCCCAGGAAAAGGTTGTGGCGTTTGGCCTCACGCATTTCCTGTAGTCCGCCCGAAAAACAATGAATGACTCCGCGAACGGAGGGTCCTTCTTCCAGGACTGAGAAAAAATCATCGAATGCATTCCTGCAATGCATAATAACAGGGAGGTTGTACTTTGCGGCAAGATGAAGATGCTCCGCAAACAGGGCTCTTTGCTGCTGTTTTTTTCCGAGGGCTGGCTCTCCCTTATACAGGTGGTAATCCAAACCGCATTCTCCGATCGCGACCACTCCGTCTGCATTTTTTCCTTGGAGAAGTCGTTCAATATCCCGAATGTCCGGAGAATATGCGGCTTCGTACGGATGAAAACCAACGGATGCAAAAACAGTGCCGCGGTTGGCATCGGCAAGTTCGATTGCCAGCCGGGATGACAGAAGGTTGACCCCGGGAACGATGCACATGCGCACATTTTGCGCTATGGCATTTGTCAAAACTTCATTTCTGTCGTTTTGAAACTGCTCAAGCTGAAGGTGGCAGTGTGTATCGATATACATACTTTTATAAACGTAACAAATTAACTCTTTTTATGATAGGCGGGGGAATAAAGGAGGTTGAGCCTTGATAGTCGGACTCGAAAATTGGTTAAGAATGGTTGCCGACGTTTGCGGGAGAAAGGGTTGAAGGAGAATTGCGATTTCTGCAATCTGGGCGATTGCGATTGTCAGGATATCTGCCAAATCATCGCCGGTACGTTTCCACGGTTGCTTATCATTAATGAGTTGATCAGTTGCTTTTATTTTATCCCAAATAATACTTAATGCATCATGAAGGCGATACTCATCCATCGCATGTTGGAACGCTGATGGCGCTACCTCGGAAAAAGTTTTTTTCGTTACCTCAAGGCGTATCGGGGCCGCAAGCTTAGCTACGCGAGAGATGAGGTTGCCTAATCCGTTTGCAAGATCCGCATTATACAACTCGATAAACCTTCGTTCGGAATAGTCTCCGTCGCCATAGGAGGGTATTTCGCGGAGCAGATAATACCGAACAGCGTCCGATCCAAACCGGTCAATAACGCCGACCGGATCCACGACGTTGCCAACGGTTTTGCTCATTTTCTGGCCATCAACCGTGAGATATCCGTGTACGAAAAGGCGCTTGGGGATTTGTAGCCCGGCGGATTGAAGAATTGCCGGCCAGTAGATCGCGTGAAATCGGAGTATCCCCTTCCCAATGACCATAAGATCAGCTGGGGCCCATTGAGAGAATAACGCATCATCCCACCCGAAGCCTATCCCGCTGTGATAAATATTGAGCGCGTCGAACCATACATACATAATCTGACTCGCGTCACCGGGTACCGGGACGCCCCATCCTTTTGCACGGGTGTGGCTTCGTGAAACGGAGAAGTCTTCCAATCCTCTTTTCACGAAGGCGAGTGCTTCATTTTTTCGAATTTTAGGAACTATTTTCAGTTCATCATTTTCAATGAGGTTCACAAAAAAATCCTGGTAGTTTGATAATCTGAAGAAGTAATTTTCTTCGGATACTTTTTCCAGTTTTCGTCCCGGATGTTCAAAGCACTCGCCATTTTTATCGATCTCGTCCGCTGCATAGAAGGATTCACATCCTACGCAGTAGAGTCCTTCGTATGATTTTTTGTATATGTCTCCTTTTGCCACGCAACGTTCCCAAAGTTTTTGGGAAGACGGGAAATGATGCGTGCGATCTGTCCCGCGTTGCCAGAAGTCAAAATGAACATCCAGCTTTTTGGCGACGTCAACAAATTCTTTCTGATGAAGATCACAGAAGGTCTGCGGATTCATGTTTGCCTTTTCGGCCGCTTGGACGATTTTTAGTGCGTTTTCATCTGCGCCACATAAATAGGCAACGTCACGGCCCAGGAGCGTTTGGTATCGGCGGATCGTGTCTGCATAAACAAATTCCTGTGCATGTCCAATATGCGGAGCGGCATTTACATAGGGAATTGCGCTATGAAGATAGTATTTCTTGGGCGACATGAGCTCATTTTACCGTTTATCGAGGTATACCTCAAGCGAAATCAGGCTCGCAGCAAGCAAGATGACGTATACAGGCTCCCGCAGTTCGATGAGCCGTAGGAAGAAAAAAATTATGACTCCTATTCCTGCAAGCAGTGCGCGTCTTGGTGATCGCGTTAAAAAAAAGATAAACGAAAAAACGGAAAGAAAAATCAGAAGGAAAAGCCCGATGACTTTATTGGTGTCCGGAGGAAACGAGTGTGTGAGCCATCCTATAGCAGAAAGGCCGGTGACGGCGACGAGGAGAGAGGCTACATTTCTTTCTTTTTTCATTTGTGATATATCTAACACTATGAGTATTTCGCTCGACATGCTCGTCCAGTACTCAAAGCGTATCATATTCCTTTGCCTTTTCGCTTTGTTTGTTGCGCAGATTGCGGTACATCGGTTTGACCCCTCTCATCCCAAGGCTTTGACAAACGAATGTATCCAGACGACCGTTACAATGCTCCAAAAAAACGGATGGATTGTCTGGCTTGCCGTTGTGGCGGCATCGTTGTGGCGGCGACATGATCTGGGCACTGTGCTTGATCGATTTGGGACATCATCACCTTCTTTCCGGAAAAACGAATTATTTGTAGATGATCCTATACGTCGCGCTCTTCGGGAGGGCAGGCTCAGACGACTGACATATCATTAATTGCTCCGTATTCTTCCGCACAGCGAGCCGTGCCCGCTCTTCAATACAATAATGGTACGGATATTTATTAGGAGGTATCACATGGAAAAAATAAAATATGCAGGAGTTGCTCTAGGAATTGCCTTATTCGTCGCTGGGCCTGTGTCAGCCCACATAACAGTACAGCCGAAGGAGGCAGTCGCGGGGTATTCCGTTTCTGTCATTCGCGTGCCGAATGAAAAAGATGTCGCAACGACCAACGTGCGCGTGGTGGTGCCGGAGGGCGTGGATGTTCATGGCATTATGCCTATTGCCGGTTGGCAATATTCTGTGAAGCGGGAAACGCCTCCTGAATCAAGTGCCAATACCGATGATCATGGAGGTGATGATCATGCGGACTCCGGTAGAATTACTGAGGTTACCTGGTCAGGTGGAAAAATCGGTGCAGGGGAGTTTATGGAATTTCCTCTTTCGGTGCAGTACGCTGCAGGCAGCCAAAAGGTTGAATGGAAGGCGTATCAAACGTACGCGGGTGGCGAGATTGTTCCCTGGGACGGATCTGATGAGAAGCATCCGGCCCCAGTCGTAACTGTGGTATCGCAAGTATCACAGCCGGCAGCACCGGGTATGCAGGTGGTGAAGAATGACAAAGCAGTCTGGACGAGTGTCGTCGCGCTCCTGGTATCGGTCGGTGCATTTGCTGTCGCATTGAAGAAAAAATAAGCGGTAGTTACAATGATGAACGTGAAGAGAATTGTGCAAAGCTGCATGGTGGTTCTAGTTGCCCTGATGGCGTCCCGGCTTATTGCCGGGACGCCCGTTCGGGCACACGGTTCTGGTCCGCCGTATGTGAAAATAAACGGAGATTATGCGCTTTCAAACCCCATCCTGAATATAGCGCAGCCTACGAAGTTTACGGTGGGTGCTGACGTTGCTTCAGCGAGTGGATACCTTATTGGAAAACCTATAGCATTCTCGATAGATGAACAATTTTTTCCGAATCCCTATTTGCAGGCACAAAACCCATTTGGTTTACCCGTGACTAATGCCCCGGATGTTCCCAAGGCCTTGTTCCGTTGGGACTTTAAGGACGGATCTGCGCTCACGGAGGGAACAAGCGTTACTCATATTTTTACAAAACCGGGTACCTATGTTGTCGATTTGCAGGTGAAATTTGCAGGAAAAACTGAAGAATACAGCACGGTAAACACTATCCAGATGGATGTGCTGCCGACACAATCATATACACGTCCTCAAGCGCGTATTCGGGTAAATGATACGACGATTGAAAATCAGGAACGTGACACTGCTGACATTAAGCCTGCCGTTCCGGTTTCTTTCGATGCGTCAAATTCCGTGGGCTCGGTCGTGAAGTATGAATGGGATTTCGGGGACGGGAAAGGATCACAAGAAAAAGTGACGACACATAGGTATTCCCGAGATGAGTATTTCCCGGTGGCCGTTCTGCGGGTCACGGATGAAAATAATATTGCTGCTGATACGTATGCGCTGCTCAATATGCCCTTTGAGAGGCCGAATATAATCTTGAAAATTTGGTATGCCATTTCGGATTTTGTGACCGGCATCTTTACTAAGAGTCAATAAACATATGATTTTTTTCTTCAAGTACGGGAGGCGTTTCGTCTATGGCTTGGCGCTCATTTGGGCTTTTGTACTTTATTACAAAGCAGCGGTAAGTTTTCCGACGACCGGATCCGCACTTTCTGCACTCATGCGAAATTACGCATTGACGTCCCTGTTTCTCTTGTATGGCGTGTTGGTGCCGGGTTTGTTGGGAAGTTTTTTTCCGAAATTTTATTTGAATGGTATTTTGGTGCATATACGACGGGCTCTCGGTGTGAGCGTCTTCTTCTTTGCTTTTCTCCACGCCCTCATTGCCTATTTTCATTCCTTGTCGGGCACGCTGGCCTCTGTTTTGTTTTTGTCGGCTCGTAATCAATGGGCCCTCGTTTTTAGCGCTACTGCCTTCATTATTTTTTCTGCGCTCGCCGTTACATCATTTGATTTTATGGTCCGAAAATTGGGGAAAAAGTGGAAGCAGCTGCATAAACTCGTATATATCGCGGGCATTCTCGTAGTGTTTCATGCTTTTTTTATCGGCTCTCACTTTACGGTTCCTACGAATCCGATCCCTGTTATCGTCAATGTGCTTTCGTTAGTTTTTATTTTTCTTGAAGTTACGGCAACGGTGAAACGCCGTTGGCAACTATCACCCGGATTCACGAAGAAGAATGCCGGATTATTTTTTTTCCTTACATTGGTGATGGTGTTTGCAGTCGGCGCAAGTTATCGTGGCTTTACGAGCAGATATGACCCTCATGCCGCGCATAGAAAGGGGTATAGTCCGCACTACACACTTACGGTGACTCCCGAAACGAAAGACGTTCAGGCGGGGAAACCGACGAAACTTATCCTGCAGGTAATCGATAAACGAACGGGACGGCCGCTGACTCGGTATCAGGTGTTGCAGGAGAAATTAATGCATGTGGTTATATTACGGAAAGATCTTCGTGTGTACGCGCACATTCATCCTGAGTATGACGGGAAGGATGCTTTTTCCGTTACGCATACGTTTCCGACGGACGGGACATACAATCTGTATGTTGAATATTCACCACCTGATTTTTATGAGAATCTTTCAGTCGCGCAAATGGTGGTTGGGTCCGCGGGAGACGCAAGCGCGTCTTTGTCCGTCGATGAGCGGACGAAAATTTTTGAAGATGCCTATAAAGTCACCCTGACGGCGCCGGCCGAAATTAAGGTAAACGATACAGTAGATTTTGCGCTCACTCTAGAAGATGCAAAAACGGGGAGCCCTATCGTAAACCTGGAACCGTATCTTGGAGCATTTGGGCATATGTCCGCCGCAAGCGAAAATATGCAGACGTATACGCATGTGCACCCCCTTACCGTTCCTCTTGGCCCAAACGACTCTGGCGGTCCGACGGTTCAGTTCAGCACCTTCTTTCCAAAGACCGGGAAGTATAAATTATTTACGCAATTTAAACATAACGGTGAAGTATTTGTGACGGACTTTGTGGTGGAGGTGCGATGAACAGACGATTGCATACAATCATCCTTATTATCGTTTTCTTCAGTTGGGTGCCCTCCGTGTCGGCACACACGCTAAAAATAGATGGGGCAATCGGCGTGAATCTTCATGTGGATCCTGATGATGCGCCCGTTGGTGGCGTGGAATCCAAATTTCTTCTGGATATTACTGACAAAAACGGACGGTTTAATCCGAATAATCCGGCTAATTGTGAATGTACCCTCACGATTTTGAAAGACGGGACAGTGATCAAGACGTTGCCTGTCGTTGCAGGGGGATCCTATGCACAGCTTCGATATACGTTTCCACAATCTGGCATATATACCGTCGTGGTTGAAGGAAAACCAAAAGGGGAAGGCGTGCCGTTTCAATCGTTTCGTACAGAGTTTGAGTATTTTGTGAAAAGCGGATTAGGAGAAGACATTTCCATACCCCCAAATAATAACGCTTTGGCACAGTGGCTTCCGTATGTCGTATTAGTCATGGGGATCTTCCTCATCGCATTGTTTGTCCTCTGAATGAAGCTGTGATATCGTGTGATGGATGCAAATGGACCTTGTTATTGTCGTGAGTGTTATCGTGGGCGGATTCTTATTGCTGGCACTGCTTCTGAAGCGTGAATTGGGTCGGATGAATCAAGGCGCGGACACAACGACGCTCATTGAGTGGCTTAAGGCAATGCAATCAACGATTGAGCACACCAATACGACGCTCAATGAGGCAATGCGCGGGACATCAACGGAAATGACTCGAACGCTTCAGTCGAACACCAGGCAGCTGAATGATCGGTTGGATGAAGCCGCACGGGTTATTGGCACCCTTAACAAGCATGTAGGAGAAATGTCTGAAGTGGGGCGTGGCATCAAGAGTCTTCAGGAGTTTCTCCAGTCTCCCAAGCTTCGTGGCAATATCGGCGAGCAGGTGTTGCGGGACATGATCGGACAGACGTTTCCCAAGAATTCCTTTCACCTGCAATATGGGTTCAAGTCAGGGGTTAAGGTTGACGCCGTTTTGAAAACTGACGCTGGGCTTCTGTGTATAGATTCCAAATTTCCGATGGAAAATTTTACGCTTATGCATAAAGGCGATACCGAAGCGGTACGCTCACAGGCAAAACGCGAATTTGTATCCGATGTAAAAAAACATGTGTCTGATATAAGCAAAAAATATATCCTTCCTGAGGAAGATACCTTGGATTTCGCCCTTATGTATATTCCGTCTGAGTCGGTGTATTACGAAATTGCCAATATGAATGAGCTTATGGAATATGCGCGTACGTTGCGCGTTTACCCCGTTTCACCGAACACGCTGTATGCGCATCTCCAGGTGCTATTGTTGAGCTTCCAGGGAAAGGAGCTCGAGCAGAAGTCCCGAGAAATTTTTCGGCTCCTTCGGGCAATTCAAAAGGATTACGGCAAAGTAGAAGAGGGCCTTGGCGTCTTAGGGAAACACGTCGGGAACGCGTATAATTCCATGAGCACGGTTACTGGAGCGTTCACAGTGCTCGGGCAAAAGTTGTCCAAAACAAGATCATTTGACGGGGTAAGTGAAGAAAAGTTGCTAGACTAACGTGTATATGAAAAACGCGCTTATTCTTCACGGTACAGCAAACAATTCCAAAGGAAATTGGTTTCCATGGCTTGCCGGTGAACTCACAAGGAGTGGATACGATGTATGGTTGCCGGATCTTCCTGTTGCCACGAATCCTGATAGTCGACGGTACAATTCATTTCTTTTTTCAAACAATGCATGGAAGTTTACCCATGAATCCCTTTTGGTAGGTCATTCATCGGGTGGAGTTGCTGCTCTGAAGGTGCTCCAGGAGTTGCCGCAGGATAGCATTGTCGATACATGTGTTACGGTCGGAGCTTTCGTAAACACGCACGGTTGGGATGATATTAAAGGGTTGTTTACGGAGCCGTTTGATTTTGAGGTGATCAGATCACATGCGAAAAAATTTATCATCTATCATTCTGATGATGATCCATATGTGCCGCTTGACGATGCTTATGTTTTGCAAGAAAAACTGAAAGGCGAATTAATCATTATGAAAGGACAAGGTCATTTTAATCTAGAAAAAGGCCCGCAATACAGGCAGTTTCCCGAGCTCCTCGAAAAGATCTTGGAGTGAGCTATAATACCGTCACGATGGCAACGGTTCCCGAAGAAGAGAGAATTCTTAATAAAGAACAAAAAATAGCCGTAGAATTTGGCGATGGGCCGCTTATGATTATCGCCGGTGCCGGGACCGGAAAAACAACAGTCGTTACGGAGCGTATAAAGTATCTCATAACCCAGGAAAAGGCTAAACCGCAGGAAATTCTTGCCCTTACATTTACCGAGAAAGCCAGCAGAGAGATGGAAGAGCGGATTGACCGTGCACTTCCGTATGGAGTGACGAACATGTGGATCTCTACGTTCCATTCTTTCTGTGACCGTATCTTGAAAAATGAAGCGATCAGTATTGGCCTGGATCCCGCATACAAACTAATGACGGAAGCCGAAACTATTCTCTTTTTCCGAAAAAATATTTTTTCGTTTGAGCTCGCGTACTTTCGTCCGCTTGGAAATCCGTCCAAGTTTATCGGCGGTATGATTCAGCATTTTAGCCGTCTCAAAGACGAAGATGTGACCCCGGAAGCATATGTGAAGTGGTCGCAGTCACGGAAGAAAATGGGAAAAACGAAAGAAGAGAAAGAGGAGTGGGAAAAACACGCAGAGTTGGCGCATGCGTTCCGAACGTATGAAGAGTTAAAAGTGAAAAACGGGGTTGTCGATTACGCCGATCTTATAGCCAATACATTAAAACTTTTTCGTGCGCGCCCAAGCATACTTGCGCGGTATCAGGAGCAGTTTAAATATATCCTTATCGATGAGTTCCAGGATACGAATTTTGCTCAAAATGAACTTGCGGTATTGATTGCAGGAAAAAGAAAAAATATTACGGTGGTGGGAGATGATGACCAGGCCATTTACCGATGGCGGGGAGCAGCTGTTTCCAACATGCTTCAATTTCGAAAAACATATCCCAAAGCAACGATTGTCGTTCTGACGAAAAACTATCGTTCGACGAAAGAAATTTTGGATCGGTCCTACGATCTTATTCAGTACAACAATCCTGACCGACTGGAAAAAGTGGCAAACTTTGACAAGAAATTGGAAAGCATGCGTCGGATAGAAGGCGCTCCTGTAGAGATACTGTATGCCCAACGAGTTGAACATGAGGCCGACGCAACAGTAAAAGCAATCGTGCAGCGTCTCGCGCAAAATAAAACATATACCTATTCCGATGTGGCCATTCTGGTGCGGGCGAATAATCATGCAGAGCCGTTTGTTCGGGCGCTTGCCAGGGAGGGGATTCCCTATCAATTTTTGGGGCCAGGACATTTATTTCGGCAACCTGAAATCAAAGATCTTATTGCGTATCTGAAAGTTCTGTACAACTTTGAAGACAACGTGGCAATGTACCGGGTTTTGGTTATGGACTGGTTGGCCCTACCCGCGCGAGATGTCGCGGTGCTGTCCAACTATGCCAGAAAATACGGCGTGTCGATATTTGAAGCCTGTGAGAAAGCGATAACTGATGTTGTTTCACGTCCCTCAGTTTCTGAACAATCAGTGCAAAAAGTAGGCGCACTGGTTGCAATGCTTCATAAGCATTTGGATCTCATAAAAAAGGAGACAGCGGGACAAATACTGTATTACTTTTTGGAAACATCGGGTCTCTTAAAGCGTTTGGCGGAATTCAAGACTGCAAAAGAAGAGAAAATCGCGGGCAACATTTCGAAGTTTTTTAATAAATTGAAAACATACGAAGCGGAGCATGATGATGCCAGTGTGTTTACGGTTGTTGACTGGATCGATCTTTCTATGAACCTTGGGGAGTCGCCTTTGGCGACGGATACAGACTGGAA
This sequence comes from uncultured Gammaproteobacteria bacterium, assembly GCA_964553825.1. GTDB lineage: Bacteria > Patescibacteriota > Microgenomatia > UBA10105 > UBA927 > CAYUKU01. The sequence goes on from CAZKLT010000001.1 coordinate 87,017, forward strand.
TCAAAATAACGCTGTCAATATTATGACTGTGCATTCGGCGAAAGGCTTGGAATTCCCCATCGTCTTTCTCGTGAATCTCGTTGCGCAACGGTTTCCTACGATGGAACGCAGAGAGCAGATACCGGTTCCGGATGCCCTTATTAATGAAATTCTCCCGGAAGGAGACTTTCATATTCAGGAAGAGCGAAGGTTGTTTTATGTCGCCATGACGAGGGCCCGTGATTATCTTTATTTCACCGCAGCGAAATATTACGGGGAAGGCAAGCGCGAAAAGAAACTTACTCCATTTATCGGAGAGGCACTTGGGACTGGTGATACGCCAGAATTAACGTACCAACCATTTGAAGAGAGTGCCAAACAGCTTTCGTTTCTGGATTGGAAAAAGAATGAGGACCCGCCAGAAAAAACGGTAAAGCAAGCGGTGCGTTATCTTTCGCATTCGCAATTAGCAACGTTTGAAACGTGCCCGCTTCAGTATAAATATCGGTACATTCTGAAAATTCCCGTGCCTCCATCGGCCGCTTTGACATTCGGTGACACGATCCATCGAACGGTTCGGGCATTTTATGAACTCGTAAAAGCAGGAGAACACCCAACGGTTGAAACACTGCTCGGTCTGTATAAGAGCCATTGGGTGTCAGTCGGATTCGGCGGGAAGGCATATGAGGAAAAAATGAAACAGCATGGATTCGACCTTCTCAGGGAGTTTTATAAAAAGGGATACACACCGGACCGGATTCCTACAAGCCTTGAGGAGCCGTTTCGGATTAAAATAACGCCGGATCTTACCCTGGGCGGGAAAATAGACAGAATTGATACGCTTCCGGACGGGACGATAGAAATAATTGATTACAAAACGGGGCAGGCACCAAAAACAAAAGATGTTTCTTCGGATTCGCAGCTCACTGTCTATGCGCTTTCGGCTGCAGGAGAGGGAATATATAAAAAGGCGCCGGAGAAAGTCGTCGTATCGTTTTATTTTTTTGAAGATCAATCAAAGGTTTCCGCTGTCCGAACGAAAGATGAACTTGAAGCCGCAAGAAAAGACATCGCTGCCCGCGCCGACGAGATAGCCAAGAGCGATTTTGCTCCGACCCCCGGGAAGCACTGCGATTTCTGCGAATTTCGTCTTATCTGTGAGGCATGGAACTGACGCTTGACAGAAGATAAATCAAGTCGCACACTAAAAGAAGGATTTATCCGTATGGCATCCCGCAAATCACTTGTCCGCTACGATAAGATATTCGCTACACTCCTGTTTGCGTTGTTTGGCATTATTGCCCTCGTGCTTGGGTATAAGGCGGTCATGACGAATACAGAGCAGCGGTCCCGCGCAGCAGAAACACAGACAATTTATAAGCAGTGGGAATTTAACGGCAGGGATTCCCAGGGATGGAGTGTCAGTTCACCAACGACAAGTGTCATGAAAGCAGGTGCCTTGGTCGTGACCGCAGGGAGAAGCGCGCTCCCATCGCTTCGAAATACAACTGTTGACGCTTCCGTTCCCGCCGGACTAAAAACGGTATCCTTTTCTCTGTCCGTTGGGTCCGTTCAGGTACCTGCGCGAAGAGAAGGTGATGGTTCATGCGGACCTGCTCCGGACTGTCGGGGACGCTTGATAGAGCTTCCGACGGCATCTCGATGTCCGGTGTACCGATGTCAACAAGAAGAGCATTCCAGTGAGGGGATGCAGGAGTCCGATGACTCGTATTTTCGCAGATCCATAAGCAATCGATATGCGTGTCCCGAGGATACGCGAACATGCGCAGATGGCACATCGGTCGGACGAATATTGCCGAATTGTGATTTCGTTGCGTGTCCGGGTACGAGCGGAACCGTCAATCAGCGCAGGAGGGTGGCACGTAAATTCACAGCACTTTTGTATTATCGTCTCAAATCAAAGGATCGATTCGAGAGGCCTATTGAGTTTAAAGGATCGGTGGGTGGCGGGTATCAAACCTACAGCGTGACGCTTCATGATATCGCTGCCATGGATATCAATAGTCTCCGCATTGTGTTTACCTCAGGAGTAAAGGCAGGCGAAGCCGTTGCTTTTGATTGGATCAGATTACTGGGTCCCGTAAATGCATCAAGCACCCATGCGCCAACGCCGCATGCAACGCCAACGCTTGTTGCATGTGACGGTCCGGATGGGTCAGCGTGTCAACTAGAAGGATGTCAGCCATGTCCAACAGGGCGGCCCTGTCCGATGGTTTGCCGGCCGCAATATGGCACGTGTCTTAATCATCGGTGTATTAATGAGACGCCGCAAGCTCCAGAGGGATGCCATTATCAGCAGGTTCGCTGTGTTCGGGCGCCGTGTAACCCCGTGCTTGTTTGCCCTTCAGGGTCTCCCGCGCGCGGCGGATGGGGCACGTCTGGGGGTGGCGGATCTACGGGATTTTCCCACTAAGCGGATAATAGAGGATTTTGCCTCCAAACCCTTCCTTGAATTTCGTAAATCCTTTCCATGACGTATTCTCCCGGGGAATGCGTTCATCCCAGACGCCGACGAGATCGAGTTGTTTGGCACCACGACGTTTGCTCACTTTTGCCGCTTCATAGAGAAGTAATGTGGGGGCAAATTGTTTTTTCCCCGTTCTTGTTGCTCCTGCAATCCAGTAGTAGGCGATGTTATCCCAAAAGAGGATAAGAACGCCTCCGATCAGTCGGGGAGATGCCCCGGAATAACCGAGCAGAATTGTTGCGTTTTGGGGTGAAAATGCCTCCCATAACTCTTTTATGCCGGTTGTGGTAATAAATCCAAAGAGTCCGGCGGATGCATTTTTAACCCGAATAAGTGCGTTGATATCATCGGATTCTTTGACAATAACATTGTGTTTGAGGGCTCTTCTGACCGCGCGCCTTTTGGCTTCGGAAAACGAGGAAAAAATTCGGTCTTCCCGGGGAGTTAAATCGATTCGAATGGTTTTTGTGGGAAGATAGGGTGATTTGACGACAGATATGTTTGCCGGGAGGGAAGCAATCCATGTATGCAGTGCAGCGGAATTTTGCGTATGAACGGGTTCAACCACGAGCCGTCGCACGCCGAGGGTCGTCAAAACCGGGGCAAGCTTTTCCATGCTAGGGAGAGCAACTGGTCTGTGAATTTTGGCGAGCCTTCCCAAAAGCGGGAAGGATTTGTGATAGATGGCGACGCCATCGACACTGGTGACGCCCCACTTCAGGCGTTTCATATATTCAATGAACGGCGCCGCCTGTTGAGGTTCCATTATTTTTTAAAATGTTTCAGAATAGTCCACCGTATTTTGTCAGCAAGGATGTAGCACTGATACAGCATTGGCTTAAGAACAAGGTCATATGAGCCCGCAAATTCCAACAGCGTTGGACGGAAGCCTTCCTTAAATCGATGGAAACCGTACCATGGGTCATTGGGATCAGGATCTGGTCCCATAGCCCCCCATAAATCAAATCGCTTCAAATTACGTTTTTTTGCCCACTTGGCGATTTCCCATAACAGAAGATGGGGTGCCATGACTTCGCGATATGCTCGGGACGAGGTGCCGTATGGATAGTAGGCAGTATTTTCCCAAACGAAGATTATCCAGGCTGCGATAATCTCCCCTTTGAATGAAGCAGTGAACAGATGGGCAATCCCGGCCCCGCGCAACACTTCCCACATTGTTTCGTGGTATGTTCTGCTGTGAGCATAGAAACCCTGCCTGGATGTCGTTTCTTCAGAAAGTCGCAGATATGCGTTAAATGCGGCGGATGAATTATCTTCCTTAATCTGAACACCGTGTTTTTGTGCAACTCTGATGTTGTATCGGGTTTTGGGGTGCATGGCTTTCAACAAATCTTCTTCTGATTTCGTAAGATCCAGGACGAACGTGAATTGTGTAAACAAAGGATGGTGTGAAGGTTTTATCCCGTCCAGTTGGGATATTTTTGTTTTTTGGGATGCCGGTATATTGGGTTCGAGCTGTATAAACACCGCGTTTTTCTGGCGTCCTAATTGTTGTAGCTGGCTGACCATCGTTTTCGTTGGCATGGGTCCTTTCGGAAAGTAGCCGATGGTCCAAGGAGTATGAGGAATACGATGAAAAGTGACAAGCCAGTCGTCCTGTGTTGCAGTATGAATGCCCATTCTCGTACGGAATTCTCCCCACGCAGGTGACTGCAGCGGATGGGGCGGGATTATTTTCTCCTGATTCATCCGTTTATTATAGCAAGAACGCCGATGGTATTATTTGATCGGTCGCACGGAAAGAAGCAGTTTTTCCGTCTGTGGGGCTTTATGTATGATTGGAGTGATCAGTGTTGCCCAGGCGCAGGGGTATTGGGAGTTTTGGCCTGTGATACAATGGAAATTAATGCAAAAGAGACGGATAAGAAAGAGTATGAGCGCCATGGATAAGCCTATTGATTGGTTGCCGATTGACAGCCGTCTTTTTCCGTTTTTTTCGTTCCCACACGTACGTGGTATTGCACGAATTTTTCTCCTTATAGAGATGTCCCTCTGCGTCCTCGTCGTTGCGGGGACATTGGTGGTGGCGATAAGCTCGCTTTTCTAAAATTCTTATAATAAAAAGTCGTCGTCCTGGAAAGGACGCGATGAATTGAGTGACACATTGAGCGCAAGCGTATCTCCGGGGATATCCGCAATAAAGCGCGAAATCATGTTTTGTGTTCTGGTACCAAAGAAAAGTCGTTTATTTGCGTATGTAAGATAGAGCCGTTCCTTGGCTCGTGTTATACCGACATAGCAAAGTCGGCGTTCCTCTTCCAGTTCTTCTTTGTCAGCAAGCGTTCTGCTGTGCGGAAAGAGGCCTTCTTCCATGCCCACTATGGAAACGATAGGAAATTCAAGTCCTTTGGCAGCATGGAGCGTCATGAGGGTTACTGCGTCTCGATTTTTTTCGCGTAACTTCACTGTTGTCGGCTCATATTCCTGCTCGACGAGGGCGACCGTTTCAAGAAATGCATTGATTTGCGGAAATTCGGTGGCGACGGAACGCAGTTCCTTGATGTTTTCCAATCGGTAAGCCTCTTCCTCAACATTGGCGTCATAGAGTTCCAGATACTGAGTTCGGGCGAGTGTCTGATCAAGAAGTTCAAGAGTGGAAAGTTCAACCAGCTTACGTGATTCGTTCAGTTCGGTGAGATAGTTTTTGAATTTTTCGAGTCGGCCTTTTCCCAGTTTTTCAATACGTCTGAGGGAGATAGAGTCTTTGGGGTTTGCGATGACACGAAGATATGCAAGCACGTCTTTGATTTCCTTCCGTTCATAAAATCGGGTGCCGCCGATAAGCACGTAGGGAATGCCGGCATGAAGAAACGCCTCTTCGATGACGCGTGATTGCGCGTTCGTCCGGTAGAGAACCGCAAAATCATGAAACGGACGGGAAGCTTGCAGGATAATCTGGGTGAGGAAATTGGCTTCGTCATGCTCGGTACGAGCCTCATACAGCGTAATCTGATCCCCCTTACTTTTGTCGGTCCACAGCTTTAAGATGGGATGAGACGTATTTTTTGAGATGACTCCGTGTGCTGCATCCAGGATATTTTGAGTCGAACGATAGTTTTGTTCCAGGTGAAACTCCTGGGCATCGGGATAGTCGTTCTTGAAATTTACGATATTGCGGAAATCCGCCCCGCGCCACCGATAGATGCTTTGGGAGGCATCTCCTACCACGCAGATATTGCGATGTCTGGCTGAAATGAGCTTCGTGATAAGGTATTGTGCCCGGTTTGTATCCTGATATTCATCTACCAGAACATATTCATACGTTTCCTGATATTTGCCGAGAATTTCCGGGTTTTTCTGAAAAAGGATTACCGTTTTGGCAAGTAAATCGTCAAAATCCATCGCGCCGTTTTTTGTGAGCAGCTGCTGGTACCCCAGGTAGACACGGGCGGCTGCCTCCTGAAAATACCCACGGGCAAACTGCGCGTACTCCGTTGGACTGATAAGTTCGTTTTTTGCTTGGGATATCGTGTGTCGGATAGCGCCGGGGTTATAGTTTTTTGTTGACAAGTCAAGCGTTTTCATCACTTCCTTGACGGCTTCGGTTTGATCCTGGTCGTCATAGATAACAAAATTGGGTGACAGTCCGAGGGTAACTCCGTCGCGCCGTAATATTTGGACACAGAGGGCATGGAACGTTCCCGCAAAGGGGAGATCACGTGATTTGAGAAGGGATCCGATACGTGCCTTCATTTCTCCTGCCGCCTTATTCGTAAAGGTAAGCATGAGAATCCGGTGAGGGTTTACGTGTTTCTCACTGATGAGATGGACAACCCGGTACGTAAGTACACGAGTTTTGCCCGATCCTGCACCAGCCAGTATGAGAACAGGTCCTTCTGTTTTTTCGGCTGCTTTGCGCTGATGAGGATTTAAGTCATTGAGAACCGATTTCGTCATAACATATAATACTATCACAATGAAATCTCTCTTCATCGCCGGTAACTGGAAAAGCAATAAAACGGCACATGAGGCGATAGAATGGGTAAGCCTTTTTCACCGTGAGTTTGCCGGAAAACAATTCCCAACCGGTTTAACCGCTGTAATTTGCGCCCCGTTTACCGCATTGGCCTCACTGAATGATGCCCTCAAAAATACCAAGCTTCCGCTTGGTTTGGGAGCCCAAGATGTGTCAGCCTACGATGATGGCGCATATACCGGAGAAGTGAGTGCACGGCAAGTGGGTGAGTTTGCCCAATGGGTAATAATCGGGCATTCTGAACGCCGCCATCATCAGCGCGAAACTGATGATGAGCTTGCACAGAAAGTAGGCAAAGCGAAAGCCGCGGATCTTCATGTAATCTATTGTGTTCCTGATGCCCAAACTGTTGTTCCCGCTGGGGTTGATGTTGTGGCGTACGAGCCCGTATGGGCTATTGGGACCGGTAAAGCAGACACTCCTGACAACGCCAATGGTGTATGCGGCCAGATACAAGCCAGTACGCATGCGCCCCTTGTTATATATGGGGGAAGCGTGACGGATCAAAACGTTGTTTCATTCGTTTCGATGCCGCATATTGACGGGGTATTGCCAGGAGCGGCAAGCCTTGATGCCCGTACTTTTTTTAGGCTCCTTATGGTCGCCGGTCAGGTAATCTCATAACATTATATGGAAGTAAGACCAAAGCGCAGGAGTTTACCCGGGATTGGAATTGCGTTCGTGTGGGCCGTCGTAATCGGTCTCGCGATTCTTCTTTCGTACGGCATCGTTACCTGTCTGCGGTTTATGCGTACCACGGGTCTGACACCGTCGCTTGCAGCCCGACTTATCGTTGATGACGGTGAAGAGCTGAAATCCACAAGCGACAGGACCAATATTCTTTTGCTAGGTGTCGGAGGCGGAGACCATGAGGGTGCAGATCTGACCGACACGATGATGGTCGTATCCCTGGATCAGGATCAGAAGTCTGCGGCGTTTATCTCTATCCCCCGTGATATCTGGTCAGATACGCTTAAGGACAAAGTAAACAGTGCCTATCACTATGGAGAAGAGAAAAAAGAGGGCGGCGGACTGCTTCTGGCCAAAGTAATCGCGGAAGATGTCGTGGGAGTGCCGATTCATTACAGTCTGCTTCTCGACTTTTCCGGATTTAAGGAAATTATCGATCTGCTGGGCGGCATAAACGTGAATGTCTCGTCTGCCTTTACCGACAATGATTATCCGATCGCCGGGAAGGAAAAGGATACTTGTCCCGGCGACCCGACGAATAGGTGTGTCTATGAGACTATTCATTTCGATGCAGGGATGCAGCACATGGATGGGGAACGTGCACTCAAATATGTGAGAAGCAGACATGCTGAAGGCGCAGAGGGGAGTGATTTTGCACGGTCCAGAAGGCAGCAGGATGTACTGATTGCCATAAAAGACACGGTCGTTCACCCGACAAGGTGGTTTACGGTGGAGCGTGCAGGAAAATTGCAGGATGTCATAGATCGGGCAACTGATACGGATATGAACATTGCTCAGCTTTTGACGGTCGCGAAATTAATCGCTGGAATTCCAGATGAGCGGATAGAGAAAATTTCCATAGACGAGCTTCTGTATAACCCGGCATCGTATCTGTACGGAAGATATGTGCTCATCCCCAAAGAGGGATGGAGGGAAGTTCACACATTTATAAAAGACGCCCTTCAGAAACCGTAATTACCACAGAAGCGCGGCGGTACCGCCAATAAATAAACCAATACCAATCATCAGGAGCATAAGCATGGGCAGTTCGTTTCCACTAATTGGTATTTCCTGACCGGCAAGCGTCGACGTGGGTTCCGCCGCAGTCGGTGTAGGTGAATCAGTCGCAGCCAGTATCGTGGTTGGGGTTGGTGTTTGCGTAATTGCGAGTGTCGCCGATGGCGTGGCGTCTCCCAGAACCTGAGTGCCGCTTTTGAATACCTCGAAGGTATGCGTGAGGGCGACGGGTTTATTGTTTTTATCGACGGTCGTAATCGTGACGCTTTGTTTTCCTGCTGCCAGCGGTTTGGGTGGCGTATAGCTCCATGTCCCATCTGATTTCACGCGGGTCGATCCGCTCATGGGATTGGTGATCCCGATTGTTATGCTGACGAATTTATCTGCGACACCGGTTCCTGAAATGAGCGGAAGGGCAGTGGCAAGCGATGCGTTTTGCGCAGGTGTGGCCAGGGTCACACCCAGTGTTTTTGGGGTTGATTCGCCCAATACAGCACCTCCCACCGGCAAGGGCGGGGCCGTGGTCACGATAGGGAGCGCCGGAGTGGCGGGGCGTAACGCCAAAGTGTTGGAGGCTGTTGTTTTGGCGTTTTGTCGGCGGAAATCATATGTACCGGCAGCTTTCATGTCGGGAACAGGCGAGTCGTTGAGCGTATCGGTTTGGGCCGTGATATCTCCATCCGGATGTTTAACGAAGATTGTCTCTTCCATGCGTTCTACGATCGGGAGAAACGTTGTCAGGTCTTCCGTGCGCAGCTGATTGAGCGGGATAAGCCATATGCCTGATGGCTTGGTTAAAGCCGACAGCTTTTGCCCGCCTGCAACGGTGAGATATACCAGCGTATCGTCAGCAGGTGCGTCTGCGGAGTTTAATATGGTGCCGTATGCAGGCTCCAATCCATTAGTATTTGCCGGGAGTAATCCGGGCGTAGTAAGTTCATACGGTTTGTCCTTGTTTTGATATTGTCGGCCGTTTGAGAGGATTTTGAATGTATACAGGGTATTTGGCTGCGCATCGCGAACAGTGATACTGTGAGAAATGTAACTGCCGAGTTTGCCTGCGGTATCGCGTTCGTCATAGTAAATTCTGTTGGTTTTCCCGGCGGAAGTGACAAGTACTGTACCTGTCGCCTTGCTATCCGTCGTCCAGGAGACCGTAAAGGCAGAGTCGCCGATGTTGGTAATTTCTACCTGTTTTGGTTCTTGTGAGCCGGAAGCATTTGATGGGGCCCGCAGGGATCGTTCGACTGCAAAGATAATTGTGCCCACGACAAGCACGACCATAAGAAGGCCGATAATCATAGGCATTTTTGCCGGCGTATTCATGAGACTGCTTTTTCGTTTATATGACGTACAGAAATCATTGGCAAGTTTTGTGGGTTAATACACCCGTTTGTTTGTAATATTTGTAAGGGTATCGATGTCGAATTCAGGATTGAGGGGCACCACGATTTGTTGTGTTGTTGCCGAGACGGTTGTTGTTTTTACTGTCTTGATGAGTTCAAAGACAATCCAAAGTGAAACCGTCATGAAGGTAAAAATGGAAATAAGCAGTAAGTCCCGATCGTTGTCCATAGATTATTTACTGATAAGATAGTACGATTTGAGCTTCATGGTGAGTTGTAGCTGTCGGGTGCTTGCCTGTGCACTGTCTGAGCCAGAAGCACGGCTTGCCCGCATGGGCTGCACGGACATGCCCTCAATAGAAACGATTCTTCTCATGGCGCGAAGACCCTCAAGAAATCTTTGGATAGCCGGATACTCGCCTTGAATGGCGAGCGTGAAATCAAATGTTTGCTGCCCTGATGTTTTATCAGCACTCCTGGTCGCATCATTGGCAAGCAGGGGAACCGTCGGGAGTTGAACGCCTGAGATGAGCGCTTCACTTTCATTGGCGAGATTACGCAGTTGCAGTATGAGTCCGATTGCCTCAGGGTTCGGCGGCATGGCATCATCGATGTTTGGAATAAACGACTCGAGCTGTTGATATCCGGCCTGGGCAAGAATAAGTGCGGCAATTTTGTCTTCCATTTTTTTACTGAGTTCGGTTTTATCTTTGATTTCCCGTCTTAAATAGAGAATCGTTGTGATTGTCGGTCTGATGGCATACCAGCCAAACAGCGATACGGTGAGGAACGAAAAAATAATCGTTGTGTATGTCTGATTTTTTGGTTTGGACAGGATCGGCTCTAAAGACTGATAGTATCGTCTGTACCGTTCCAGCTCTGTCTTGTAGTTGTATGGCATAGTTATTTCTTTGCGACCGGTTTTGGTATTTGCGCCGTAAAGACAAATTGAATTCCCAAAAGCGGATCTCTTGATATGTCTCCGATAATGATATTTGTTACGGTTTTTGTGCCCTTCAGGTTTGCAATAAACTGGGCGAAGGAGCCGGTGGAACCTGAAACCGCCTCAACGGTTAACAGATCTCTCGTTACGTTCATAGATGAGATATAGGTTCCGTTCGGAAGCAGCGTTTGGAAAAGGGGCAACACGTCAAACATGGGTGTCGGTTCTTCTGTGAGTTTCTTTACTTTCGCCAACTTGTCCTGAAGCGTGCGAATGTCGGTTTCAAAATCGCTGTTTGCCGTGATGATATCTTGTTTTTGGGCAACATCTTCTTTTAGATCGGTGAGCTTGCGGTCCAAGCTAAACCGGGAAATAAAGGCAAGTAGCACCACAATTTCGGTACCAATCATAATATACCTGCCGTAGGTCATCGCCCAGCTTACGATCCGGCCGGCCGGCGTGTGCTCCATCTCGGATTCGCCTAATAAATTTATGGTGATATCGGCAGGCATAGTGTCTCTTTTCCCACTGCAAAAAATGGATAACTGGTATCCGAATAATACTGTGGTTCACCCACGAATCCAGTATACCAAGAGTAGGCGCAAAGGGGTATCGGGGAGTTTGAAGCGGATTACTTTTTGGCTATGAGCTTGGCGAGGTTTGCCTTCAGGCGGGCAGCTTTGTTTTTGTGGATGATATTCCGTTTGGCAGCTTTATCCAGTGCGCTGAATGCGCTTGAAAGCGTTTTGGCGGTCGGCGTTTTGCGCATCGACTTGATGATATCCCGAAGGTCAGTACGGGCGGCCATTGTCTGGCGTGTCCGTTTCCGGTCGTGTCGTAGCTTCTTTGCGGCCTGTGCAATAACTGGCATAGGATCGAAGTATATCATAGATCGTGCTGAATCAAAATAGGTAAATGGCGGGAAACATGCTGTATCCATGGGTAAATCGGTGCGTTATAATAGGTGAAATGAATCGCGTGTGGGATTTTTTTTCGCGAAGACAACTATCGGTGGGCTCCGCGGCAACCATTCTTGTTTCCATGGTATTTGCCTCAAGGGTGATGGGTCTCGTCCGCGATCGGCTTCTGTCGGCGAGATTTGTTCCGGATGAATTGGGTGTCTATTTTGCCGCATTCCGAATTCCCAATTTAATCTTTGAACTCCTCATTATGGGCGCTCTTACGAGCGCTTTTATTCCGGTGTTCACGAAGTATCTCACGCACGGTGAAGCCCAAAAAGGATGGCGGATGACAGCTATTCTTATTAATCTGACTCTTATTTTTCTTTTCCTTCTGGCAATTCCGCTTCTCATTTGGACAAAAGAGCTTTCCTCCCTGTTGGCTCCGGGGTTTAGTGATGACCAGATAGCCCAAATGGTCCAGTTCACCCGTTTTATGATTATCTTTCAGGTGACGCCGCTTCTTATCGGAAATTTCTTTACGGGTGTTTTGCAGTCTCATAAGTTGTTCTTGGTGCCCGCAGTTGCGCCTGTGATTTACAACGTCGGGATAATTATCGGTATCCTTGCGTTTTCTCCCGCGTGGGGCCTGTACGGTGCGGTTATTGGCGTGGGGATTGGCGCCGTGTTGTTCATGTCAATCCAGCTGCCGCTTTTGCTTCGGATCGGATATCGGCATGAGCCGGCAATCGATCTGAAAGATAAAGGAGTGCGTGAGGTAGGTCGTCTTATCGGTCCTCGGACATTAGGCTTGGCAGTGTCTCAAATTGACCTTACTGTGGATCTCATTTTGGCGAGCCTCCTGGGTGCGCGTATGGTTACTATTTTCAGCTTTGCCCAGCATTTGCAACAACTTCCTGTTGGACTTTTTGGTGCCAGTGTTGCACAGGCCGCTCTCCCGACGCTTTCGGCGGCTACCGTGAAAGAGGATATGGATCAGTTCAAAAGAACAGTCATCCGCGCGATACATCAGATACTTTTCTTTGTGCTTCCCGCGTCAGTGCTTTTTATTGTGCTGCGTATTCCTATTGTCCGATTAGTATTCGGTGCATCGAGATTTGATTGGGAGGCGACCGTACTGACGGGTATGACCCTGTCTGCGTTCAGTATCTCCTTATTTGCGCAGTCACTCGTGCACATATTGGCGCGTGGATTTTATGCGCTTTACGATACGAAGACACCGGTCATTGTGAGCGTCATTGCGATAACCATAAATACGGTTTTAAGCATCGTATTCATTCAATATTTACACCTTCCCGTATGGGCCCTGGGCCTGTCGACGTCAATAGCCAGCATCGTAAACGCAGTTTTGCTGTTTGTACTCTTGGACCGGCGGGTTGGTTGGTTTCCACGATGGGAACTCTTGGGGTCGCCTGTGAAGATGGCGCTTGCATCGCTATTGGCAGGAATAGCTATTTATGTACCGCTTAAGGTTTTCGACCAGCTTGTATTTGACACCACGCGGACAGTCGGGCTTATATTGCTGACGGGTTTTGCCGGATCTGCCGGGCTTGTCATGTATTTTGCTTTGGCATGGCTGTTTAATATTAATGAGGTTCTATCAGTCTTCGCGCTTCTGCGGCGTGTTGGTAGCGGAAAGATGATCGTGCTTGAGCCCGCAAATGAGGTAGTAAACGGCGGAATTCAGGATAAACTTTCCTAGCCTTTTCGCGTAATCTCCAGGATAACGATACTTGATGCAGGCATAAATATTTCTTTCTTCAGCGATGTTTCGGTGACCTGTTCGGTAAGCGTGACATCCGTTCCCTGGAAAAACCGTTGGCGATAGGTGTATGTGCCCGGAGTAAGGCCGTCTATGGATACCGGGACCTTCTCCGAGCGAGTGCCGCGGGTGTCAAAATTGACGAGGAGGACACGAAGGACATTGTCTCGGGTTGAAGCAAAGCCAGTGACCCAGGTGCCTTCACCGGAGAGTGACACACGCTGTCCTGCCATGGAATCGATAAATGGATACACGAAGTAGCGTGGCTTTTTCCTTTTGCCGTTATTTTCGTGTGTGATGAGCCCCCAGCCGCTTCCGTCTTCCTGGTTGGGTCCGTCTTTGGGTTGGAAAGAGAAGGCATACGTCGGTCCGCCACTTATAAACTGACGAATGACCGCTGCCGCGTGCGCTGCCGCGTATGCCGTGCCATATTGGGTTGATTTGTCTCCCGTGATTCCGAATTCCGTTATGAGTGTCGGGATAAGCGTAAATTTCGGATAGGGGAGAAGCCATGAAATGAGATCTTCCTGATCCTTCGCGTATCGAGCGGGATCCCGTTGATAGGTGTGCCAGGAAAGAAAATCAATCCTGTTGCCGCTGCCGATGAGCGCCAGTATCCAATTCTTGTACAGGCCTGTTGTTGAAGGGCCGCCGAGATAAAATGTGTTGACATTCTGCGCGCGCCCCGCGCCCGCCGCCGCATACCGATAGAGTGTAACATAGCTTTTTTCTCCGCTATATTTCCATGATCCGAATTGTGCCAAATCCGGCTCGTTCCATACTTCGTAATATACGCCGCTTAAGTTTTTCCCGTTCCGACCGCTATAGTGTTCAATAGTACGCTGTACGACAAGAGACCATTCATCCCAGTTGTTGGGCGGATTTATAATGATGCCATCCTTGGCGATAACCGAGGGCATATACGATAACGCCAGAAGCGGCTTGGCTCCCGTCGCGAGGATGGTATCCACTGCGGCATCAAGTTTTGACCAGTTGAACGTAAGACCGCTTCCGTCCCGTCCTACGACATCGTGATGATCATATAAGTGATCGAGGCGTATAATTTTGGGATTAAGCGCACGGATATCGTCGACCACCGGCGCGATCATATCCGTACTTTCTTCTCCTCCCTGCGAAAAGGCATGATAGAAAGAAAGATCAAGTTGTTCCAGCTTCAGCTGCGCGTTTACCGAGATATTGGCGGGTTTCCCTGAGGCGCGCGTGATAACCGTGACAACTTCGCGGGTACCCAGAATCAGCAGGGGCATGAATACAAGAAGGGCGACAAGGGATACGATTTGGGTTGCTTTAAACGATGTCTGCCTGACAAATATATTTGCCATAGAATTATTTTATAAATACCGGTATCAATGCACCAGAGAGTAAAAATATCACGCCGACCACGATAAGCATGATCGTCATATCGACGCTTCCGGAGACCGGGATGCCGCTTCCTGACGCATCGACCACGAATGGGACTGTAGTTGTTTGTGTTTCTCCGGTTGTCGGATCGGATGCTACTGCAACCACGGTGTGTGGCCCCGGTTCAAGCGCCTCATCCGGCGTATATGTCCAGTTGCCATTTTCATCTACGGTAACAACGACGGTTTTCGGTTCGGAATAAATAGTCAGCGTGACGGTAGAACCGGGAGGTGCTGTCCCGCTGAAGGTTGGTTTATCGGTTAGCACCTGTTCGTTTTCGGCTATCGTATCAATCGTTATGGAGGATGGCGTTGCCTCAGCACTACCGGTGGCGGCGAGCGTGGGTGTAAGGGTAGGTGTGAGGCTACCTGAAGGTGTGCCTGTGGGCGTCGTTGTTATGGTGACTGATGGCGGTGGCGTAACGGATGTTGTAGCGGTTTCCTGTGTTCCGTCTGCGCGCAGAAGCGTGATATTTGATGGCGTTGTGCCGATAAGAACGTTGTTTTCTCCTTCTCCTATGGCGTTTGCGAAGGTTTCCGGTGCGGGAGCAAACCGTACTGATACGGGCGATGCGGAAGAATCGATAACTTTCATGGTCAAGACTGCGACCGTGCCAGCTCCGGTAATCGGTTCTGCGGTGCTTTTGGCACTGACGGTGATGGAGGCTTTGCCGACGGGATCGATTTTTCCGGACACGCGGATGCTTGGTGCAAGTGGTCCGTTGGTGATGTCCAGGCCCTGCAGTTTGGCGGGATCGTAGACAATGCGGATTTGGACGACGCCAACTTGGTTGGAGGCAGTATCCAGTTTCACCTCAAGGGTAAACGTGTCGCCAACCTTTTTCGTAAGCGCCGTCGGTGCCAGGGTGATTGTTGAGGCAGGGGCTGCCTTTTTGCGAACTTCCTGATTTTTCCCTACCAAAAAGACCGTAGCAGGAATGGCAAGGAGCATAAGTCCAATAGAAACAAAAAGGAACAGTTTTTTCATCCGTACATCCATTATGGTCGTATATATATAAAAATCGCAAGTGTAAGATGAAGGGGTTGACAGGTGTTAGCACTCAATGTATATTATTGCTAATCTTGCCTAGTTAGGAGATTGTATATGGACGACCAAGTGAAGGATCTCACACCACGACAAATTCAGATTCTCAAGGCAATTATTGAGGAATATATCTCGACGGCTGAGCCTGTCGGAAGCGAAACACTCGACAAAAAACATAACCTTGGCGTCTCTCCAGCAACGATCAGAAATGAAATGGTCAGACTTACCGAGATGAAGCTCCTTCATCAGCCCCATACGTCTGCAGGTCGCAGTCCCACACCGATTGCCATGAAGTACTATGTGGATGAACTCATGAAGCCCAGAGACATGTCGGTCACCGAAGAGGTTTCCGTAAAGGAAAAAATCTGGGATTACCGTCAGGAAGTCGATAAATTGCTTCGCGAAGCGACCAAGACGTTGGCAGAGAACACCAAAACGCTTGCAATTTCCGCGACCAAAGAAGGTGACCTGTATTATGCGGGTGCGGCAAACATTCTGGATATGCCCGAGTTTTACGATTACGAATTGACGCATCAACTGTTTGAAACACTTGATCAGTTTGATTTTTGGTGGAGAATTTTGGAAGGACAGAGTGCGCCATTTCATATCGTGCTCGGTGAAGAGTTCGGGTCAAAAGGGAGTCTTGACCAGTGCGGATTCATTTATACGAAATTTGTAACGCCACACGTGTCGGGAGCTATTGGCGTCGTGGGACCATCACGTCTGAATTATCAGCAAATCGTGCCCGTCGTGCGCTACATGGGCGGACTTATCGATGAATTTGCAAGTGCTTGGTAAATACACATACCATGAAGAAGACAAACGACCAAAATAATCAAAAAGTCGATGCGCCAACCGAAAACGTCAACGGAGAAGCGGAAGAATGGAAAAACAAATATCTTCGGGCGCTTGCGGATTATCAGAATCTGGAAAAGCGTACGCAGGGTGAGGTGCAGGAGGCACGCAAATTTGCGGCAGAACGAATTCTGTCCCGCCTCCTTCCTGTGGCAGATACCTTCCGTAAGGTGCGTGAACATATCCATGACGCCGGGTTGGAGTTGGCAATTAAGGAATATAACGCAGTGCTCGCAGAACACGGGGTAGAACAGATAGCCGTAGTTGGCCGTCCATTTGATCCGCATGAGATGGAATGCATCGAGGTCGTTGTCGGACCGGACAACGAGGTTGTTGAAGAAGTGCTCCCGGGTTACCGGTTGCACGGTAAAATTTTGAGAGTAGCCCAAGTAAAAGTTGGAAAACGTGCTACTTAAACATTAAAGGAGGATATATGGCAAAAATTATCGGTATTGATCTGGGTACAACCAATTCGTGTGTCGCCGTTATGGAGGGAGGATCTCCCAAAGTTATTCATTCAGCTGAGGGAAGAAATGTCATCCCTTCTGTTGTCGATCCGATCAAGAACATTGTGGGTGATGTGGCCAAGCGGCAAATGGTGATGAATCCAAAGTCGACGATTTACTCTGTTAAACGACTCGTCGGCCGAAAGTTGAGCGATCCATCCGTGCAAACGGATATTAAATTGCTTCCTTATGCCATCAAATCCGGGAAAAATGATATGGCGGTCGTTGAAGTAGAAGGAAAAGAGTTTACCCCGCAGGAGATTTCCGCCAAAGTATTGGCAAAAATTAAGGCTGATGCCGAAAAGTATTTGGGAGAGCCGGTAAAACAAGCGGTTATTACCGTGCCAGCCTATTTTGACGACAGCCAGAGACAAGCCACAAAACAGGCCGGAGAGATTGCGGGACTTGAGGTTATGCGCATTCTCAACGAGCCGACAGCTGCGGCTCTCGCATACGGGCTCGATAAGAAAAATGCCCACACCATCGCAGTGTATGACCTGGGAGGTGGAACTTTTGACATTTCCATCCTTGAGTTGGGTGACGGAGTGTATCAGGTGAAAGCTACCAATGGTGATACACACCTAGGGGGCGATGATTTTGACAAGGCAATTTTGGATTATCTTGCTGATGAGTTTAAAAAAGAACATGGTGTAGACCTGCGAAAAGATCCACAAGCGCTGCAGCGACTGCGTGATTCCGCGGAAAAGGCCAAAATCGAGCTTTCGTCTTCCATGGAAGCGGAGATTAACCTCCCCTTTATCACCCAGGGAAAAGATGGTCCCGTTCATTTGGTTACGAAGCTGACCCGGGCAAAGCTCGAGGGGTTAGTTGAAGGTCTTATCGAGCGGACGATTGAGCCGGTAAAGAAATGTCTGGCAGATGCCAAAGTGAGCGTTTCGGATGTCAATGAAGTGGTGCTGGTCGGCGGCATGACCCGTATGCCGAAAGTTATTGAGTCGGTGAAGAAATTCTTCGGCAAGGACCCCAACGCGTCGGTAAACCCCGATGAGGTGGTCGCTGTAGGCGCCGCCGTTCAGGCAGGCGTTCTGTCCGGAGACGTAAAAGATGTGGTATTGCTGGACGTTACGCCGCTCACACTGGGCGTGGAAACGCTTGGCGGTGTTTCAACACCGCTTATCTCCCGGAATACCACGGTACCCACAAGTAAGTCTGAAATTTTTTCGACTGCCGCTGATAATCAGACATCGGTGGAAATTAATGTTCTGCAGGGAGAGCGGCCTATGGCCGCTGATAATAAATCCCTGGGTCGGTTTATCTTGTCAGGCATCCCTGCAGCACCTCGTGGAGTACCGCAGGTGGAGGTGACCTTTGATATCGATGCCTCGGGCATTTTGAACGTTACCGCTAAAGATAAGGCCAGCGGAAAGACCGCCAATATTAAAATTACGGGGTCTACCGGTCTGTCAAAAGAGGAAGTAGAAAAAATGAAGAAAGAGGCGGAAGCCAACGCCGCAGCTGATGCCGAGAAAAAGGAGAAAATTGAAGCAAGAAATAAAGCGGATAATTTGCTCTATGTTGCAGAGAAGACGCTGAAAGACGCAGGTGACAAGGCAAAGCCGGAGGACAAAAAGGATGTTGAAGACAAGGTAAAAGCGCTCAAAGACATCCTAGATTCCGGTTCGAAAGAAGATCTCGAAAAGAAAACAAGCGAACTATCGGATGCCGTCCAAAAAGTTGGTGCCGCGGCCTACCAGCAGGGACAACCGCCAGCTGATGCAGGGGCTCAGGCAGGTTCCGGAAGCCAGAATGCTGAGGAGAAAAAAGACGACAAAAAAGACGATAAAAAAGTCGAAGAAGGGGAAGTCGTCAGCTGATATACCGTTGGTCATTTGCGAAAATGGGCGCGCGAAAGCGCGCCTATTGAGTGGAGAGTATGGCAACAAAACGTGATTACTATGACGTATTGGGGGTCGCAAAGACCGCTTCCTCCGATGAGTTAAAAAAAGCATATCGAAAGCTTGCTCTGGAGTGGCACCCGGATCGCAACAAGAGCGCAGACGCCCACGAGAAATTTAAGGAAATTAATGAGGCGTACGAAGTGCTTTCAGATGCCAAAAAGCGGTCGACCTATGATCAGTTTGGCCATCAGGCGTTCCAGCCGGGTATGGGTGGCGCAGGGGCGCACGGTGGTCCGTATGGGGGTGGAGGATTCAGGCAGGGGCCGTTTACCTATTATTATCAGAGCGGAGGCAATGGCGGAAGTCCGTTTGACGGCGTTGATTTTTCCGATCCCTTTGATATTTTCGAACAGTTTTTTGGAGGCGGATTTGGCGGAGGATTCGGACGCGGTGGCGGAAGGCCACGTGAGGCATACCAGCTGACCATCGAATTCATGGACGCCGTGAAGGGTGCGTCCCGTGAGATTCATCTACCGCGTGGAGCTGCAGGGCAGGGTAGCACAAAAAAAACGATCAAGATACCTGCAGGAGTTGATACAGGTTCACGTATCCGGTTCGATGAGTTCGATGTCATTATTGAAGTGCGTCCGGATAAGAAATTTAAGCGGGAGGGAAACGATCTGGTGACTGAGCAGGAAATTACGTTTAGTCAGGCTGCACTTGGCGCGGTTATTGAGGTTCCCACTATTGATGATCCGGTCAAAATTCGGGTGCAACCTGGTACGCAACCCGGTACCCTCATACGTTTGCGAGGGAAAGGTGTGCCCAGTGTGCGCGGAGGCGCGCGGGGAGATCAATATGTTCGGGTCACGCTCAAGGTCCCGACTCATCTTACAAAGCGTCAAAAAGAGATTCTCGAAGAATTGGAGCAAAGTTGACTCAAACGTCGTTCATGCTATAATAGGCATAAGAATAGAGGGAGATGAGGTGGGAGCAGACCCCACCTTTTTTATTAAGTAAAGGAAAAAAACGTATGCCAGCAACAGTCAGAAGTGAATTCAGCTTAGCGTTAAATCAGGTTGCCACCGAGCGGGGAATTGACCCGACCATCGTTTTGGAAACTATCAAGGCAGCAATACTGGCTGCATATCGAAAAGATTACGGCATGGATGAGCTCGAGCAGCTGTCCGTTGAATTGAATCCGGATACGGGCGAGGCAAAAATCTTCAAAGAAGGGAAAGATATAACCCCTCCAGGATTTGGCCGCATTGCTGCCCAGACGGCCAAACAGGTAATTCTTCAGCGTATCCGTGAGGCGGAAAAGCAGGCAGTTCTGGCGGATTACGAAACAAAAGTAGGTAATATTGTTCCCGGCATGGTACTGCGATTTGACGGACCCAATGTGGTTGTTGATATCGGCAGGACACAGGCGGTTATGCCGGTATCTGAGCAGAGTCAGGGCGAGCGGTATCACCTCAACCAGCGGCTGACGTTCTATATCGAAGGAATTCGAGAGACCACCCGTGGTAATGAAATTATCGTGTCCCGTGCGCACAAGGGTCTCGTCGAGGGATTGTTCCGACGAGAAGTTCCTGAAGTGGCACAGGGCGCAGTTGAACTCAAGATTATAGCGCGTGAGGCCGGCGGCAGGACAAAGATTGCCGTCCACTCAACGCAGAGCGGTGTGGATCCGGTTGGTTCCTGTGTGGGACAGAAGGGCGTTCGCGTCCAGGGCGTTATCAGTGAACTTGGCGGAAGTGAAAAAGTAGATATCATCCAATACAGCGAAGATGCCAAACAATTTATAACGGCAGCACTGGCTCCAGCCAAAGATGTCGAAGTCATTCTTGATAACGAGAAGAAATCAGCAACGGTGCTCGTGCCTGAAGATCAGTTGTCTTTGGCTATCGGCCGGGATGGTCAGAATGTCCGTTTGGCAGCCAAGCTGACGGGCTGGAAAATTGATATTCAAGGAAAGGCAGTGGTTAAGCCGGAAGTGGTTGAAGATCAGCCGCAGACAGCGGGCACGAATGAAGCACCTGAAGTGCAGGCAGCCTCAGAAGCGCCTCAAGCGCCACCCGCAGTGTCCCAGCCAACCGATCCGTCGCAACAGAATGTAACTTCTCCGCAAGATTCCGGGAAACAGGAATAGCGTATGAAACGTGGGGAGTTTTTTATTATAAGCAATGAACAAGCAGGAAAAACAGTCTTCTTTGCAGACTCGGCCGCCAATCGTTGCGGTTCTCGGGCACGTTGATCACGGAAAAACCTCTCTCCTTGATACCATTCGCCAGGCAGACGTCGCCTCCCGCGAGCACGGGGGCATCACCCAACATATAGGTGCGTATCAGATTGTCGTTGATGGAAAGCCGATTACCTTCATTGATACTCCCGGTCATGAGGCTTTCGCAAAAATGCGGTCCCGGGGCGCTACAGTGGCTGACATCGTCCTTCTTGTCGTTGCGGCGGATGATAGCGTGAAACCGCAAACACAAGAATCTATCGCGCAGATAAAAAGCGCCGGAGTAAGTCTTATTGTGGTGGTGAATAAAATTGATCTTCCCGGTGCCAATGCTGAACGCGTAAAAAAGGATTTAGCCCGTGAAGGGGTTCAGGTGGAGGGATTCGGAGGAGATGTGCCCATTGCGCTTGTATCTGCAAAAGCAAAAACGGGCATAAAAGAACTTCTGGAGCTTATTCTTCTTGTCGCACAGATGAAGGAGCTTCAGGCGGATGCCAACGGTCCTTTTGAAGCGATTGTGATAGAAACGAGAGTAGATAAAGGAAAGGGACTGGTCGCTTCTATCGTCGTGAAAAATGGAATGCTTCGAGGAGGGATGAATATTTTTGAAGATGCACGGCAGGTGGCCCGGGTGCGGGCAATGTTTGATGAGCACGGAAAAGGTGTTGTCGAAGCATTGCCGGCTCGTCCGGTGGAAGTGCTAGGGTTTACAACCCTCCCGTCAGTCGGTGGCATTCTCAAAGATGTGCCTCAGAAACCGGTTGTTGAAGCGGGAACCGAAGTGAAGCCGGATGCCGGTGCACTTATGGGCCTTCCTGATTGGCTTAAACCGGTAGCCGAACAGGAAAAAGAAAAGCTCAACATCGTTTTGAAGGCTGATACGGCAGGATCACTCGAGGCAATCGTCGCTGCCCTGCCTGACCGGATTCGGGTAGTCAGTAGCAGCGTCGGTGACATTAGCGAGGCGGATGTGCTTCTGGCGCGAGGCTCTAAGGCGTTTGTCATTGGATTTGCCGTAAAGTGTCCGGCGAATGTGGCGAAACTCGCCCAGACAGAAAAGGTGGTCCATAGAACCTATAACATAATTTATGAGCTTATTGATGAATTGACGGAAGTGGTAAGCGGCATTAAGGAAGTACTGACTTCCGAACGGGAACTCGGGACAGGACTTATCATTGCCCAGTTTCCGTATGAAAAGTCACGTATCGCCGGCACAAAGGTTCAGTCAGGACGTCTTGCCCGCGGGGATATGGTGAAAATAGTCCGCGCTGAAGTTGAAATCGGTCGTGCTAAGATCAAATCGATCCGAAAAGGTAAAGAAGAAGTGACCAAAGTGGAAGAGGGGACGGAGTGCGGAATTCTCCTGGACCGCGAAGTTGCGTTTGAGGTAAATGATGGTATAATTGCCGTCACTACAGGCTAACTTATGGACTTTGCGAATGACATACAAAAGGTGAAGGAGCTTCTGGATAAGTCCCAGGATATCCTCATTGTTACCCATGAGCGACCCACGGCTGATAGTGTGGGAAGCGCGCTTGCGCTTTATTTGGCGTTGGCGAACATGGGTAAACGGGTTACCATTGCGTGTCCGGACCCTATGATCGTGGAACATTCCAGTTTCGTAGGTGCCAATAAATTCATAACGACACTCGGAAAGAAAAATTTTGTCATTTCTCTTGATTATGTTGATGGCTCCATTGAGAAGGTAAGCTATAACATCGAGGGCAACAAATTTAATTTGGTTATTGAGCCGCGGGTTGGATTTGATGTGTTTTCGCCCGACAAAGTGCATTACGCGTATGCCGGAAGCAATGCTCAGCTTATTTTTACTGTGGACACCATTCATCTCGGCGGTCTGAAAAAACTGTTTGACGATGATAAGGATATGTATGCGACGAAACCCGTGGTGAATCTCGACCGTCATCCGAACAACGCACATTACGGACACACCAATATGATCGATGCTGGGGCATCGTCAACAGCTGAAATTGTTTACACGCTTCTTGACGGAATTGCCGCTCCCATAACTGAAGATATCGCGACGAATCTTTTAAATGCGGTGTATGGGGCAACCAATAATTTTCAGAATCCGAATGTAGGCGCTGGCGCATTTGCATTGGCAGCTGCGGCATTAAATGCCGGCGGTAAACGTTTCACCCGTACGGTCGTTAAAGAGGAAATTGTGCCACAGCCCGTACAGGAAACGCCCGTGGACATGCCGGTGAAACCAGAAGTTCGTGCGCAGTCTTCCGTCGGTGCGCAGCCGCCGTCCGCCGTAGATGCATCAAAAACAAAAGCTCCTCCTGACTGGCTCAAGCCGAAAATATTTAAGAGTTCGCACCTCTCATAACCAAATGTCGTCTTGTACATTTCCTCAGAATGCTGTAAAATACGAATAATCGGAGCAGAACAGCGCTCCTTTTTCAATAGATATGGCAAAAGCTAAAACGACAAAAAAAGCCTCGGTAAAAGAAACGGAAGTAAAAAAATCAGCGAAAGCTGCAAAAGCCACAAAGCCTGCAAAGACGACGAAGGCCGCCAAAACGTCGAAAGTTGTGGAAGCAATGCTCGCCGCACCCAGTGAAGAGAAAAAAGAAGTGATCTCCCAATATCAGGTGAAAGATGGAGACACGGGGAGTCCCGAGGTCCAAGTCGCACTACTTACCAAACGTATTGAAAAACTGGTTTCACATCTGAAGACGAATCCTGCGGATAATCACTCACGAAGAGGGCTTCTGGGGATTGTCAGCAAAAGACGACGTCTTCTTAACTATCTGGAAAAGAAAGACACGAAACGATACAAGGGCATAACCCAGAAATTAGGCTTAGGTAAGTAAATACAAACGGTTCTAAGAAAGGAGCTTGGGCCGAGGAAGAAGTGTGATGTCATGAATTTTTGACGAATCAAGAATTCACGTGATCCCACTTCACCTCACATATCCCAAGAACGAACAATATGAAAAAACAATCCCTGGTGACGAAGTCACTTGAATTAAGTGGACGAACGCTGACGCTGGAAGTTGGCCGATTTGCAGAGCAGGCAAATGCCGCCGTGCTTGCCCGTTATGGGGACACCATGGTATTGGCAACAGCCGTAGCGTCTTCAAAGGAAACGACATTGGATTATTTCCCGTTATCTGTGGAATACGTGGAACGGCTGTATGCCGGCGGACGCATTAAGGGATCCCGATGGGTGAAACGTGAAGGAAGACCCACTGATGATGCGGTTTTGGCTGGACGTGTTATTGATCGGTCAATCCGCCCGTTGTTCCCCAAGACATACAAACATGACGTACAGGTGATTATCACTGTTCTGTCTGTTGACGGAGTCAATGATCCGGATGTGCTCGGATTGGTGGCGACATCAGCAGCGTTGGCCATATCATCCATTCCCTGGAAAGGTCCGGTGGCAGCGGTTCGCATGGGATACGTAAAAAATGCCAATGGAGATGGCGGCTCATATGTCGTCAATCCGACGATTTCGGAGCAGGAAATGAGTGATTTTGATTTTGTCGTTTCTTCGACAAAAGAAAAAGTTCTCATGCTTGAAGGTGGTTTCTGTGAGACGTCAGATGACGTGACCTATGAATCCATCCTGGTCGCCAAGGAAGCCAACGGAAAGATTATTAAACTTATAGAGGATCTTGTTGCGGAAGTTGGCAAAACGAAAGAGGTTGCGCCGGAGCATGCGGCCGCCGATGAGCTGAAAGAGAAGATCGTCAAGGACTACAAGAAGGAAATGGAGCTTGCATTTGCAAAGAAAGCGGAAAAAGAATTTGGCGGTACTGAGGTTGCGGAGTTGGCCAAAGTAATCGCAGAAGCATATGGCACGGAATATACCGTTAAAGCGGTCGAAGAAGCGCTTGACGGATTATTTAAGAAGAAAGTACGGGAAAATATCCTTGAGGAAGGAAAACGTTTTGACGGTCGGAAAGTCGATGAAATTCGTTCATTGGAAGCAGCGGTTGGGATTTTACCCCGCACACATGGAAGTGCGATGTTTAAACGTGGACAAACACAGGTTTTGACTGTTGCAACGCTTGGAACACCGTCACTGGAACAGCTCATTGAGAGTCCTGCCGGTGAAGAATCAAAGCGATACATCCATCACTACAGCATGCCTCCGTATTCGGTGGGTGAAACGGGAAGAGTCGGTACACCGAATCGGCGCGAAATCGGGCACGGTGCGTTAGCGGAGCGTGCACTTTTGGCGGTTATACCGTCAGAAACAGAATTTCCTTATACCATCCGATTGGTAAGCGAAGTGATGTCCAGCAATGGGTCGACCTCAATGGCTTCTACTTGTGGTTCGACGCTTGCGCTTATGGACGCCGGTGTTCCTATTCGGGAGCCTGTTGCCGGTATTTCGATCGGACTTATGACCGGACCGAAGAAGTATGTCCTTCTGACGGATATTTTGGGTATCGAGGATTTTGCCGGGGATATGGATTTTAAAGTGGCCGGAACGAAAAATGGCATAACCGCCATTCAGCTGGATGTCAAGATTGACGGACTGACGGATGAAATGATGAAGGAAACGTTCGTTCGAGCTCGGGAGGCACGGATGAAGATTCTTGAGAAAATGCTTTCAGTCATCCCATCATCCCGTGCATCATTGTCACAATATGCACCCAAGGTGCAGGTGGTGAAGATTCCGACCGAGAAAATTGGCGAAGTCATCGGTCCCGGAGGGAAGATGATCCGCAATATCATGGCATCGACGACGACAACAGTCGACGTCGACGATGACGGATCAGTCGTTATTTCAGGAATGGACGACACTGCCGTCAAGAAAGCGGTTGATTGGGTGACCGGTCTTACCCGCGATGTGCAGGTTGGTGAAGAATTTGAGGGCGAAGTGAAACGGATACTCCCGTTCGGAGCGTTTGTTGAGATATTGCCCGGAAAAGAAGGCATGGTGCATGTTTCACAGATGTCGACAGAATATGTCAGCAAGCCAGAAGATGTGGTGAGTCTCGGACAGAAAGTGAAAGTCCGAGTCATGGAAATTGATGAACAGCGACGGGTGAACCTCTCCATGCTTTTCGGAGAGGACGCAAAAAAGGCACCGCCCCGTGAGCGCCGTGAAGGCGCCCCGGGTGGCGGCAGGCGTCCCTTCGACCGCGGACGAAGACGATTTTAGTCGTCTCATCATCTGAGATATTTTCTTCGTTCTTCTAAGTAAGGTATGATGGATATATGTCCAAATTGACGGATGATGTTAACATGCTTCGCACGAAAATTGCGGATGCAAAACTCCCGCCGGATCTCGAGTCGCGTGTTTTGGGTAGCCTGGAAGAAGCTCAGAGGCTTGAGAGTGATATCACAGCGAGAGTACATATAGAGCAGATGCTGCGATATATCGACTGGATCGTTCACCTTCCCTGGAACATGCGGACGAAAGATGAGTTGGAATTGGGTCGGGCAAAGGAAATGCTTGAAAAAAATCACTATGGCTTACAGCCGGTGAAAGAGCGTATTCTTGAATATCTTGCCGTACTGAAACTTAATTCTGATCGATGGTTGGCCGAAGAGCAGGGGAAAGCCCGATCAGCTGATGTCGGAGCGGATGCTAAATTATCTCACGCAATGCTTGCACGCCGGGCGCCTATTCTGTGTCTTGTGGGACTGGTGGGTACCGGAAAAACGACACTCGCCAAATCCATAGCCCAGGCGATGGGCCGACGGTTTGTCCGTATTCCTTTCGGAGGAATGAGTGACGCGCTTGAATTGCGCGGCCAGTCGAGGGTCAGGCCGGACGCGGAAATTGGCCTTATTCTCAAGGGAATGCGATTTGCGGGATCACGAAATCCGGTTATTCTTTTGGATGAAATTGACCGTGTGGCCGAGCATGCCCGGGGAGATATCATGGGTGTGTTGGTTGAGCTTTTGGATCCCGAGCAAAACGCAGCGTTCACCGATCATTACCTTGATTATCCGTTCAATTTGTCAGAAGTTCTGTTTATTGCGACGGCCAATAATACGACACATATAGCCACTGCGGTATTGGATCGTCTTGAGCCTATTCAGATGCCTTCATATACGGATGAGGAAAAGACAAAAATTGCCAAGGATTACGTATTGCCGGAGCTTATGCGTGAATCTGGCTTGACAAGTGAAAATTTGACGATCGACGAAGCAGTGTGGCCCAAATTGGTGCGTCCACTCGGATTTGATGCAGGTATTCGTAGTCTTGAGCGGGGCATAAACAGTGTTTGTCGGAAAGTTGCACGCATGATCGTAGAGGGAAAAACAAAAGCAGTGAAAATTGATGAATCTAATATAAAGGAGTTTATTGAAAGCTATTAACCCATTTTTAAAACGTATAAAACAAAAAGGCCAGATATTTACTGGCTCATCCCAAAGCGGAAAAGAATCAATCCGCCTTATCCCCCTGGGTGGCACGGGAAACGTCACGAAAAACATGTTTGTTTATGAGTATCGGTATGACGGTGACTTGCGGGATATTCTCATCGTCGATTGTGGTATCGGTTTTCCTGATCCGGAGATGTTTGGTGTAGATCTTGTACTTCCCGACGTGCGGTATCTCGAAAGTAAAAAGGATAAAATCAGAGGACTCGTGTTTACGCATGGTCATGACGACCATATCGGTGGTATTGCGCATATATATCCGAAATTAGGAAAAGTTCCCATGTGGGGAACAACGCTTACTTCAGCATTTGCCAATATTAAATTGCGCGAACGGCTGCCAAAAGTAAAAGTAACACCGGTAAAGTTTGACCAGGTTCTTCGTATAGGACCATTTATCGTATCCTTTGCCCGGGTTACGCATTCGGTTCCGGACGCAGCCAATCTCATAATCGAGACACCGATAGGTATTTTTTATCACGGAAGCGATTTTAAGTTCGATTTCGATCCGTTGGACGGAAAATTGTCTGAGCTGGATAAAATTACCCAGACGGGGAAACGTGGCGTACTGTGTATGCTTACCGATTGTCTGGGCAGTGAGCGGCCGGGATTTACCGCATCGGAGCAGATCGTAGGACAGACGCTTGAGAAGGAGTTATCGCTTGCCAGCGGGAAGTTTATTTTTACGACACAGTCGAGTAATATTTCCCGAATTCAGCGGGCGATCGAAATAGCGCTGAAGTACGGACGGAAAATTGCGATTTTCGGACGGAGTATGGACCAAAATATCGAAGAGGCACTTAAGCTCGGATATATGCACTTTCCCAGGGAAGCAATTATTCTTGACCGGGACTTGCGGCGTGTGCCCCGGACAAAGCAATTTCTGATCGTTGCGGGCGCACAGGGACAGGAAGGGTCAGCGTTGTCACGGATAGCCAACGATGATCACAAGTTCGTGAAGCTGGAAGACGGAGATACCGTTGTCTTTTCGGCAGATCCGATTCCTGGGAGTGAACACAATATAGACACAGTTATTGAGCAGCTCTATAGAAGAGGCGCACGGATAGCATATTCAGATATTATGCAAGATCTCCACGTGTCCGGGCATGGAAGCCAGGGGGATCTCATGCTTATGCTTTCGGCAGTTGGCCCCCGGTATGTTATGCCTATAGGTGGTACATACAGACACATTATGCAGTACCGTCGCCTTGCCGCCGATCTTGGGTATGACAAACATGATGTGCTTATCCCTGAAGAGGGCGAAGTGTTGGAATTTAAGCCGGGTGGAATCCCGCCCAAAGTAGTGGAAACGATAAATCTTGAAAATGTCATGATTGATGGCCTCGGAATCGGGGATGTGGGAGATGTTGTTCTTCGCGACCGACAGACGATAGCCACGGACGGAATTGTGGTAGTTGTCGTTCCTATGGAAAAATCAACGGGTCGGGTTGTGGCGGAACCCGATATCATATCCCGCGGATTTGTATATATGCGACAGTCTGGTGAACTTCTTGATGGGGCGCGCCGCGTGGTAAATGATTCGCTTCGGTTAAAAAAAGGCAGGATGATAGACTGGCGTTTCGTCAGGAAGCAGGTTGAAAACAACCTTGAGCGGTTTCTTTTGAAAGAAACAGGGAGAACGCCTCTTATCGTACCGGTTATTGTTGAGGTTTGATGTGTATTCAGGTTGAACCTGCGACTTAATCCTTCTATACTATACTTTATGTCGAAGAAGCGGCACGCGGCATCTGTCCATAAACGAAAATACCGAAAACGAAGTCATTTCGGTCTAAAACTGAAACAGCAGACAGTTTATACGATTGCTGCTATATGGCTCTGGCTGTTTGCCGGAATCGTGACCTTATCTTTTTTTGGAGAGGGACTTCTTTTGACCCGCTTGCGTGAAGAGCTCTTACTCCATGTTGGCTGGATTATGTATGGTTTACCGCCATTCCTCGTTGCATTGTCCCTCCTGTTTTTTAAGCTAAAATCGGATATCGCCAAACCACATACCCCGTTGGGATTGGGCGTTTTACTCTTGGCATTTATGGGATTGACCCAGGCGGGAGAAACCGGAGAGGGATTTTGGAGTGCAGTGGCAATACGTATTTCGACCGAGGGAGCGGTGCTTCTTTTTTTGGCTCTCATTATCGTGGGTTGCATGATTCTTTTTAATGCATCCCTCGATAAGATAATGAATTTTGTCCTTATCGGCGCGCAAACCGTTATGGATTCACTGTCAGAGGCATTTTCGCGTGGGTTGAGTCGCAGAGAGCCTGCCGGTTTCGGAACGTCAAAAACGCAGCTAAAGATTAAGGGCATGGATGACGATAAGCCACAGATGGTTAAGGCTCCCATGATACCGCCGCCACCGCCAAGTAAAACGCCGGTCGCCGCCGAAAAAGTGTCTGCATCAGAGATGAAAATTAATAATACGACTCTTGCAAAAGCGCCGGATATGGCTATGTGGGAGTACCCGCCGGTAACGCTTTTGTCTGACGGGCCAGGTCACAAAGCAGACCGCGGTGATGTACGTCACAACGCGTCCGTTATTGAGAAAACACTTGAGAGTTTCGGGATTATGGCAAAAGTTGCAGAAGTAAATTCAGGTCCTGCGGTAACTCAGTACGCCATAGAAATTGCATTAGGCACCAAGGTGTCCAAAATAACATCGCTTTCAAGCGATCTTGCCCTTGCGCTGGCTGCACCCACTGGGCAAGTGCGTATAGAAGCGCCTATACCCGGCAGAAATCTGGTTGGTATTGAAATACCTAATCGTGGACTTGAGTTCGTAACGCTCAAGCGGATGATCCAGTCTGACGTGATGCGCAAGTCGAAGAGTAAGCTCTCGGTGGCGCTGGGTCTAGATGTATCGGGAAGCCCGGTTATCGGAGACATCGGGAAAATGCCGCACGTTCTTGTTGCGGGTACCACCGGATCCGGGAAATCGGTTCTCATAAATGCTTGGATTACGTCGCTCCTTTTCCGGACAAATCCATCAGAAGTTCGTTTTATCATGGTTGATCCTAAGCGTGTTGAATTGACGGGATACAATGGGGTGCCTCACCTTCTGACGCCCGTCATCGTTGAGCCGGATAAAATTCTTTCAGCACTTCGGTGGGCAACCGCGGAAATGGAACGAAGATATAAACAGTTTGCGGAAGTTGGGGTCCGGAATATTGACGGATTTAATGAGCTGTCCGGATTCCAGGCGATGCCATACATTATCATTTTCATTGACGAGCTGGCCGATCTTATGGCCTATGCACCGGTTGAAGTCGAAGATACGATTTGTCGGCTGGCCCAGATGGCTCGTGCGACGGGTATTCACCTCGTTTTGGCTACTCAGAGACCAAGCGTTGACGTTATCACCGGTCTTATCAAGGCAAACGTGCCTTCAAGAATTGCGTTTAATGTGTCTTCGATGATCGATTCCCGCGTTGTGTTGGACATGCCGGGAGCGGAAAAACTGCTTGGACGCGGCGACATGCTGTATATTCCGGCTGATCAGTCCAAGCCGAGTCGTATTCAGGGAACGTATGTCTCTGAGCATGAGGTAGCAAAGGTTGTTGATTTTCTGAAAGAGAAAAATACGCCTGTTGAGTACACGGAAGCCGTGACGACCCAAAGCGTAACTATCGGCAAAGGAGGCGGATCCGGTGGATCCGGTGGGGACGGACAGGATCAGAAATTTGAAGAAGCAATCCGGCTTATCTGTCAGCATGACAAGGCGTCAGCCTCGCTCCTTCAGCGACGTTTATCCGTCGGGTATGCGCGCGCCGCAAGAATTTTGGATCAGTTGGAAGAGGCGGGAATTATTGGACCGGCAGAGGGGAGTAAGCCTCGGGACGTTCTGGTCAAAGATCCAGATCAGTACTTTGCCGCGAAAGCCCAGGCAGCTGAGACCCCAAGCACATGAAAACTGTTGGTTCCATCCTCAAGAACGCGCGAGTAAGCAGGGGATATACCTTGTCTCAAGTAGAAGCAGCGACAAAAATTCGGGAGAAATTTCTTACGGCTATTGAGTCGGATGATTACACAACATTACCCTCGCTTTCCTACGCCAAGGGCTTTGTTAAGAACTATAGTGAATTCCTGGGGCTTGATAGCCGTACGGTTTTGGCTTTTTTTCGGCGTCAGGCCGTTGACCCGGGGCGGTCTTCGCTTCTCCCGAAGGGCGTGGACGTGCCGCTTAATCGTTCGTTTTTTCAATTAACGCCCGGAAGGTTCGTGGGGCTTTTGGTTGCCTTTTTTGCATTCCTGTTTTTAATTTATCTCGGACTTCAGTATAGGACGCTGGGATTAAATCCGACACTCGTAATCGAATCGCCGGAAACATCGGGCATAGTCGTCTCTGAGAAAAAAATCGAGGTATTCGGAAGAACCGATCCCGATGCGACGGTAACTATAAACGGGGTAAGCGTGCTTGTGCGCGAAGACGGAAAATTTTTTGATCAGGTAAATCTTGAGCCCGGTGTTAATACGCTGACCGTTACGGCAACGAGCAGATTCGGGAAAACAACTACAGCGGTGCGAGAAGTGGGCCATAAATAACATTGACACGCTGCTTGCTTCCCCTTATACTAATCACACGTTCAAAATCTGCCCATGGATCCAGTACAATTAACCATTATTGGTATCAGTATCGCCCTTACGATACTTGTAATTATTTTAGGGGTGCAGGTATATTATATCCTCAAAGAAATTCGTTCTTCCGTTCAGAAAGCAAATAAAATGCTTGATGATGCCGGGGTGGTAACCGGTACGGTGAGTGAGGGCGTTACGAGTATGTCCGGATTTATAAACGGTATTAAGAGTGGCATTTCTCTCGTTACCTCTCTGAAGCACAAAGGAGAAGCAAATGAATGATCGTGAGCAGAAGCACGGAGATTTCCGTTTTTTTCTTGGTTTTTTCTTAGGCGGACTTATCGGTGCAATAATAATTTTTTTCCTGGGGACGAAGGAAGGGAGAAAGACAGGAAAACTCCTAGAAGCAAAAGGAAAAGATATCCTTGATGATTTGCAGGATAAGATCGGCGAATTTGAAAAAAAGGGAGAAGCGTTGGTGAAGCAGGGAGAGGAAATAAAGGAAGAAGTCGTCGAGCGACTCGCCGATACCAAGGAGGAGCTTACCCATACAGCAAGCGCAAAGCTGGATGACGCACTTGCGCATATTGAAAAAATGCAGGAACAGGGAAGAGAACAGACCGCAGAGCTGCGTAAGCGTCTTTTTAAGAATTTACCGAAGCGAAAATAATACGTTTTCCCGTATTTCCTCTTGATTTTTTCAAAAAGCGAGAGTTTAATGAAGAAACAGTGTTCATTTTTCTCCAATGCATATTCTAATTTCTGAATTGCCTCATTCTGACTGGTGGGGTAAAGGAATGCCGCAGTACAAAAATAACTGGTTGATGGCGCAGAAGAATATTCCCCGGCCTGAAATTGTGCGTGACGCTCACGCACGGCTCGTGAGAGCCCTTACCGACGTAGTTCCACTTACGATTATTCCGTTTCCTTCTGAATTTGACACACCCGAGAAATATATTCATGATTTCGTGTTTGTCCGGGACTCGTTCATATTTATCGGAAACCGTACCATTGTCATCAGTAACTATTCTGAACGCGGAAGACAAGAGGAGGCAATATTTATGAGACAGTACCTCGGGAGTCACGACTTTCGTATTTTGAGATTATCGGAGGATGCACATGCTGAGGGGGGAGAGTTTTCCATTCTGCACTATGAGCGCATTATGTTCGCCGGATTAAACAGAAACAACATGGATGGCGTAACACAGGTGGCACGCCATGCCGGTATTGAAAATGTCTGTATTGTGAAGACGCGGGCGTTCCACCTGGATACGAATTTTACGGTTCTGCTAGACGGTAATGGGCGATGTGCCGCGGTGTTGGCAGTACTGGATGCCATTGAAAATGCCAGTGAAGTAGTGCAGTTTTGCCGTAATCACCATATACCTCTTATAGAAATCGACGTGGTAGACGGGATGGGTGATCCGGAAAATCCAGGATCACTTGCTGCAAATAGCCTGGGTATTCCAGGTGTGCTGGTGGGGTGTGCGCATTTCACCACACCGGGCGTGGAGGAAAAAATATCAGCATTGGGTATCAACCATATCGTCGTGCCTCTCTATGACTTGAAGTTTACCGGCGGAAGCGTGCATTGTCTGACGAATGAATTAGCGGTATAGTACAAACGATATGGTTATGAAAAATATAGATCCTAATCATCACGGATATCTTTATCATTATTACCGCGCAGAAGTATACAGGGAGACAAATTGGAGAAACCGTCTGGACGTGACCACAAATTGGTCAATCGTTGTTACTGCGGCAATTCTTTCGTACGCATTTGGAAATGCCCAGGCGCCACATGCGACTATTATCATGAATTATCTGATCGTGCTTTTTTTTCTTTATATCGAATCACGAAGATTCCGTTATTACACCATGCTGAAGAGTCGGACGAGAATTTTGGAATCGGGACTACTGGCTCCGATTATTTCTTCGATGGTGCATCGAGGTGAAGATCAAGCGGAGGCGCACATGGAGCGGTTAGCAGCAAGCCTGGTAAAACCAAAACTTACTATTTCTAAGCTGGAAGCCATTGGATGGCGCATGAGGCGTGTGTATATTTTTTTGCTTGTCGTGCTGTATCTTATGTGGCTCAACAAGCTTACGATTACGCCGGTTCGGACGTATGATATGGCCGAACTTGTATCAAGAGCATTTTTTTGGATTTTTCCTGGATGGGTTATTTTTGGTGGACTCACCGTCTCCATACTGGTATTTATTCTGATTGCCATTTATTTGCCCCGCAGGTCGGTCGGTGACGACCTTCCGTGATATAATGCCCATATGAATTCGGCTGATGTCAGAGCCAAATATATTGCTTTTTTTGTCGCGCACGGACACAAAGAAATCCCGTCGGCAAAGATTGTTCCTGAGAATGACCCGACGACACTCTTTACGAGTAGCGGCATGCAGCCGCTTATTCCTTACTTGCTGGGCGCGGTGCATCCGCTCGGCAAACGATTGGTAAACAGTCAAAAATCATTTCGTGCGCAGGATATCGAAGAAGTTGGAGACAACAGGCACACGACGTTTTTTGAGATGCTAGGAAATTGGTCGCTGGGCGACTACTTTAAAAAAGAGCAACTTCCATGGATTTTTACTTTCCTAACACGGGAACTCGGTTTAGACCCCAAACGACTGTATGTCAGCGTGTTTGAAGGGAACGATTCGGTTCAGAAGGATGATGAAGCGGTAGCTATCTGGAAAGAGGTTTTCGCAGGTGTGGGAATCGACGCAAAAGTGGGCGAACGGATATTTATGTATCCCGCGAAGAAAAACTGGTGGAGTAGGTCTGGAGAGCCGCAAAACATGCCCCCAGGTGAACCCGGTGGACCGGATAGCGAGGTTTTTTTTGATTTTGGCGTTCATCTAGGACTACATGAGAAATCCCAGTGGAGCAATGGGCCCTGTCATCCCAACTGTGACTGTGGACGGTTTATGGAGATAGCAAATTCCGTTTTCATGCAATACCAAAAGACAAAAGACGGTTCTCTGGTTGAGTTAAACCAGAAAAACGTTGATTTTGGTGGAGGATTGGAGCGTCAGATTGCGGCTTCGATAGATAATCCCGATGTGTTCAGGACTGATATGTTTGCGCCGATAATCGACATTATTGAGAAGACATCCGGACGAACCTATGGGGTTCACGAAGATGAAACGCGCGCAATGAGAATTATTGCCGATCACATGAGAGCGGCGGTCATGATGATGAGCGACGGCGTTCTGCCGTCGAACAAGACGCAGGGATATGTGTTGCGTCGACTCGTGCGGCGATCGCTTCTTTATGGGCGTAAACTCGGATTGTCTCATGATCTTACGTATATCCGCCGACTTGTGGAACCCACAGCGCTCGTGTACGAGCAGAGCTATCCCGAAGTGGTAGCCAAAGCGGCTGAAATTGCGCTTATTCTGGAAGAAGAAGCAATGCGGTTTGCCAAGACCTTGGAACGAGGCCTGGCTGAAATGGAAAAAGTGACCTTGCTTGACGGCCATATCGCCTTTACGCTCTATGAGACCTATGGGTTTCCGTGGGAAATGACCGTGGAAATGGCTTCGGAAAAAGGTCAAACCGTAGACCGAATGCAATTTGAAGAAGAATTCAGAAAACATCAACAGCTTTCCCGTACCGCGGCCAAAGGCATGTTTAAGGGGGGGCTTGCAGATCAGAGTGAACAGACGACAAAACTTCATACAGCGCACCACCTGCTTTTGGCTGCACTGCAGAAAGTGGTTGATCCGACGATTAAACAGCGGGGGAGCAATATCACCGCAGACAGGCTTCGCATTGATGTGAATTTTGCCCGGAAGCTTACGCCAGAAGAGATTACCCAGGTAGAACAAATGGTGAACGAAAAAATACTCGAAAATTTGTCTGTTACCAGGGTGGAAATGGTACGCGAAGATGCAGAAAAGATTGGAGCTCAGCGAGAATTCGGTCAGAAATACCCCGATCGTGTCAGTGTTTATTTCGTGGGTGACCAGAAGACATTTTTTTCAGCGGAGTTTTGCGGAGGACCGCACGTGAAGGAAACTGGCGTTTTGGGTAAATTCAAAATCATCAAAGAAGAGTCTTCCGGTGCCGGTATCAGGCGAATTTACGGCACACTCACAACATCATAAGGCGCTTCCTTGCTTCCCGCACGCTGGATTGTTAGTATGGATGTACGAGGAAAATCTCGACGTTTTGTTATGAAAATACCAGATGCATTCCAGTCGCTTCTCGGAAAGAAGAACGAAAAAGAACCGGTTTACGTATCGCTTTACCTTGATGTTCATATGGTGGCAGTATCTGTGTGGCATATCGTCAAGGGAGGAACATCCCGCGTCATCGCTTCGGCTCACTTGGCCGTTCCCTCAGACACATGGGAGGATAGAATCGAGAGTGTCGACCGACTCATGGGTGCCATGGAGCAGAAAACGGGACGAACAGACCTCACGATAGCCATACTCGGACTCCCTGCCGTATATTTAACGCCAACTGGTGAAATCAAGAAAGAAATTCGTGCCGACATAAAAAAACTTGCACAAATATTGGAGCTTCAGTTGGCAGGATTTGTTCCGCTTCATCAGTCAATCATTTTTAAGCTTAAGACCGACGAGGGCGTACCGCCCAGTGTGATTTTGTTGGGTATTAATACCAAGACCATCGCAATCTCGCTTTACAAAATCGGCGCGTTGGTTGGGCTTCGGGACCTGGAAAAGCATGCCGATGTAGCAAAAGGCGTAGAAGAGGGCCTGAAGAGTTTTACGGAAATGGAAGTGCTTCCCGCGCGCATCCTTCTTTATGGTTCAGAGGATAAAGAATTGGATGAAGTAAAAAACAAACTTCTGCATCATCCATGGACAACCCGGGCGAATTTTCTCCATTTTCCAAAAATTGAAATCGTTACGATAGACATGATTATCGATTCGATTTCGCTGGCAGGGGCAAGTGAGATGAAAAAAGAAGCAATCACTCCCTCCGAATCAGAAGAAGTGGAGGCGATTGATGAATCCACGGTCGAGGCAGTCGCAGCAGTAAGCGCCCCCGCGGATTCGCCACCGGAAGGGGAGCAGGAAGGAGATGAAGATGAAGAAGAATTGGAGGCGCAGTACGAAGAATCTCCTCGGGAAATGAAAAGTGAACAAGAACGGATACTAGATGGAGAGGTCGCCCAGGCTACGCAAACACTCGCGGAAGATTTTGCAGTAGACAAGGAAGTGCAGGATGACGCAAATGTTGTCGTTGTGGACGCGGAGTCACTCGGCTTTAAGAAGGATGCAGACGTATTGGAAGAAGAGCAGGTAGCGGCCGAAGCGACCCGCGTCCATAGCGGGCATAGCGTGCCACTTTCTGCGAGGGTATCGGGTATGGGTGGACAGCTAGGTCATGTCGGATCGTCCGTTATGGAAGGAGTGAAAGGTTTCCTTTCTTCGCCAAAACAGAAATATGTCGGGATTTTTTTCTTTCTTCTTATCGCCGGACTCGTGTGGGCGGGCTTTTCCTGGACAATTCCGCGTGCAGTGGTGACGGTATATGAAATCGCCCAGACCATCGAAGCGGATCAGACTATCACGATTGATCCGGAAACGACAGAAGTGAATGAAGCAGAGCAAAGTATTCCGGGGTTAAAACGGGAACGATCCATGGATGGGGAAAAGACCGTCCCTGTTAAAGGAAAAAAGAGCATAGGCGATCCTGCCCGCGGGACGGTGACAATCTATAACAAGTCACTTTCGTCTAGAACATTCTCAAAAGGAACAGTTATTCAGTCCGGATCGCTGAAATTTACCTTGGACGGCGATGTTCAGGTAGCGTCAGCAAGCGAGAGTATCGGTTCTATCACCTTTGGAAAAGCAAATGCAGCAGTAACCGCGCAGGCCATTGGTGCGGCAGGAAACCTGACGGTTGGCAGTGAATTTACCTTCGCTGAAGTTTCATCAAGCGTAGCCACAGCAAGAAACGATACCGCCTTTACCGGTGGCACGAGTCGTGATGTAACCGTGGTGAGCAGAGCAGATGTAGACGGACTGATTGCGGCCGTTTCGGAGGAGTTAACGGATAAGGCTCAACAGGAGCTGTCTGGTTCAGTAGGAGGTGGAGAGGCGCTTATTGACGGTACGATAAAAACGACGGTAACCGCCCGAACATTCGATAAGGAAATTGACCAAGAGGCATCAGAGCTTAACGGGAAGCTGACGATTACCGTATCAGGAACTGCATACAGTCAGGCGGACATACGGTCATTATTTGAGCGTTCAGGGAAGCTTACTGCTCCTC
>CAZKLT010000001.1:125314-216939 GCA_964553825.1 uncultured Gammaproteobacteria bacterium
AAAATGGATGAAGCAAATACGACCATTACCCTTTCAAATGTAAAAATTCAGAAGGACGGGACGATTACTGCACAGGCGCATATTAAAACAATCGCATTACCGATATTGGACAGCGCGGGATTGCCCAAAGAGCTGGCAGGTAAAACATTGAAGGAAGCGGAGACATATCTTAGATCACTTTCAGGTGTCGCAGGGATGGAAGTTAGTTTCCGGTTGAGTCCCTCTAAAAACCGTTTGCCCCTCAACAAAAATAATATTTCCGTAAGCGTCGCGATTGCACAGTAACGACTATGTCTATGTATCGATACGTCAAGGCTCCGCCGAGGCAGATTCGTAAGCGGCGTCGTGGAGGTAAACTATCATTTATTCTCATGTCTCTGGGCGGACTGCTTCTGTTTTGGGCGCTCTGGCCTATACTTTCATTTGCAGCAATCAGTGATGAGATATTTTCACGAACCATTGCGCCAATCGCTGAAGCGCAAACCGGCGGACGAAGTGCAGGGCCGCTTTCGCCTGTCGCGTTATCGGCAACGGTTCCATCCGGGGAGGTTCAGGGTCAGTCTGTCGACTTTACGAATGCGAACGTTTGGTACCCGGCAATGCCGCAGAAGCATGTCGTGACCCCCGTAAATTCATATACGATTTCGATACCAAAGTTAAGAATTGCGGAAGCCACTGTCCTCATCGGCACCGATGACCTCAGTGAAAGTCTTATTCATTATGGGGGAACGGGGTTGCCGGGTGAGTTTGGAACAGCAGTTGTTTTTGGTCATTCAACATTGCCACAGTTCTATAACCCTACAAGTTATAAATCGATTTTTTCCTTACTCCCTACCCTTAATAAGGGCGATGAAATATCAGTATCCTATGATGGTGTTCAATACCGGTATGAAGTGTACGAAATGATTGTTGTGGAGCCTACCGATGTGACTGTTCTTGAGCAACGATTTGACGATTCATACATGACCTTGGTGACCTGTGTTCCCCCCGGCACATACTGGAAGCGGCTGAATGTAAAAACGAAGCTAAAAACGCTCTAATTGAGCAAAAATGGTATACTATCTACGTTTGGATTTATCGTATGTTTAAGAACATCATAGCCCCAATGCAGGCGTGGTTGCTCTCACAAGGTAAATGTGTCGGATGTGGGAAGCTTTTGGAAAAAAGCACAAAAAAGGGAGTCTCCAAGGTAATCTGTGTTTGCGGTCGGATATATATGTACGACAGTGAAGGAGGGACCTTCAGAAGGGCCACGCTCAATGAGATCAAGTAAAACATACTCATTTGCCTCCCGTTTAGTTATCGTTTTTTTGGTGCTCGTTGTCGGTGCGTGGACGGGTTGGCTTTGGTGGCGTGATAGTATATCTGCGGTCGATGAGAGTGATACGATTCCTGTTAACTTTACGATCAACACCGGCGACGGGGTAAAGATGATTGCTGCCAATCTGGCGGAAGATAATCTTATTCGCAGTCCAACAGGATTTTTTATCCTGGTGAAAATTTTAGGAATTGAGCGTCAACTGCAGGCAGGCGATTTTCGGCTCACCCGATCCATGGATGCCCGAACGATCGCTCTTGAGTTAACGCATGGGATACTGGATCAATGGATAACTACACTTGAAGGCTGGAGGAGTGAGGAGATTGCTGCACGAGTCTCTAAAGATCTTGATATTCCAGAGCAGGAATTCTTAAAATTCGCCAGGGAAGGGTACATGTTTCCGGACACGTATCTCATACCCAGAGATGCCACTGCAGGAGGAATAGTGCAGATGTTTGTAGATAATTTTAATAAGAAAGTTACGCCTCAGATGCGTGAAGATTCCAAGAAAAGCGGTTTAACTTTTGAGCAGGTGATTGTTCTCGCGTCGATAGTAGAGCGTGAAGGGCGGTCAGCAGCTGACAGACCTGTTATTGCAGGAATACTTCTGAAGCGACTACAGAATGATTGGCCGCTTCAAGCAGATGCGACGCTTCAGTACGCACTAGGGTATCAATCGTTTGAGAAGTCATGGTGGAAAAAGGCTTTGACGAATGCTGATAAGGAGGTGAAATCCCCGTTTAACACCTATGAAAATCCTGGATTGCCGCCTCACCCAATAGCTAACCCCGGCATAGAATCGATTAAGGCGGTTATTTATGCGAAAGAATCTCCGTATTGGTACTATCTTCATGATCCCACCGGTGGCGTGCACTACGGAGCAACGCTCGAAGAACATAACGCCAATATAGAACAATACCTTCGATAGACGATTTTCTATGCGACGAATCAGCATTTGGTTTATTGGTTTTTTTGCTTCGTTGATGATCGTCGCATCTCCAGTCAGCGCGGAAGAAATCACTTCGTACGATACGGTGTTTACCATACAACGTGATGGAGCTGTTGCCGTCCGGGAGCGTATTCTTTATGATTTTGGTTCTGAAGAGCGCCATGGAATATTCAGAGTGATTCCGGTGCTCAAAATGAATTCCAGTGGAAAGAAATTCGTACTATCTTTTTCAAATTTTTCCGTGAGCGATGACAAAGGGGCTGCGTATGCCTATTCCGAAAGTCAGAAAGACAATGAAATTACTCTTAAGATAGGAAATCCCGATGTCACTATCCGCGGGGAGCATATATATGATATTTCCTATCTCGTTGGCGGAGGACTCACATATTTCTCGGACCATGACGAGTTTTACTGGAACATAACCGGAAATAAATGGGAAGTACCGATAGCATCTGCCTCATCGCGCATTGTGCTCCCTGCAGAAGTGGCGGAGGAAGATATTGCCGTAACCTGTTATACCGGTATTGACGGGAGCACACAAAGGGCGTGTACGTGGACGTATCATTCCGCCGAAAGGACGGTTGCGGTTGATCTGACAAGCAGATTGTCCCCCTATGAAGGTTTGACTATCGTTGTAGGATTTCCCAAGGGACTCGTTGCACGTATTGAGCCGAAGGAGTATATCCCTTTTTGGGAAACAACCCAGGGAGTTTTCCTCTTAGGAGCACTTATTGTGGCTGCGTTTTTGTGGTACGTCGTTGCGCCGCTTATTTTGCCTGTTATTTGGTGGAAATACGGACGAGATCCTTCTGTCCCTGTCGGTGTCGCAACGGCCTGGTTTAGCGCTCCGAAAGGTAGGCATGGTCGTCTATTGAGTCCTGGAGAAACAGGAACGCTTATGGATGAGCGGGCGGACAATTCCGATATAACCGCAACGATTATTGATTTAGCAAGAAGAGGGTATCTACGTATAGAGGAAAAAACAAAGGGTGATATTCATCTTAAGAAAGTATCATCAGGTACCAGTGAAGACACACTACGGCCGTTCGAAAGAACGCTGCTGGAAGGAATATTTAAATCAAAAAATGAAATAACACTAAAAACAGCTCGCCTTGATACTGTCGTCAGGGAGACGAAAATTCTGTTACATGATGCTGTCGTTGACGAGGGGTTTTTTCCGAAAAATCCTCAGTCTGTTCGCACCGCCTATACTGCAGGGAGCATCTTTGCATTGATGACAGGAAACTTCTTATTGTTTCTTTCAGTGCTATTATTTGGCTATCATATGCCCAGAAAAACCCTTTCGGGAGCGTCAGCAGCAAACGTCGCACGAGCCCTAAAAAAATTTATTACGAGCCAGGAGCGCCAGTTTGCGTTCCAGGCAGAGAGGCAACTCTTGTTTGAGAAAATGCTTCCGTTTGCCGTGGCTTTTGGCGTTGAAAAAATCTGGATAGCACGGTTTGCTCAGATGCACCTAAAGTCACCTCATTGGTATCAGGGGTATTCTTCGGGAGGAAGGTTTAACGCCCTAGTATTTGCAGATTCTCTTCATCGTGCATCTTCCGGAATAACACATGCAGCGACGCCTGTTTCTTCGACGAGTGGATTCTCATCGGGATTTTCTGGAGGATCCTCAGGCGGCGGGGGCGGGGGAGGCGGCGGGGGCAGTTGGTAGATATTCTCTACCCTAAAGCACAAGGAGAGAGAAGTTTTTTACCTTTGCATATTATGCAGGCGGGTACAGCGGAATCTTTATTAGCAGACATGGGAATAAAGAAGGCATGAACGGGTCGGATCAGGAAGCTTGAAGAATGTGGAATTAAAAACACGCTCGACTAAGTGTCTAAGTCAGCGATCGGCCGTCGTTATTTCCCTGAGCACCTTTGCCTTCACCGCATTTGCAGTTTTTAGAATTTGTTTCTCTATGTCTGTGGTGATTCGTTCTTTGAGAAACTCCAGGATTTTTTTATCCTCCGGAATGGTGTGGAAGTGAATTAGGAATGTCTCGTGATGTTTTCTGGGAAGGTTCGCAAAAATCGTAGCAAGTATTTCTTGATGCATGGTGCGATCAATTATTTCGAGCAATTCTGCTTGTTCATCTTTCGGAATGTTCCGTTCGTCGAATAACGCAACGACTTCCTCGATAATGACAAGATGGTCATAGAAGAGTTTTTTCATTTTGCTTCCTTTGCTAACGCCGTGTGCGTTTCTTTTTTTACCGGACCAAGCGGAATAGTATTATTCGGATCGTCGACGAACAGTATTACGACTGGCCCTTTTTGGGCGCCGTCTTTTGACTCAAGGTAATGCATCACTTCGGGTGACCCGCCAAAGCTTTTTCCGGTAAATTTGGCAGGTCCTGCATCAGCAACGACTGCGATAATGGCCTTGCCGTTTTTTGGATTCATTACCATTACCTTTCGGTATTTATACCATTCCCGGAGGTGAGAGAGTCGTTCTTCCCAGTCGGGAAGATAGAGTGTCTGCACCGCGACATAGTATTTTTCCTTTTCATATAAATCCTGTGTCATTTGCGCTTTGGAAGGAGCAAAGTAGCTCCATGCGCCTCGTCCAGGGGTTATGCCAGACTCCCGGTATGCATCCTGTGGTTCCATCGTGTCGCCTGGGTAACGAGGCAGATGCTGTTCCGCGCCGATGTAGCCATATGTTGTATTGAGGTGTTCACCGTCGAGGCGGGCTTTTACCGGAATATTCCAGCCCAGGTGAACGAGTTTTTCTATGGCGTCTTCTTCATCCGGCGTTAGTGGTCTGGGATGAGACGGCAGAAGCGCGTTCAGGTTTGCCCGAAAAATATCTTGCAACTGATCTGCTGGCATGGAGGAAAGCTTTTCCGTTTGCTTGGGAAGATGGTTGAGAAGTGGATTGGAAAGAAACATAGCGCCAGCAAGCGCACTGGCACTAGCAAGTTTACCTGCCTGGTGCCGGATATGTTTTACCTGCAAACCACGCGTCTTGAACCATTTTGTAACATGGGGATAGGTTCCATGAAGCTTTTTTTCTGAAAGCTCTGCATGACGCTCCAGTGCCTGACGTAATTTTGAGGTGTCGAGAGTAGTCATGAATATATAACTATTGTACTATAGAGCACATGCCAAAAAACGTTTCTGATTTGCATGAAATTGTGCTCGGCACACAGAAAATTGTTTATGAGGTTCGCGTGAGTCCGAGGGCGAGATATCTGCGAATGACGATGAATATGGTCGGTGGACTCACGGTGACCGTTCCTCGGTTCGGCGGGAGACACTTGGTTGAAGATTTTCTGAGAGAAAAGGCGGCATGGATTCTCCTGCACCATAATCGGATTAAGAAGTTGAAAGAAAAGACGGTGCTTCCACAGAGTAACGAAGCGTACACGCGGAATAAAAATAGTTTTCTAAAGCGAATTAAGGAGCGATTGGAATTTTTTAATGGTTTGTATCGATTCTCTTACCGGAATGTACGTATTGGAAATCAACGATCTTTATGGGGCAGTTGTAGCCGGTCGGGAAATCTTCAATTTAATTTTAAGTTGAGTTATCTCCCACAGGAAGCGATAGATTATGTTGTGGTGCACGAATTATGTCACTTACAAGAGCACAATCATGGGCCCAAATTCTGGGCTCTTGTTTCCAAAACAATACCCCAACACAGGAAAATACGAAAAACGTTGCGTGGATATATCCTCAATAGTGAGGTGTTATAATGGTGCGACGTTATGCAAACTACGATTCTTTGCCCGC
Organism: uncultured Gammaproteobacteria bacterium; assembly: GCA_964553825.1. Lineage (GTDB taxonomy): Bacteria > Patescibacteriota > Microgenomatia > UBA10105 > UBA927 > CAYUKU01. The sequence goes on from CAZKLT010000001.1 coordinate 131,322, forward strand.
ATTGTAAAACAGAAATCGAGCTTAAGGATGCGCTTATACACCAGATAGAAGAAAAAGTGCTCGGGGATGAGCGCAGAAAGCACGATGAAGAAGTGGCAGATTATAAAAAGAAACTTGAGCTTGCCCAGAACGCGGAGCTAGAAATCAGGAAACAGAAAAATCAGCTCGATGAGGAACGGCGTACTTTGAAACTCGAAATACAAAGACAAATGGACGAGGAACGAGCAAAAATTCGGGAAAAAACAGCAGAAGAAGTCATGGAGTCACAGCGACTAAAAGACAAAGAAAAAGATAAGGTAATCGACGATCTCAAAAAAGCGCTGGACGACGCCCAACGAAAAGCCTCGCAGGGGTCGCAGCAACTTCAGGGCGAAGTTCAGGAATTAGACCTGGAGTCTACACTCAGAAATATTATGGTGACTGATCTTATCGAGCCTGTCGCCAAAGGAGTACTTGGAGCTGATATTCGACAGGTAGTGAAAACACAGCGCGGAAATACCTGTGGAACCATTTTATGGGAATCGAAACGAACAAAAGCCTGGTCGGACGGCTGGATAGCAAAATTGAAGGAAGATCAGTTGAAAGACAAGGCAAATGTTGCGGCTATCGTTTCTGATGTGCTCCCTGAAGAAATAAAATCCGGTATCGGCCTGAAAGACGGAATTTGGGTTTGTTCGACAAAACTCGTTGTTCCGTTGGCGATGCTTCTACATAAAGCGATAGAAGACGCAGCAAGGCAAAAATTTATCTCTGATAGACGACAAACAGATGCAGAGCGCATTTATGCAGTCGTTACGAGTCATGAGTTTGTCCAGCAAGTGGACTCAATGATGGAGACGTATGCACAGATGCTGGAACAAATTACGAAAGAACGGAATGTCTTTGAAAAGTCCTGGAAAGCGCGGGAATCCCAGGTGCGCCATCTCATGCTTGGAGTGTCGGGAATTGTAGGTCAACTGCAGGATGCTGCGGGACCCGCGTTACCAGTCATAAAAAGCCTGGAACTTCATGGTGAAGACGAACAATCATAACCGCGCGTCCACCGTGTAAACACCGAAGTCTTTCCCTCCCAGTTCGTATTTGTACCGCTCAGATCCCTGAAGGAAATTGTATTCCTGAAAGCCTTTTTCAATCGCGCGTTTAATGCTTTGTGCTTTCAGATAAAATCCGGCGTTCTGACAACACGATCGGTCAAATCCGGAGTTGTAGAGATAATAGGTTTTATCATGGGTAAATGAAAGTGTTCCTGCTGCGGGCTTTCCGTCGATGGTAAGCAGGAGAAGCGAGGTCTGATCGGAAAATGCGCCGACCATTTTAACGAAGAATGTTTTCATTTGATCAGTTAAGAATTTTTCTTTTGCTGAATCTTTCTGCATAAGGGTCAGAAAGATATGTATGTCTCGCACAGGATCGCTACTCTCATTGATGATTGCGTTTACATGTTCGCGCTCAAACTTTCGCAGTTTTCGTTCGAGTTCATGGCGATATTTTCGCGTGAGCGATGACAAATATTCATCCCATGTCCCAGGAAGCGCTACTTTTGGCGTTGTATCCTCTTTTTGTAACGTCGTGTGTGGCTGGCGGGAAAAAAATGTGAGTGTGGATGAGGACTCCGGGATATTTCTTAGATGAATATGGGTAATGTGTAGACTCTTTAAGTAGGAGAGTAATTCCACCCACGCGGTTTGTTTTTCTACAGACGATCCCAGTACATCCAAATAATCGGCGATTTCCTCTCCTCCAGAAAAGCTAATCTTATGACCTTTCCTCATGAAAGGGGCAAGAACGGTATCGTTAACGTGAAGTACGAATGCATTATCTTCTTCCTGGAAGACGTCATACCATATCCGGTGCCAGTCGTAACAAACAAATGGAACTGGAAGGTCATTCTTGTGGCATGCATGGAGCCATATATCTTTTGCTTGGCTAAAGGGGACTTGTGTAATCATCGCAATATTGTACTATATCGCTACGACTATGGTGAAAGACAAATTTTCCGCGGTGTGGGTTTCTCACTCATCGATCAGTGATTATTTGAAGTGTCCTCGCGCATATTTTTTAAAAAATATATATCGGGATCCGAAAACAGGCCATAAAATCATGCTCATGCAGCCGCCGTTAGCATTGGGTCAGGTAGTTCATGAAGTTATTGAGTCATTATCCAAGTTTCCGGCTACGGAAAGAAAATTTGATACCCTGCTGTCGCAGTATGAATCGACCTGGAGCACGGTAGCGGGGAAGCTGGGGGGATTTGCGAGTGCTGAAGAGGAAGAGAAATTTAAATCCCGCGGAGCACGTATGATTCAACGCATAATGGATAATCCGGGGAGATTAAAAAACAAAGCCATTAAACTCAGGCAGGACCTCCCGTATTTTTGGCTGTCTGAGGAGAGTAATATTATTCTCTGCGGAAAAATTGACTGGCTTGAATATAAAGAGGAAACAGATAGCGTGCATATTATTGACTTTAAAACCGGAAAATTTGATGAGGATCCTGATTCTCTTCAGTTGCCTATATATTTGCTCTTAACTTCGCGTTGCCAGTCCCGACCCGTTTCAGGAGCAAGTTATTGGTATGTGGATCGCGATGATGCGCCGGTTGAAGTAACACTTCCCGATCCAAAAGAGTCAGAGGCCAGGGTATTGGAAGCTGCCAACAAAATTCATTTGGCGCGTAAACTGGAGCACTTTAAATGTCCACAGAAAGAAGGATGCAGAGTGTGTTTACCCTATGAATCAATTATCGGCGGCCAAGCAACATTTGTCGGAATCGGCGGGTACTCTCAGGATATTTATATCGCTATCCGACGAACGTAGCTTATGCCCAAAGCGCGAGAATTCCACCCATCACCAGGAGCGTTGTTAACTGGTAGCCGGTATTGATAAGGAAAAGCTTCCATTGTTTCCCTCCGAAGAGAACTTCGGTAAGCTGAACTGGGGCTACAAATCCAAGCCAAACGAGAAATGAAAGATACATGCCTTCTGCAAGAGTCATCGCTGGAATTGTTTTAATAAACATTGTGAGAATTACTCCCGTAACAAGCGTGGCCACAAACGAAAGTCCATAGAGCATGCCCATTTGTTTTTTGGCTTTATCCAGACTCTTTGGGGTATGTCCCATGAGTTTCATCCACGGAGTTCCGAAAAGCATTGGTGAATACCAAAAAAATCCGATACCCATCGAGGCGATGGCAGCCAGGAAAACGACCAGATAATTCATATATGTTTCCAGCATAGTACTTTTCCTCCTACCTTTATTGTAGCCAATTCCCAGAGTGGTGTTGCAAGGGGTAAATGTGTGGGTATTGACAACGCGCCAAAACACTATATAATTTGAAGGTAAGTCAATAGTTACATAGGCGAACGCTCATTGTTCGCTTCTTTTCGTCGTTCTTTTTGATAGTATAAGGAATTATCAGATGGCAAAAGACTCTGCAAAACAACGATTGTATTGGGGAAAAGATTTTAAAGATCTTCCCACCTTAGATCTTACCTTGGTGCAGCGGGAATCATATCAATGGTTCTTGGAGCAGGGCATCCGCGATCTTATTACTGAAGTATCTCCGATCACAGACTTTACCGGAAAAAATTGGGAGCTTTCATTAGGCGATTACTATTTTGGTCGGCCGCGACTTACTCCTGCTATAGCTCTTGAAAAAGGACTGACTTTTGATATGCCGCTGAAAGTCATGGCGACACTCGTAAATAAACAAACGGGACATCATGTTACTCAAGAAGTTTTCTTAGGGGATATTCCCGCAATGACCGAAAACGGCACGTTCATTATTAATGGTATCGAACGATGCGTCGTAAATCAGTTGGTTCGGTCTCCGGGTATCTATTTCACGGGCACCGTCGACTCTACCACGGGAAAAACCCTTCATAGCGCTGAAATCCGACCGATGCACGGTAGCTGGCTCGAATTCATCATGACACGAAATGATGTTTTGATGGTGCGGATTGATCGCCGACGGAAATTTGTTGCCACGACGTTCCTTCGGGCAATCGGCTTGGGTGACAACGACGAAATCCTCTCAACATTCAGCGAAGTAGACATCAACAAAGAGCATCGATATATCGAAGCGACGCTGGCAAAGGATCCGACAAAAAGCCATACGGAAGCTGTCCTTGAGTTGTACCGAAAACTTCGCCCGGGTGAGCCAATCGTGCTAGATAACGCCCAAGAACTTCTTAAGACAATGTTTTTTGATTACCGACGGTATTCTCTTGAGCGGGTCGGGCGATACAAGATGAACAAGAAGTTGAACATAGACGTCATTAATGACCGTGACCATTGGGTGTTAACAAAGGAAGACATAATCGGTAGCATCAAAAAGCTTATCGCTCTTTCGAACGGAAAGGACGATGTTGATGATATTGACCATTTGGGAAATCGTAGAGTACGCCGGGTCGGAGAGCTCGTGGCGACCAATGCCTTCCGCGTGGGACTTCTCAGGCTCGAGCGATCCGTTCGTGAAAAAATGAGCCTTGCTGGCCCGACAGCAGAGGATTTGACCCCCATGCAGTTGGTCAATGCGCGTCCGATTATTGCTTCTATTAACGACTTTTTCCGCACCAGTCAGCTTTCGACCATTTTGGATCAAACAAATCCGTTGGCAGAAGTCGATAATCTTCGACGGTTGACTGTTATGGGAACTGGTGGAATTTCCCGCGAACGTGCATCATTCTCCATTCGTGACATTAATGCTTCTCAATATGGGCGTATTTGTCCGGTCAGAAGCCCAGAAGGACCGAATATCGGTCTTGTTACCTACATGTCCTTATATACAAGAATAAATGAATACGGATTTTTGGAAACTCCGTACAGGAAAGTAGAAAAAGTTGTCCAGGGTGACAAAACTTTGATGCGGGTTACCCAGGAAGTTGAATATCTTGACGCAAGTGACGAGCAATATAAGCATATAACACATGCAGGAATTGAAGTGAATGAGGATGGGTATATCGTCGATGAGCGTATCCCTGTACGATACAAAGGAGAATTTTTAGAAGCCGATGCATCTGTAGTTGAGTATATTGACGTGGTTCCGAGACAGGTCGTTGGCGCTCCTGCTTCCCTCATTCCGTTCTTGGCACATGACGAAGCGAATCGTGCCCTTATGGGTACACACATGCAGTGTCAGGCAGTTCCTTTGCTTATGCCACAGTCACCTGTTGTCGGTACCGGCATGGAGGCGCCAATTTCTCAAACGATGGGACGAGTTGTCCGCGCACGCGAAGATGGCATCGTGAAGTACGCGGATGGAGCAAGAGTCGTTTTTGAAGGCCATGACGGTCAGGAGCAAACCTATACGCTTGCCAAGTATTCACGATCAGCCCAATCTACGTGTTATAACCAGCGTGTGATGGTGGCAACTGGTGACAAAGTGAAAAAAGGTCAGGTGCTCGTTGAAGGTCCAGCAAGCGAAGATGGAGAACTGGCGCTTGGAGCGAACGTGGCGATTGCATACATGAGTTTTGATGGTTTGGGTTACGAAGACGCCATCGTTATTTCTGACCGATTGGTAAAAGAAGACGTTCTTACCTCTGTGCATATTGAAGAATATGAAGCAAGCGTTGTTGATACGAAGCTTGGACCCGAAGAAACAACCCGAGATATTCCAAATGTCGGAGAAGAAGCACTGCGAAATCTTGATGAGAATGGTATCGTCGTTGTCGGCGCTGAGGTAAGTCCAAATGACATTCTCGTAGGAAAAATTGCACCCAAAGGCGAGACAGAGCTTACCGCAGAAGAGCGATTGCTTCGGGCTATATTCGGTGAAAAAGCGCGAGAAGTTCGCGATACCAGTCTGAGAGTTCCTCATGGCGAGCGGGGCACAGTCATTGAAGTAAAAATTCTTGATAAAGAAAAGGGTGATGAACTCGAGCCGGGTACAAATAGAAAGATAATCGTGAAAGTAGCACAGATGAGAAAAGTTGTGGTTGGAGATAAGCTTGCAGGGCGCCACGGAAATAAAGGCGTTATTTCCAAAGTTGTGCCTCAGAGTGACATGCCGTACCTTTCGGACGGTACCGTTGTAGATGTTATTATTTCACCTTTGTCAGTGTTGTCCCGTATGAATCTCGGTCAACTTCTTGAGGCTCATTTAGGCTTGGCTGCGCTGAAATTGAACGAAAAAATTTCGCTTCCAGTTTTTGAAAACGTCAAAGAGGATCGTATCACAGAGAAGCTGAAAGAAGCAGGCGTTCCTGTTTCTGGAAAGAGCGAACTTTTCGACGGCAGAACGGGCGAACCCTACAAAGAACCGGTCGTTGTCGGAGTCGGATATATCCTTAAACTCATCCACATGGTTGAGGACAAGACGCATGCCCGCTCAACCGGACCGTATTCACTTGTTACCCAGCAACCGCTTGGAGGAAAAGCTCAGATGGGTGGACAAAGATTGGGAGAGATGGAAGTCTGGGCACTTGAGGCTCATCGGGCGGCACACGTCCTTCAGGAGATGCTGACGATTAAATCAGATGATGTCGTCGGGCGTGCGAAAGCATTTGAAGCCATCGTAAAGGGAACGGATATTCCAGAATCCACGATACCAGAATCATTCAAAGTATTGGTGAAAGAGCTTCAGGCCTTAGGCTTGAGCGTTACTCCTACGGGAGCGGTAACGGCCAAACCCGTGGTGACGACTCCGACAGTGGCAGATGAAGCGGTGAAAAAAGAGGCGGCAGAGATAGCAAAAGCAAGCGGGCAAGAGGCAGTTATGGAAGGCTCAGCAGACATAGATGTACCGGAGAAACCGGAGGAAAACGCTAATTAATAAAATTTATGGATAAAAAACAATCATTTGCCAATATCGTTGATTTTTCCGGATTGAAGATTACCCTCGCTTCATCGGAAGACATAAAAGCTTGGTCACACGGCGAAGTCACCAAGCCGGAGACGATTAATTATCGTACCCTTAAGCCCGAAAAAGACGGATTGTTTGACGAGCGTATTTTCGGACCGACAAAAGATTGGGAATGTTATTGCGGAAAGTATAAGAGAATCCGGTACCGTGGTATTGTCTGCGACAAGTGTGGCGTGGAGGTAACACAAAGCAAGGTCCGCCGCGAAAGAATGGGCCATATTGGCCTCGTAGCGCCGGTAGCACATGTGTGGTTTTTCAAAGGCGCACCGTCCCGTTTGTCACTTCTTTTGGATATCAGTCCGCGTGCACTTGAGGAAGTTATTTACTTCGCCCAATACTTGGTGACAAAAGTAGATGACGCTAAAAAGAAAGAAGTTATCGAAAAACTCGTCAAATCCGGTGAGGCTCGTATTGAAGACGTTGAGAAACGATTGAAAGAGGAAAAAGCCAAGAAACACGATCAATTTGTCGGGGAAAAAGCTACCGTGAAAGAGAAGGTAAACGGAGCAGAAGCAAAGGACCTAGCCGTTTCTGAACTGACCCTGAAAGAGCGTCAGGAAGTGACGGGGATGGAAGATCAGGCGGAAAAAGAGAAAGAGAAGATTACGGAGATCATGGATTCTCTGGTTGCGATTGTAAAAGCAATTAAACCGCTTCACACACTTACCGAAGATGAGTATTTAAGGCTTCTGGAGTACGACGCAGTTGAGTGTTTTGAGGTTGGCATGGGTGCCGAAGCCATCGAAGAAGTGATAAAGAAAATTGACCTCGACAAGCTAGCAGCTGAACTTCGTGAAGAGATTCAGAATACGAGTGGTCAGCGTCATATCAAAGCAACGAAGCGGTTGAGAGTCGTTGACGGCATGCGAAAAGCTGTAATTAATCCGTCCTGGATGATTCTGTCAAACCTGCCGGTAATCCCGCCAGACCTTCGACCTATGGTCCAGCTGACTGGTGGACGATTTGCGACAAGTGACTTGAATGATTTGTACCGCCGCGTTATCAACAGGAATAATCGTCTCAAGCATCTTATGGATCTCGGTGCGCCGGAGATTATTTTACGCAATGAAAAGCGCATGCTTCAGGAAGCTGTTGATAGCTTGATTGACGTTACCCAGCGCCCAAGTTCACGCGCTGTCATAGCACCGCTTCGATCACTTTCTGACATGCTTCGCGGAAAGCAGGGACGGTTCCGTCAGAATCTGTTAGGGAAGCGCGTTGATTATTCTGGCCGATCCGTTATCGTTGTGGGGCCTGAGCTGAATCTTACGCAATGCGGTTTACCCAAAGAAATGGCGCTTGAAATGTTCAAGCCCTTTGTCCTGCGCGAGCTTATCGTACGGGGAATTGCCCCAAACGTGAAGAATGCGAAGAACGTACTGGAGAGAAGGACACCTGAAGTTTTTGATATCCTCGAAGAGATTACCAAAAATCATCCGGTGCTTCTTAACCGCGCACCGACGCTTCACAAGTTGGGTATTCAGGCATATTACCCGATTCTTATTGAGGGAGCAGCTATTCGTATCCATCCGTGTGTTTGTGCCGGATATAACGCTGATTTTGACGGAGATCAGATGGCTGTTCATATCCCGCTTTCCAAGGAAAGTCAGCATGAAGCTGTTCACTTGATGCTTCCGACACATAACCTTTTGAAGCCGGCAGACGGATCACCGATTACTGTTCCAAACAAGGAAATGGTACTTGGATGTTACTATCTCACCACGCTTGAAGTCGCCTCGGGGGATGTCGATGAAAGTACATTGCGTTCCTTTGGGGATGAGCACGACATGATATTTGCGTATCAGTCAGGCAAACTTCCGCTCCGCGCGGCTGTCCGACTGAAGGTAAACGGAGAATGGATTGTTACATCCGTTGGTCGCGTCATGTTCAATGAAATATTGCCTTCTGAATTGCGCTTCATGAATACACCGGTCAAAGCGGCATCAATCAAGGCTATTATCACGAAGGCGCTGAATTTTTACTCCAAGGAAGAGGTTGTTGGTATTATTGATGCAATCAAGAATGTTGGATTTATGGGAGCAACCCTTTGTGGCGGACTGTCTGTCTCAGTATTCGATTGCGTGATGGTCGAAGAAAAGCAAACGATCGTGAAAGAGGCAGAAGAAAAGGTAAAGGAAGTGGACCAGAACTATCAGCAAGGACTTATTACGCTTGAAGAAAAGAAGCGTTTGTCCAACGAAATCTGGATCGAGGTTACCGAAAGAATTGCCGATGTTACCTGGCAGAGAATGAAAGCAGATAATCCGGTGAAGATGATTATCGATTCCGGAGGAGCGCGTGCTTCCAAGGATCAGTTGAAACAGCTTTCTGCTATTAAAGGATTGGTCGTTGATCCGTTGGGTAAAATCGTGGAACTTCCGACGAAGAGTAACTACCGTGAAGGTCTTTCGATCTTTGAATACGTGACAAGTACCCGTGGATCCCGGAAAGGACTTACCGACTCAGCGCTCAAGACCGCTGATGCCGGATATCTGACCCGCCGGTTGGTCGATGTTTCCCATGACATGATCATCCGCCAGGAGGATTGCGGCACGTCTGAAGGCTGGGAAGTGAAACGACGTGAAGATCGTCAGGCCTCTTTCGTTTCACGGGTTATCAGCAGATTTGCTGCAGTAGACGTGGTTGCCCCGGGAAGCAAGAAAGTCCTTATCGCGGCAGGAGAAGAGATTACTGAAGAAAACGGCAAGCTTCTCGATGAGCATGGTGTTGAGTCAGTCATGGTCCGGTCACCCATCAGCTGTCAGGCGCCGGTTGGTATGTGCGCCAAATGTTACGGTCGTGATTTCTCAACGAATGCGCATGTGCAGCTTGGTACACCTGTTGGCGTTATCGCTGCGCAATCCATCGGAGAGCCCGGAACACAGTTGACAATGCGTGTCAGACACGCCGGAGGTATCGTCGGACTGGATGTTACTCAAGGCTTGCCCCGTGTGGAAGAGCTTTTCGAATCTCGAACGCCACGCGTGCTTTCACCGATTGCGGAAATTGCAGGAAAAGTTGAAGTAGCGGAGACAGAGCAGGGATATCAGGTCCGTGTGCGTAATACCGCGATGAAACCGCCGGAAGAGCGTGAGTACGTTATTCCTCTTACAAGTGAATTGAAAGTGAAAGAGGGTGAGTTGGTTGCCGCCGGAGATCAGTTGGCCAGCGGATACCTTGATCTAAAAGAAGTCCTGTTGGTTCGGGGTCTTCGCGGAACACAGAAGTATCTTATCACGGAAATTCAGCGTGTGTATGAATCACAGGGTATTCAGATCTCGGATAAGCATTTCGAGGTCATAGTCAGAAAAATGAGCGACAAGGTGCGCATCGATACGTCAGGCGATACGATGCTGCTTCCGGGAGAATTGGTTGATCGTATGCGCTTCCAGGAAGTGAACGCCCGGGTACTGGCAGAAGGCGGAGAACCCGCAACCGCACAGATTACCATGCTCGGTATAACGCGCGCATCCTTGTTTACCGAATCATGGCTTTCGGCTGCGTCATTCCAGGAAACCACCAACGTTCTTACCGATGCGGCACTTTCAGCAAAAGAAGATAAGTTGCTGGGTCTCAAAGAAAACGTTATAATCGGCAGACTCATTCCGGTAGGTCCGGAACGGGCAAAAATTCAAAGCTAACTATGCCTACAGTAAATCAACTTATCAGAAAAGGGCGACACAGTAAGGCGAAGAAAATAAAAGCAACCGCACTGCGGAAGTTTTTTAATGCCAAGGACCGGGCGACGAGTCAGTTGCCATCACCGTTTAAGCGGGGAGTGGTTACTCTCGTAAAGACCATGACGCCGAAGAAACCAAACTCAGCATTGCGCAAGGTCGCTCGCGTGCGGCTTTCGAACAAACAGGAAGTGACGGCGTACATTCCCGGTATTGGTCATGAATTGACAGAGCATGCGATTGTGTTGGTACGTGGTGGCCGCGTCCCTGATCTACCCGGTGTGAAATATCATATCGTTCGTGGGAAATATGATTCATCAGGTGTTGCAACGCGAAAGCAAGGGCGCAGCAGATATGGTGCGAAAGCCGGTAGCACTGGTCCTGCGGCTGCCGCAGCGAACTAATAGTCTATGAGCAGATCAAAGAAAGTTACCAAACAAGTGATAATTGCCGATCCCATATACGGAAATCGGCTTTTAATGCGTTTTATTAACCGGGTTATGAGAGATGGAAAAAAACGGGTTGCAGAAGGCGTGGTCTATAGCGCGCTTGAGACCATTAAGGAAAAGGGCGAGGATCCAGTGAAAGTTTTTGAGAACGCCATTAACAGCGTTGGTCCAAAGATGGAGGTCCGTTCACGACGCGTTGGCGGAGCATCATATCAGGTTCCTACCGAGGTCAGAGGCGATCGTCGGATCGCGCTCGCTATCCGGTGGATAATTCAGTTCGCTGGGAAAAGATCAAACAAGGATTTTAAGAGTTTCGCCGAAAAACTTGCTGCAGAACTTACTGATGCGGCTGCAGGACAAGGTGAATCGATTAAAAAACGGGATGCGGTTCATCGCATGGCCGAGGCTAACCGTGCATTTGCTCACTTTAAGTGGTAATTCGTAAACGTAGTCTCCTCCTGCCATATCTTTCCCCATGAGCCGCAGAGAGCGCGTTTCTCCAGGAAGAAAAATTTCCCGCAGAGATAGTATGAAGGTGATTTGGCATTATCTGAAGGCAGGCGCTATCGTATATGGAGCAGCACGGCTGGGTGTGGATTTTGCCGTTGGTGTGCCGGAAGTCCGGGATACATTCGTGGCAGAGCCGTATCAGCCAGGCTGGTTGGAGACGAGGAATCCGGAGCGCCCTGCATTTATTGATCCCAATGATTTCGGTGAAAAGAAATATCTCCGCTATATGGCAATGCACGATCCGCTCCTATCACGTACGCATGCTCGTGCTTTTGCCCAATCCATGAAGAACGAAAAAAAATCAGTTTCGCTCCGGGAGGGCTATGAGCGACATCTCGGGCACGCGTATGAAGAAATGAAGTATACGTCCGCCAAGCTTGAGGATGTCGTTCAGGCGTCGCTTTTTACGTATGCATCGCTCCATAGCAGCTTTTATACGGTAGGAGACGTGTATACGGCATTTGGCGTTTATGATGATCTCCGGCATCCATTGCCGGATGAGATTTTTGACGTTTCGGTGTATAGAGGGAATATTCCGCATCTGTTTGATGGCGAGAGTAACAATGACGAGAGTAAGATACAGCATTTTGCTGGATTTTCGTTTTTGACGTACACGTATGCCCATGCCCGCGCGTTGGGTTTGCCGGAGGCAACCACGGTGCCGCGATTGGCTAAATTTGTCGCATCGATTGGACCCGAGGCGGTAGATGAGGGGGTACTGTTTGCGACCACTGGCGAGCTAAAATGGGAACATTGGGAAACAAGCAGGTGGATTAATCGGATTATACGAAATCGCCGATATGAACCTCCGAATGAAGGATTTTTTGAACCGGGATTTAATACCGATATGCTGGCGAGCCTTATGGGAATTGAATTCGGCAGGCGGCTCTATTCTGAAGCCAGACAGGGAAGTGATATCCGTGCGATTGTCGGTGCTCTTGACCGGCCGTTGGAGCTTGTGACTCCGGAAGCCCTTACGCTTTTCCCAGTTGAGTAGCAAGTACGTCAGCCCATGCATTGATGGCTTCCATGTGCTTGGACTGATCAGAGAAGTATTTATCTATACGAAGCGATGGAGTGACAAGTTTCCCCTTTACGGTTTTGACTAATTCTTCCAGATGATCCACCGCACCGCAAAAATGGGTATATGAAGAATCTCCGAGTCCAAATATAGCAAATGGTTTCTCATCAAGCGGCATGGATTTGAGTTTTTCAATAAGCGGCACATAATCTTCATGCGGCATCCCTTCCATACCGTTGAAATCCCAGCTGGGGGACCCCAGGACAACGGCGGGTGCCGTCTTAATATCATCCGGAGATGTTTCCATCACCTGTTTTATCGTTACTTGGTGGCCTGCAGCTGTAAGTTTGTCGGCAACCGCCTGCGCGGTCATCATTGTCGTGCCGGAGTTAGTAGCGTACACTAGAAGAATCTGCATGCTCATCATTGTATGATGGATTACTATGCGATTCAAGTATGAAGAATGTTGTTAAAGCTCACTTCCGACGAACAGATCCCATACTTTTTGCCGCACTGAGTCGTCTGGGTTCTTCAACCGGTTCTCTGAATCCACGAATGACGACGGATTATTTTGCTGATTTGTGTGAAGCAATTATCAATCAGCAATTATCCGAAAAAGCAGGCGCAACCATATTCAGACGATTTAAATCACTCTTCATAGGCGGCAAAATTACTCCACAAAAGGTAGTACGTCTTAGCGATCAGTCTATTCGTGATATCGGCGCATCGTGGTCCAAGGTGGGATTTATTAAAGATCTGGCAGTCAAGGTATATAAGAACGAGATAGAGCTACAGACACTTACCTCATTGCCTGATGATCAGGTTATTCAAAGACTTACCTCAATAAAGGGGATAGGTCCGTGGACGGCAGAAATGTTTCTCATGTTTAGTCTTGGACGTGAAGACATATTTTCATATGGGGATGTTGGTCTTCGTCGTGCCATACAGAGGTTGTATTCATTCAAAAAAGAACCCACGCAGCAGCAAATTAGAAAACTCGAAATAAAATGGATACCGTACCGGACATACGCGTGTCGGATTCTTTGGAGAACTCTGGACGTCGTTGAGGTACAATAGCTTCATGAAACCAGCAGTAATCGGATTTCTTATTCTTGTGGCGGGGATCCTATATGTTGGGCCGTATGTGAATCGCCAAAAGGCATGTTACGATGGGTCAATGCGATCAATTAACGATATTAAATACGAAGTTGCCTCCCGTTCGATACCTAAGGAATCGGTGTGTGAAAAACGACTCGTTGTTCTGGAAAGCCTAGAGAGTTGTCTGCGTGCCGCTACCGGTTCCGGGCAGCTTATATCGATTTCCTACCCACTCATTGAAGGATCGCTTTCTCTCGTCCGACCAGTGGGTCAAAACGTCCAATCGCTGAAAGGGGAGCATAACCTGGAATGCGAAGAGTTTCCTGATTTTCGTACTGATACCGTCATCCAATAATTGCAGCGGTATCGTATACTAGGGTAGATGGGTAACCTACTTCTTCTGGTTGGATTCATTTTTATTCTTTCCGGAATACTCGTCAATGTGGTGCCGCAGCTAAAGTTGCCCCTCCTTCCCGGGGATGTTTTTGTTCAAAAAGAAGGATTTACCCTCTATATTCCGTTTACCTCCTCAATACTTTTGAGTATTATTATTACCGTCGTGTTACGATTTTTACGGTGAGAAAAATAGTATCTATCATGGCACTTCTTGTTATAGCCGGTATATTTTGGGGCAGCATGTTTCTCTACCGGAATTTTCGTGGGGCGGGACCGGCAGTTAATCCACCGGTTCGGGATATCGCGCAGCTGATTTCCGGGCAGAAGCCAAAAGAAGCAGAGAACACAACCGGACTGCCCATAACGTTGCCAAGCGGATTTTCCATTTCGATTTTTGCCAAAAATCTGGATAACCCTCGGGTTTTAGTATGGGATCCGGCGGGAACATTATTAGTAAGCATTCCCTCTCAAGGAAAAGTAGTAGCGCTTCCGGATGCAAATGGCGACGGAGCGTCCGATGAAACGAAAATTGTTATTGAAGGCTTGAATCGTCCGCACGGACTTGCGTTTCATGATGGCAGATTATTTATCGCGGAGACAGGGTCGGTTATCTCATATTCCTATGATGCCCAAAGAAAGCGAGCTTCTGACGGAAGAAAAATAGTGGATCTTCCGGTCGGAGGAAATCATTTCAGCCGAACCATCGGGTTTGGTCCTGATGGTCGACTGTATATTTCTGTCGGATCGTCCTGTAACGTGTGTGTTGAGAAGGATTGGCGACGAGCCAAAATGCTGGTAGCAAATGCCGATGGGACGGGATTGCGGGAGTATGCGCGGGGTCTTCGCAACAGCGTGTTTTTTGTTTGGCACCCAGTAACCAAAGCGCTTTGGGCCACAGATATGGGTCGTGATTTATTAGGTGACAATTTGCCACCGGAGGAAGTGAATATTGTCGAAGACGGTAAAGATTACGGATGGCCTTATTGTTATTTTAACCGGGTGCATGATGATTCGTTTGATCCGCAGGGGCAACAATCCTGTGAAACTACAGTTGCACCACATATAACTTTTCAGGCTCATTCTGCGCCGCTTGGATTGGCATTTATCCCGGACAGTTGGCCTGCCGAGTATCGTGGTGATTTGCTCGTCGCATATCATGGTTCATGGAACCGTTCAGTGCCGACGGGGTATAAAATAGCCCGATTCGATTTGGACGACCAGTATCGATCGATCAGTGAGTCCGAGTTTTTGGCAGGATTTCTTGAGGGAAATGGCGCACTTGGTAGGCCCGTTGATCTTTTATTTGATACGCAGGGGAACCTCTTCGTTACGGATGACAAGTCTGGCACTGTCTATCGTATCAGCCAAAGGTAAATGCGAAAACTTCAACATTGGCATCCAGGAAATTGAGCTCAAGAATGTGTTGCCCCGGAGCGTCGAGCTTAATGAGTTTATAGAGACGATCACTTTCAACGATGACCGTTCCCTGGGTTACATCGACTCCAGCGGTTTGAGAGTTTACGATCGTTCCATCAAGAGAAACTGATACTTCGCCTGATGTTCCTTGTTTGGGCCGCATCACCAGAAATACTTCTGAAGCATCAAAAGAAAGCAGGAGTGTTGAGCCTTTCTCCGGTATAGCCCGCTCGCCTCCAACAATCCATGATCCGCCGTATGCCACAGAATTAGGAGGCATTATTTTCGGTGTACTAAAGCGTACCTCTGTGTTGCGGATAATTTTTTCGGGAGAGGCAAAATGCTCCATCCGGTCGTAGCCGAGATAGAGTTCCGGGGTTCTTGAAAATACTCTATATTGGGGGTTATCCAGTTGCTCGTCTACAGATGCGCCTGTCTCTACGAGGAGTTTTTGGATCATTAACTCCGTTTCGTCGTAGTCGCCTTCACCAAAATGGGTATACCTGATTTTTCCATTTTTATCGATAAGATATTTGGCTGGCCAGTAGCGGTTTTTATATGCGTTCCATGTGGCGTAATTATTATCCTGAATCACCGGATACTCAAGCGAGAAGTCTTTGATGGCTTTCTGAACGTTGGTTGTGGATTTTTCGAATTCAAATTCGGGTGTATGGACACCAACTATAACAAGTCCTTTGTCTTTGTATTTCGCGTGCCAATTTCTGAGGTACGGAAGTGTTCGAATACAATTTATGCACGTATATGTCCAAAAATCAACCAGGACGACCTTGCCACGTAATTCTTTCATGGTAAGAGGGGGTGAATTGAGCCACTGACCGCCAGCGATAAAATCAGGTGCGGTGCCAAGACTGTCATTCAACAGTTCGTTCATGGGCTTGCCCATATCTGCTGGATTTGTAGGATTGTTTCGCAATGCCTCCAGAGCGTTTTTCACGAATACGTTATCCTCGATTTTTGTAAGCCCAACGCCGTAATCGGGGAATGTCGTAAGTATGTATGTTTGGAATCTCCGGTCAATGTTAAAAAACATTGAAATTGCCGTAACGATCATCAGAAGACCGAACGTTTTTTGGATTTTGGCTGTATGGCTGATAAGCCATGGTGCCCGGTTTATGAGATTTCTCCCTCCATAGGTTATTGCGAGCATTGGAATTGCTGTGCCTAAAGAATACGCCAGTGTGATGAAAAAGGCGGAAGCCGTCACACTGCCCGTCAGCGCGAGCGATATGACTGAGGCCAGAATCGGCCCGACACACGGGGCCCAAACAAGACCAAGACTGATGCCGACGATGACGCCTCCAAAAAAGTCAGACCCGTTTATTATTTTTCCGGATTTGGGCGATACGGCGCCAGCCAAAACCGAGAAGAGTTTTTCCATCCAGACTTGAAACGCTGGAAGCAGAAGGCTCGCTCCGAACGTAAATACGACTACAATAGCAAATTGTCTCAGCGCATCTGCGGAGAGACCGGTGATTCGTACGATGGTGGAAAGAAAAAGGGTAAAAAAGGTAAAACTCAGGACAAATCCCGCAATAATTCCCAGGGGTCGCTTTTTGCCGCCCGTGAGCGATCCCGACAGTACGATCGGAAGAATAGGGAGTATGCATGGAGACAGGATGGTGACGATGCCGGCTATGAATGCGAACAGTAGGAGTATGGTCATAGTATTACCTGGTGTTGGTAATCAGTTCTGCGAGGCCGCCACCGTTCCATTTTTTTACGGCTTCTCCGTTGTCATCCACAGATACATACGTATGTTGATAGGTAACCGCATAGCGTTTTTTTAACTCGCGAGATGAGTCATAGTCGGTTCGAAACAGAACAACGTCTTCTGGAATTTTTTCCTGGCCTGCCTGAAATTCTTTGTCAGCGGGAACGCAGGTCGGACACCAGGGCGCGAAAAAGAAGTATACCCGTTTTTTCCCTTTTGCTGATTCAAAGGCCGCTTGTGAATATGCGACATACCGGATATCTGAGGCAGGCGTAACCATGCTGGTATCAGGGTTGGTATCTGCCTCATTTTTTTTTGAGGTTTCCGCCGGTTTTGTCATCTGATTGGGAGCTTTTTGGGAAAGAAAGAAGGAAAAGCCGCCGATACCAATCATCAGTCCGATTCCAAGTACAAGTTTTGTATTCATGTTCCTCCTAGGTATCTTTCAGAGTAGTATGTGGTTGATGAAATGTCAAGAGTACTTTACATCAGGATACGAGTTTTGCATAGAGTCTCATCAGAATTTTCGCGAGTATCATGACAGCAAGGGAGATAATCAGCCAAGGATCAATATTGTGTTGCAATGCCTGAAAAATAATGCCAACGGTCAGCGTGCCGGAGCCGATGAGAAAGGATGCGCGTCCTGCAGCCATCTGATGGGCGTAATCGCGTTCGTCAGCTGGCTTTTCCTTCCAAATAAAGCTAAGAAATACAAAGTAGGCGAGAATGAAAAGTGTGAGGACAACCATTTCCGCGGTTTCTGGCATAAGCAAGCCCATCGGCCGCAAAAATACAACAAGACATACGATAAGGAAGAAAGAAACTATTGCCTCCGCCCATGGGGATTCTTTTATGTGTTCCATATGCTGAACATTGATTCTACGGGTTTTTTGAAGAATTTGGAAATTTTAAGAGCCAGGAGGAGCGAAGGAGTGTATGAGCCTTTTTCTATAGCTATGATTGTCTGTCGCGTAACGCCAACATGCCGGGCAAGTTCTTCCTGTGTCATGCGGTTTCTGACCCGTAATGTCTGAACTCGATTCTGAATTGTTTGTTTCATCGAAGCGATTATACCACCCAAACGGTTGTCGGTAATTGCGTTGTGCCGTACAATGGAGATATGCAGTTTAATTGGATCGATTGGTCTATAGTTGTGATTGTTCTTTATCACGCGTACCTTGGGTGGGAATCCGGATTTTTTCCGCTTTTTACGAATTTCGTATCGTTCCTTCTCGCTCTCTGGGCAGCCATCGTATGGCAGGCGCCCGTCGCGGGATTTCTTTCAGACAAATTTGGTATTCCTGGAGGGTGGAGCGCGGTACTTTCGTATCTTTTACTGGCGTTTCTTGTTCAGGAAGTTGCCAATGAGCTTCTGCAGATATTTGTTTCGAAAATTCCCAAAAAAATAAAGAATTCAAAATTGGCTGAATCCATGGGCGCCCTGGTGTCCGCGGGAAACGGGTTTATCATCGTATCTTTTTTACTTCTTATCATACTTGCACTTCCTATCCGCGGAACGGTAAAGGAGGATATACGAAATTCCCGTATAGGGTCAGTTTTAGCAAAGTATGTTGAGCAGTATGGAGCGCCTATAGAATCAGCACTTCAGGAGGCAGGAAGAGCAGCTCGGACATTTTTTACCATAGACCCCGGATCAAAAGAGACTTTGGCGCTTCAGGTTTCGCCCGCGTCAGCGGATTTATATGTTGATGAGGCTGCGGAGAAGGAAATGCTGGAATTGATGAATGCCGAGCGCGCGAAATCAGGCGCGCCTGCATTGACGATGGATTCCAAAATTGTGATTGTCGCCCGGGCATATAGCCGGGACATGTTTGAGCGGCGGTATTTTTCTCATTACTCCCCAGAGGGAAATGATGCAGCCGACCGTTTGAAAGAGGGAGGGATTCAATTTTCGGTTGCCGGAGAAAATCTTGCATACGCGCCGGATGTAAAGACGGCGCACCAGGGGCTCATGGAAAGTCCGGGTCATAAACGAAATATTCTTGATGCTCGCTTTCGGAAAGTTGGTGTAGGAATCATTGCTACAAAAGGGTTTGGCATCATGGTGACACAGAACTTCACGAATTAATTTTTGCAAACTCGTTTCTCCTCATTTATGATGGGTAGTCGTATGTTTGAGCGGATGGCCATCATTGACGTGGAAACGACCGGGACCAATCCCGTCCGCGATCGGATTATTGAGATCGGCATACTTCGTATAGAGAATGGAAAACTCGTTGATTCCTTTGAGTCTCTTATAAATCCCCAGGTCCGTATTCCTCCCGAGATAACAATGCTTACAGGCATACATGCTCGTGAGCTTGAGAATGCACCGACATTTTATTCACTGAAAGATACTATCCGTGATTTTTTCAAAGACGCGGTATTTGTGGCGCACAACGCACGGTTTGATTATTCATTTATTAAATCAGAATTTGGGCGCCAAGAAGAATCATTTACGAGTCGTCAGCTCTGTACGGCAAAATTGTCACGAATGCTTTTTACCCGATACCGAAGACATAACCTCGACAGTATCATCGAGCGCTTCGGTTTCACATGTGCAAGCAGGCATCGGGCTATGGGCGATGCACAGGTGCTGTGGGATTTTCTTCAAATGATTCATACATCGGTGGCCCCGGAGAAGATTGAAAAAGCCATGAAACTGGTGACTAAAACAGCCGCACTGCCAGGGGCAATTTCCCGGGCAATGATTGATGTGCTTCCCGAGAGCCCTGGTGTTTATACGTTTTATAATGTCGAAGGCGCGCCTCTGTATATCGGGAAGAGTATTAATCTTAAAGAACGAGTTTTATCGCATTTTTCGGACGCAACGACGAATGCGAAAGAAGCGAAGGTATTTCATAGTATCGGTTCTCTGGAAGTGGAAAAAACTGACGGTGAATTAAGCGCGCTCCTGTTGGAGTCACAC
This sequence comes from uncultured Gammaproteobacteria bacterium, assembly GCA_964553825.1. GTDB lineage: Bacteria > Patescibacteriota > Microgenomatia > UBA10105 > UBA927 > CAYUKU01. The sequence continues at coordinate 151,416 of CAZKLT010000001.1, forward strand.
CTGATCAAGAAGCGGAAGCCTATCTACAATCGACAGCTTCGGGAAATGCAGCGACTCGTTATCGCGGTTAAAGACCAAGATAAGAAGGGCTTCTTCATCGTTCATCTGAAAGAGGTTTCTACAATTCATCCGGATGAAATTCCCAGTATCGTTGCGGTATTCCGTTCGCTGAGGCAGGCCAAAAAACATCTTTCCGATCTTGCCGCGGAGCACGTGTTGTGCAAGAAATTATTGACACTGGAGAAAACGAGCAACACGTGTTTTGGCTATCAGCTAGGCACCTGTCACGGGGCATGTATGGGCAAGGAATTGTCTGCCCGATACAATCATCGGTTTGTCGAAGCATTCGGAAAGACGAAACTCAAGCAGTGGCCATTTGCCGGATCTGTTGCCGTGTATGAGGGGAAGACAGCGCATATTATTTCCCACTGGTGTTATATGGGTTCTGTGAGTGAAGATTCAGAATCGGTAAGCCGTGAGTATCAGTTTGACTACGATACGTATAAGATTTTATCCCGATACCTTTTGAAGAACGCCCCCAAGCTGCGTGTTCAGCCGTATAACGCTGGTTGAAACTTTTTTGAATGTTTCCGATAGGCTTATTCGTAACAATGCTATAATTTTCGCATGAATCCGCTCTTGGTTATTCCGGGTGTCGGCAAAAGTATAGCTCGGGATCTTATTGACATAGGTGTATATACGGTTTCCGAATTGAGGGATGAGGATCCAGAAGCGTTGTACCGGAGAATTTGTGACAAAGAAGGAGCTACCGTGGATCGATGTATGCTCTATGTGATGCGAAGTGCAGTGTATTACGTCTCGACCAGGAATCCCAAGGAACAATTATTGAAATGGTGGAATTGGAAAGATAAAACAATATGAAACTCCTTCTGACGTCCGCAGGGCTGACAAATACGTCAATAACGAAGGCATTTTTGCAGCTCTTGAGGAAGCCTCCAGCCAAAAGTCGCGCAGTGTTTGTCCCAACCGCAGCGAATCCAGAAAAAGGTGACAGGGAATGGGTGGAACAGGAGATGAATACGTTAAGAAACCTTAATTTTTGTTCTTTTGATAGTATTGATATAGCTCACGTGCCCAGTCAGGTATGGCGGCCACTATTTGACCAGGCGGATGTTATTGGTATTGGAGGCGGGAATGCTCGATATCTTCTGGCATGGCTTCGTATATCGGGATTGGCAGATATGATGCGAGAATATCTCAAAACCCGAGTTTATATGGGCATAAGCGCGGGTAGTATGGTTATGGCGAAAACTGTGTCTTTTTCAAGTTTGGGAATCCTGTACTATGAGCGTACGGAAAAATTCATAGACGATAAAGGACTAGGCTTCGTTGATTTTGAAATTCGGCCGCATTTCAATTCACCAGGTTTTCCGAAAGTCCGGCTGGACTATTTGAAAAAGTTAGCAAAGAAAAACCCGAAATCGTTTTATGCCATTGATGATAACTCGGCAGTGATGGTGGAGGGAAAGAAGGTCTCCGTTATTTCAGAAGGGCGATGGGAAGTCTTTAATTAAATGTTGTTTTACAGGGCAAATTGATTCAGGATTCGCTTTTGCTTATAATATTCATGGCGCACGGTAGTGCGCTTTTTCTATGACTGATCTACAAGAATACGAAATGCAGCGAACCAAGGAACGCATTATATCAATAGCGCAGAATGCGTATCAGCAGGTGTGGTTGCGCTTCCCCGAAGACTTGCGGCCCGAAGAGGCGATGATTCCCAACAAAAAAAATACTTTTATCGCACCAATTCCCGTTGAGCAAGGGCCAGATCTTCATCCTCTTATGAAAGAGGAGATACGTCTACAAAATGAGAAAGTGCAAGCTGGGTTAAGTGAAATAACCAGTCTGCAGAAGATAGCGTGGTTTCATAGCACGAAATATACGTTTACCCCAACACTCCTTATGTTTCCTGATGCATACCTTAAAAGAGTTGTCTACCATGAGGTTGGCGCTATGATGAATGTTACGCATCCGCCAATTTTGCCGGAAACTTACGATCAACATACCAGGAGACATGTGAAAGCCGCGCTTGATGGTGTACTTGTCGAAGGTCACAGTGTCCGGATGGAGGATACAAAAATAGAGCGTCGTGCATTCCGTCGAGTGTTATTTGCTGGCGATTATGTCATTACCGATATGAGGGTAACTCCCTATATGCTTTCAGCGGGTGAGATGTATGAACTGGCATTTGAATTCGTCTCAGGTGAAATAATGAAGCGGGGAGGCAATATGCGTTTGTTTGATCAACTGGTGATGAGGGGAGAATTGCGCCCTGACGAAAGTACAGACAATGTTGCTTTTTTTAACACATTTTTTTCTATAGCACGTTATGTTGATTGGCGCATTATGCTTCGTGGATTTTTGACAGGCGACCCTGATGAGGTCATATCCACGTTTGAACCTTATTTACGGGATAGAACAGGTGCTGCCCTTAACCAACTATTAGGCGCTGTTGATGAAGAGGAAAATGCATTAGGCTTGACGGATAGGCTTTCAGGATTTATCGATGACGCTTCAACAGTCAAATATTAATCCTACTTACCTTGCAAACTCACCAATCCAAGAAGAGCGATAGCAAGTCCAATGAGTTGCTGTTTATTGAGTTTTTCTTTAAACACTATCCAGGAGAACAATACAATAACCGCAGCCTGAAGTGATGTGATTATCGTTACGGTCGATACTTCATAATGCGCGATCGTATAGTTGTAGAGCGAAAATGCGCCGATATCGAGCGCAGCCGCTATACCAATGCTCTTCCATGGTGTTTGGGTTTTCAACAGCGAGAAATCATATTTTTTGTAGATCAGGATGAAAAACGTTGTTATGGTTATAGCGACCCGGATAGTTACCACGGTGAGGAACCAGCCGATAGACCGTGAAAAAATCGCAAGAAAATAAAGATAAATCCCTGTTCCGATGGAGGAAACAAATGAATGGGGTACTCCTGTCAGAAGCGTAAAAATTTTTTCCTTTTTCTTCGGTAAATTAAGTCCTAAAAGGATAACGCCGATAATAATGAGAGACATGCTTATGAATTTTGAAAGTTCGAATGACTCGCCAAGGAACGCAACGCCAAGGAGCGTCGTAAAAACCATATAAAGCTGTCCTATGGGACCAACGACAGCAAGGGTGCCGATTTTCGTCGCGTGGAGAAACAAGAGATAATTGAAACTGAAAGCTATTCCCAGGATGATGAGGGGAATGAGATTAACGTGCGCAGGTGCTGGAGGAGCGATTGGAAGAAGTAGTGCAAACAGGGGCACTCCCAATCCCTGGAAGAGAAAAAGTGTCGGAACGGGGCCGATTTTCCTGGAAGTTTTGGTGACCAGCACGGCAACAAGACCGAAGCCGATTGTTGCCACAAGGGAAAAAAGCAGTGCCGATAAATCCATGACCTCGAGTATAGCACTCAGTGCGCTAGACAGAGAAATGGATTTCCCGTATAATGATGGAGATAAACATGGCTGCGCGCCTTGTGCGTAGCTTTTTTTATTTCTTATTATGGCCAATCCGCAAACAACAGTTACCGAAAATCGAGACGTCCCCTTGGACAAAGTCCGTAACATTGGCGTTATTGCTCACATTGACGCCGGAAAAACGACAACCACAGAGCGTATTCTTTTTTACACGGGTCGCAGCTATAAAATTGGTGACATCGATGAAGGCACAACGCAGATGGACTGGATGGAGCAGGAACGTGAGCGCGGTATCACGATCGTTTCTGCAGCTACGACGACGTTCTGGAAAGGGTATCGTTTCAACATTATCGATACTCCCGGACACGTAGACTTTACCGCCGAAGTTGAGCGGTCGCTGCGCGTTCTTGACGGAGGTATTACCGTTCTTGACGCGGAGGAAGGCGTTCAGTCACAGTCTGAGACGGTTTGGCATCAGGCGGATAAATATCGTGTTCCCCGACTGTGCTTCATTAACAAAATGGATAAATTGGGAGCGGATTTCCGCGCGACTATCAAATCCATTGTGGACCGCCTCGGAGCTAATCCTGCCATTATGGTTGTTCCCATTGGCCGCGAAAATACCTTTAAGGGCATTGTTGATCTTTTGACACGCAAAGCCCTTATTTGGGGCGGCGATGAACTGGGAGCGCATTTTGAAGAAGCGGAAGTCCCAGAAGACCTGAAGGAAGAGGTAGAGCAGAGTCGTCACGAACTGATCGAGAAAATTGCTGAAACTGACGATGCGCTGCTTGAGAAATACCTGGGTGGCACTGAACCTACCATTGAAGAGCTCAAAGCTGCACTTCGGAAAGCAGTTATCGCCTATAAACTCGTCCCCATCTACGCAGGCACCAGTCTTCGCAACAAAGGGGTTCAACCCGTTTTGGATGCCGTCGTCGATTATCTTCCCAGCCCGCTGGATCTTCCTCCGGTTGAGGGAATTCATCCGCGGACAGGGGAAAAAGTTGCCTATTCTCGCGGAAAAAACGAGCCGTTTGCCGGTATCGCATTTAAAGTCCAGATTGATCCTCATGTCGGAAAATTGACCTATGTTCGTATCTATTCCGGAAAACTGGAGTCCGGTTCCTATGCATATAACTCTTCAAAGGGTGTGAAAGAACGCGTCGGGCGTTTGCTTCTTATGCATGCCAACCAGCGCGAGGAAATCCGTGAGGCATATGCAGGTGAGATCGTAGCGGTTGTCGGATTTAAGGACACGATTACCGGGGATACGATTTGTGATGAAGCAAACCCGATCGTGCTAGAGAAGATTACGTTCCCGGATCCGGTTATCTCCCTTGCCATCGAGCCACAGACGAAAAATGATCAGGAGAAAATGGGTTACGCACTTCAGCGGCTTTCCGAGGAAGACCCTACATTCAAGATTAAGAGCAATCAGGAAACAAACCAGACGATCATTTGGGGTATGGGTGAGCTTCATCTGGAGATTCTCGTCGACCGCATGAAACGGGAGTTTAAAGTCGAGGCTAATGTTGGTGCTCCTCAGGTTGCCTATAAGGAAACGATCAAAGTCATGGCTGAAGGAGAAGGAAAGTACATCAAGCAATCCGGTGGGCGCGGACAGTACGGGCATTGTTTCATCAAGATTGAGCCCAAGGGTCGAGGCGAAGGATTTGAATTTGTTGACGCTATCAAGGGTGGCGCCATTCCCCGCGAATTTATCGCGCCGATCCAAAAGGGCATCGTCGAGGCTATGGAAAACGGGGTGATCGCAGGCTACCCGGTGGTGGATATGAAAGCTACCCTGTATGACGGAACCTATCATGATGTCGATAGCTCGGAAGTTGCATTTAAGATCGCCGGATCCATGGCATTCCAAAATGCAGCCAAGCAGGCACAGCCGACGCTCCTTGAGCCGATCATGAAAGTCGAAGTGACGACACCTGACGAATACATGGGAGATATCATCGGAGATCTCGGTGCCAAACGCTCGCAGATCCAGGGCACCAGCAAGCGTGGACACGTGTCTGTTATTCTGGCATTGGTTCCGCTTTCCGAGCTTTCCGGATACGCAACGGCGCTTCGTAGCATGTCCAAGGGTCGTGCGACCTATTATATGGAGCCATCCCACTACGAAGAGGTGCCGCGTAATATCCAGGAAAAGATTATTGCCAAAGAAGGTAGAGTACCGGTTGCCGGCTAATGCTTTGGAAGAATCGGCGTGCTTATTGTGGCAAGCTTGTCAAGAATTTCCCCAAGTATCGGATTATCGCTGGTGAGAGGCGCATCCTGATGAGAAAATGAGAGTTCCAGAAATCCGTCTTCATTAGGCCACTGCGTGATTTCGATCCCCTGGACTTGTACCGCGACTCTTCGGAATAAACGAACAAAGGCGTTCGTTTGGGTATATTGCAAATTATCAACATGATCCAGATGATATCGGTATTTAAAAAGGTGGTCCATCCAGCGAACAGGAAGGTAGGTTGGTACACGCACTTTATGAATACCAGCATGCCGCATGAGTTCAAGTGTCGCGGCAAGGCTTACAACTGCAGGTCGCAGTACGTCGTGGATATTTTCCTCCGGATAGTCAGGAATTGAAATTTCGGGTTTAGTTTTTCTCCTCTCGACCGCATTCTTATAGGCATCATATTCCGGATCGGGCGGTATCGATTTATCAAGTTGAAACAGTTTTCTCATAAACTGGCTTCTTCGTTTTGGAATGGTTCTCATGTCCGCAAGTTCAGCGATTGTGGCTGCTCGATGTTTGAGAGAATCAAGCTCAGCGTCCATGAGAAACAGTATGGATCCGTGGTCTTCTTCTGCACCCGGACGATGGAAACCGCGGGAATTATGTACCCAATGTCGGTAAAACTTATACGACCCGTTGTACAAGTCGGGAAACGTGGTATTCAAGTGTGCAAATAAAAGGGTAGTAAACTCTGCAGGATCTTCCGTTTCCATGATGTGTTTGGGCACATTTCCGAATATCGCACGAAAATCTTCCGGGTGTTCTTTTGCTATTTTCTGAAAATATCGCCGGGTAAGATCTGCGTATTCCCGGGCTTTTTCTTCTCGGTATTTAATCAGATCAGTATCTAACGGTTTTTCGCCCATTTGTACCGCATAGATGTATGCCGTATTGCCATCTATGCCATAGCGCACAGCTGGCATGAGACCTGCCTCACGAAGCGTGGGGTTTGCATCCGGCACGAGCGTTGCTTGAATTTCAAACGGCGCTTCCATTTTACTCTCCGCAAGCGAATTGACGATGCGAAGTTCTCCACCGAGCTGTTGAGACGGAATCGTAATAGGGTTTTTGTCCGTAATCTGCTCGAAGGGACGATCCGTAATGTGATGGATGCTTCGGTCAATAAATTCTATAGGGTGGGAAAAGTCGTACTCGGTTGCGTTGTACCAGATAAGTGCAGGCGGAACATTGAACTTTTCATTCCAATTGCGGTCTCGTACCCATGCATCTATATGTTCCAGATTCATCATAGCTGCTTTGTGATACTCATGTAGCTTGAGAATAAATTGAGGCAAGTCATCTATGATCAGTTCGATCGGCTCACTGAGATGAGCATCGGTTTGTTTGTTGCGTTTCAGCTGATCTTCTTCCCATTTCATGGGCCGCACTGGAAGTACGTAGTCGCGAATAATCGTAGTTTGTAGGTGTCGTTCCGGATGGCGAAATCGGATGGCAAATACTGAAGGATTTTCGGGGTTCTGATACATTGGCATCACTTCTTGCATGGTTTCAAGTACCGTAGGGTCAAGCCGGTGTTCACGCGATAGGTCCTGCCATGCGCGAGAGACAAGCCGATGATATCCCCGTTCATCGATTTCGACAGGGGGGAACGCGCTTGCAGCCGCTTCGGCAAGCGAATGATATGTCGGGGCTGACTCCAGGATGACGTCGTCGGGCATCGCATTATTATCGTACTTAAATATGTGATGCGGCACAACCGCGCCTGACTCTTGCGTTCGTCTGAGCGTGATGGTAAAATGCCAATACCGAATCATCTCACAACTCATCATATGCTGATGATGGGCTTATGAGGTGATTTGTCTGTATTGGTTTTTTATTTTTAAGGAGGCAGCATGGCTGACCAGGCAAAGTTTACTCGCAACAAACCACATTTGAATATCGGTACGATAGGACATGTTGATCACGGGAAGACCACCCTTACTTCGGCTATTACCCATGTGCTTGCGAAAGCTGGAATGGCCAAAGCTCTCAAGTACGAAGAAATCGATAACGCCCCGGAAGAGAAGGCTCGTGGCGTCACCATCAACATTCATCATTCAGAATACGAAACCACAAAGCGTCATTATGCTCACATTGATGCGCCTGGTCATGCTGACTACGTGAAAAACATGATCACCGGTGCCGCTCAGATGGACGGCGCGATTCTCGTGGTTTCCGCTCCAGACGGCCCCATGCCGCAGACACGGGAACACATTCTTTTGGCCAATCAGGTCAACGTTCCTGCAATCGTCGTCTTCATGAACAAGTGCGACATGGTTCAGGACAAAGAGCTTCTCGATTTGGTCGAGATGGAAGTGCGTGAGCTTCTTACGAAGTACAAATTTCCTGGCGACAAAGTTCCGGTTATCCGAGGATCCGCCATCAAGGCGCTTCAAGGTGATGCGGAAGCAGAAGCGAAGATCCAGGAACTCATGGATACGGTAGATTCATATATTCCTGAACCGAAGCGGGAACTGGACAAGCCGTTCTCTATGCCGGTTGAGGACGTTTTCTCTATCAAAGGACGAGGAACCGTGGTTACGGGTCGTATCGCCCGAGGGAAGATCAAAGTCAACGAATCTGTTGAGATCGTCGGAATCAAGCCAACACAGACGTCTGTCGTGACTGGCGTTGAAATGTTCCGTAAGCTTCTTGATGAAGGTCAGGCTGGCGACAACGTCGGACTCCTCCTTCGAGGAATTGAAAAAGATCAGGTGGAGCGCGGACAAGTTTTGGCAGCTCCTGGATCAGTTAAGCCGCATACGGAATTTGAAGCGGAAGTGTATATTCTCGCAAAAGAAGAAGGCGGACGACATACGCCGTTCTTCACGGGATACCGACCGCAGTTTTATATCGGTACCACCGACGTGACGGGAGAAGTTTCACTTCCGGCTGGAGTGGAAATGGTTATGCCAGGAGACAGTACTAAAATGACAGCGAAACTTATCGTTCCTGTCGCTCTTGAAGAAGGTTTGCGTTTCGCACTTCGCGAGGGTGGTCATACGGTAGGAGCAGGAGTAGTGACGAAGATTATCGCGTAAGCGCGTATAATTTAGCACTTTAAGACAATGGCAAAAGGAAGAATTCGAGTACGGCTCAAAGCATACGACAGCAGAATCATTGATGATTGTTGTCAGAAGATTCTTGACACCGCGGTGCGCACGGGTGCTCGTGTGGTGGGGCCGGTACCGCTTCCGACCGATAAGGAGCATTATAATGTGGCGCGAAGCCCCTTTATTGACCGAAATAGCCGGGAAGATTTTATGATCAAAACGCACAAGCGACTGGTTGATATCATCGAACCGACGGACAAAACCATTGATCAACTCATGCATTTGGATTTACCGGCAGGAGTAGACGTAGAAATTAAGATGTAACCCCCGGCGCACGTTGCGTGGGAGTGGGATACTCTGGTATACTATATATCTTGATATGACGCATCAAACGTTCATGTCATAAGTACACCAAAAGTCTCGGATGAGTGAATCGACCTCAACCGGGGTCGATTTTTTTGGTTAAAAACTATGATTGGCGCATTACTTGGATTAAAAGGAACACAATCGCAGATGTTTACCCCCGAGGGGAAACGGATACCTGTTACGTTGGTGCAGGCTGGTCCGTGCTGGGTTACACATATTGTCGAGGCAGGTTCCTATACGCGAATTCAGCTTGCTTTTGGAACCAAGAAAAATGTCGCCAAAGCACAAATCGGACACATGAAAAAAGCGGGGTTAGAAATAAAGCCCCGTTTTTTACGGGAAATTCGCGTCGCCGCGCTTCCGGAAGGTGTGAAGGTAGGAAGTGAATTGAAGGTGGCAGAAGTTTTCGCCGTTGGTGACGAAGTCCAGGTTGTCGGAACAAGCAAGGGGAAAGGATTTGCAGGCGTTGTGAAACGACACGGATTTAAAGGTGGTCCCCGTACGCACGGTCAATCAGACCGTGAACGTGCACCCGGATCAATCGGTCAGACAACAACACCGGGACGGGTATATCGCGGCAAACGCATGGCAGGTCGCATGGGGAATGACCGCGTTACTGTTCGCGGTCTTGAGGTTGTTGCCATTGATGCGGACAAGAATACCGTGAGTATCAAAGGATTAGTGCCGGGAGCCACAAATGGGCTCCTTATTATTGAAAAGGCGAAATAATATATGGTCAAAACGACAAAAACTACCGTTAAGAAAGCACCGGCAGCCAAAAAATCGGCAGACGCCGCAGGTGCGCAAAAAGCTGTCAAATCCGATGGACTTACGGCTTCCGTTTTGGGTGCAGACGGCAAAGTCAAAGGGAAAATGACGCTTCCCGAGGAATTATTCGGCCAAAAAGTGAATAAGGACCTTATTGCCCAGGCGATCCGGGTTCATCAGGCGAACCAACGGGCAGGCGGTGCCGCTACCAAAACACGTGGCATGGTACGAGGTTCAACACGAAAGATTTTCAAGCAAAAAGGCACCGGTCGTGCCCGACACGGTGGTATTCGAGCACCGATTTTCGTGGGAGGTGGTATCGCATTTGGCCCCGTTCCTCATGATTTTTCTCTGTCACTACCTGTTGTTATGAAGCGCAAAGCACTTGCCAGCGCACTTTCTGCACAATATTCGGCAGGAAATGTCGTTATTATGGACGACCTTGCGGCGTTGGAGCCGAAAACCAAAAACATGGTTGAGGCATTGGCTGCAGTGGGAGATCGCACGTCGTTACTACTGGTGCTCTCCAAGGAATCGATGACCGTCGGACGAATCGCGCGAAATATTGCGGATGTTGATGTTATGCCCTATGTAAGTCTGAATACGTACGATGTAATCATGCACCAGAAAATCGTCATCATGAAAGACGCAGTATCGCAAATGAAAGAAGTCTTTTTGAGGGAAAAGAACGCATGAGAATAACGATTAAACGCCCGGTAATCACGGAAAAAACGCTTACGCTCGCCACAAAAGGCTGGTATACGTTTGCCGTTGATTCCATGGCCTCAAAGAAAACGGTCGCTCATGAGGTGGCCTCTTTTTACAAAGTGACGGTAGAGGATGTTCGTACGATCGCCATGCACGGCAAGGTGCGACGCGTAGGGCGAAGCGGCCGCTCTATGAAGAAGCCAGATTGGAAAAAGGCCATCGTAAAATTGGCAAAAGGGCAGAAAATTGACGCATTTGAAGTAGCACCGGTTTCTGAAGAAAAGAAATAACTATGAAAGAACGGATAAAAAGCTTAACAGTAATATTGCCGAAACGTTCAGGACGTGACGTGCAGGGGCATGTGAGTGTCAGACATCAGGGTGGCCGGCACAAACGGTTTTATCGTGTCATTGACTGGAAACGTGACAAAGACGGACGACCCGGACGCGTGGTGGCGATTGAGTACGATCCAAACCGTTCAGCCGAGTTAGCGCTTATCCAGTATGCAGACGGTGAAAAACGATACATTCTGGCACCGGTTGGTCTTTCGGTTGGCATGTCTGTGGCTTCAGGGCCGTCAGTGGATATTAAGCCTGGGAATGCATTGCCGCTGGCAAATATGCCTATCGGAACCATGGTTCACGGTGTTGAAATAGTTCCCGGTAGAGGAGCGCAAATGATTCGAAGCGCCGGATCTGCTGCAATGGTTTTGGCCCGTGATGGCGATCTGGTACAATTAAAGCTTCCTTCAGGAGAAGTACGGGTATTCAAAGGGGAAGCGCGGGCAACAGTCGGACAAATCGGGAATATTGAGTGGAGGAATAGAGTCATCGGGAAAGCGGGAACCGCCCGCCACATGGGCAGGCGACCGACCGTTCGAGGTGTCGCGCAGAATCCGCGCAGCCATCCGCACGGAGGAGGCGAGGGACGAAGTGGTATCGGTATGAAATCGCCAAAGAGTCCATGGGGCAAGCGAACACTCGGAAAGAGAACACGCAAGCGCACGAAATACAGTGATAAACTGATCCTGTCTCGGAGGAAATAATATGGCACGTTCAAGCAAAAAAGGTCCGTACATCGATAAAAAATTACTTGCAAAAATAATGAAGCAAAAAGCCGGCGGCGACAAAGCAGCCATCAAGACATGGGCACGTGCGTGTCAGATTCCGCCTGAATTTGTCGGACACCGGATAGCGGTGCACAACGGTCGCGTGCATTTAGAAATTTTTGTGAATGAATCAATGGTAGGACACCGTCTTGGAGAATTTGCTCCCACCCGGACATTTAAAGGTCACGGACAAGTTACGAAGCGAACAATGGATAAAACATAATTATGGAATATCAAGCAACAGCCAAATATATTCGTACGAGTACCCGCAAGCTTCGGCTTATGGCGGATATGCTGCGCGGTATGAAAGCTTCGGTCGCCTTAGCACAGCTTGCCCACAGCCCGAAATCATCGGCGCAATCCATGATGAAAGCGATTGCATCTGCTGTCGCCAACGCCAAGCAGAAGCAGGCAAAAGAAGAGACATTGACAGTAAAAGCAATAGAGGTGATGGGCGGACCGGTTATGAAGCGCTGGCATGCGGTTTCCCGCGGGCAGGCGCACGCATATAAGAAACGCATGACACATGTACGGGTGATAGTGGTAGATGGCGAGGAGAAAAAGGAGTAATCATGGGACAAAAAATTAACCCAAAAGGATTCAGAATCGGTGTTGTCTTTGCCTGGAGCTCACGATGGTTTGCTCCCGGACGACAATACAAAGAACTTGTGTATCAGGATGCCAAGCTTCGACAGGTGTTATTTGCCAAACTGAAAACGGCAGGGCTCGCACAGGTTGTTATTGAGCGGTCAATTAACAAGATGAAAGTGACATTGTTTGTGTCACGCCCGGGAATCGTTATCGGTCGGGGTGGTTCTGGTTTGGAAGAGCTCAAGAAGTTCATTGAAAAACATATTCAACTCGGAGCACGGAAAGACGCTTACAAGCCCGTAGTCAGGAAGACGGCGGGAGCAGACAGTCGGATGAAGGTTGAGTTAGCAGTTGAGCCAGTGAAAGAGCCGAATCTCAACGCATACTTGGTGGGGACAAATATTGCCGACCAGCTGGTGCGACGCATGCCCCATAAGCGGGTTTGTAATCAGGCTATTGAACGCATTATGACGGCAGGCGCACGCGGTGCGCGCATTATCCTTTCTGGTCGTATCGGCGGAGCAGAGATCGCCCGACGGGAGAAGTATCAGGCAGGAACCGTTCCGCTGTCTACCATACGTGAAGAGGTTGATTTTGCAACAGTGCCAGCATTGACGAAATCAGGATATGTAGGAATTAAAGTATGGATTTGCAGAAAGTAATACTATGTTAGCGCCAAAAAGAGCAAAACATCGAAAGCAATTCAGAGGGAAAAGAACCGGAAAATCAATTCGCGGCTCGGTTCTTAACTTTGGTGAATTTGGACTGAAAGCTATGACAGAAGGCTGGGTTACGAGTCGGCAGATCGAGGCCGCCCGTCGCACGTTAACCCATTATACAAAACGCGGTGGTCGTATTTGGATTCGGATTTTTCCGGACAAACCGATTACGAAAAAACCACCGGAAACAAGAATGGGTTCTGGCAAAGGTGATGTCTATGAATATGTAGCAGTTGTGCGTCCCGGACGAATTTTGTTTGAGATGAGCGGAATTACGCATGAGGATGCAAAGGAGTCCATGAGATTGGCAAGTGCGAAGTTACCGATTCAGACGCGATTCATCACGAAGGAATAAGTATGAAAAAGAAAGACAAAACAACATTACAGACAATGAAACCGGCTGAGCTTGAGAAAGTGGTCTCAGAGACACAGGCAAAGCTTGCACAGTGGAAGGTAAATCGATATAGTAAGCAATCTAAAAACGTTCGCGAAAGCCGCGAACTTCGGCGGAAAATAGCAGTAGCTAAAACGATATTGCAGGCTGCCAAGAAAGCATAATATGAAAAAAACAGGTGAAACGTCAGTGAAAAAAATGTTACGGACAATGCGGGGACAGGTCGTCTCAGCCAAGACAGCGAAGACGGTTGTTGTTGCGGTTCAGTCGCAGTCACGCCATCCGCTCTATAAGAAGTTGGTACGGAGAACCCGACGATTTGCTGCGCACAATGAATCCATGGTGCTTGAAATCGGCGACACCGTTGTGATCGCTGAAACCAAGCCGATCAGCCGCACGAAGCACTTTTACGTGAAGGAGAAGGTAAACGTATGATTCAGAGACGAACAGCGCTAACGGTCGCCGATAATTCCGGTGCCCAACAGATGACCGTAATCCATATTTATGGAGCATCGAAGCAGAAATTCGCACGACTTGGCGATATCGTCCAATGTGTGGTTCGGAAAGCCGACCCGACCGGTATCGTGAAAGATGATGAGCTGGTCAAAGTCGTCATCGTGCGAACGCGGAAAGAATTCAGGCGTATCGATGGATCGTACATTCGATTTGATGACAATGCCGGGGTCGTTATCGACAATCCGGATGACAAGAATCCGCGCGGGACACGCGTATTTGGACCGATTGCACGCGAAGTAAAAGATCGGGGATTTGATAAAATAGCCAGCATGGCAGCAGAGGTTTATTAATATGAAAGTACGAAAAGGTGATCAGGTCATGGTAACAATGGGGAAAGACAAAGGCCGCAAAGGCAAGATTGAGGCTGTCTATCCCAAAGAAGGCACGGTGCTTATTGCCGGGGTGAATATATACAAGCGCCATCAGAAAAAGCGCGATGAGCGACATCAAGCAGGCATTGTGGAATACTCCCGGCCCCTGGCGATGGGGAAAATTGCACTCGTGTGTCCCAAGTGTGGTAAACAAACACGGGCAGGATACATCGTTACGAAAGGCGCAAAAGAACGTATTTGTAAGAAGTGTGAACAAAGGATATAACTATGCACGCATTTGCCGATAAATATCTGAAAACAATCGTTCCTGAATTTATGACAAAGCAGGGTGTTGTCAATCGAATGGCAGTACCGAAGCTTGTACGAATTGTCGTGAACTGCGGAATGGGAGAAGCCCTTACGGATAAGAAGGCAATCGAGAAAATGTCCGAACAGCTGGCAGTCATCACAGGGCAGAAGCCTCAGTTGACACGATCCAAGCGGGCAATCTCGACATTCAAGCTGCGCGCGGGTGACCCGATCGGACTGAAAGTAACGCTCCGTGGAAGACGCATGTATGACTTTTTTCAGAAGCTTATTTCCATCGCACTTCCGCGTGTACGTGATTTCCGCGGCTTGCCCACCAAGGGGTTTGACGGACGAGGAAACTACACGATGGGACTCAAAGAGCATACGATTTTTCCGGAGCTTGAGTACAGCATGGTAGACCGCGTCCGCGGATTTGAGATTACCTTTGTTACGACAGCGACGAATGATGATCACGGCAGAACGCTTTTAACCTTATTCGGTATGCCGTTTTCAAAGGAGTAATATGGCCAAAAAATCAGACATTGCGAAATTTCAAAGAAAGCAGAAATATCCGGTACGTCATCGGAACCGCTGTTCGCTCTGTGGACGGGCACGCGCCTATATGGGGAAATTTGGTGTTTGTCGTATGTGTTTCAGAACGCTTGCTCATAAAGGGGAATTGCCGGGAGTAGTAAAAGCTTCCTGGTAAGAAGGGAAAATATGGTAAACGATCCAATCGGAGATTTATTGACACAAATTCGAAATGCCTCAATGGCAGGGAAAAGTACGATAGACGTACCATACTCCCGTATGAAGCATGCAGTTGCAGATATCCTTCATCAGGAAGGCTATGTGACGGAGGTTGTCAAGGCGGGAGAAGCGCCGAAGTTTATGTTGAAAATCGGCATCAAATACGAAGCTTCCGGAACGCCGGTGATCACGGGTATCAAGCGCATAAGCAAACCAGGGTTACGATGGTATGTAAATAAATCTGAGATCCCGACCGTATTAGGCGGCATTGGTATGGCCATTGTTTCGACACCGCAAGGTATTATGTCCGGACGCGATGCGAAGAAAAAAGGTATAGGCGGAGAATTGTTGTGTACCATTTGGTAAAAATATGTCACGAATAGGAAAAGCACCAATTACCGTTCCGAAAGATGTCACCGTAACGATTACGGATGGTGAAGTCCGGGTATCGGGAGTCAAGGGACAAATAATCCTGACTGTTCCACACGGAATTTCCCTTCATCAGGAAGGCGAGATACTTACCGTGAACCGCAAGAATAATGATAAGCCAAAGCGTGCACTTCACGGTTTTGTGCGCGCAAATGTTGCCAATGCCATAGAGGGAGTATCGAAGGGCTGGACGAAAACGCTTGAGATGTCCGGTGTCGGATACCGAGCAAGTCTGAGCGGAGCTAATCTTGTTTTGTCCGTCGGATTCTCACATCAGGTAACCATTGCTCCGCCCAAAGGCATTACCTTTGCCGTGAATGAGGGTAAAATCGTTGTTTCCGGGATTGATAAGCAGGAAGTAGGACAGATGGCCGCAACCATCAGGTCTACCAAAGAGCCTGAGCCATACAAAGGCAAAGGAATCAAATACGAAGGCGAACGTATTCGCAAGAAAGCGGGTAAAGCCAAAGCAGTAGGAGGGGCTCCAGGGGCCAAATAAACGACTATGAAAACGAAAAAAGAAATGAGAATGAGGCGAAAGATTCGTATCCGTGCAAGGGTGAATGGAACGGCTGCGCGCCCGCGCATGGCGGTCTACCGATCTAACACTGCGCTGTATGTCCAGCTCGTCGATGATGATAAGGAGATGACCATCGCCGCCGCCAAGACGGATGGCAAGTCTATGGCACAAGCCAAAGAATTGGGAGCACGGATTGCACAGGAAGCGAAGAAAAAAGGCGTTACTACAGTGGTATTTGATCGCGGTGGATTTCGTTATCACGGCGTCATAAAGGCACTTGCTGATGCCGCACGTGAAGGAGGATTGACTATATGATGAAGTTTCAACCAAAAAATGATCGCGTTCCCAGTGAGTTTGACGAGAAAATCGTTCAGGTTCACCGCGTTTCGAAGAAAACCAAGGGCGGCAACAAAATCGGTTTCTCCGTTCTTGCCGTTGTCGGCGATAAGAAAGGTCGGGTTGGCGTTGGTTTGGGAGGAGCGCCTGATGTTTCGTCTGCAGTACGTAAGGCTGTTACGTATGCCAAGAAGCATCTGCTCACGGTCCCTATGCGAGATAAGACAATTCCCCATGAAGTACGCGTGAAGCTCGGTGCTGCGCGAGTGCTTCTTAAGCCGGCACCAGCGGGTACAGGGGTTATCGCAGGCGGTGCGGTGCGCGCGGTTGTTGAAGCTGCAGGAATCCGTGACGTCGTTTCCAAGATTCTCGGAAGTAAAAATCAAGCCTCCAACGTGTATGCCACGATGGAAGCGCTGAGAAATCTGAAGTCACGCACCAAGTAAAGGAGCTCTATGGATCTATCAAAATTACCATCAATCGTACGACGGACCAAGAAGCGATTGGGTCGCGGACACGGTTCAGGCAAAGTGAAGACCTCAGGACGTGGGACCAAGGGTCAGAAGGCCCGTGGTCGCATCCCTCGTGGATTTGAAGGCGGACAGTTGGCACTTATCAAGCGCTTGCCGCTTCTGCGTGGAAAAGGTCGAAACAAAAGTCTTTCAGTCAAACCGTTCCCGGTTCAGGTTTCTGCGTTAAATGCGATTCCCGCTGGGACGAAAGTGACGTTGGAAACCCTTGCGAAATACTCTATGATAGACGCATCTGTTTCTCGGGTGAAAGTTTTGGGAAACGGTACAGTGTCGCATACGCTTGATGTCCAGGTACCCTGTTCTGCCGCAGCACGGAAAGCTATCGAAAAAGCGGGTGGAACGGTCAGTAACTGATCTTTCATACCATGAATAAACTCTTATCTCCGCTTATTGCAAGTTGGAGGTCGCCGGAACTTCGTCGGAAAATTATTATTACCGGTTGGATATTCGTCGTCTTCCGGTTGTTTGCTCATATTCCGATTCCCGGCGTTGATACCGGTCGACTTGCTGCGCTTTTTTCGCAGAACCAGTTCCTGGGACTACTGGATATTTTTTCCGGCGGAACCCTTGTGAATTTTTCCGTGCTGGCGCTCGGACTGAACCCGTACATCAACGCTTCGATTATTCTACAGCTTTTGACGATCGTCTTTCCGAAGCTTGAAGCGCTCCAGAAAGAAGGGGAGTATGGCAGAGAGAAAATTAACCAGTATACCCGACTTATCACCGTACCGCTTGCCGTTATGCAATCAATCGGTATGTTTGCGCTTCTTCGGAATCAGGGGATTATCGCATCAGTTGAACCTATTTCACTCGTCGCCATTATTCTCACCATGAGTGCCGGCACATTGTTTGCCATGTGGTTGGGCGAATTGATCACGGAATATGGGATCGGAAATGGTATCTCTCTCCTTATCTTTGCGGGTATCGTCGGGCGGTTCCCGGTTGTTTTGGGTCAGACGGCAACGACCATTACCCCGGAGCTCATGACGAACATGGTCGTGTTCGTGGCGCTTGCTATTGCTGTTATCGCGGCGACCGTTTTCGTCAATGAAGCAGTTCGGCGGATTAATGTGCAGTATGCACGCCGAGTGCGGGGGAACAAAGTGTACGGTGGAGCGACATCCTATTTGCCCCTTCGGGTGAATCAGGCTGGGGTCATTCCGATTATATTTGCCGTATCACTCGTGCTATTGCCGTCACTTCTGGGCGGATTTTTAGGTCAGACGAACAATCCAGTGCTCATGAACTTGGGACGTTTACTGACAAATCTGTTTAATCCCAACGGCGCTTCCTACAACGTTATATACTTTTTTCTTGTTATAGGATTTACCTATTTTTACACTGCCATCACCTTTAATCCGACGAAAATTTCAGGGGAGATACAGAAATACGGAGGTTTCATCCCGGGTATTCGTCCGGGTACGCCGACGGCACAGTATCTCAATTACATCCTCACGCGTATTACGCTTGCCGGAGCGTTGTTTCTTGGTATTATTGCGATTCTTCCGTCTTTGGCCCGACAGATTACGGGTGTTTCCACCTTGCTGGTTGGTGGCACGGGGGTGCTTATCGTCGTTTCTGTCGTTCTTGAGACGGTAAAGACCCTTGAAGCCCAGTTGGTCATGCGTAATTACGAAGGCTTCCTCAAAGATTAATTGTTCCCTTGTCATTCCGGGCTTGATCCGGAATCCGCATTCAACAGGACGGAATGACAAAGGAAAAATACTGGATCCCGGCTCAAAGGCCGGGAGGACAATAAAAATATCATGCATATTATATTTTATGGCCCTGAAGGATCAGGGAAAGGTACACAGGCCAAATTGCTAAGTGAGAAGCTCAACGTTCCCGTGTTGACGAGCGGGGATCTCGTCCGAGAGGCCGCAGCAACAGATAAGGGCATCATTGGGGACGCTTGCAGAAAAGCACTCTCAGAAGGGCGATATGTTGCCGATTCGGAAATGTTTGTCCTTTGGAAGCGCCGGCTGAAAGAAGCAGACGCACAGACGGACTGGATCATGGATGGATTTCCCAGAAACGTGGAACAGGCAAAATTTTTGGACGAGAAACTAAACAAATACGGGTACAAGGTAGAAGCCGTTGTTTACCTGGTTATCAGCGAACAAGAGTCGCTCAAACGCCTGACGAAACGCGCCCGCCCGCTTCATCCGGGATCCAAAGAGCTTCATGACTCGCCTGAACGGATAAAAAACCGTTTGACCATGTTTCGGCAGAATGAGAAGCCCGTATTGGATTACTATCGGGCAAGGGGAGTCCTCAGGGAAATTAACGGTGAACAGTCGCCAGAAGCAGTACAGACGGAAATCGTCGCCAACCTTCCCAAATGACCGTACCGTTTCTTCAGATCGCCATAGATGGACCTGTTGCATCTGGAAAGGGTGAGATAGCAGGTCGACTTGCCCGCGAGCTCAATGCGCTTTATGTTTACACCGGCGCTATGTATCGCGCACTTGCCCTTGCCTGTCTGAGGGCGGGCGTTCCTTTGAAGAATGAAAAGCAGGTGATGAGCGTGTTGGACGCCATTGTAATCGATTTTGACGTTCCCGCCCCCGAAAGCGCATTTCCGTACAAAGTGCTACTGAACCATGAGGATGTGACGCAAGAAATTCAGGGGCAGGATGCCGCACAAGGGGCTTCCGACGTCGGAACGATTCCGGCAGTTCGTCAGCGGATGGTTATCCGCCAACAGGAAATGGCCAAAGGGCATTCAGTGGTCATGGAAGGCCGTGATATCGCCGTACGCGTTCTTCCTGCGGCACACCTGAAGATCTATTTGACGGCATCCCTGGAGGAGCGTGCGCGGCGTCGTTTTGCCCAGTGGCAGGCGATGGGGCTTACCAAAACGCTCGAAGAGACTATTGCCGACACAAAGATGCGTGACCATCAGGATATGAGCCGTGAGATTGATCCGCTTCAGAAGGTTGTGGACGCCTGGGAGCTTGATACGACTTCGATGGGTCCTGATGAAGTTATTGCCGCAATCAAAGCTGAGCTCGTCCACCGAAAGCTTTTATGATTTATCGCAAAACACCACAAGAGATTATGAGCATGAGAGAGGGGGGGCGCAGACTTGGCGAAATATTACAAAAACTTCTTGCATTTGCCCGTCCGGGCGTTTCACTGTTAGCTATAGAAAAATATGCCAATGATCTCATCGATGCTTCGGGTGGTACGTCTTCTTTTAAGACTGTGAAAGGGTATCGATGGGCAACGTGTCTGTGCGTGAATGAGGTGGTGGTTCATGGTATTCCAACGCCATATATATTGCGGGACGGCGATATCTTGACTATTGATACGGGGCTTATTTTCCAGGGGCTTCATACGGATACTGCCTGGACGAAAATTGTGGGTTCTGACGATTCACCGGAAGCAGCGGCGAAGCGCCGGTTTCTCGAGGTAGGCGAGCGTGCACTTCAGCGTGCGATCGAATTGGTAAAAGTGGGTACACATATTGGGGACATTTCCGAGTCAACCCAAGCCATTATTGAGGGAGCAGGGTACTCGATCGTCAAGTCATTGGTTGGTCATGGCGTTGGTTGTGACCTTCATGAGGATCCGCAGATTCCCAACTATGCCCGCGGAGATAAAAAAAATACATATCAATTCCGAGGCGGAGAAACGGTTGCCATTGAGCCTATTTACGCACGCGGTGGCGGCGCGGTCGTATACGAAAATGATGACGGCTGGACTTTGGCTATGAAGGATCGTTCTTGGGCTGCTGTTTTTGAACATTCACTCGCGATACTTCCCGAAGAGACGATTGTATTGACCAAAGCCTCAGATTGAGGTACAATATGCGTTATTGTCGGGAATCCCGATGAGAATCGGGAGATATTCCCGTCGTTTTTTACGTGGATATGGCGCATCAAGGAAATATAGAGGTTGAAGGTGAGGTTGTTGAATGTTTGCCCAATACGCTGTTTCGCGTGAAGCTGCCGAATGGACATGTGGTTCTGTGTCATTTATCGGGAAAGATGCGACTGAATTTTATTCGTATCATGCCGGGAGACAAGGTGAAGATGGAAGTCACGCCATATGATCCGAGTAAGGGAAGAATTACGTACAGAGTGCGATAACTATGAAAGTTCGAGCAAGCGTAAAACCAATGTGTGTGAAATGCAAGATCGTCCGACGCCGGGGTCGTACGTATGTTATTTGTGAGAACCCGAAGCACAAGCAGAGACAAGGATAATCTATGGCACGTATTTCAGGAGTTGATTTACCAGCAGAAAAGAGACTTGATATTGCCCTTACCTACATTTATGGTATTGGACGATCAAATGTCGTTGACCTGCTTAAGGATATCAACCTCCCCGCAGATCGCCGCGTTAAAACCCTCACAGACGAAGAAATCAATAAAATTTCCAAGGCAATCGAAAAGAAGTATACCGTTGAGGGAGATTTGCGCCGTCAGATTCAGGATCACATCAAGCGGCTCGTTGAAATCCGTTCATATCGGGGCGTTCGTCATACCAAGAGCCTTCCTGTACGCGGACAACGAACCCGCTCCAATGCCCGCACCAAGCGTGGGAAGAGGGTCACGATCGGAGCTATGAAGAAAGATGATCGCGTGAAGCTTGATACGGCAGCAACAGCCAAAACGGCAGAAAGCAAATAACCTATGGCAGTCAAACAGAAACGAACAGTCGAAAAAGGAAAAGTGTATATAACGGCAACGTTTAACAACACGCTTGTTACGATTACTGACCTTGAAGGAAATACCCTTTGTTGGGGTTCGTCCGGTATGGCGGGATTCAAAGGCGCACGGAAATCGACACCGTACGCGGCAACAACCGCAGTGGAAACGGTTGCCAGGAAGGCGATGGGATACGGACTTCGTGAAGTTGAGGTATACATGAAGGGTCCGGGAGCAGGTCGTGATGCAGCACTTCGGGGTCTTAAGTCAGTTGGCTTGGGTATTACGCTTATTGCTGATGTGACGCCGATTCCGCACAACGGCGTGAGAGCCAAGAAAAAGAGGAGAGTATAATATGGCACGATATACCGGACCAAAAAATAGACTTGCCCGTCGTGAAGGAATGGATCTGGGATACAAAACCCCTGGGAGCAAAGCGCACGCAGGGCTTCTGAAAAGACTTGGGGTTCCGCCGGGTCAACACGGAGCCAAGGGTCGCCGCAAGATTTCAGATTTCGGCGCGCAACTTCGAGAGAAGCAAAAGGTCAAGCGTCTCTACGGAGTTCTTGAGAAGCAGTTCCGCAAGACGTTTACCCAGGCAATGAAGTGGAAGGGTAATACGGGAGAAAAGCTTCTTGAATTCATGGAGCGACGGCTCGACAATGTTATTTACCGTGTAGGCTTCTCGCCAACTCGTGGCCTGGCCAGACAACTCGTCTCCCATGGTCATGTCATGGTTGATAACCAAAAAGTAAACATTCCTTCATTTCGTGTCGAGAAAGATATGGTTATCGCGCTTCGACCCAAGGCCATGGAAATTCCAGCCGTGAAGAAAATTTTGGATGATAAGGCCGTAAGAACGCCAGAATGGTTAGAGCGAAAAGGACCGGTAGGTAAAATTACCCGCATGCCGGAGCGGACAGATATTTTGGAGGACATAAACGAACAGCTCATTGTTGAGCATTATTCTCGTTAATATAAAGGAGGTAGGGTTTGCCGTTGACATAAAGGAGCGTCTCTTTACGTTAGCGACCAACTCTCAAAAACTATTATGACAGAGCCAACTTTTCACATAAAAACTGAGGTTGATAAGCCGGGTTTTGGTAAATTTTTCCTGGAACCGCTTGAGCAGGGGTATGGACAGACGCTCGGCAACAGTTTAAGGCGCGTATTGCTCGCTTCCCTTCCTGGGGCAGCTATTTCTTCGGTGAAGATCGAAGGAGTAAAGCATCAGTTTTCGACGCTCGAAGGCATGAAGGAAGACGTAGTTGAATTCATCATGAATTTGAAAAAAGTCCGTCTTACCATCGAGGGAAACGAAGCGGTAAAACTTACGATTTCCAAAAAAGGACCGGGAGTAGTGACTGCAGCCGATATTAATGCACCGGCAGGGGTTATGGTGGTCAATCCCGATCTTGTGCTAGCAAATCTGTCAGATAAGAAAGCTTCCCTTGAGGCGGAATTGACGGCAGACAAAGGGTATGGTTATGTTTCCGCAGATGAGAAGCATTTCGATGAAGTTGGCGTGATCCCGATCGATAGCCTGTATTCACCAGTCACCCGCGTGAACTATCGTGTTGAGGCTACCCGCGTTGGTCGGATGACGAATCTCGATCGACTTGTCATGGAGATCTGGACAGACGGCTCAGTGGCAGCGATCGATGCGCTTACATCAGCTGCGAAAGTCATGGTTTCCTACTTTGCCCAAATCGTGGAACCCAAGATAGCCGGTACACCGGAGAGCGTTGCGGTTGCTCCGTCGGTTTCGGATGAAGTATTGAAGATGCGCATTGAAGAACTTGATATTCCTACCAGAATCGTCAACGCGCTTGCAAATGGCGGCATTGAGACGGTTGGACAGCTTTTGGGAACTCCCAGAGCTGAGCTTATGAAGATCAAGAACTTGGGAGCCAAGTCATTGGGAATTGTTGAAGAACGACTTCGTGAGAAGGGAGTCGCACTGACTATATGAGACACGGGGTGTTTGGTCGGAAATTATCAAGGACAGCCAACCAACGGCAAAGACTGTTTGCTGTACTCGTCCGCGATCTTTTCTTGCACAATGCCATAGTCACAACGATTCCGAAAGCAAAGGCTGTTCAGCCGATTGTTGAGAAGTTAATCACGAAAGCCAAAGAGGGAAGTGAGAACGCCCGGAGACGCGTTTTTGGCCTTATCGGTGACCGGCAGATTGTAAAAGCGCTCTTTGAGGACGCAAAAACCCGATTTGCAGGCAGAAATAGCGGGTATACGAGGATTATCAAGGTCGGACGAAGACTCGGAGATGCTACGGAGACGGCCATGTTGTCTTTCGTTGATGAGAAGGTGCTTGTAGAAGTGGTGAAATCTAAGGCAGCTGATGCAAAAACAGAAACACCGAAAGCTGCGGTGAAAGAGACGACGGAAAAACCGGTAAAAGAACCTGTGAAGAAAACGGTAAAGAAAACGACAAAAAAAGTATAATCTATGAAAAAGATCACCCAGCCAACCAAGATTTCTGATGTAAACCGATCCTGGTACCTCATTGACGTGAAAGGCCAGGTCTTGGGACGCGCAGCCACAACGGTTGCCCTTAAGCTCATGGGGAAATCGAAGCCAAATTTTGTTCGGAATCTTGATTGTGGTGATCATGTTGTCGTCATTAACGCCGCTCATGTCATAACAACCGGCCGTAAGGAGAAAGAAAAACTGTATGGAAACTACTCCGGCCATCCGGGGGGACTCAAACAAAAAGCGCTCTGGCAGGTACGAAAAGAAAAGCCGACTGAGCCGATGCGTCGTGCAGTATTTGGCATGTTGCCCAAGAATAAGCTGCGTGATAGACTTGTGACTCGCTTGTACATTTACCCTGAAACGGAGCATCCGTACGGGGAGAAATTTATCTAATTATGGCAAAAGACAAAACACAGCAGGAACGAATAGAGGAAGCGGCAACACCGACAATCTCGTATTATGAAGCAGTTGGCCGCCGTAAGGAGTCAAGCGCCCGCGTGCGTCTGTATGTTCTGAACGATGGCGCAATTACCATTAGTGGCGTATCGGTTGCCAAGGGAGCCATGATCGTGAACGGAAAACCGGTTGAGCAATATTTCCCAGGTGAAGTACTCAAGAAGATGTACCAGGAACCATTCCGAACGACTAATACGTTAAACCGTTTTGCCGTTGCCGTGAAGGCTGTTGGTGGCGGATTATCAGGACAGCTTTCCGCTGTTATCCATGGCATTTCCCGTGCGCTTGAGAAGGTTGACCGGGAGAAGTTTCGCCCGATTTTGAAGAAGCGTGGATTCATGATGCGTGATCCTCGTGCCAAGCAGCGCCGCAAAGCTGGATTTGCCGGAAAAGCGCGTGCCCGCAAGCAGTCCCCGAAGCGCTAAGCAGTCGTCATGTGTCAAGGCGGCATTTCCCTGTTTTCAAAGTTCCCGTTGAGGATATAGGATACAGGTATGCAACGGTTCATCCTCAGTATTCCTACGTTCTGGCTTATCTATCACATGTTTACCCTTGGCGTGTCCCATAGCATGTTTTCGGGATATACCGGAGAGAGCTTTGCCTTTTTAGCGAGTATAGGGGCGCTTGAGACATTTACGATGTGGAGGAATGCGTTTTACCTCGGGTATGGGCTCATCCTCCTTGCTATGGGAATACAGATAGTGACGAAACCGAAAAATTCTGCTCTTCCCGCTTTTACTTCATCAGTTATCTCATCCGTCGTCACCGCAATTATATTCACGACGTTTTCGTATGCGATTGCTGCGATGCTGCTTGACGCATACAAGCTTATGGTACAATAGCCGCAGGAGGAACTATGGAAGCTCTTTTTTGGCCTGTCGGACTTTTTCTTTTTATCCTCGTTTTATCTTCACTTAAGCAGGTTAATGAGTATGAACGGGCAATACGTTTTACGCTCGGGCGCTTTACTGATGTTATCGAGCCGGGGTGGCGTATCGTTTGGCCAGTTTTCCAGACATGGCAGAAGGTCGATATCCGCACAAAGGTTGTCGAAGAACCCAATCAGGAAGTGATTACCAAAGATAACGTTTCTACAAAAATTACCGCCGTGATTTATTACAAAATCGTTGATGCGAAGCGGGCAGTACTGGAAGTGGAAAATTTTTATTGGGCGGTTTCTCAGTTGGCACAAACAACAATGCGAAATGTGATAGGAGAGGTAACACTTGATCAGCTTCTAACCCAGCGTCATGATCTTGCCGTGAAGATCCGAGATATCGTGGAGAAATCCGCAGGTCATTGGGGTCTGGACGTCTCGAGCGTCGAACTGAAAGATATCACCCTTCCCGAGTCAATGGTCAGGACGATGGCCAAACAGGCCGAAGCGGAGAGGGAGAAGCGGGCTACCATTATCAATTCTGAAGGCGAGGTCATTGCATCCAAAAATTTGGCTCAGGCTGCCAAGACGATGGCAGCGACTCCGGGAGCACTGCATTTGCGCACGCTTAACTCTATTAACGATATTTCATCGGACCAGAGTAACACGGTTGTATTTGCCGTGCCTATGGAGATACTCCGGGCTATTGACGGCATGAAGAAAAAATAATTCTCAGTCGGGGTGACTCGACTTGAACGAGCAACCTTTCGCACCCCATGCGAATGCGCTAGCCAATTGCGCCACACCCCGTTCATGGAGAGAGACAACTTCGTTCTCTCTATCGTTTTTCCTATCAACGTGTTGCGAAGTGCTGCTCTTTATGCACGTCTTCGCAACGGATTGGTGAACGACTGTATTATTTCTTGTAAACCGAGAATGGGGTCTCGACTACGAGAAATCACCGTTGTTGTATTCTATCATTTTTTGTGTAAAAATGGGATTTACTTCAAACACCTGCCCCAACTTGTTGAAAGGAGTCTCGTATGCCAGTTGACGCAAAACTTCAAGCAATACAACTTGCCATGGATCAAATCGAGAAGCAGTACGGCAAGGGTTCCATCATGAAATTGGGAGAAAAACAGGCGAGCCGTATGGCTGTCGACTTCATACCTACGGGAGTGCTGCCGTTGGATCTTGCTCTGGGCGTCGGTGGTCTTCCGCGGGGACGCATTGTTGAGATTTATGGCCCTGAGGCGTCCGGGAAAACGACCGTTTGCTTATCGACGATCGCAGAGGCGCAAAAGGCAGGAGGAGTAGCTGCATTTATCGATGCGGAGCATGCGCTTGATCCTCAGTGGGCGGAGATTTTGGGCGTAAAACTTGATGATCTTCTCATTTCTCAACCGGATACAGGGGAGCAGGCACTTGAGATCGCAGAGACGCTTATCAGAAGCGGTGGTGTTGATGTCATCGTGATCGATTCTGTTGCCGCGCTGGTACCCCGGGCAGAAATAGAGGGGGAGATGGGCGACAGTATGATGGGCGTGCACGCACGGCTTATGTCCCAAGCCTTAAGAAAACTGACTGCTGTTATTTCCCGATCGAAGGCAGTCGTTATCTTCACGAATCAACTTCGCCAAAAGATCGGCGTTATGTTTGGCAATCCCGAAACCACGACGGGTGGCATGGCACTTAAATTTTACGCGAGCATCCGCATGGATTCCCGGAAGATTGAAAGCTTGAAAGACGGAGATCGGGTTATTGGCAGCAGACATCGTGTACGGGTCGTGAAAAATAAAGTATCTCCTCCTTTTCGCGTTGCTGAGTTCGATGTCATGCATGATGGCGTTTCCAAGGAGGGCGGACTTCTCGATGTTGGAATCGAGTTTGGCATATTGACCAAATCGGGCGCATTTATCAAACATGGTTCTCAGATGCTGGGGCAGGGGAAAGAGGCAAGTAAGCTTTTCCTGAAGGAGAATCATAAGGTAGCCAAGGAAATTGCTGATGCAATTTGGAAAGCAGTGAAATCCGGCAATACCCATGCCAAGGTAGCAGTAGCAAAAGAATCAGAGGAATAAGTGGATAACCCGTACTATGATCGGCTGATTGCCGCCGCACTTCGATTTGTTTCGTATCGTCCGCGCAGCGAGACAGAGTTGACCGATTTTCTCCAAAAAAAATTGGAACGCTGGAGCGTTGCCGGCGATCTTCTTTTGGAGAAAGTGAAAAACCGTATGCGGGAGATGGGCTATATTGATGATGACAAGTTTATCCAGTGGTGGATTTCCCAGCGTATGAGTTTCCGGCCAAAGGGAATGCGGGTTATATATATGGAGCTTCAGAAGAAAGGGGTCTCGCGTACAAGGATTGATGCCGTTGTTGCGCAACTCTCAAAGAGCGACCAGTTCGATGAACTGGACGCAGCGCGTAAAGCGATGTCGAAAAAGATTGCCCTATGGGCGAAATTGCGGCCTATTGAATACAAAAAGAAAATGTATACTTTTTTAGCTCAGCGTGGGTTTTCATCTTCAATTATCAGCCGCATCATTGACGAACTCGGTCAAAAAGACTACAATTAACGTACCAAAAACGGAGGTTTTTGGAGAGACTTTTGTTTGAAAAACGTAGCACTAAGGTTTATGACACGATTTTTTAGCGACAAACCTTCAATGAACGAGCCCGTAGCATAAGGGGCCATTCTGCTGCATTCTTCACTCATAAGTTTCCCCGTAAACTCATTTTAATTTTCGGAGGTTCGTATGTTAGATGTACTCAAAACACTGTCAGGATTAGTAAAGGCAAAAAAAGGGAAGGCTACGCCTCCAATGGCGCCCCAGCAACCTAAGGCCCAGCAGGCCAAGAAAGAGCCTGAGAAGCCGTCAAAAGCCCCTCTACAGCCTTCTGTAGACACGGAGGCAGCAATACGGCTTGCCGAGGCCAAAGCCCGCGAGATTATCATAGAGGCCAAGGATGAGGCCCTAAAGCTGCGCAGACAAGCGGAAGATGAGGTACACACCAAGCAATTAGCCATTGATAGGCGTGAGGGTGCGTTAAGTGAGCGGGATAAACGGCTGAGCGATCTGGAACAGGCAGTGGAGAAGCGTCTGGCTGAGGTAGAGGCAGCAAAAAAAGAGCAGATTGCAAAACTTGAGAAAGCTGCTCATCTGACGCGGGATGAGGCCAAGGAGGTCATTTTATCCGCCGTTCGCGATCAGATTCGTGAAGATGTTGCCAAGGAGCTTCGTCAGGCGGCCGAGAAGGCCAAAGAAGAAGCAGACGACAAAGCAAAGGAAATCCTTGTTGACGCCATGCGTCATGGAGCCACGAACTATGTGCCGGAATATACCGTTTCAGTGGTCAAGATTGCCGATGAAGATGTGAAAGGCAGGATTATCGGAAAAGAAGGGAGAAATATCCGCACGTTTGAACAGGTTACCGGAGTTGACGTGGATCTTGACGAAGAAGGCGTTATCAGGCTTTCCTGTTTTGACCCGGTGAGACGGGAAGTGGCTCGCATTTCTCTTGAACGACTGCTTCGGGATGGCAGAGTGCAGCCTGGTCGTATAGAAGAGATCGTGGAGATCGTCCGAAAAGAATTGGACCGTATTATGTTTGAGGAAGGCCAGAAACTGTGCCACGCAGTAGGCGTCTATAACTTGCCGGCCCCTATCATTGCACAGTTGGGCAAATTTAAATATCGGTTCTCTTATGGACAGAACATGATCGCCCATACGCTCGAAGAGACCAAGATCGGCATAGCACTTGCTCAGGAAATCGGCGCGGATGTGAATACGGTTCGGTTAGGTTGTCTTCTGCATGATATCGGGAAAGTTATCATGGATAAGGAAGGGAGTCACGTTGCTTTAGGGGTCGAACTTCTAAAGAAATACGGCATGCCTTCACGGGTCACGGACTGTGTCGCACAACATCACGAGGACACCCCGTTTACCTCAGTTGAGTCGATGCTTGTCTATATTGCTGACGCAATTTCAGGAAGCCGTCCGGGTGCGCGGTACGAAAATCACGAAGACTATATCAAGCGTCTGACCGATCTGGAAGGAATTGCGAAGGCTCACAAGGGCGTCATGGAGTCGTTTGCATTTCAGGCTGGTCGTGAGCTTCGGGTTGTTGTCGATCCGGGCAAGGTGGACGATGCCACTGCTACGATTATGGCAAGTGAAATTAAGAAAGAAATTGAAGAAAAACTTACCTATCCGGGCCAGATTAAGATTTCCGTCGTTCGCGAGCTTCGCGCAGTGGAAGTCGCGAAGTGACCGTCAGGTCGATCTAAACAAAATTATTATTTGATTTAGATTGTTATAGAGCGATGTGTTTAATGATATCTTGACACGACGCGCTGCATCTTCTACATTGCCTCGTAGATCCCGTCAGAACGGGAAATTCAAAAAGAAAGCTCGTCTTAATCCTCTGCCCGAAGGAGGTGAATGTACATGACTAAGGCAGATCTCGTCGAAGTAGTTGCCAAGAAGGCAAACTTAACCGCCAAAGCCGCACGCGAATCAGTCGCTGCAGTATTTGGATCTATCACGGATGCACTCAAGAAGGGTGACAAGGTAGTCGTTACCGGTTTCGGAACGTTCATGGTCCGATCCCGCAAGTCACGAACCGGCCGCAACCCACAGACAGGTGCTCCTATCAGCATCCCGGCCCGAAAGACGCCAGGATTTACCGCTGGTAAGGCTTTGAAAAAAGTTGTCCGGTAATTCAGACACTGTTCAATCCAAAGAGGCTCCCTCAATCCTGAAGGAGTCTCTTCTGGTATACTAATGCCGTTATGGCAATCTCCGTTTCACATCTCAAGAAGCATTATCAGGTGTATAAGAAAGAGTCTGGTTTTGTAGGAAGCGTGCGGTCTCTTTTTCATCGTCGGTATGAGTCTGTACCCGCCGTTTCGGACATTTCTTTTGATATTGATGAAGGGGAATTGGTAGGATTCATTGGCCCGAATGGGGCAGGAAAAACGACAACACTTAAATGTTTGTCCGGATTGTTATATCCGACAAGTGGCATGGTTACTGTCTTAGGGTATGTTCCGCAGAAGCGGGAAAAGTCCTTGTTGACACAGATGGCTCTTGTGATGGGTCAAAAAAATCAACTTTGGTGGGATTTGCCCTCTGTTGAGACATTTCTCCTGAACAAAGAAATATATGAAATTCCTGACGACACCTATAAAAGGACACTCGGGGAACTTGTTGAATTATTGGACGTCGGTAAACTTCTTGATATTCAGGTTCGAAAGCTTTCCTTAGGCGAGCGGATGAAAATGGAACTTATTGCAGCACTCATACACGCTCCAAAAGTATTATTTTTGGACGAACCGACGATAGGCCTGGATGTGGTGATGCAAAAAAATATGCGTGATTTCATCAAGCAATATAACGAACTGCATAAATCAACAATCCTTCTGACCTCACATTATATGGAAGACGTCAGACAGCTGGCGCGTCGTGTTATTGTCATCGATCACGGGAAAATTCTCTATGACGGGAAACTTGACAGTCTTATTAAGAAATTTGCCAAATATAAATTGCTTTCCGTTGTTCTTGAGGAGTATGTGCCTCCAGATACGTTGAAAGAAGTAGGCGAACTCGTAAGCTATACGTTCCCCAAAGCAGTTATCCGGGTAGCCCGCAATGCGTCAAATGTGGCGGCGGCACAGCTCCTGCAGAAATTTCCGGTTGATGATTTGAATATAGAAGAACCGGATATTGAAGATATAATCCGTGATGTGTTTGGGTCCGCCGTCAAAAAATGAAAGCGTATCTCCAGATAATTAAAAGCACGTGGGCAGAATACATGACCTATCGACTCAATTTCGTCATGTGGCGAGTCCGGATGGTTATGCAACTTCTTATCACCTATTTCCTGTGGTGGGCCATTTTTGGTACAAAGGACGAGTTTTTCGGATACAGCCAGACGATGCTTCTGACATATGTTTTGCTTACTTCGATTGTCCGGACCATTGTATTGGGTACGACGACCATGGAAATCGGAGACCTGATCAATCAGGGCAATTTATCCAATTTTTTGGTTAAGCCGCTCGGATTTTTTTCCTATTATGGCGCCCGGGATGTCGCTGACAAGGCGCTCAATTTTTTCTTTGCCCTTGGCGAATTTATTCTGCTTTTTATTCTGTTGCGGCCTCCCGTTTTTGTCCAGACTGATCCGTTGTACCTTGGGCTTGCTATTGTTGCCGTTATCTTGGCCATGCTTTTGTATTTTTTCTTTAGCCTTACGCTTGGATTTTTGGGATTCTGGACTCCGGATGTCTGGGGCCCGCGGTTTATCTCATTTGTTGTGATGGAGTTTTTTGCAGGAAGCCTGTTTCCGCTCGATATTCTTCCGAAAACACTCTATATGATCAGCCAGATGTTGCCGTTTTCCTATTTTATTTATTTTCCCCTGAAGATTTACACGGGACAATTATCCACGCCAGATATTGTGCAGGGACTGGGGATTGCCGCTGCGTGGGTTGTCGGACTATGGTTTATCGCGACACGTATGTGGAACAAGGGACTGCAAGTGTATACGGCCGAAGGAAAGTGAAATGAGAAAAATTGCCAAATACATTCATCTCTGGGGAAAACTTACGGTAAATTCCTTTATGGCGGTTCTTTCCTCTCGCTTTGGTGCGTCTTTATTTCTTATCGGTAAAACGCTTCGTTTTGCCTTTTTCCTAATTTTTCTTCTTACGTTATTTACTCAGACTGAGCTTTTGGCATCCTATTCACAGTCGCAAATGCTCTTTTTCTTTCTTACGTTTAATTTCATCGATACGCTGACTCAGTTATTTTTCCGTGAGGTCTACCGCTTCCGGCAGATGGTTGTTTCGGGAGATTTTGACCTGGTCCTTATTAAACCCATGAGTCCGCTATTTCGGGCGCTTGTCGGCGGAGCCGATCCGCTTGATCTTCTGATGCTTATACCGTACGTGGGAGCGCTTGTGTATGTCGCCCTTCAGCTCAATGTTACCGTCGGCGGTGCGTTTCTTTATTTTCTTCTCCTTCTGAATGCGCTTGCGATAGCGTCTGGATTCCATATTTTCGTCCTTGCTCTTGCCATTCTTACAACGGAAATCGATCATACGATCATGATTTATCGTGATCTCACCAGTATGGGACGAGTGCCGGTGGATATTTACCGTGAACCGCTGAAATCGATCATTACGTTCGTTATTCCCGTAGGCGTTATGATGACGTTCCCCGCAAAAGCGCTGTTGGGATTATTATCACCGGTCTTTATTCTTGCATCGTGTAGTATCGGAGGAGCGTTTCTCTTTCTTTCGTTACGGATGTGGAAATATTCATTGTCAAAATATTCCTCGGCTTCAAGCTGATTCTGTGAGATGGGGTTGACGACGGGCGATTTTTGATAGATGATATTTTAAGAGATACATCTATGGTTGTAAAAAAGAAACACGTTAAGCGCACGGAAATCGAAGAGCTTGCCTCGACGGAGGAAGCACCGAAAGAAGAGCGACGTCCGCCAATTACTCAGGTCGTTGAAGTGGTGGAGGATGCAGGTGAATCCGATGTCGTCTCAGTGGAAGCATCTTCTGATTCTGGCATGATGGAAGAAGATACGGCAAAACGGTCACAGGAAGATGTTATGGAAGATCGGGTAGAAGCATCGGAAAACGAGAATGAAAAACGCCGTGTCCTTGTCGACGAATTATTCCAGAAGAAAGGTGAGGCCGAAAAGGGAGATGTCATGCCTGAGATCTCTATACATAAGCGTCCGTCAACGAAGCCGATGGTTATGTGGGCGGTTGTCATTATCCTTATTTGTATAGTTGTTGGCGGTACGATTTATCTGGCGTCTTCGGGCAATCTCAAGATGCCGTCATTTGCTGCGAAACCAACTCCGACGGCTACGCCGACAGTTGCACCGACTGCGACACCGGTTCCCGTCGAAGTGAAGAAGGAAGATTTGAAGATTCAGGTTCTGAACGGTTCTGGTATCCCAGGGGTTGCCGGTAAGCTCAAGACGCTCCTTGAAGAAAAAGGGTACACGGTGAGCGATACCGGGAATGCGGACAACTACGACTATGAAACGACAGAGATTCAGGTTAAGTCGGGGAAAGACGAGATCCTCAAAGTACTCGAAACAGATCTGAAGGAAGATTATAGTCTGAATGCATCTCCGGAGACGCTTTCTGACGACGTGCCCTACGACGCCCGCATTATTATTGGGAAAGAGTAACCTTCTGTCCCGCGCTCGTCTTACCTTCTATGAAGTACAAGGCTATTATGCTGGATTTGGATGATACGACTGTTCCTCACGGAAAAGGAACGATTCCGTCACCGGCAGTAACCCGTGCCATTACCCGTGCCCGAAAGAAAATTCATGTGTGTATCGCAACAGCCCGGACGCTCAAAGAATCTCTGAATGTCATGGATCATCTGGAATTATCCGGTCCGTGC
This sequence comes from uncultured Gammaproteobacteria bacterium, assembly GCA_964553825.1. GTDB lineage: Bacteria > Patescibacteriota > Microgenomatia > UBA10105 > UBA927 > CAYUKU01. Next base: position 185,448 of record CAZKLT010000001.1, read on the forward strand.
GTCGTGACCGGTGGAACCCAAATCTACGATCCCGTGACTAAAAGCGTCATACACGAAGTCCCGTTACCACCCGATATCCTTCCAAGACTGTACGAGCAGTGCCGACAGCGTGGGATATTGGCGTTTTACTACGACGGAAAAGAGGATGCTCCGTTTGGTCACGATACCAAACCAACAAAAGCGCTCAGTATATATTTGCCAGAGGTGAATCCCAGTGAGATTGATGTGCTCGTGGATGAATTTTCCATTGATCCTCGTATTCGTGTACAGAAGCTGACGGCATGGGATAAGCAATTCATGGCGTTGGATATCACGGCAAGCGAGGCATCCAAGCAGCATGGCGTTCTTGAGGTCGCCCGGATCCTTAATATATCTACGGATGAGATTATCGGGGTCGGGGACGGGTATAATGATTTTCCGCTACTTATGGCCTGCGGGTTGAAGGTGGCCATGGGAAACGCCGTGCCCGAACTGAAGGCGATTGCAGATTTTATTGCTCCTACCGTTGACGAAGATGGGGTAGCGACTGTATTGGAAAAGTTTGTTCTCGCAGTCTAGTTCTCGATAACAAGTTTCCCGCTCATTCGATAGTGGCCGTCTCCGCATAATACGGAGCAGTAGAATCCGAAGATTGCGGGCCCTTGAGGCACAATGCGAATAACCGTTTCCCGCAACGGAGCCAATGATTCGTTAATATTCAGTTCGGCGATAAAAAAGCCATGCGGATAGACGTCTTCGTTATAGATGCGAATTTCGGCCGGAAGCCTTCCGGAGATGGTGATTGTTTCGGGGGAAAATTTCCACTGATCCTTAAGAATCTTTGCGTTTATAATCTGTATGCCATTTTGTACTATAGTGGTACGTGAGACTTGCGCCTGATATATGAAAAAAGTGATGCTCACTACGAATACGGTAAGAAAAATTCCGGGTATTTTTTTCATGCTACTCATCATAGCACTTGGAGGTACGGGGTGGATATTTCTCCGTGCACAGAGACCAGCCGTTGTGTCTGAGCGCTTTGATTCATATCGCGAACTCCATGCTGCCTTCAATCAGGTTGTGGCGCGACGCGGCATCGGAGAGACGCTTGATATGGTGCGGGATACTTTCATTCGGGGAAATATTACGATCAACGAATGCCACAGTCTTCTTCATCAATTAGGCCATGCGGCGTACGAATTTCATCGGGATGACTGGAATGTGCTCACGTTGGAAAAAACGCGATTGTGCATGGATGGATTTGCCCATGGCGTGGAAGCACAAATGGCAATGGAATGGCCACTGCATGCCGAACGTGTCCGCGACGATCTTCGGAGGTACTGTAAGGAGATGAGGGCGCTAGATCAATCATGGTCGTGCTATCACGGCGCCGGTCATGCGTTCATCCAGCGGTACGGAAATGATGCGCCGATTGCACTATCAAAATGTGACGAGGCGGTGCCGCAGGAAGATGAAGCGGAAGATTGTTGGCGGGGCGTCTTTAGTGAATACCGTAATTTTCTTAATGCGTATGACGGGGACAATGAGGCACCAATTCCCGGCATGACGCCCAAAACAATACCCGTAAGCGAAACGTTTTACGAATGCGCTGCGGTACCATCGAAGTATCATGATGCGTGTATTTCCCAGTTTGCCGGGTACCTCATCACTGATGATTTAGATGCGTCAGTTGCCACGTGTCTGACGTTTGGGGATTGGGTGTGGCGCAGATGTATCCAGACGGTAGCAAGTTCGTTCGTTGCCAACACATTTGCCCAAACCAATGTGATGATGCCGGTAAAAGCGCTTTCATCATTTACCGTATCAGCCCGTGAGGGATTTATCGATGGAATGTACGAGGGTTTGGTCGGTTTTCAGCGATCGGATTTCGCCACACAGTGGGATATGTTTTGCAGCGCGCTGGGAGGGATAGATGATCAGGCATATTGCCGGTCAAAAGTATTGTGATTTCTCACATTTGGTACAATACCGAAGTATGAAATACCACATTGTCACATTCGGATGCGCCGCAAATGAAGCGGACAGCGAGCGTGTCGCGTCGTATTATGAGTCCAGGGGATATGCTTCTACGGCTGACATAGGAAACGCTGATGACGTTGTTATCAATACCTGCATGATTCGCGAGAAGGCCGAACATCGGGTCTATGGATTAGTCCATAATCTCACGCAGGAAAAGAAAAACGGACGGAAGATAAAGATTGTCGTTACGGGTTGCATGGTGGGAATGGCAGTTCGTGAGAAGACCGGGAAAATGCTTTCGCTCCTCAAGAAAAAAATGCCCGCAGTTGATGAATTCTTGCCGATTGAAGAGGTTGGATTTGACCATGCTCCGGTGCGGACGGATTTCACCCATGCCTGGGTGCCCATTTCAAACGGGTGTAATAATTTCTGTACGTTCTGCGTGGTTCCGTTTACGCGTGGACGGGAGATAAGCCGCCCGTTTGATGACATTCTTCTTGAATGTTTTGAGCTGGCAGGACAAGGATATAAAAAGGTGACTCTCGTAGGACAAAATGTGAACTCGTATGGCGCAGATCTTGTGGTAGGACCGCAGAATGTACAGGTATTGCGGGACGTGGAAGGATTGAGCTATTTTAATCAGACGTTTACGGAAGGGAGTGTCGGATACGAGATAAAAGGGAAATCCATAACGCCCTCCTTCGTTAAGCATTTGGGGAGACTACGGATTCCAACGCTGTTCCCTTATCTTCTGGATGAGATAAGCAAGATTGACGGAATTGAAGTGGTGGATTTTATTTCCAGCAATCCGTGGGATTTTTCAGATGAATTGATAGACGCAATCGCCAAAAATCCGAAAGTTTCTCGTCACATTCATCTTCCGGTGCAATCCGGAGATTCAGTGATGCTCAAGAAGATGAACAGGTGGTATACCAGAGAGGAGTACTTGACGCTTGTATCAAAACTGAAAAAGAAGATTCCTGAAATCACCATATCGACGGATATAATCGTCGGATTCTGCGGCGAAACGGATGAACAGTTTGAAAACACGGTGTCGCTTGCCCGAGAGGTAAATTTTACAAAAGCGTATGTCTCCATGTATTCAGATCGGCCGATGACCGCAGCGCATAAGGCATATAAGGATGACGTACCGCATCCGGTTAAGAAAAAAAGATGGCAAATTCTTGAAGAGCTCATCAACAAAACGAATCTGCGTGCCGGAACATTCAAATGAACGCAAAAGTTCTTGTCATAACGGGGCCAACTGCTACGGGGAAAACAAAAATAGCAGTATCCATGGCACGTCGTTTTGGCGGTGAACTCGTGTCAGCTGATTCCCGTCAGCTCTACCGGGGTATGGATATTGCTACGGGAAAGGATAGTGCGGCAGTCGGCAGTACCGCACTTTGGATGATCGATGTTGTGGATCCCGGTGATGAATTCAGCGTCAGTCAGTATGTGGCAGGGGCAAGGGCAGCTATCGCCGATATTCACACACGCGGAAAATTGCCCATAGTCGTCGGCGGTACGGGTTTTTATATTCAGGGATTGTTGCATCCTCTGGATACAATCGATATTCCGCCGAACCATCACCTTCGTAAACAGCTGGCGCGTGCGTCGCTTTCCGAGGTTACCCGTCGCCTCATGACGCTAGACCCTCAAGCATGGAAGGACATGAACGCCTCGGATCGTGCCAACCCCAGGCGCCTTATCCGCAAAATAGAAATTCTGACGGCCAGGCCGCGTGTGCCATCGGCTGCAGCAGCTCCTGCATATGACTCACTGATTATCGGTCTTACGGCGCCATATGAAGAGCTTTATAGGCGGATAGACGATCGGGTTGATAAACGGATGGTAGAAGGAGTACTTGAAGAAGTACAAAGACTTCTGGACGCTGGGTACTCCTGGAATCTTCCTTCCATGAGCGGACTCGGATACCGTCAATGGTATGGGTATTTTACGGGAAACAGGCGGGACCGTGCGGCGCTTCTCCCCTCTATAGTGAAACAGTGGAAATTCGATGAGCATGCGTATGCGCGTCGTCAGATGACGTGGTTTAGGAAAATGCCAGCGATAGATTGGGTGGATATTCGGTTGCCCGATGTGGCGGACATTGTGGCGCGGAAAGTCGGCGCATGGTATACTGAACATCGGGATTTTCGGCATGAAAATTGAAATTTCCATAAAAACAGTATTATTTGCTTTTGCCCTCGTTGCTGCTCTTTGGGTCCTCGGTCAGATTATTGATATTCTGATACTTTTGTTTATTGCGTTTCTTCTGATGACAGCCATACATCCGTTGGTCGTGATGCTGGAGCGCGTGAGGATTCCTCGCGTGTTGGGTATTCTTCTTGTGTACGCGCTGGTGTTTGGCGTTTTTGGAGCTTCGCTTGTCGGAGCTATCCCAACGCTTGTTGTTCAATCGGCGCGTCTTACGCAGGAATTACCGGGCTTTGTGGCCCGAATTTTGCCATACTGGAATATTGATGTCACCGCTATAAGTCAGCAGATTGCCCCGATCGGTGAAAGCCTGGTGAAGGTAACCCTTGGCGTGTTTTCCAACATCGTTGCCGTTGTTACGGTTATGGTGTTTACTTTTTATTTTCTCATGGAGCGGCGTCATGCAGATCAGATTCTGACGAGTATTTTCGGAGCGGATGTGGCTGTGAGAGTCCTTATGGTTCTGAGAAGCATTGAACGTCGGCTCGGTTCATGGGTTCGAGGACAGTTATTGCTTATGGCCGTGGTAGGCGTCTTGTCATATATCGGGCTCGTGATGCTGCATATAGAATATGCGGTACCGCTTGCAATTTTTGCGGGCCTTCTTGAATTGGTGCCCATGATCGGACCGACGATTTCTGCTATTCCAGCAGTGCTTGTCGCACTCGGCACATCACCACTGTTGGCATTGAGCGTTGCCGCTCTCTATATCGTCGTTCAGCAGATAGAGAACAATCTTCTGGTGCCCCTTGTGATGAAAAGAAGTGTCGGTTTTCCGCCGCTTTTGACCATTATTATCCTGCTCGTTGGCGGCAGGCTTGCCGGTGTTGCCGGCGCAGTGTTGTCCATCCCTGTTGCGTTGGTCGTGCAGGAAGTTGCTTCTGATTTACTCTTCAAAGCAGGCGAAACCCCGAAGCACGCCACAAAAAATCCCTCCAAGACTTCCTGAGGGATTTTTCGTACATTGGAATCTCATAAGCCAGATTCTGTTTTTACATTCTCATTTCTCTCATGCCCGTAAACTTTATCCCGCTTTCGCTTGCGCGAAATCACGAATGTGTGTTGGTGGCGGGATGGTCGCCGGTTGCAGCGGGTAGGATTGTCACGTTTCACCCATGTTCCAGAGCCGTCTGGCTCACAGGATCATGATCGTCTCTGCGACTCTCCCGGCCGGTCAATTCCGACCTGGTTCTGCATCCCTTTCGGGACATAGACACTCGATCTTACGACGGGGAGCTTGCGCTCCCTCCCCGCACATTCTACCTGTCTGGACTTTCCTCTCCGGATTCCTCCGGAGCGAGAATTCGGATTCCAATGTACCCTATAATTATACACTGTCTCTACAAGTTTTTCGAGCTTGAGTTGCCCGGGTTTTTCTATTATCTTAGTCCTAATGCTTGCCAAGGTAGTATCAGGCGCTGTCGTCGCGTTGGACGCCGTGCCCGTGACTGTTGAAGTAGATATAGCCGCACAGGGACTTCCATCGTTTACCATTGTCGGTCTCCCGGATAAAGCCGTGGAAGAGAGTAGAGAGCGTGTTCGTTCTGCGATAAGAAATAGTGGCGCAGAGTTTCCGGCGAAGCGGATTACTGTTAATTTGGCTCCGGCAGACCTTCCGAAAGCGGGACCTTGTTACGACTTGCCGATCGCTGTTGGTATTCTTATGGCCTCGGGTCAGCTGACTTTGAGTAGCCCTGCATTCTTTTTTGGTGAACTTTCACTGGACGGGAGTGTCAGGCATACGGCGGGGATTCTCCCGGTTGCCCTGTTGGCAAAGCAAAAGGGCATAAAGGACGTCTATCTGCCTGCAATCGACGCCCTTGAGGCTTCAGTCGTGCGTGGTCTTCATATTTATCCCTGCCAGTCATTGTTGGGTGTATTTCTTCACTTGGCAGGAAGACAGATCATTGACCCTCAGCCGCCTACAGCATTCTCCGTGTTGGAAGAATCGTCTGACTGGGAATTTGACATGGCAGACATACGGGGTCAGCAACAAGTGAAGCGTGCATTGGAAATCGCCGCCGCCGGGGCCCATAATGTCTTCATGGAAGGGCCGCCGGGGGCGGGAAAGACGATGCTTGCCCGCGCGCTTCCTTCCATTCTTCCAGAGCTTACTGAAGAAGAGGCTATCGAGGTTACAAAAATTTATTCCGTTACTGGCAATCTTCCGCAGGGCACGTCCGTCATTCGGCATCGTCCGTTTCGTGCTCCGCACCATACAACATCCCGCAATGGACTTATCGGCGGAGGAACGCGTCCGATACCGGGAGAGATTTCTCTTGCCCATCGGGGTGTTTTGTTTTGTGATGAATTCCCCGAATACCCCAGGCATGTCCTGGAAGCACTGCGTCAACCGATGGAAGATGGTGTGGTGAATATTTCACGGGCATCGGGCGCGGTCAAATACCCGGCGAAATTTATGCTTGTTGCCGCGGCGAATCCCTGCCCCTGTGGGAACTGGGGATCCACGCAAAAACGCTGCACCTGTCTTCCCGGTATGGTTATGCGATATCAGAAACGAATTTCCGGTCCTATTATTGACCGCATTGATCTTCATGTTCATGTGCCGGAGGTGGAAGTCAGCAAGCTTATGGGCGATTCCCCACAGGCCGAAACATCAGCAATAATCCGCAAACGGGTCCAGCAGGCAAGGCGGCTACAAACTTCCCGATTCAAAAATATCGGTATACACGCCAATAGCGAAATGACTGCCCGAGGGCTGAAAGAATTCTGTCCGCTGTCTCGTGAGGTGTCGACATTCCTTTCCCAGGCAGCTACGCGTATGGGTCTATCTGCCCGGGGCGTCTACCGGGTCATTCGGGTTTCCCGCACCATCGCTGATTTGGATGGTCAGCTTTCTATTGCCATCATGCATGTTGCGGAGGCACTGGGTTACAGACTCAAAGAAGCGTAATGAACGGCAAAACCCCGTTTGCACGGGGTTTTACACATTTCACAGTACTGTGAAATAGACAGAAATTGCTCGTGAATTAGCCACCGATCTTGTACATGCCGGTGCCACAAACTGGGCACTTGCCCTTCATGGCTGGCTTGCCGTTTTTCATAGTGACTTTGACGGCATTCGGATCTTCTCTCTTAGCGCGACATTTTACACAATACATGCTTGCCATAATTCAATTCACCTCCTCTCAACAGAGATTACTTTGCAAAGTATTTCCAATACACGATGAGTTCAGCGCCTATTGCGAGAGCGGCCAGTATGATCGTTTTTGTAATATCGTTTCGTACTGCAATAAGTTCCTGCGTGTTTTCCGGGGTATGAGGTTTTACCGAACCGACTGTAGCTTTGAACTGAAATGAAACGGGCGATGAGGTTTCCACAGAAACATTTGACTGGTGTCTTCTGTTATCAGCGAGGAGTTTTTGTCTTTTTGTTTTCTTAGGCATAATTAGCCTCGATGAGCCTGAGCGTAGCATAGCAGGATTAGCTTTGTCAAACGCTTGTGAGGCTGCAACGAGTTTGTTGACAAGGCCGACGGGTTAATCGTAAGATGGGGAGTACTGATGTTTGAGGGCATAAATCCGGTTGGATTTGTTTTTTTATTGGCAGTAATTGGCTGGATAAGCGCTCTAACCATTATCGTATTTCGGACGAGGGCACATTATAATTCGTTAACGATGGGAATATCCAGACGGGGGTTAGGTGAGGTGCTCGAAGAGATATTAAAAAGAGGTCAACGCATTACCGGTAGAGTCGACACATTGGAAGAAGCCGTGAAATTGCTCGGTGAAGAAAGCGCTCTTCATATCTCGAGAGTTGGACTGGTACGATTCAACCCTTTTTCCGATACCGGTGGCAGTCAGAGTTTTACACTCGCGCTTCTGGACGGGAAGGATAATGGGTTGATAATGACATCGCTTTACGCCCGAACCGGTAATCGATGGTACGTCAAGGAAATATATAACGGAAAAGGGAAGGGGATAGACTTGTCGAAAGAGGAAATGTCCGCCATACAGCGGGCAAAACCATTGAAGGAATTAAACGCATGAAAAAACAGGAGTACATAATTACCGGTATCGTCGCTATTGCGTTGTATCTTATCTCGACAGGCGTATCGTTTGCGGGGTTTAGCTTTTTTAAATCTAAGGTTCCTGGCATATTTCCCGGATTGGTAGAACAAGCTGCGCCTAATCCGGATCAACAGCATTTTGTTATCGATCCGTCCATTCCGCGCACAGAAGAATGTCCTATCAATGGTTTGAAATTTACGAAACAGGAGAAAGAAGCCTGGGATAAACGGCGTCCCCTGGCAGTTATGATTGAAAATCATGCCGAAAGCCGGCCGCAAAGCGGACTATCGTATGCGGATGTTGTTTATGAGGCGGTTGCAGAAGGTGGCATTACCCGGTTTATGGGTATTTATTACTGTGGTACGGCAGCCAGGAATGTAAATCTGGCCCCTGTCCGAAGCGCTCGCGCGTATTTCCTTCCCTGGGTTCTTGAGTATGATGCTTTATATAATCATGTTGGCGGTGCCGGTGTTTGCAGCGATGCGACCGTTGATGAGCGAGCGAAGGCGTTGTGTCAGATAGATCAATACAAGATCAAAGACATGGATCAGTTCGGCATCTCATTCCCAACCTGTTTTAGAAATTACGACCGTCTTGATCACCCGGTGGCAACTGAGCACACGATGACCTGTGTTACCGACAAGCTTATCAAGCTCGCAGCCACTCGCGGATGGACGAATGTCGACGCAAAGGGGGTGCCATGGGATAAGTCATTCGAGCCGTGGAAATTTAAAGATGATGCAAAAGAGGCTGATCGTGGCGCTTCATTTTCAGCCAGCTTCGCCGCTTGGAAAGGATATGACCGCGAGTACGGAGTGCGATGGGAATACGACAGAGCAAATAATACCTATAAGAGATTTAATGGAGGCGTGCCTCATATTGATCTGGAAAATAAGACGCAGTTAACCGCGAGCGCAGTCGTCATTTTGTACGCAAAAGAAACAGGTCCTGTTGATACACATGCGCATCTTTTGTATGCCAATATCGGCTCCGGAGACGGATTACTGTTTCAGGATGGAAGAAAGCGGACAAGAGCGCCAGAACGAAGTTTTACACCAGTGATGGAAAGGAAGTATCATTTAACCGAGGGCAAATATGGATTGAAATGTTGCCTACGGGTACACCGATAACGTACTGAGCCATTGTTCACCTGCCCGGGGATTTCGATATATGTTTCTTGAGGACATCATCATCTCCAGGGTCCGGGTTAAGATTCTTACATTGTTTCTCTCACACCCCGGAGCCATATTCCATGTAAGGGACGTTGTCCGTAAAGTAGACGAGGAGATTAATGCCGTTCGGCGAGAGCTTGCGCACATGGAAAGCGCAGGCATGGTCTCCAAGGAGCAACGGGCAAACAGACTGTTTTATGGGTTTCGCAAAGAATATCCTCTCTACAATGAGCTTCTTGATTTAATCGGCAAGACTTCCGGACTGGGAGCGGATATCCTGAAAAATAAGGCACGTCTCGGGAAGCTCAAGTTTGTAATGGTGTCTGGTAGGTTTTTACGCGGACTCGAAAAGAAATCTCATACTGACGTGGACCTGCTCGTCGTCGGAAGCGTGGTGTTGCCTGAGTTGTCCCAAATAATTAAAAGTGAAGAGGCGCGACGCGGACGGGAAATTAATTATACGGTTATGACAGATGAGGAGTTTACATTCCGCAAAAGCAGACGCGATCCTTTTGTTCTTTCTATCGTCAGCGGATCACGCGTTATGATCATTGGAGATGAAGAGGACCTCATAAATTAAACCCCTTTCATGGTACAATTTCCCTATGTTTAAAACGCCGCGACGAGTATTCATTTTCCTCATTCTGCTTACCTGTATGCTTGTCGCGGTTGATATTCCCGAGAATTTCCGGCTGAAGTTTCAGGTGGGACCGTGGTCTGTTGACCGTGTCATTAATCCTGTTTCGATTCATATAAACGTGCTTGGACTGCGCATTGATAAGGATTTTCGGACACACCTGGGGTTGGATCTTTCCGGAGGCACACATCTTGTCCTTGAAGCGGATATGTCTCAGGTAAAAGCGGAAGATCGTTCAGAGGCTCTTGAGTCGGCCAAGCAGGTGATCGAGCGAAGAGTAAATCTCTTTGGCGTATCGGAGCCACTTGTACAATCATCCCAAACACAGGATGCATATCGGGTAATTGTGGAGCTGCCGGGGGTGACAGACGTAGACGAGGCGGTGAGCCTCATCGGACAAACGGCACAGCTGGAATTCCGTGAATTTATCCAGGAACTGCCTGAATCAACCGCAGGTGCAATATTCATTCCGACGATGACTACCACAAAGTCGACCGGTCTAACTGGTAAGGACCTCAAGCGCGCAGCGGTTGCCTTCAGCACGCAAACGGGAGAGCCGGAAGTGTCAATCGAATTTAACAGTGAAGGATCCAAGAAATTCGCTGATATCACAAGAAGACTTGTCGGGAAACCGCTTGCAATTTTTCTGGATGAGTTTCCCGTCACATGGCCGACAGTGCAGACAGAAATCGCTGACGGCATCGCTTCAATTACCGGAAGTTTTGATCGGGATACGGCACGGACTCTTGCTCTGCAGCTTAATGCAGGAGCACTTCCCGTTCCCGTATCCATTGTCGAGAAGCGCATCGTTGGAGCGACGCTTGGTGCTCAATCAGTCGAGCGAAGTATACAGGCCGGTATGGTAGGTCTTGCGGTTGTCGCGATATTTATGGTCGCCAAATACGGGTGGCTGGGACTTATGGCTGACTTAGCGTTAATACTGTATGGGCTTCTCAATTTGGCGCTGTACCGGTTTATTCCCATTACCCTTACGCTTCCTGGTATCGCGGGATTCCTTTTGTCTATCGGTATGGCGGTCGACGCTAATATTCTTATCTTCGAGCGTTTCCGGGAGGAAAAAAGACGCGGTCTTCCATGGAAAATTGCGATGGAGTTAGGATTTGGTAAAGCATGGGAAAGCATAAAGGACGCGAACGTTGCGACACTTCTAACGTGCACCATCCTGTTTAATCCCGGGAACTGGGCGTTTCTGCCCAGTTCAGGATTGGTTCGCGGATTTGCCGTAACTTTGTTTTTGGGTGTCATCACCAGTTTATTCACGGGAATCGTGGTAACCCGGACACTTATCCGTGTTTTATATCGTGAAAAGGAGAAGAAAACATGATCAGATTTTCCAAATACCTGTGGATATATTTTTGTATCTCCGCCATTGTTCTTATACCTGGTATATATTCGCTCCTCCGATACGGCCTGAAACCTGCCGTTGATTTTACGGGTGGTACGCTTCTTGAAATGCGATTTGAGGGCGACGTCTCTCAAGATGCTCTTACGGGCGCATTGGAGTCCGAACATATCGAAGGGGTGACAATTCAGAAATCAAGCGACAACACCTGGCTCCTTCGGCTTAAGCCGCAAGAAGATGAAGTATTAGCAAAGCTGGAAAATACAATAGCATCAGTTGCGGGTCAACCAGCTGAAATAGTGAGAAATGAAACTGTCGGTCCGGTATTGGGCAAAGAACTCCTCGGCAAGACTGTGACCGCAGCATTTGTTGCAATAACCATAATTCTTGCGTATGTAGCCTATGCCTTTAAAAATATTAAGTTCGGCGTATCGGCTATCATTGCACTTGTACATGATTTACTGGTCGTTTTAGGTGTTTTTTCGCTCCTTGGACAATTCTATAATGTTGAAGTAGATACCTTGTTTGTTACGGCGTTTTTGACCACAATGAGTTTTTCGGTACATGACACCATTGTCGTGTTTGACCGCATTCGGGAAATGAGCAGGCGGGGAGACCGCTCGGAATTCGATGCACTTTGTGATAAGGCAATCACGGAAACCATGGGTCGATCACTTGCTAATTCTCTTACGATTATGTTCATGCTTTTGGCACTTGTCCTAATGGGGGGAACAACGACACGATGGTTTGTATTTGCGCTCCTTGTGGGGACCGTATCAGGAACGTATTCATCCCCGTTTGTAGCCACGCCCGCTCTTATCTTATGGCACCGATGGGAACAACGAAGAAGTAGCCGTTAGGTAATGGGCAGTGTCCTGAGTTTTGATAAAAGCGCCTCGCGCTCGTTGGAAAGCGTACCTGCCTCGACTTCGGCAAAGAGCATATCCAGTGCTTTTCCGATGGTTGGTCCCGGCTTAACGTTTAGTTCTTTCATAACGTCATGCCCGTTTACCTTCAGGTCCGAGATGCTAAACGGTTGTTTTTGTACTTCAATGAGACGTTTTTTGAACAACTCAAGCCTCCAGGACGTTTCGCGCGCGCCGCCGCCTAATCTGTCACCGATTCTAAGAGCCAGCATGTCATCGAGATTTTCTTTTCCTGTGTGCCGGATAAAACGGCGTAATGCTGAATCGGTTTGTCGTTCATCGACCGTAAACTGATGCCAGCGAACGAGGGTGACGACTTTGTCTATCTGTTTTTTTGATAGTTTCAATCGATAACATATAGCGCGTGCTTCCCGGGCTCCGACAACTTCATGGTTATAAAACGTTATGAGTCCGGTTTCATCTTTCCTATATGTTTTTACTTTTCCAATATCATGAAGGAGAGTTGCGAGTCTCACAATAGGGTCGCTTGACGGGCAGTTTTTGAGCGCTTCGACAGAGTGTGTTCCCACATCATATATGTGATGTCGTTTGGGGCTTTTTTGACCTACTTCAAAGGCGGCTGCCAGCTCGGGCAGAATGATTGGCAAAAGTCCCGTATTTTTGAGAATGAGTATGCCGTCTGCGGGGAAAGGGCTTGCAAGGATTCGCAGAAGCTCATCACGGATACGCTCGGAAGAAATTTGACGCAGGTTCACTGTTTGGGTTTTAATGGCTGCAAGCGTCGCAGGTTCTATCATGAAGCCCAGTTCGGATGCAATTCTGACCGCTCGCATCATGCGTAGGGCATCTTCCTTAAAACGCTCGTCCGGATTGCCGACGGTGCGGATAATTTTATTGCCAAGATCATTCCGGCCGCCATGCGGATCAATGATTGCTTTTCCGTCTGTTGCAATGGCGTTGATCGTGAAATCGCGCCGTTTGAGGTCCTCTTCAAGTGACGTTCCCCAGGTGATCTTGTCGGGGTGTCGATGATCAGCATATCCCTGTTCACTTCTATATGTCGTAACTTCAAAAACGTCCAGAACCTCGTCAGAATCCGGCTTTCGTAGTTTTATGCCAACGGTTCCGAATTGGTTATCGTAGAAACTGTCAGGAAATACCGCTAACACTTCTTCAGGTGTTGCATTCGTGGTGAAGTCCCATCCAAGCGTTGGTCTGCCCATGAGCATATCGCGCACGGATCCGCCGACTGCATAGCATTCAAAACCCGCTTTTGAGAGGGCGTCAATAATATTTTGAGCTTGTTTCGGGAGGCTTGCCATGTTGCCACTATGATATCATACGGCACATGAAGAAATGGGAAATTGTCAGTTCAAAGAAGCCTACCGGTACCGATGAAATCCTTTCACTCATCCTTGAAAGTAGAGGCCTGAAAAGCGAGAAAGAAACGCAGGCATTCATCTATGTGGAAGATCCGTACGCACTTACCGCCTCAGATGTCGACATAGATGAAGCTGCACTTTCAAAAGCCATTGAGAGAATAAGAGAAGCAATCGTCCGGCAGGAATCGATTGTTGTGTACGCGGATTACGATGCAGACGGGATTACTGCTGGGACCATTATGTGGGAAACCCTTCATAGCCTGGGTGCCCGCGTCATGCCCTACATTCCACACCGCGTTGAGGAAGGATACGGGCTTTCAAAGAAGGGAATTGATTCAGTAATCGCACTTCACAAGCCGACACTTATCATTACCGTGGATCACGGTATAACCGCCTGGGAAAAGGTGGCGTACGCGGGCACACGTGGCATCGATGTGATCGTGACAGACCACCATGTGAAGTCCGAGAAGCTTCCTGATTGCACGATTGTCCACACGACAAAACTCTGCGGTGCGGGAGTTTCCTGGTTTGTTGCCAAAGAGCTTTTAGCCACCAGTGGCATCCCTACAACCACTGCTTCTGAACTTCTTGCCCTGGCTGCCATCGGAACAATCGCAGACATGGTTCCGCTGGTGGGAGCCAACCGTCAGATCGCCAAATTCGGCTTGGCTGCCATGAATGTAACATCCCGTATAGGATTGCGTGCCCTTATTCTCGAGGCGGGTCTCACCCCTGGGGAGATTCGTACCTATAATGTTTCACATGTCTTGGCCCCGCGGTTAAACGCAATGGGTCGACTGGTTCATGCTATGGATGCTTTGAGACTATTGTGTACGAAGAAACAGGATAAAGCCATGATGTTTGCCAGAACGCTGAGCGAAACCAACAAAGAGCGACAGCTGATGACTTCCGATATGGCTACCCATGCGAAAGAATTAATGAAAGACAGTGAAAAGAAGTTATTATTTGTTGCAGATAGTTCTTACAATCAGGGGGTGATAGGGCTTGTGGCAGGGAAACTGGTGGAAGAATACTACCGTCCTGCTATTGTCTTGGCAAAAGGCGAGTTGATTAGCAAGGCATCTGCGCGGTCGATTACCGGATTTAACATTGTTGAGGCAATTAAGAGTTGTGCCGATATTCTTGTTGACGTTGGAGGTCATCCGATGGCTGCGGGTTTCACGGTAGAAACCAAACATTTGGATGAGCTCAGGACAAGACTCGAGGATCTAGCTGCCCGGGAAATAACGGATGACATGCTCATAAAAACATTGCGTATTGATGTAGAAATTCCCTTAGTTCGGGTAACACAGGAGCTTTGGACAGGAATAGGGAAATTTGAACCGTTCGGACTGGGAAATGCAGAGCCGGTATTTGCGACGCGAAACTTGAAAGTAGCTGACGCCCGATTAGTAGGAAACGGCAACAAGCATCTCAAGCTTCTATTGTCGGATACAGCTGGAACCAGTATGGATGGGATTGCGTTTAATTTCGGTGAACTCTATAGTCGGCTGACAACGGATGTCCGAGTAGATGTTGCCTATGCGATAGACATGAACGAATGGAATGGGAGACGGAAGCTTCAGCTAAAGATAAAAGATATCGCATTCGCCGAAGAATGAGTACCAAAAACCCCCGTATTTTTCCGGCGCTCCCGAGCCATGAAATACAGGGGTAAATGGTAGCTGGCAAAAACGCCAAGGTTGAAAACGCCAAAGCGTGAGATGCGCACGATTGACGGCTTCAGAATAGGCGTTTTTGCGGTAAGGAATGTGTATAGTCAAAGAGAATGGAAAAAGAATTTCACGCTAACGTGAGTTTTTTTCGTACTCCTGACTACCTATCCAAAACCAATAAAAGAAAAACGAGATCTCCCGATGTTCTGGGAGATCTCGGCGGTACTAATTGGTTAATCTGCCTTTTGCGCGACCCTGTTGAATGCAGTGGTTGCCCCCGACCGTGCAATACATCTTGCCGTTACCGGCTCTTTTCAATGTTCCGTTTTGATGAAACGGACAAGGCATTTCTCCCCCTCTCGTAAGTACCTTAAGACTGAGTTTTCCTTTTTTCTTGCTTGCCATAATTGTTCTCCTCTGAGTGGAATAAGAAATTGGTTTTGGATTCCGAACGGACATCTGAAAAAGACGAATCCTTTTCA
This sequence comes from uncultured Gammaproteobacteria bacterium, assembly GCA_964553825.1. GTDB lineage: Bacteria > Patescibacteriota > Microgenomatia > UBA10105 > UBA927 > CAYUKU01. The sequence continues at coordinate 201,258 of CAZKLT010000001.1, forward strand.
GATTGCCGATCGGAACGTATGTTAAAGAGCAAGGCGCTTAGAGATGCTTATTTTCGATTGGTTTTGCATTCGCATACACGGGGAACAGGATGATTATTTTTTGTCCATCCTGATCAATGGACGCGGTTTCCCACGTTACCCGATACCCAGGCTTCGTTCTTTTTTCCATATTTACGGCTTTTGTATTTGTATTCATAACCATTAAAAAACCCCCTTCTTGTCAGGGGGTTCTTGGTTGTACCTATGTCTTTTAGGTTACATCACCACGAGACCCCCTCCTCTCGGGAGGACAAAAAGGGTCTTAATAACGTAGTGACGGGCGATATGTGGCATACTTGCATCGGTAATTTTTGCGTAAAATTCTTATTTTGTCAAGAGATATAGTTCTTTACCACAAAGTTGAGTTAGTTATGCCCGGTGCACCCGGTGGGTATTTATATGTATATGACGGAAGCTACGGGGTGTTTGCGGGGGATTCACCAACCAGAATCATTCATGGCGAGAGGTCAATGCCAGTGAAATCAGAATGAAGCCGTAATAAGATTATTACCTGAATGCGTGTGCTTATGAAACGGCGTATTTTTTGGTATGATTGGGGGTATGGAAAGAACGCTTATAAAAAATACTGTTGGTCTCATTGGGAAAGAAGTTTCGCTTCAGGGATGGATCCATGCCCGACGGGACCATGGGAAGGTTATGTTTTTGGATCTTCGTGACCGAACCGGTCTTGTTCAGATGGTTTCGGGAAAGGATCTGGCAGATGCGCGACCGGAGGATGTGGTAGAAATAATAGGCGTTGTGAAGAAGCGTCCTGACGCCATGGTCAACGAGAAGCTGGAAACAGGCGCGGTGGAGATAGAGGTGAAATCAATTACGATTCTGTCGAAGGCAAAAGAGCTGCCGATCCCTATTCACACCGACGGATTGGATATAAACGAGGACATGAGGCTGAAGTATCGGTATCTCGATCTGAGACGTCCCAGGCTTGCGCGTAACATCCGTCTCAGAAGTCGATTTGTCGATGCGGTCAGGCAGTATTTGTTTGCACAGGATTTTACGGAAATTGAGACGCCGATGCTTACGAAATCGACACCAGAAGGGTCACGGGATTTTCTCGTTCCGTCCCGCATGCAACCGGGTAAATTTTACGCGTTACCGCAGTCCCCACAGCAATATAAGCAACTTCTCATGGTTGCCGGATTTGAGCGGTATTTTCAAATTGCACGCTGTATGCGTGATGAGGACCTTCGGGCCGACCGTGGATTTGAGCATACGCAGATTGATATCGAGATGAGCTTCGTGACTCGGGAAGATGTCATGGCCATGGACGAAGCATTGATGATCGCTGTGACTGAGAAATTAGGGTACAAATTGAAGCAAAAACCGTTCCCTGTATTTACCTATAAGGAAGCAATCGATAAATTCGGTGCGGATAAGTTTGATTTACGTACCGAAGAGGACAAGAAGAATGGAATTTTGGCGTTTGCGTGGGTTGTTGATTTTCCATTCTTTGAAAAAACCGATACAGGCGGTTGGACGTTTACTCATAACCCGTTTTCAGCACCAAATCCCAAACATAAAGAGTGGCTTCTGAAAAAGGAACATATCGGCGACATACTGACGACACAATATGATTTGGTTTGCAACGGATATGAGGTCGGCGGAGGGAGCATTCGCAGTCATGAGCCGGAAGTGCTAAGCCGAGTGTTTGAAATAATGGGTTACGAAAAAGAAAAAATTCAGGAACAGTTCGGTCACATGCTTGAGGCATTCGAATACGGAGTGCCACCGCATGGCGGACTTGCTCACGGTATCGAGCGACTTCTTATGACGATCACGGGCGAACCGTATCTTCGCGAAGTCGTTGCATTCCCTCAGACGAGTGGCGGCAAAACAAGCGTGATGGATGCTCCCAGTCGCGTTGACGATCGTCAGTTGGTTGAACTGGGAATATCCGTTGCAGGAAAGAGCCGGGGTGCAGATGCTGTATACGAGCAGATAGTCGCCAGCATCAAAAATTCCGGTTTTGTCTACCAGGCATATGAGCATGAGCCGGTCGTTACCTCAGCACAGGCGGCGAAAGTGCGCGCCACAGCGCTTCATATGGGTGTGAAGGCGCTTGTTATGTATGCCGACGGCAAGCCGATTATGGTAGCTGTTGGTGCTGACAGAAAAGTCGACATGAAGGTATTTAAGCACGCATTTGCCGTACGCGATTTGCGGATGGCTACACCTGAAGAAGTGCTCACGGTGACATCGGTGCCGATTGGAGCCGTGCCTCCATTTGGACACATATTCGGTATACCGCTTTATTTGGATGAAGCGGTTCGTGCTAATGAGACGGTTGTTTTCAATTCCGGGCTTCATACAAAATCCATAAGCCTGAAAGAATCAGACTACGAGAAGATCGCCAAGCCCATTATTGGGAACTACTCGAAAGAAGGATAAATGGCCAAAAAAAAAGCTGCCAGGACTCGGTGGTATCACGCCCATTGGGAGAAGATCGTATTTCTTGTATTTTTTGCTTTTTTTGTGCTGGGAATTCCGGGACGTGCAGTCTACACGAACATAACTTCCGCCAGTGGCGATGAAAAAAAAGTACCTGTGGTGACTCCTTCTATTGCTCCATATCCCGTGAACATTCACGGAATATATCCTGGAAATGAAATAAGCGCTCAGGGTGTCGTTATTTTGGATATTGACTCGGGCGTTTTTCTCTACAAAAAAAACGAAGAGGAACTTCTCTCACCGGCGTCGACGACAAAAATACTTACTGCTCTGGTGGCTCTTGAAATGTATGGACTGGACGACGTGGTTACCGTCACTGAGGTTGCCAATGACGGACAAGTCATGGGACTCGTTCCCGGTGAGCGCATTACCGTCGAAAATCTTCTTTTTGGCGCCCTTATTCAGTCTGGGAATGATGCAGCCTGGGCCCTGGCTGCTCATGCGCCGGGCGGTGTTGATGCGTTTGTGAGTGCTATGAACCAAAAAGCCAAGACACTGAACCTTTTGCATACGACGTTCACCAATCCCGTCGGATACGACAGCCCCGGTCATAAAACGACACCATCGGATTTGGCGAGACTAGCGAGTATAGCATTGGATAACAAGATAATCGCAAAGATGGTCGCTATTCCCCAAATTACGGTTTCGGACGTGACGCACACGTATTTTCATCCGCTGCGAAACGTCAATGAGCTTCTGGGAAAAATTCCGGGGGTCGGGGGCATAAAAACCGGGTGGACGGAGGAAGCAGGGGAAAACCTCATCACCCTCGTTGGGCGGGGAGATCACCGGGTTATTATTGTGGTTTTGAAGAGCGCAGACCGTTTTGCTGACACGACGTCGCTCATAAATTGGGTATTTTCCAATTATCAATGGGAAGTCTTTGAGCCATAGATTTACGGCTCGATCCACTCAGGGCTGATTGCAGGTACATACGCCATAAATCCGTTATCGCCCTCAAAGACGAATATCGGTTGCAGATATGTTTGTGGTTCAAACGAATCATAATACGCCAGATACACCGATCTCACGATAGCTGTCGCGGAATTGCTCGGATACCGCACGATATACCCTTTCCCTTGTTGGAGTTCTTCCCAAGCGGTTGTGCTCGGTTTAAGGGGATATGTTGCAGTCGTCGCATAATCGATGGGCCAGTAGGTGTAGGCAAGCTGCAGTATTCGTTTCCGCTGGTCAGACGAACCTGAGAATATGAAAGAAATAGGCGCTTCATCAGGAGACGGACTGACGATTTTCGTATTCCCGATGGGCTGGCGGAAGAAATCAATTTTTACTGCGTCCCCTTGAGAAAGACTGGTTGTCGGTATGAGGCGATTGCTGACGAGTCGCATAAACGAAACCTGCGGCGTGCCTTCTGCGATATCATCCGGATAGAGATCATGTGATTGCAGGATGTTTATAGCCTCGAGTTTCGCGGCTTCCGCTAGGGGTAGGCCTCGACCCACAAAAGCAGAAGCATCTTGTTCATACGAATACCGCAGAATGAAATTTTTCGAAATGATGTCATATCGTAAGCGCCTGAGGGGGATCTCCGGATCGTTAAAACGGTAGACGTTTTTACTTTCCTGAATAGGTGTTGCATCGAACTGAAAATTTTTCGCGAAATCCTGAGCCTGATTCAATCCTAGCAGGTTTGGGGCCAATTTCGGCATAAAATACACTGCCGCTGAGGCTGAGGCAGGGGGCATGCCGCCTTCAATAGTTTCCAGTTGAAACAACAGTTGTCCCGATGCCGACGCCTGTGCCGGAAACTTTACCGCGGGTAATTGGCCAAATGCGTGGTTGGGAGGAGGTGCTTTGGGTGGGAATACCGCGAGCCACACGACAGTAAGAATTCCCCACGAAATACGCAGCAGGATATACGTAATAATCGCAAGAATGCTCCAATTAATAGCACGCCGCGTATAATACGCGGTTTCGGTTAATGACATACAGTAGCTTTAAGTATAGGGTGGCCGCGTGATAGAATCAATTCGTGAATACTCAAAACAAAGCCCGCACAAGAATCGCGCCGTCACCAACCGGAGATGACCTTCATATCGGCAACGCTTATACGGCACTTATTAATTATGTTGTCGCCCGACAAACGGGTGGACAATTCCTCATCCGTATCGAGGACACGGATCGGGCGAGATTGGTTGAGGGAGCCGAACAACGGATACTCGCGTCATTGGCCTGGCTTGGCATTGCACATGATGAGGGGCCGGATATCGGCGGACCCTTTGCGCCATATCGCCAGTCGGACCGTCTCCCGGTATACAAAAAATACGCTGAGGAGCTGGTGGTCCATGGACATGCGTATTACTGTTTTTGCACATCGCAACGACTTGAGGAGATGAGAAAGGAGCAGGAAGCGGATCACAGGCCACCTATGTATGACGGGCTTTGCAAGACGCTTACCTCGGACGTCGTTAAGAAGCGCTTAGAAACTGGGGAGAAACATGTTATTCGCCTGAATGTTCCGGATAGCGGTACAACGACATTTACGGATCTTATCCGTGGCGAAATTTCTTTTGAGAATGCGCTCATCGATGACCAGGTACTTCTTAAATCTGACGGATTTCCTACGTACCACCTGGGTGTCGTCGTGGATGATCATATCATGGAAATTACGCATATTATCCGTGGCGAAGAATGGATCCCTTCAACCCCAAAACATATTCTTCTGTATCAGTTTTTCGGGTGGGATATGCCGCGGTTTGCCCACGTCTCGGTATTGCGCAATCCGGATAAGAGCAAATTAAGCAAGCGAAAAAATCCCGTGTGGGCAAGCTGGTTTAAAAAAGAAGGTTTTCTTCCGGAGGCTATCTTGAATTATCTTGGTACCATGGCCTGGTCATTTCCGGGAGAGAAAGAAATGTTTTCCGTAGAAGATATGCTGAAAGTATTTCGAGTTGAGGATATTCAGACAACCGCACCCGTATTTGATATGGAGAAGTTGCGATGGATGAACGGGGAATATATTCGGAAACTTTCTCTCGTTAGCCTAAGGGCACACATCGTGAATTATTTTGAGGGTAAATATTCCGACAAGCGCATGGATGCCATACTTCCTCTCGTTATCGAGCGGATGCGCACTCTGAGAGAATTTGAATCGCTCGCGGATTTTTTCTTCACGGTGCCCGTGACCCGGGAGCGCCCGATATCGAAAAGTCTGATAGATATCATCCGCATGACCCTTACAGATTGCGAATGGACACATGATGCCATGGAACATGCACTCCGTGCGGCAGCAGAGATCAATAAACTAAAGGCAAGAGATATCTTTATGGAGTTACGCGTTGCTGTGACGGGAAAGACAGTCGGGCCGCCGCTTCTGGAATCCTTGGAAATTCTTGGAAAAGATGAGACCATTAAGCGGCTGAGCTAACGTATAAATACGTAATCCTACAAATAATCAACCCAGTGAGGATCAGTTTCCACTGTCAGTTCCATAAATACCTTCTTGCTTGATGCTGTTTCCAACTCCTTGCGTGCCGCCTGACTTATTTCTTTGATCATCACGCCGTTTTTCCCGACGATCATTGCTTTATACCGATCTGCGGAAGTTATGATGCGCGCCCTGACATACACCAGGCCGTTTTTTCGTTCCTCTACTTCATCGACGATCGTTGTAAGGGTGTAGGGCACCTCTTTTCGCAAAAAGAGAAAGGCTTTTTCCCGGATGATTTCGCCGATAAAAGTCTTGCTATCAAGATTCAGAGCGGGTTGTACGGTGGCACTGGTGTCTACTATTGGCTTTCCTTCCGGAAGGAATGAGAAAACTGCGTTGAGAAGGAGGGGAATGTTTTTGTGTTCAAGCGCGCTTATCCGAACGACCGCATCAAACTCTTCTTCCATGAATTTATACTGAATGATATGCGTCGGTTTGGTGACGTCTATTTTGTTAATAACAAGAATTTTTTTTGCCTTTGCCTTGCGGACGATGCCCAGTGTTTTGTTTTCCTCGAAGTCACGCTCACGCGTGTGGTCGACCATATAGATGACGACATCAACACCATGATCGAGCGATTCTTCAGCGGAGAGATTTATTTTTTGGGCGAGAGGATCTGATACTTTTCCGAAGATTCCCGGTGTGTCGACGAATACAATCTGCCCACGCTCATCTTCGAATACGGCATGTATGGGAAATCTGGTCGTCTGGGGCTTAGGCGACGTTATGGATACCTTGTGCCCAAGTATGTGATTCAGAAGGGTTGATTTCCCGACGTTCGGGCGACCAATAAGGGCGACAGTTCCAGCTTTCATATGATAATTGTACTATAATTAACCCAACTATGAGAGCTGCAACTGATGTTGAGCTTGTGCGAGCAGTCCAGGATGGAGACGTTTTTGCGTTTGAAATCCTCGTGAAACGGTATCAGGTGAGACTTCACTCATTTGTCGTCCATCTCGTAAATGATCAGCATTCAGCTGATGACGTAGTTCAAGAGTCGTTTATTAGTCTGTATAAGACGATTGACCGGGTTGACACGGAGCGGTCCTTTTCGACGTATCTTTTTTCCATAGCTCGAACTCCGGCGATATCCTATCTCAGATCAAGAAAGAAGCAAGTCCCTCTGGAAGATCTCGTCCTTGCGGACGATGACGGGCTTCTGTATGAAGATATCATCGCCGCTGAGCGAAAGCATACGGTGGCCCGGGCACTCAGTCAATTAGAAGAGAAGTACCGACAGGTTATCCGACTTTACTATTTCGATGATTTATCGTATGAAGAAATTGGACGCAAAATGAGGATGCCGGTAAATACTGTTCGTACACACTTATTTCGTGCCAAACAGGCACTCCGAAAAATATTCGTGAAGGACAATATATGAAACGGGTAGATGTAACCAAATCGGTCATGGAAAAAGTGGCGCGTTATGAAGAGACGCGCTCTTCAGGGTGGTTGTGGAGGTTTCGGATATTTCTTGGGGTGGTAGCCACACTTTTCATCGTTGCAGTCTGGCACATAGGAAATCAGGTTCGGGAAAGCGGATCGCTGGATTTATTGGCAATTTTTCAGGAGGATGCAGAGATCATTCGAGAGTTTTGGCACGAGAATATCGTGGTGTTTTTTGAGGAGCTTCCCCAGGACGCAGTTGTTTTTGCTGTACTTCTTGTGTTACTCTCTGTAAGTTTTATTGCATATACCCGAAAGACCAGAAAAATTATGGCGAGAAGATTAGCTGAGCTTGCCAAGAAACGGGCTTAACAGAGAAGAACGAAAGGAGCTATATGAATACGAAGGCGATTGCTATTGTCGTCGCGGCAGTGTCGATTGGCATAGTGGCATTTACCCGGTATCGTGCAGGAAGTGAAGCTATACCGCCGGGATCTGTCGTCCCTCCATCCATAGAGGTTTCCCAGACGGATGGCACGCCGGCGGATTTCCCTGATACGACTCCTGCAGCCGTAACGCCCATGACGTTATCAATTACCTCTCCAACGAACGGTTCGACCGTGACCAGTAGCTCGGTTTCCGTACGCGGGAGGACTGTTCCCAAAGCAGATGTATTTGTAAATGAGCTCGAGGGCAAAGCGGATGCGAGCGGAAATTTTGCCATTTCCGTTACTTTAGATGAAGGTGAGAATTATTTTGTGGTTTTGGCGAATGACGAATTTGGAAATGCCGCAGAGGCTGAATTGACTGTCTCTTACGCTCCGTAAGCGTCTCAGTGAAACTTTTTCCGCGTTTCAAGCGTACTAAGTATAGAAAGGGGTACGTATGACTATCCGCATGAAAGCAAGTTTAGCTGCCTTTGTATGCACACTAAGCCTCATGACTCCGCACGCAATCTTTGCGGAAACCTTGAAGGAGGCCCGAGAGGACTTCCGTGAGGAACGGAAAGAATTTCGACAGGAGCGCAAAGATTTCTTCGAGGAGTTGCGTGAAAAATCCCGTGAAATGTTTAAGAAGCTTTCCGTAACAGGTCAGGCTATGATCCTGGGGGGCACCATTACCGCTAAGGCCGATACGACACTTACCGTCGAGAAAGATGGTACATCCTATACGGTGAATTTGGCAGAAAAAACACATCTGCGACGCAGGTTCGGTGCGAAGAGTGACTTAGCAGAATTCACGGTTGGTAACACGGTGAATGTCTATGGCGTATGGACAGATGACACGAAGACGACGATCAACGCGCGACTTATAAGAAACATTTCCATTCAGAAACGGTTTGCCGTTTTTGTCGGCCAGGTCAAGGAAGTGCTCGGGAGCGGATGGGTTATGACGACCCTCAGCGCCAAGAGGCCTGATCAGACCGTGACGGTTTCGTCTTCGACGAAAATCACCAATCGTAAGGAGGAGACGATTACCCAGGGAGACGTTAAAGTCGGCCACAGAGTCCGTGTTAAAGGACTGTGGGACAGCTCAACCAACACCGTTACCGAAGTATCGCACGTGAAGGACTTTAGTCTGCCGCCAATTCCGACAACGTCAGTTACGGTTACGGCGACCGTAACACCGACTGCCACGGCGACAGTGACCCCAACAGCCACAGTCACGGTAACACCGACTGCCACGGTAACGCCGACGCCCTAATAGGTTTGGGATTAGCTGTGTAGAAACCATGTCCCCCCCGAAAAGGGGGATTTTGGTGTGATAGAATGTGCATCGTGAGAATCTCACGAAGGAAAATTACTGAATTTCAGAATTTCATACTTTCCTGGTGGGCAGACAACCGGCGTGATCTTCCCTGGCGACAAACGCATGATCCATATCGGATATTGGTTTCCGAAGTAATGTTGCAACAGACACAGGTTTCCCGGGTGCTCCCCAAATACCGAGAATTTCTCGACATTTTTCCAGACCTGTATGTCCTTGCCAGTGCGTCAACTGCCGATGTGCTTCGTGCCTGGAAGGGAATGGGCTATAATCGGCGGGCGTTGTATTTGAAAAGAACGGCAGAAATAGTGACAAGGCAATACAAAGGGCTATTTCCCCGGGATGAGGCGGCGCTCCGTCAACTGCCAGGATTGGGCACATATACTGCTCGAGCAATTTTGGTATTCGCTTTCAATAAAAACGTAGGCGCTGTAGATACGAATATACGAAAGATTCTTACCCATTTTTTCTTTCCCCACCGAGCACCGTCAGAAACTGAGGTAGATCGTGTTGCTCAAATATTGGTGCCCCATGGGAAAGCTTGGGAGTGGCATCAGGCGCTTATGGACTTTGGTGCCCTTGAGCTGTATAAACTTCTAGGTCCGCGCAGGAAAATACCACAAACAAGAGCGGTAGTACCATTTAAAGAATCAAACCGTTTTTTCCGCGGTCGCGTAATTGATTGTCTGCGGGAGAGAGAAGTAAGTGAAACGCTTCTTATTGAAGATTTTGTTCGATTATATGACCGGACCGAAGCATTCTTACGGCGTATTCTCGATGGATTAATAGAAGACCAACTTATCGAACGAAAGAACGGAAGACTCTCACTCCCCGATTAAGTGTATGGCGCCGTATCCAAGCAGAAAGAATCTCGTAAGTCTTCCGAGAAATGTCGGGATCACAAAGCTTCTCCAGGAGAATCCGGTATATCCCGCAATAAACCCAATAAGGTCGTAGGGGAACGGGATTAATGCCCAAAAGTATAAAGCATACGTTCCGTATTTCTGAAGTGATGTTTCCAGTTTTTTCATACGAGCAGAGTGCGGAAGTACTGTGTGTCCGGAAGATCCAACGAGCCAGCTGACGCTGTCGTTGAGAGCCATACCAAGCGCTGTGACAAGCGCCAACAGAGGCACGTTCATATGTTGGGCAAGTACCGGGACTATAAGCGATGCCGGTCCGAAAAGAGCAAACACAAAAACACCCGCATATCCGAATGAAAGAAACGGTGCGGGGTCGCGAAAAATAAATGCCGTAAGGACAAGAAACGCGATACCAAGGACAAATACGATACGCTTCGCTTGTTTTGATTGGACAAAAGCAATAAATTGGTTTTTGTTCATGAACGGGGCATGCCCATGTATGTTTTTCCTTCGTGAAGTTCACGGAGCATTATTTCGATCCGTTTGTGTTTCGTGACGTCCCGTTTTGCCTGTTGTATCCACTGGAGGTAGCCTTTCCGGTAGGTGTAAATCTGATTTTCGTATTTTTCGAGCAAACCCTCCTCGTCTAGTGGGAGTTTTAACCAGTCGGGGAGCATCACTTTTTTGTTTTTCGCTTGCGGGATATGCACGTGTTTACCCGCCTGCGCGTTTTTCACTGCCTTCTTTATGTATGCTGTTATCTTTTGCGCCGGAATTTTGGAATCTCTTGTAAATTTAATCATTCTGTTTTGCTTATTGGTTTGGCCATAGTTAAAGAGCTTATGGGTATCGGCAATGAGTGCGCCTTGGAAGAACCCTAAGCTTATATGATTCGGAAATGCCCATAAAAAACATACCGGCGCCTTATGGTAAACGGCGGGTTGTCCCCATTTCCATTTTTCCTCTATATAAGGATCTGCCTCGTGAATAAGTTCGCGGAGTTTCGTTGCGATAGTGCGTGACCAGTCGGGGAGTTTGCCGATATACGTGTCTATTTTTTCGTTTCATTCATGGCTAATTTTGCGAATCAGATGACACATTTTCTGTAGGTCATTATACGACACATGATATCCCAAAGGAAGGAAAAGAACGCCACGATTTTTTGCCCAAGGGGAATCGGGGAATTTGAACCAAACGGGTACGCCGTGTTTTTCAAGAAATGCCTCAATTCGTTTTTGGCGTCTTGGCGAGACCGGTGTAAGAACCAGCGGATATACATGAAGGCGCCCGTAGTCATCCTTTGGAATTGATAGTTTTCTCCATCCAGTCGGGAGCTTCGTCAGTAATCGTTCATACTGTCGAACCTGACTCGTTTTCCGTCTTTCCATTCGTGCGAAATCAATGAATGTATAGAGGAAAAGATCCCAAGGTTTTCCCGGGTATCCATACACACTGTCGCCGATTATGTCGTCATGTGCCCTCAGAATTTTTTTGTGCGCGAAACGAATTATGGCACCTGAGTGCATGATCACCCCCACGATAAACACTATCCGAAACGCCACGAACAGAAAAAAGGAAACGAAGACATATCGTAGTTCCTCTGGTTTTGTATCAGCCGTTGGAATCTGTGCGTCCTTTTTTGCATAGATATTGCTTCCAGAAAGGGGGGTGACTTTCCGTAGGCTATCCATATGAAAATGCTTCACCGACGCAAAACGTAATGTGTCTGGGTTTATCAGTCTGTGTACATGGTCTTCTATCACGACCATATTTCGACAGAGGCGCTTCATGTAAGTATTATCCTGTGTCATCGTATTGGTTATTCCACAGGCATGAAAGAGGATGAGAACGCGAGGCTTGTGTTTAGCAATTATGGTATTAAGCTCATTTTTTGTGGCTTGTAACTGTTCATTTAATTTATACAATATCGGTTCATATCCATGATTTCGGATATTCTCGACCACATCCATACAGTAGTAGTTTGGAATAAGTATGACTGATTTTCTGGGAATATCGTTTTTCACTAGAAGCATCCAAAACGCATCTTCAAACGACATGAAATGCCGTCTGACTATGTCCGTTGGTAAACGGTGAGCGTTCAGGCGAAGGAATGGCAGCAGGAATGGTTGGTAGTAGGTAAGCATTGGATGTAGAAAAACCGGCAATTATTTCCGATTTGGAGGATACAGTATGGAGAAAATGCTTCTTGGTCTGACAGCGCGTTTCACGATGTGTAGTTTACCATATTTGCAAAAGAGACGGTGTATTCATGTATTTGTTTTTCGTATATTCTGAAATAATTTCCGTTGTCGAGAAGTGCAGGTATCGCCGGAATATGCTACAATAAGCGTATGACATCGATAATTACCAGCACGTGGCATCACGAAGCACCTCGCAGGGAGGCTGCTTTGTCGTGACCTAATTAGGACCTATTAGGCACAACGGCCTCCCAAACGGGAGGTTTTTTTGTGGAAAAATTATGAACAAAGAATATAAATACATTTTCGATATGGACGGCACCCTCTACAAATTTGACGGGAAGAAGGGCACGGATTTTGCGTCGTCTCGTTTTTACACGGATTTACGAAATAACGTGTATGCATTTTTTATGGATAGGCGAGGTATACCCCGTAAGGAGGCGATTGCAGAATATGAGCGGATCAAACAGAAATATGCAGGCGAGGTAAGTCTCGGAGTGGAAATAGAATATGGCATAAACAGATACGATTATTTTGAAAATACGTGGAATCTTGATCCGAGCGAATATATAGAAAAAGACGATGATCTTCCTGTGTTGATGGACCAGCTTCGCGGTCGCATTGCGCTGTTGACGGCTGCTCCCAGAGTATGGGCAATACAAGTTCTCGCCTTTCTGGATATTCAAGCACCATTTGGGGAGCAGATATATACGGGAGAACCAGATGTTCGTAAGCCTGACCCCGCCGTGTTTCGGCAGGTGGCCCTTGGTCTCGGCGCACCGCAGGGGAAGATTTTTTCCATCGGTGATCAGGAATACTCAGACATTATTCCCGCCAAAAGTATTGGTATGAGGTCGGTTTTAATTGGGCAATTACCAGAAAGTATCGCTGACTATCAGGTTGCGAATATAAAACTGGCTATCGAAACATTACGAAAGGATGGTTTTGTATGAAAAGAAAAATTATTATAGATACGGATCCCGGACACGATGACGCGATGGCGCTTATACTTGCCGTTAAGAGTGGTGTGTTTGAAATACAGGCCATTACAACCGTCTGTGGGAATTCAACCATCGCCAACACGACTCGAAACACCCGCTATGTCTTGGGAGTGCTGGGTCGTGCAGATATACCTGTTTATTCTGGTGCCGGTAGACCTCTTGTCCGTTCACTTGTGCAGGCTGTGGTTCACGGAAAAAGCGGGTTGGATGGAATAGATCCGACCAATCCTGCGGGCCTCACCGGTAATGCGGTTGAAAAAATGTTATCGATTATTAAGGCAAATCCCCACGAAATTACACTGGTAACACTGGGACCGCTCACGAATGTCGCGCAGGCGATTGAGAGAGATCCTGACGTCATGCGCCGTGTACGTGAAGTGGTTATGATGGGCGGTGCGATTGAAGCTGCAGGAAATAAAAACAGGGTCGCAGAGTTCAATATATATGTTGATCCGGAAGCAGCTGATGTTGTTTATTCGTTTCCCGTGAAGAAAACGATGGTCCCCCTTGATGCCTGCAATGATGTAAAGCTGTATGAGGACGATTTTCGGGCGGTCAAAAATACATCGCTTCGGCCCGTGCTTCTGAAGATGGTGCGCCCATATATACGGAATATTGCAAGGGATGAAGGCGTGAGAGCCGCCCTTATGTATGATCCGATTACGGTGTATTATCTCATGAATCCCGATGCTGCCGAGACATACTCCTGCAATGTTGCGGTGGAAACAAAGGGTGAGTATACGCGTGGCATGACGGTTGCGGATCGCCGCACAAAACCTGCAGACAAAGACAATGTTACGGTCGTACGCGCAATAGCGCAGAACCGCTTCAGAAAAGATTTTATCCGCATATTATCGCTTCGCCATCACGGCCCTTCCTTATAAGAAGGGATTGGTCGTGATATTTTCACATTTGTAGCTATTGGCTGCACTATCACTCCCTTCTTATAAGGGTTTTTTGTAAGAGGGATATCTCAGAAGAGAAGGGAGGTGATAGATATGAGAGAAAATATCGTTCAGGAAGAACGAAATGAGCAGATTTTAGAAAAACCATATGTCGTATCTGCAGATGTTCGCTTGCTGCTCTCGCCTTGGGCGAACGAGCGGGGATTTATCTTGCCAGGCGGAGATTTTTTTAGTGATTTGCGTTCAGCCTTTACCAATAGAATGGGAAATATGTTCCCCGGGTTTGAACTGGTTTCAGAAGAGGTTTTATCTGAAGGCATTCAGGCTATGGTGGACGCTGCTGGAGTATTCCCAGTGTCACTTGATCGGGTATATTTCAACGCGCCATTTCGACTGGATGTTACTCGTGTTATTGGCTCAGATGGTGAGAGTATGGGGCTTGGGAGACGATCAGATAGTCCGTATCTTTTATCTCAGTTCAGGGAGCTAAGGGGGAAGGGGATTGTTCAGGTTGCGCTTGTGGACGACGTCATTTTTACAGGCCACCTTATTGCACGTGTCAGTGATTTACTCGGAAAAATGGGTATTGCCGTGCCATACGTTTTCGCAGGAATTGGTGTCGGTGAGGGGGTGGATAAACTATCTTCGTTGGGAATGCAGGTGGTTTGTGTTAAGAGGTACGCGGAAGTGATTGATGAGATTTGTGAACGGGATTTTTATCCCGGAGTTCCTATGTCAGGCAGGCGCGTATACGTCGACGGGAATATTGGCGCGCCGTACATTTTACCGTTCGGGGATCCTGTCAGTTGGGCATCAATCCCGGCTGAATCACAGGTCGCATTCTCGCGTTTTGCCATCGGGCAAAGTATTCGACTGTTTTCGGCTATTGAGAATGCGTCTGGTCGTGCAGTTACGTGTGCAGATATAGAACGGAAGGTGGTCGGCCTGCCTCAGGACGACACCCGGTTTGTAGAAGCACTGCAAAGCGTTTTGTAAAGATTTTGGCTGACTGGGAAACCCACCAGTCAGCCAACCGCGGTAAGTACGGTATACTATGAATATAATGAAGTTAATGAGAGGTCATATACTCCGGATTATTCCGTTTGCGATACTCGTTCTCGGTATTGTCATTGCGATTTCATTTAAAACGAACCATAGGTTTGAGGATCCTGTTCTTTCCGGATCGTTTGATACACAAAAACTCAAATCCAATGAAGAATGGAAGAACATTCTAACCGCTCAGCAATATCACATTTTGAGGGAAAAGGGGACGGAAATTCCATTCACCGGGGAACTCAACAATGAAAAGCGCATGGGCACATATTACAGCGTGGGGTGCGATGAGCCGGTGTTTCGGTCGGAACAAAAGTTTGATTCCGGGACTGGTTGGCCGAGTTTTTGGGCTCCTGTGGCTGATTCTATAGTGCTTCAAGAAGACAGAACTCCGGGACTGGGAACCCGTATCGAAGTAATGGACCGTTGCGGCGGACATCTGGGACACGTGTTTGATGATGGGCCTCCGCCGACCGGGAAACGATATTGCATTAATTCCGTTGCTCTCTACTTTGTGCCGGATGAAGAGGAATAAGATTTGAAGTTA
>CAZKLT010000001.1:216949-241221 GCA_964553825.1 uncultured Gammaproteobacteria bacterium
ACCGCTCCGTCGCGTCTGTAGTGTGCAATAATTACCCCTTTCGGCGACGTTGCGCTCTCAATGAGCGTAAAGGCAGCGGGAGGAGTTTCTTGGGTAAATAAACGTTTCCCCCGCCCGAGAATTACCGGAAATATCTTGAGCCATAACTCGTCAACTACGTCATATTTGAACAATGTTTGGATGAAATTACCGCTTCCGTGGACTTGTAGATTCGGTCCGTCTTGCTCTTTAAGTTTCATTAACTCGTCAATATCGTCCATCACCACGGTGTTTTCCCACGATGGATTCCTGAGAGTTTTTGAGAAGACATATTTGGTAATTTTGTTAATTTGAGGCCAATCTTCCGTATGGTGTGGCCAGTATCCCGCAAAGATGTCATATGTCTTGCGACCAAGGAGGAGGTCGTATTCGCCGTTCATCTGTTTTTCCATTGTTTCTCCCGTGAATTTATCGAAATAGGGCACGATCCAGCCACCGTATTTGAAATCATCACTTGTATCCTCCGTTGGACCTCCCGGTCCCTGCATGACACCATCAAGCGATAAAAACGTGAGAACGATAATTTTCCTCATTAACGATATCTTACCATTCGCTCGTTAAAAATCGAAAGAGGTTCTATGCGAGAAGCTCGAGGAGAATTTCAATCGTATCATCTACTGCAAGATGTTCATTGTGACGGACTTCAGCTTTAACCGGAAGGAGATATGTGCCCGATTTTTTGTCAGGAAATATCGAGGTTTTCCAGCGCGTAGTACCGATAGTTGCCATCACGCGTAGAGAGCCCCAGCCCCGCTTAAACATGCCGAATTCTTTTTTAATCTCATCGGAAATATCGCGAGGGACAGAGGCGAAGTGCCATCCTCCCATTCCGGGGTACTGCCAAACCGTTGTTTTGATTGGATAGATGTTGCTGCGCATAAACGTTAGCTACCCAGGTTTGTAAGCACACCTACAGCAAGTTCGGTCCACACATAAAGAATGGTCAAAACAAACACAACACCGAGAATTCGTCGCTTTGCGGGATCAGGAAATTTGCGGGCCGTGATGACATACGCAAATCCTCCGCTCATAACAATAGCACCCATAGCGATAAAATCAAGTAATGTCCAATGCATTTCAGAAGTAAATTGCATGGCCACCAGTGGCACGAGAAGCATGAAAGCCGTCGTACGGACGATCCACAGGAAAATGGAGTTTTGCATGAAGGGATCTTTTGTTTTTGTTGACATATAGGTTTACTATTTATTTCTATACTCAAGAATATCCCCGGGCTGACATTCCAAGGCCTTGCAGATGGCTTCAAGGGTGGAAAATCTGATAGCCTTCGCCTTTCCATTTTTTAAAATGGATAGATTGGCCATGGTTATGCCGACTTTCTCCGATAGTTCAGTCACGGTCATTTTCCGCTTTGCGAGCATCACATCGATGTTAACGATCGTCGCCATACATGCTCCTTAAACGGTTAAATCGTTTTCTGATTTTATATCTACGGCATTTTGGAGAAGTTTTTGGAAAATTGCAGCTGCAGTTGCAATGACCGCGGCGGCGATTGATACGATAATTCCAAGTGCTGTGGGACCTGCTGGGTCATCACCATAGGCCGCGAAACGAATGTAAAACAGCCCGAGGGCAATCAAGCCAATCAGACTAAGAGAAGCAATTTTCATGTTTCTCAGCGTGTGAACCGCCCTCAGGGAAAAGGCTTTATCTGCGTCAATGAGATGTAACAATTTGAGCGCCTGGTATAACGCAATAAAAAATGGGATTGAGCCTATATATACGTAGATAACGAACGGATCCGTATAAATACCAACCAGGTTGAGGTTGGCCGCTCTGCCTTCGGCCTGAGGAAACCAAAGCATGCCTGCAAGTGTGCAGACAGCGATGAGGCTAATCACAATTCTGAGAAAAAGGGTTGAGCCTTTGTTCATAGATAGTCCATTCTACTATAGAATTTATCGATTGTCAATATATTTATATCGTTATTCAGAATAATTCGACAGCACTTATCATCGTAGTATTGAGGTCTTACATGTCGCTACTTTGCTAAGATAGCCGGTCATGGACTTTACGATCGTTATAACCACCATATCTTCCTTAGCGTATGCTTGTAAAACTTGCTAGGGCGATAAGCGTTTTAGATTCTCGTTACCGTTATTAGTGAGTATTATGTATTTATTGTTTCAAGAATACTTTTTATATCAAGTGGCCCAGTAACCATCTCTATCATTCCATCGTTGGCTACCTTCCATTCTTCTCGAGGACGATCCACATATAGTTCGACGCCGTTACCGTCTGGGTCTCTCAAGTACACTGCCTCGCTTACCCCATGATCTGCCGAGCCATCGAGGGGATACTTTTCATTCATCAAGCGTTTTAATACTTTTGCCAACTCAAGTCTGGACGGGTACAAAAATGCCACATGATACATTCCTGTATGACCGCTTGGTGCTCGTGAAGCACCGTTGCCTGCCCAGGTATTGAGTCCGATGTGGTGATGGTATCCGCCTGCAGACAAAAATACTGCAGAGTCACCATAGCGTGCTGATATTTCAAAACCCAATAAATCTCGATAAAAAGCAACTGATTGTTCCAGATTAGAAACCGTAAGATGTATATGTCCTACTTTTGTTTCGGTGTGTGCCATAATTTTTTAGGAAACTAAAGTTAACGCCTTTTCGCAAAAAATATTCTATTTTTAGATTAGCACCATAATATGTAGACTTTGCTTATGAGCTTCAATAGAGAACCTATTTTATGTCATTGATCGCAAGGTTGCGATACCTACGTCATGGTAGAGATTGCCGGATTGGATTCATTATTAGCATTTTAACATTGGACATCAGCCGTAGTGCTATATTTCATGCTTGCTGAGCGGGCCGGTCTAGACCCGTTTCATCCTTATAACTGATTGTCTCATATCAAGGCTAAATGAGACAAATGGGACACTATAAAAAAGGAATGTCTCAAATTTACTGATATAGTTTGTTATAGTCTTTCAGTTCCCTCGATAAATGGGTACAATATCCTTATAACTATGCTTTATGCGTTTGCGCTAACAACTAGTCTTGGAAAGTTACTCTACAAACTTAAATCACCTGACCATTGCTACATTGTCTATAGTAACAACATCGACCATTATCTTGACTTGCTCATTCACGATCAGCCATCACATATCCTTGGACTCGGATCATATTCGGGCATTGATCAAGATAAGATCAGGATTGAGAGGATTACTACCAATCAATCCCGTAATGGCAAAGTCGAAGAAAATGCACCCAACAAACTCAAAATAAACAGCTTCCTACCACTTTCCATCCCAAGTGAGAATTTCAAATATGCCGAAGCTATTGGTAATTCGTGGTGTAATCTGATTAGTTGGAAAATAATGAGACTTATTGAAAAGGGAGTTCTGCACTCCCAATACACCTTCTTACACGTTCCTAAGAATTTTGATCAGGGTTTAGCCACCCTGCGAATTGAGAATGTCCTAAATCTTTAGGAGGTTTTCCTTTATACACAGTAAGTGTCCCGGGAATCTTAGTTTGAGATAGTCTATGGCAAACTGCTCCAATGTTGACATCAAATGATTCTAGCTTTGGACTGTAGGATACAACCCGAGCGATCGTATCAGGATGATTAGAAACCTCCTGAACCGAGAAAGCATTTAGTTCTTTGTTTTGTGACAACAGTTTTTTGGATATAGAGTCATGATCAACCTCAAGACCTTTTCCTATATGAATAAGAATCCAATATCTTGGTGGTAGTTGAAACTTGCCACCACGTTCACTTAGTTTCTCAGCTAAGGATTTGACAGGTAGACTAAGCCTATTTCTTCCGTAAAATGTCATCTCGATGGGAGCTATCTCTTGTGTTTCCTCCGAAACCGGTCGCATTAAAAACGCATCCGGAGAGTCACTTAAGTCATTCATTTGAACAAAGCATGGATTTTCCTGCATTGTATAGAACGCTAGGCCTAGTATGGATAAATCTCTCAATTCGCGAATTCTTTTGTATCTTCCATTCCATTCAATCTCGTTAGGATCAATCCCTTTCGCCTGTTTTTGATATTCGAAATAGGCTTCATCAGGGCGAAACCACACATTTCCGTGGGGAATTAAAAATTTTGTTGAATTCATTGGGTTAGTCCTTTTTTAAATCAAAGTAAATCATGTAAAACTCGTCCCATCCTCGTTCTAAACCAGCGTTAAAAACTTCTGATAGTAGAGTGTGCGTTTTTGTTGACAAATCAGCTTTTATCAATTTTGCAACGATTTCTGCAATTTTTCTAACTATTAAGTGATCGCTAAGGATTGCATCGGCCGTAGTCACCTGCTGATGTAGGAGTTCAACGCACCTATCTACTGAGATATCTTTCTCTACGCATGATTGCAGATAGTCGACCAGGTGGGATTGTGCCGGGAGATTGAACTTGTTGAGTATCAATTCTGATGTCAAACCATTCTTATCCATAAACTCAAAGTGTTCAGGCTTAATCTCTGTTCTATGAAATACAAAGGCGGCACGCTCGGCAACTTCGAACTCATTTTGCGGGCCTAACAACTTTTTCAGATATCCAGCAACCTTTGCATCACTCGGGTGGCCTATTAGGTTACTCATTTGTGATTCAAGCACAAACGCGAGTGATCGCACAGTATGTTTTGTGCCTTTACGATTGCCAATGATTTCATCAAGTAGCGTTTGCACATCACAACCATTGACGTATCGGTAACCGACTAACTCTCCGAGATCCTCATTAATTTTTTCATTGGTATTGTTAAAAAGTAGTTTAATAAAATCCTGATACTTGAGGAATTTCTCACAATCCAATTGGGCAAAAAAATGAATTAGAGCGAAATCGATTTCAGGATCTCTTTTGTTTTTGAACTTATTAATTATTTCCTCGCACAAAGGGAAATTTTTGCCAATTAAGTAGCGAAGGTAACATATCAAGGTTGCTTTAACCGCTTTTGTAGGATCATCAGCTAGTTCTCTCAATCGATTTGAAGCGACCTTGTCATCTGGAAAATAATGCGTGTACGCAACAAGAGCTTCTGTTGCTATTCCTCTGACAGAATTTATTCCTCTTGTAATCGCATCGTCTGGTCTGGGGTTATTGGACGTGATCGTTCCATCTGACTCAGGATTTTTGTCTTTGGTTAGGGTCATGAGCGAGTCACGAATTTTTTCTCTCACATCCACTGAGTAGTGTTGAATCTCTTTTTTTCTACAAATTTCATTAAAATACCTGGCAAGTTCTATCCTTGCCCAGGTGTCAGAATCATTTAGTAGTGGGATTAAACCTGCAACTTTAGCAATCTCACCTGGAAGTTTCTTGTGATAAGCCTCAACCATTTCTCCAGCAAAGTCAGCTGCAATATTTTTTCGTTTCATATTTTTAAGTAATCC
Source organism: uncultured Gammaproteobacteria bacterium (assembly GCA_964553825.1). GTDB lineage: Bacteria > Patescibacteriota > Microgenomatia > UBA10105 > UBA927 > CAYUKU01. The sequence continues at coordinate 222,359 of CAZKLT010000001.1, forward strand.
AGGTAGAATTTCCGGTCTTTGATCAATTAGCTGCGCAAATACTGGAGCAATGTCATATGAAGCTGCCCTTTTGCCAGTAGATGAATCTACCATAATCTGGATCAATTCACTCTCGCTCTTCGTACTTAATTCCGCAAGTTTTATATCCGGTCTAATACCAGACCACGTAGTGACTGTAAATGGTTTGGCAATCTCAGGCTTAACTTTGAGAGCTTCTGAGATCGTGTCAAGTTTTTTGGCAACCGTCTGATTGCGACGATCATAGGGTATTGACACGAGCATATCTTGCTTCAGATAAAGCGTTTTCTTGTTATTTTTGAGTCTTTGTTGATCGACCATGTCTACAAAAGTGTTTATCTCTTTGTCTTTGGCACTTTTGAAATAAGTAGTTGCCAATGTTTGCAAGAAGTAGTTTCTTATGTTGTATACATTCCATAACTTGGGATCAAAAACTAGAGACCCGCTTAACTTGGTGAACCTATCAAGGTGCCGGGTCAGCAACTTTATGGTAGTTAAATGAAAGACTTCGTATTTTTCAGCAAGTAATTTATTCAATAACGTAATTACCAATTTATGATCTCTATTGACTAGGTTATCAAGAGACTTTTCAATCTCAAGAGCAATTCTTTCTTTCCGATCGTGATTGTATTCCAGTCGTTCACTATCAAAAGTCTTACCTGACAACCAAACGCTCGAATAGTCCAAGGTTATTCCTTCTTCTAAGTCATGCAATTTTCCATCCTCAGTTAAAGCATTTTTTTCTACCTCTAAGGCAAGCGAATGGGCTTTTTCGGCATACTTTGGGTTGGATAAAAGCTCGCTAAATGCTTGGATAGCTTCTTCAAATACCCAATTTTCGTTATCTCTGCCTTGAAAAGTTAACGCTAAAGTTGGGCTACCCTGAGTCACATCTTGTGGTGGCGGAGAGTACTCAAACAACTTTCTAAATAGACTGAAAACTTTATCTTCATCAAGATCGATGAATGAAAGTAATGTTTTTGGAATTTCTCGTCTTACCCAAGGATGTTGATGCTCAACCAGATCGTCAAAAATTCGCCAAAGTGAAGTAATTGCCTCTTTAGATGTAGGCTTTAATAAACCAACAGTTTTCATCAAGCTGGAGAGAATATGATAATTCTGAGTATTTCGTTCTAACTGAAGTAGGAGCGGGACTGTCTCATTAGAGTGAGTTGTGGCGCATTTCTCAAAGAAACTAAGTAATTGATATTTTGTAGCAGTATCGCTGGTGTCCTCAACTATTGATTTGATAATATTATCTCTAATTTTTGTAAACCATGTCGGGTCTTTTAAGTTTTTTAAGAAGTGCCAAGACAACTCTCTTTCTTCACTCAATATACATAGGTTTACCTTAATCTCATTCTTTTCGAAGCTTTCTTGGTCGTTGATAATACGTAAAAGATAATCGAGCTTGTCTTTAAACGGAACGTCTTTCTTCAACAATATAGACGATGCTGTTGGTTCTGGTTCAGGAGCGATTATCGGATTTTGGCCACCAGTAAAAAGCTGCTCAAATTCCAGTTTAATTGCTTGATGATCATCTAATAAGCTGTTTATCTTCGAATAATCCCAAATCCTAATATTTTGTATATACGACGAATATTTGGAGAGAATGTTGTCCTGATACCAGTTAGTCCAATCTTGGCCGGTTAATTCTACTGGTGTAACTACAATATAGTTCTTTGGAGTTTTTCTCTTTTTTATTACTGCTTCGAGTTCTGCAACTAGTTCAGACTTAAATTTACTTTTAAGTTTGCTATTATCTCTTCGCCCGTGGTCACGAAACTTAAACTGAAACCACCACAAACCATTCCATCCGTATTTGTTGGAGCATGGTAGTAGGAATGCATCGCACTTATTGTCTCTTCCAACCCTATTTGTTGGTTGTACATCAGTTGATATTTCTACTCTCAATAATCTCAAGGCAAGTCGGTTAAAATTATTCTCACCCAGCTCGCTAAATTTTAGAAATCCCCACTGGCCAGTAAAATAATGATTATTCATATTCAGGAATTTCATTAATCAGTTTTAAAACATCTTCTTTTTTATACTTCCTATCCTTCCTAGCCCCAAAACGAACAGCCTTAAGGATTCCTTTTTTATCCCACAGTCTCAATGTGTTTGGGTGAACTTTTAGAAGCTCACAAGTCTCCTTCATAGTTAATAGCTCTGGTAACTTATCGTCTTTTTTCATTGTGTAATAACTTACTATTTGATACCATTACCATACTAAAAATACCTTAAATTTACAATGGAAGAAAAATATATACTCAGTACTCGTACTCATGAAGACTGGCGTAACTACTTAATAGTTAACAGCTTCTTTTTTGAAGTTCTCATGAAACAGTTAAGGCACAAACTAGGACTGCCATTAGATGGACTTGATAACGTACTACAAGCGCTTGAATGGGAAGGCGAAAAACTTGCAAAGATTCGAGTCAAACATTCTCCTAGATCAAGAGGTATGAAATCGGGAGTACGAATTGTAAGAGAGTTAATCGCTACGGAGTATGCCACAAGACGCGAATTGTTCGCTCCAATTTGGGAGATAATCGAAAAATTTGCTGATCTTAACTTGAGTTTCTCGTTACTGCATGCATTTGTTCTTGGATCAACAAATATGTCATTTAGCAGCAGTTCTCGGATATTTATGGTAACTTCACCCAATGATCCTATTGAAGAAACTGGGATCTACATTAAATACACTCCTGATTTAAGTACAGACGATATGAATCAATTACTTAAACATGCTCGGGAATCTTACAATACACTTTTTACCATTACCCATGAATCAAAAATCATTGGTGCAAAATCCAGCAATCCCAAAGTCAAAAAGGCAAAACTTAAAATAAAACAGCGAAAGACTGATGCTCCTACTAAGTCACAATTGGAATTGCACCGAGAAGTAGAAAACTACTTGAAAGAAAACTATACCTATCGCCCAGACTCGATAAAAATGCAACTTGTTTTCGATGCGGTTGCAAAGAAACTAAATATGAACCGTAGCACACTGCAGCGCAGTTATCACGCTCTTGTACGAAACTTTCAACTTCCTACAAGTGTTCATACTAAAAAAATTTTCAGAGCAATAGCCTAATAATCTGAAAAATATTCCACTAGAGAAATACCCTGTCAGTTTAGGAAAATTGTGGTATGAAAAACATACCCATTCAGACAGTTGAAGTGCCCATAAAGGGACTTATACCTGCCGATTATAATCCGAGGAAACATGATGAGGCTGCAACCGATCAACTAAAACAAAGTATCTTGAAATTTGGTTTAGTTGATCCAATTATTGTCAATTCTTCCCTCAACCGTAAAAACATAATCATCGGTGGTCATTTTCGCTGGGAAGTTGCTAAGGGTTTGGGGTATAAAACGGTACCGGTTGTTTATGTCGATATACCCAACCTTGATAAGGAAAAGGAATTAAATCTCCGCTTAAACAAAAATACTGGTGAGTTTGACTGGGATCTGCTTGCGAAATTCGATGAATCCTTGCTCACCGACATTGGCTTCTCCAGTGAAGAGCTGGATACAATCTTTGGTTTAGACCTTGAAACGCCAGAACAGTTTGATCTGAAAAAAGAGCTTGAGAAATTAAATATCCAAAACATCAACACCAAAAAGGGTGATATTTATGCACTTGGAGACAGTAGACTCATGTGTGGTGATTCAACTGTCGAAGAGAATATCTTGCAATTGATGAATGGGCAAAAGGCAGACATGTGCTTCACTGACCCTCCCTACATTCTTGACTACCTCAACGGCAAGAAAAAACATGGCAAAGCAATTACAGGATTTGGAGCAAAGCGAGACCGAAGATATCTGGAAACTGACGTTCTTCCGCCAGATTTTACTGAAAAATGGATGGCGAATATTGCTAAGGTCCAAGCTGAACATTTTAGTATTATTGTCTACGAAAATTGGAAAAATCTTCGCACTATTTGGGGTGAAATGGAGAAATATTGGAAAGTCAAAAATATGCTGGTCTGGCATATTCCCAATCGCCACCAAGGATTTGCAGCAAGATATAAATTTTTCTCGAAACATGATATTGCCATGGTCGGTGCAACTTGTGATAAGGACATCAAATTTAATTGGCAGTACGAGGTAGATGGTTTACAGGAAGAATATGAAACAGCCCTTTATGCAATTGCCGGTAAACCACATTGGGAAAGTTATAAGCGTGGGAAAAAGAACCAGCCCACTGACTTTATTGAGCATATCGCCTCGGATGAAAAACACTCAGGCCAAGGGGTTGTTTTTGGTACCAAGCCTATCGAAATTCTTATTCCTTACATCAAAGTTCTGACCAAGCGAGACGATTTAATTATTGAGCCGTTTGGGGGTAGCGGCAGTACTCTTATTGCGGCAACTAAGATGAAACGCCGATGCTATGTGATGGAAAAGTCGCCAGTTTACACCGAAGTCATTATTAAACGTTGGGAAAAATTGATCGGTCAAAAAGCCAATAAAATCTATGGATAACACAATAACTATTCGCCAAACCAAACAGAAAGAGTTGCTTTTAGAACAACTGAAAAAGACTCCGGTAGTACAAGTTGCCTGCGAAAAAGCGGGTGTTGGTAGAGCTACCTATTACCGGTGGCGAAAAGAAGATCCCGAATTTACCCAAACCAGTGATCAGGCATTGCTTGATGGAAGTTTACTTGTTAACGATATGGCTGAGTCGCAACTTATGAGTGCTATCAAGGAGAAAAACATGACTGCAATTATTTTCTGGTTAAAACACCACCACCCCGCTTATCTAACTAAGGTGGAAATTACGTCCGGAAACCAGATGGATGAAAGACTTTCCCCTGAGGAACAAGATTCAGTCAAAAAGGCGTTAGTAATGGCAGGTATTGTTCCTGTAGAGGCTAAAAAATCCAAAGATGAATGACCAACTACTTAAAAAATTATTTAACGATCAGAAATTTAGGAGAGAGGCTGCAAGACAGAGCCACCCCCTATTTTTTAATGTCTATTTGAATGATTACGTCAAATTTCCTACTGCAAAATTTCAAAAGGAAATGTTTGCCTTAACAGAAAAAGAAATAGCCAGAGAAGTTTTTATTGTGGCATTTAGAGGCAGTGCAAAATCAACTATCGTAAGTCTTTCATATCCCCTTTGGGCAATGCTTGGAAAACAAGAGAAAAAGTTCATCGTGATTTTGAGCCAAACTCAAAACCAAAGCAGGCTAATTCTTAACAATATCCGCCGTGAGCTGGAAACTAATCAACTTCTTATCAAAGATTTCGGGAAATTGAGCGAAACCTCAAGAGAATGGAGCACAAACTCTCTTGATATCGTTAAGTATGGCACTCGCATAACTGCCGCATCTAGTGGGGAAACCATCCGGGGACTGCGACATGGAGCATATCGACCAGACTTGATTATCTGCGATGATGTAGAAGATATCGCTTCTGTAATGACTCTAGACAGCAGAGAACGAACCTATGAGTGGTTAACCCATGAGGTCTTACCATTGGGTGATATTGGAACAAGACTAGTAGTTGTGGGCAACATGCTTCATGAAGATTCGTTAATGATGAAGCTTAAGGAATACGATGACAAAGTTGGAACCCGTAGCGTATTCGTCGAATATCCATTAATTAACGAGGATGGAAAAATCCTTTGGCCGGAAAAATATACCAGAAGGTCAATTGAGGAATTACGCAAAAGTTCAATGAATGTTAATACTTTTGAGAGGGAGTATTTACTTAAAATTGTTCCTGATGACGAGCAAGTAATTCGTAAAGAATGGATCAAGTATTATGACTTTCCACTTCCCAACGATAACATTAAAAGACCAAGAGGAATACTAATAGCAGTAGACCCTGCGATTAAGAAAGGATTCTTGAATGATTTTACAGCCATAGTACCAATATATCTAACTGGATACGACAAAGAACTCCAAGCGTATATCCTGCCATATATAGTTAACAAACAGATGGATTTCCCTGAAACAATAGCTGAATTAGAAAGGCTTTCGAAACAGCTGCAAGCAATTTTTAAAATTCCACCTCAAATTTATGTCGAAAGTGTTGGTTACCAAGATGCTGTGGTGCAACAGTTATTTACTGTAAGTAAGCTATCAGCAGAGCCGGTTTCAGTTGGTGGTCTTGATAAAATTTCTCGATTAAGAATTGTCTCCCCCTATCTACAGCTAGGAAAAGTTATATTCCCAAGTCATGGGGCAAATGCACCCACACTTGTTAATCAGCTTCTTAACATTCACTCGACCAAACACGACGATTTGGCTGACGCATTTGCGATTGGAATGAGTAAGGTTATTCAAAGCGATCGGCCATATTATCCATTTAGACCTATGAGTCGGAAACCGGATTACAGACGAGACAAATATACGGGAGAGTGGAGAGATATCACCAGGCCAATAACAGCTGGCTGGAGAGATATGAAGTTTTGAGTTAAATCCCAAGAAGTTGTCTTTTCTTGGCTTTAAACTCCTCTTCAGTAATCACACCCTTCTCTTTTAAATTATTTAATTTTTCTAGTTCATCGGCGTCGCTATTACGAGCTTGTCCATTACTGGTATGTTTGGATTGAGCATCGAGTATAGCCTGTCGAATCTCCTTCTTTTTGGAAGTTGGTATTGAGTACCTTTTTCCACCTGTTGTTTCCAGGGTTATTTTGCTAAACCCAAAGGATCCCTGCTCGACGCTGGCAATTTGATTAAGTGCAATACTCTGGATTGTGGCCCCTGATCGGAATTCCACACGGCTTGAATAAATCTTTATCCAAAAACCCATATAACTGGTCTCATATGAAGGAATTTCACCAGTTTGTTGTTTGTTTCCGAATAATCCCATTTTGTTCACCTCCTTCCGTAACTTATTAATGCTTAGCCTAACTTAGCATAAAAAATGCCTGTAATCAAGGCTATATGCTAAGTGTAGCTTAGTGGAGTAATGACTTGGCGTTTTGGACAATTAGTTCATGCGAAAAAACGCCAAGTTACCAAAGGTTTTGGGAAAGAAAATCCAAAGACGCAGAAAAGAGGTTGGTTTAACTCAAGAAGATCTTGGATACAAAGCTGGAATCAGTCGTGCATATATGGGTTACATTGAGCAAGGTAGATATGCTCCTTCTCTTGAGGTGTTGGAAAAAATTGCCAGGGTACTCAGATCCCCAATCAGCGATTTCTTTAAATAGTATCCAGCGTTGAAATTTATCAACAACTTATCTACAATTTGTAGTAGATATGAAAATGAAACCTTTAAGTGAATTAGAGCAGGAAGTGATGAACATTGTGTGGGAATTCGAGACCTGCTCTGTTCGTGATGTTTTAGAGAAAATGAGCCAAAGGAAATCTCTGGCGTACACAACTGTTGCAACCATTCTGCAACGACTTTACGAAAAGGGGTTGGTTATCCGTAACGACAAAGACTTTGCTGTGCATTATGCAGCCAAGGTTTCCAAGGAAAACTACAGCAAAACCATGGCAAAATCGTTTATTCAAAAGTTTGTCGGTGCTTTTGGGGATGTAGCCATTGCTTCATTTGCTGAGTCTGTTGATAAATTGCCTAAGGAAAAGAAAGAGTATTTCTTAAGCCTTTTAGAACAATATGATAAGAATTCATAAGCAACAAGTCGTTTTTATTGGGCTGTTAGGGCTCTTGTTTGTCCTAACGGCCACAATTCTTCAAAAATATGTTCCACTACTTCTTCATCATACGGTTTATTATTGTCAGGAACTTCTTAACTCATTCTCAATTCAACTACCAAAAGGCTTGGGGTTCTCAATGTTTACCGTTGCTCTAATCCTTGTAGGAGTGGTAAGTGTAAAGTTTATTATGACCTTCGTTAAAATCCAGCGGTTTAGAGCCAAATTGTTAACTAAGAGGGTCTTAAATAAACAATTGGAAGTTCTGGAAAATAAGCTTTCTCTCAAAGGATTGGTTGTCGTCATTAAGGATTCCAAACCCCAAGCCTTTTGTTTTGGAATCAGAAATCCAAAGATTTACATTTCTACCGGACTCTTGCAACTAACTACTCCTCAGGAGTTGGAAGCAGTTCTGCGACATGAGAAATATCACTTAGAACATAAAGATAGTTTGACGCTTTTAATTGGTTCGGTGACGGCATCGCTTTTTCCGTTTTTCCCGGTACTTACTGATTTAGTACACCAGTACCGTATTAAACGGGAGTTGAATGCGGACCAGGCAGTCACAGATTCTATGGCCAATGCGTCTTCGCTTGTTTCCGTTTTGAAAAAACTTATAAACCAAGAGTATGCACCAGCCTATGCTTTCACCTCATCACTGGCAGATTGGGATACGTTGGAGCTTCGGATAAAAACATTGCTTAAACAAAAAACCGCACGACAAAATATTTCTTTGATGAGAGTCGGAATAAGTTTAATTTCCGGATTTGTTATGTACACCTTACTGATTGCGCCGGTCAATGCAATCGAGCTTCACGATAATCATCAGGACGTGATGATGCTGTGCATGCAGGGAGATGAGTGTGTCAGTTGGTGTAAAGAGCATGCGACAGTTGTTCCTCCCATGAGTAAGATGCAAAATGCTTCCGTCCCGTATACTCCCGCTTCCTACTAAACTTCTCTATTGACAATTGTTTTTATCCTTACTACACTTTGTAGTAGAGTTAAAAATGTTAATCGTTTAGGAAATAACAATATGGCAGAAGAAAAATCAAAAAATTCAATAACAATTCCTTTACCGACAGGTAGTAAATTTAGCAGTCTTCTTGTAATACTTCTTATTATTGGCTCTTTCATTATCGGCTCTCTCTGGACAAAAGTTCAAATTCTTGAAAAAGGCGGTACTGGTGTGGCAGGTGCACAGGTAGGCGCTGGATCCGGAAATAACGCTCCGGCTGCAGCAGCACCACAAGCCCCACAAGCAGCCGCCAAAAAGCCTGAACTTTCTGATAAGGATTATTATCGTGGCGCCAAGAACGCTAAGGTTGTAATGGTTGAGTATTCAGATTATGAATGCCCATTCTGTCAACGTTTTCACCCAACTATGCAACAGGTCATGAAAGAGTATGGTGATAAGGTGAAATGGGTATACAGACATTATCCACTTTCGTTCCATGCTAACGCCCAAAAAGCAGCAGAAGCGGCTGAGTGTGTAGGTAAACTTGCCGGTAATGATGCCTTCTGGAAGTTTACAGATTTATATTTTGAACGAACCACAGCGGGCGGAACAGGGTTTCCTCTGGACAAGCTAGCAGATCTCGGAGCTGAAGCTGGTGCTAATCGGGCTGGTGTACAAAGCTGTCTGGATAGTAACGAAATGGCTCAGAAAGTGAAGGACCAAATGGGTGCGGGAACTGCTGAGGGAGTTACCGGAACTCCTGGTACTATTATCATCGATGCTAAAGGAAATACGCAGTTGGTCCCCGGCGCACTACCTTTCGATCAGGTAAAGCCGATGATCGAAACGGCCCTCAAGGCATCGTAAACTTATATGAAAGATAAAGGAATTATTATCGCTGCTGTTGTGCTTATAGCTATCCTTGCCGGATCGTATCTCTATAAGGGCGGTATTACACCAGCTACCACAGGACAGTCTGGGCAAAACTCCAATGCAGTTCTGAGTGCCCAAAACAGCAAGGCCAAGGAATTCAGAGTTTCAGGAAAAAACTTTTTATTTGCACCTGCACAAATTCGGGTGAAGCAAGGTGAAACAGTCAGACTTGTCTTTGATAACACGCAAGGCTTCCATGACTTGAGAATTGACGGTTATAACGTGGGTACTAAACAGTTTTACGAAGGGAATTCCGAAGCTGTAGAGTTTATTGCTAACAAAATTGGTTCTTTCGAATACTATTGTTCGGTTGGTTCCCACCGACAACAAGGCATGCGGGGAGCATTAATAGTGGAGTAAAACATATATGAATTTAGTTACTGTATTTTTAACTGGCTTATTTACCGGTGGATTATCCTGTTTGGCCGTCCAGGGTGGGCTACTGGCAGCAACCATTGCCCAGCGGGAAGAAGAAAAGCTGGAAGAAAAAACAAAAGCAACCGGTAATGCTTTGCCTATTCTCTTTTTTCTTCTGGCTAAGCTGGCTGCTTATACCATATTGGGATTTTTGCTTGGTTTGTTTGGATCTGTTTTCCAATTGTCGCTTACAGCCAAGATTATCATGCAGGTGGCAGTAGTTGTCTTCATGCTTGGTACTGCCGGCAATCTCTTGAATCTTCATCCGATCTTTCGCTACTTTGTTATCCAACCTCCGAAGTTTTTGACACGCTTAATAAGGAATCAGTCGAAGAGAAATGATTTCTTTGCACCGGCCCTACTGGGAGCTTTTACCGTTTTTATTCCCTGCGGAACTACACAGGCAATGATGGCGCTGGCTATTGCCTCAGGTAATCCGATTTTGGGAGCTGCAATTATGTTTGCATTTACCGTCGGGACATCGCCGGTTTTCTTTTTGCTCGGCTATTTTGCCACCAAACTAAGCGAGAGTTTGCATCAAAAGTTCATGCGGGTTGCAGCCTATGCCATTGCACTTCTTGCTATTTTTAACTTAAATTCTGCCATTGCTCTTACAGGCAGCAGTCTGACTCTAGAGAACCTCTGGCAGGGATTTTACTGCACCATTAGTTTCTGTAGTCCGGCCCAAGCATCTGCTGGTGGTGGAACAGTTGCCGGAGCTACGACCAATAGGGCCACCATTAGTTTTGAGGAAACGGGATACAACCCAGGCGTTATTACAGTAAAAGCCGGGTCAACCGTCACGCTTGATTTGGTCAATAAGAATGGCCGCGGCTGTATCCAGGCCTTTACCATTCCCAAACTAAACATTCAGAAAACAGTACCGGTTGGAGGTAGAGATTCTATTACCTTTACGGCACCGTCACAAAAAGGAGAGCTGGCTTTTATGTGCAGTATGGGCATGATCAGAGGGAAAATACAAGTTATCTAAGGCACCTATGGCACAACAAAAACATACACTCAAAATTAAAGGCATGCACTGTACCAGCTGTGCCATGCTAATTGACGGCGACCTGGAGGATACAAAAGGTGTTGTAAAGGCTACCACCCAGTATGCCAAACAGACAACTGAAGTTGTTTTTGATGATGAAGAAGTAACTTTGGAGGATATTGTTACTGTTGTTAAAAATACCGGTTACGAGGTTGAGCCTCCGGCTCAAAGCAAATTGGAATCCTGATGAATGAATGTAACAAACATAATCACCGCAATCCGTATGGTACTGTCAGACACTAAGTACCTTTTGACATTTATTCTGTTTATTGGCTTCTTTATTTGGTTCTTCCTCTACATTCCGGTCAGAAATATCCCTGGCAACGACTTTGCGTTTCAGTTAAGCATCATGAGCCCGAGGGACTTTATATTGCTGATTACACTGTCTACACTGACAGCACTATCAATAGTTATGAACGGTTATATTCTCAAACGCCAGTTTACACTCCGCTCAAGTGTGGGGATGGTCGGTCAAGGCGGAGTTGGTAGTTTGGCCGGAGTCATCGGATCCATTTTCGGCACTGCCAGCTGCGCTTCCTGCGCCGTATCGTTGTTTGGTTTCCTGGGAGTCGGTAGTGTTTTCTTTCTGCTCCAATATCGGGAAGTGATTACTGTTGCTGCCATACTTTTGCTGATTTTTTCACTCTACTTTTCATCAAAAAGCGTTCTAGGAATCTGCACTGTTAAAAGGAGAAAAGCATGAACGAACTTGTCATACCTGAGGGGTTATCAAAAAGAGAACGCAAGGAATTAAAGCGCCAGTTTTATCGTGATCAGATGAATAAACAGGTGCTGATGGGTAGAGTCAAAAAGTACGCGGTCTACACGGCCATTGTTTTGGTAATTCTTGCCGGCGGGTATTGGTTTATTAAGGAAGCCACCAAACCTCAGCCTGGCGAATTTGTAGCTGATCTGGGAAATAAGCATATCCAAAACATTACTGATGAACATGAGCAATACAACTCTTTACCACCTACCTCAGGCACTCATGTTGGCGGCAAAGCCAACTGGGGTGTGAGTGATTCTCCGATTCCCGATGAATTGCAACTGCATAATTTAGAAGACGGTGGTGTGATGGTGCAATATAACTGCATGCCTGGTAAGCCTGCTGACGATACAGCCACTCCAAGTGCCGAAGAGAAAGATACATGTAGTCAGTTGGTTGAGCAACTTGCGGCTATCGTTAAGAAATATCCGGAGAAAGTTGCGATGGCTCCTTACCCAAAGCTTGATACAAAGATAGCACTTACTGCCTGGACACGGATAGATAAGTTCAATGATTTTGATGAGGAACGCATTCAGAAATTCATCAAGGCATTCAGGGGCATAGATCACCATTGACAAGCTACTACAGTTAGTAGTAATCTATCCCCATAGAGGGGATATATGCCAAGAGGAATTCCACGAGACCAATCAGCTTCACATAAAGTTGCCCACAGGCTCAAGATTGCCAGGGGACATCTTGAGAAAGTCATCAAAATGGTTGAAGACGGCGACTACTGTATTGACATCATTCACCAATCCCAAGCAGTGCAACAGGCATTAAAGCAGGCTGATAACCTGCTTCTGGAAAATCCTTTGGAGACATGCGTATCTGCCGCCATGAAAAACGGAGATAACAAAGCAGCCATTACCGAAGTTATGGAAGTGTTTAAAAGAAAGTCGTAATTTATGAAATTATCAAAAAATCTCTATACTCTTGTCTCCTTCATCTTTATCGCCATAGTTCTTAGTTTGGCGTTCGTGTCAGATAGAATTGGCACCACTGCCGCGTCTCAAGTCAAACAAACTCAGGCAGCGGAAAAACTCTATGTAGCCCTTGAAGAAGACGGTGCTGTGGCAGTAGTTGATACCAAGGATAATTCACTGCTCGGTAAAATTGATCTGACAGAGAGTAAAGACGGACAGAAAATTTCCTACTCTGCTCACAATGTGCAGGTGTCACCTGATGGTAAAACTGTTTGGGTGACAGCTAATTTCATGGGATTAGGTGGTCATAACGAACAGTCAATGACCGATAATGAATCTGAGGATGAGGAGACATTCCCCGATCAGATAGTCATTATTGACCCTCAAAAAGATGCCATTCAAAAACGAATTGAAATCGGACCGGATCAGCATCTGGCACATGTCGTCGTAACCAAAGACGGCAAAAGAGCTTTTGCCACTGCCCAGGAGCCAGGACTTGTCTACCAGATAAGCGGCGAAACATTTACAGTAGAAAAACAAATTCCATTGGAGAAAGACTCCCAACCTCACGGCCTGCGGCTGAGTATTGACGACTCCTTTGTCTACATAGCACTCATTGGTACTAAAGGGATAGGTGTGATTGATACAAAGACTGAAAAACCCACTAAAGTACCCCTTTCCGGCAGTGCTGTCCAAACTGCCGTCATTCCAAATAGCCAGAATGTTGCTGCTTCTGTATATGATACAAAGCAAGTAGCTTTTTATGATCCAGTGAACAGACAGGTTTCCTATGTCCAGCTTCCTGCTGAAGCGGAAGGGCCTGTTCAGCTCTATGCCACTCCGGATGGTAAATACCTCTATGTGGCTGATCAGGGGTATTACTATGGTAAACCAACCAGCGATTATGTGTACAAAATTGACATTGCTCAAAAACAGGTAGTCGGAAAAATTCAGGCAGGTGTCGCCCCCCATGGAACGGTTGTTTCTGCTGACGGCAAAAGAACCTACATTACCAATCTGTTAAGTGGTGATGTCTCGGTTATTGATAACGCTACAGATAAAGTGTACGCGAAAATAAATGTGGGCAAAATGCCAAATGGTATTAGTCTTTGGTCACACCAATTCGGAGGGACACCGTAAAACTTATGGAAACACAAACATTTAACGTCCACGGTATGCACTGCGCTTCATGCGCGGCAATCATCAAACGGAAACTGGAAAAACTAGACGGAGTAACATCCTGCTCAGTTAACTTTGCAACCGAAAAAGCTGATGTTGCATATGATGATTCCAAGGTGGATGTATCTCAAATGAATGAGCAGATATCACCTTTAGGCTATACGCTGGAAGGCTCGGCCAAAACAGAATCACCAACAATTGAGATGGCGGCTACCCCGCAAAACGATGCGAAAGAGCAGAAACTCAAGGAACTGGAAGGTATGCGCCAGAAAACTAATTTTGCCATGCCGATTGCGGCCGTTGTCTTTATTCTTATGATCTGGGAGATACTTTCTCACCGTTTAAGTTTTCTGCCGATGTTCCCACTATCCATGGATGCATTCAACAGAGCGTCATTTCTTTTGGCGGCTCCGATTATGTTCTGGATCGGTCAGCCGTTTATTGCCGGAGTTGTCCGTTTTATCAAGTACCGCGCCGCTAACATGGACACCCTGGTGGGAATTGGGACCCTAATTGCCTTCTTCTACAGCACAGTCATGCTCTTGTTTCCGGAAATTAAATCACTCCTCAATGCTCCGGATGGTCTTTATTATGACGTGACGATCGTCGTTATTGGGTTTATAACTCTGGGCAAATATCTGGAAGCCAAATCAAAGTTAAAAACCGGTGAAGCAATTGAAAAACTATTAGGTTTGGCGGCTAAATCAGCCATAGTTGTCCGTGACGGCAAAGAATTAGAAATTCCCATTGATCAGGTGGTGGTTGGAGATGTACTGATTGTGAAGCCCGGACAGAAGATACCCGTCGATGGAGAAATTATTGAGGGTAAATCGTCAATTGATGAATCCATGATTACCGGGGAGGCGATTCCTGTTGATAAAACGATCGGTGATACCGTCATCGGCGCTACTATCAACAAGCATGGTTCGTTTCAGATGAAAGCGACACAAGTTGGCGGACAGACAGTGCTTTCTCAAATCATTAAAATGGTCGAGGCAGCTCAGGGGTCTAAGGCTCCGATTGAGCGGATTGCCGATCAGGTATCGGCTGTGTTTGTTCCGATAGTGTTGGTTCTAGCCGTTATCGTGTTCCTGCTCTGGCTGGTTGTGGGTTCGCAATTCTTACCTGCTTCGACCGCACTCTCACTTGGACTGATTAGTTTTGTGGGCATTTTGGTTATTGCCTGTCCGTGTGCCATGGGTTTGGCCACACCTACTGCTGTTATTGTTGGTGTTGGCAAGGCGGCTCAGAACGGGATTCTTATTAAGAACGCCGAGAGTTTAGAAAAGTTTCAGAGTGTCAACTTTGTGGTCATGGACAAAACCGGCACTGTAACCCGCGGCACTCCGGCTGTGACCGACATTAAACCCTTAGCCAAACAGTCTGCCAAAAAAATTCTGCAGCTGTTAGCCTCATTGGAGAAACACTCTGAACACCCCTTAGCTCAGGCTGTGGTTGAAAAAGCTAAAGAGGAGGATGTGAGTTTATTATCTGTCTCAGATTTCAAAGCTATCGAAGGCAAAGGGCTCGAAGGGGTAGTTACAGGCACTCATTATCTGGCTGGGAATCTAAAGTTAGCCGAAGAACTAGGTCTCTCTGTTGATGAACAACTGGTGAAAAAATACGCCTCGCAAGGCAAAACTCCGGTCGTTTTTGCCACTAAGAAACAAATCCTGGGATACATTGCCATTGCCGATACCATCAAGGACGATGCCAAAGAAGCCGTTTCAGAACTTCATAAGCTGGGAATAAAAGTAGCCATGCTGACCGGCGACAATCGCCGGACTGCCGAGCATATCGCCAAGCAAGTTGGAATAGATAGGGTTTTGGCAGAAGTTCTGCCGGCTGATAAAGCCAACGAAGTACAGAAACTTCAAAAAGAAGGCTATAAAGTAGCCATGGTTGGTGACGGAATTAATGACGCCCCAGCTCTGGCGACAGCAGACGTGGGAGTGGCTATGGGGACCGGAACTGATGTAGCGATTGAATCTGCCGGGATAACTCTCTTGGGTGGTCACATTTCCAAGTTGCCTAAGGCAGTCAGGCTTGCTAAAACCACTATGAAGGTAATTAAACAGAACTTATTCTGGGCGTTCTTTTATAACGTGATCGGGATTCCTATAGCGGCCGGTGTGTTGTATCCTTTTACCGGTATTATGCTTAATCCTGCCATTGCGGGAGCTGCCATGGCTTTCAGTAGCGTCTCGGTGGTGACCAATTCTTTGCTTCTTAAGCAACGAAGGATCTAATTGTTACGTGCTTGATTTATGACGGGGTTCTACTCTACACTGTGTAGTAGATTACGAATCTGAGGGTGGTCTTAATGAAATCTTCATGAACAATTCGTTAAGATAAAAACTTATGAATAAAACCTACTTAATAATTGCAGCAATAGTCATTATCCTCGGAGGAGCATTTCTATTTTCAAAAGCCCGTCAGAACGTACCACAAACCGGTGAGTTTACGAATTCAATTAACCAAGCAGCTACAACCAAGCCTCAGGAAACCGTCACACTGAAAAATGGTGACACTTATGACTTAACTGCAAGCATTGTCAAAAAAACAATTAATGGCGCTGAAGTCAAAATGCTTGCCTATAACGGCTCAATCCCGGGACCCTTAATCAAAGTTCCCCAAGGGGCACAAATTATGCTTAAATTCATCAATAATACCGATGTTAACTCGACTATCCACTCACACGGAGTCCGTGTTGACAATAAGTTTGACGGGGTGGAAAACCTCACCCAAGACGCAGTAAGGCCTGGGCAATCATTCACCTACACTCTCAAGTTCCCGGATGTTGGGATGTTCTGGTATCACCCTCACATTCGTGAAGATTATGCCCAGGAATTAGGTCTTTACGGTAACTTTCTGGTTACTCCCAACACTCCTGATTACTGGGCAGAAGTAGACCGAGAAGAAGCACTTTTCTTGGATGACATCCTGATCGAGAACGGGCAAATTGCTGCTTTTGATAGAGAAACTGTTGACCACACACTCATGGGTCGGTTTGGCAACACAATGCTCGTTAACGGTGATCCAAACTACAAATTATCCATTAAACAAGGTGAACGGGTACGCTTTTATCTCACCAATGCTGCCAATGCCAGAACATTCAACTTTGCAATACCCAATACTCGGATGAAATTGGTGGGCAGCGACAATGGTAAGTATGAACGCGAGGAATGGGTTGAGGCTGTAGTCATCGGTCCATCGGAACGGCAAATTGTAGAAATCTGGTTTGATCAGGATGGTCAGTATCAGATTCAGAATAAAACTCCCAAGAATTCTTATACCTTGGGAACTGTCGCCGTTGCTCAGGCTCCTGTCACTACTTCGTACCTAATGGTTCCTCGGACCAATCAGGATGTGATTGATGCAATTAATCCGCTTCGCCCTTTGTTTGCCAAAGCGCCGGATAAAGACATTAAACTAACCCTGCAAATGGGATCATCCGCAACGAACGAAAATAACTCTATGGGTGGCCACATGATGGGCAACGGACAGATGATGCAAAACGAGGAAATGCAAATGAATATGGGCGGGGTCGAAAAAATCGAATGGGAAGATGATATGGGTATGATGAATGCTCAATCTACTACTAGGACGCTTAAATGGAAAATAGTGGATCAGGCTACTGGTAAAGAAAACGAAGATCTTGATTGGCAGTTTAAAAAAGGCGATGTTGTCAAAGTCAAAGTATTCAATGATGACAAATCACAACACCCGATGCAGCACCCACTGCACATCCATGGCCAGAAGTTCCTGGTACTTTCAACCAATGGAGTTGCTAATAAGAACCTGGTCTGGAAAGATACTACCCTCATTCAAACCGGGGATACTGTGGAGCTCTTAGTACAAATGGATAATCCTGGAGATTGGGTGATTCATTGCCATATTCCTGAACACATGGAAGCCGGGATGATGAGTGAATTTAAAGTCATCTAAAATCAATGAATGAACGATCTAATATTTCAATTACATACTCCGGAAGAGCTTCGTTATCTCTCAAGTGTCGGTCATTGGATTGCCGGCGGGATATTTCTTATCGTCGCCGTTATCGCCTTTCTTCAAATTAAAGGTCTACTTCGCTCTAAGCCATATTTGTGGCAGGCATTAGTAGTGATTGGTGGGCTCTTTTTTATTCCCTACCTACTCCTTCATCACAGTATCCAGGAGTTTCCCTTGGTTTGGCGAGTGATTTTCCTTGATCCACAGCAAAGGCAGCACTTTATCATGTTTAATTTGATAACCTTTGGCGGAATTATTGAACTTTTGATTAGCCTGAAAAAACTCCAATCAAAAGCTCTCCAATTTGTCTTTCCTGTTGTTATTTCTATCATCGGTTTTATGTTTCTTTTTCATCCCCAGCACGGTACCGAAGAAGCTTTGGCATACTCCATACCGTACCATATAGGTCTGGGAACTGTGCTTTTGTTAACGGGTATTGCCAAAGCTGCACAGGTCATCTGGTCAAAAAAGTACAGGGTGCTTGATTCTATCTGGATACTGCTATTGTTTGTTTCTGCAATTATGCTTCTGTTGTATAACGAGCCAGCAGGAACATACGGCATTGAATCTGCAGGCGAACATTCAGTCAATCAGAATTCAGCCTCACTGGCCGTTACCAATGGATCCACTTTTATAGAAAGCTTGCGAGGCAGAGAGTTTAACCCGAGTCAGATTGTTAAAGAAAGCACGGTTGCTCAAAACGGTGCATACACGGGTTATATTTTCTCTTACCAATCTGATGGTCTGAAAATCTACGGTCTGATGAATGTTCCGAATGGGGAAGGCCCATTTCCGGTCGTTATTTTGAATCATGGCTATTTCAATCAGTCTTTATTTACCAGTGGTGACGGAACGCAAACCATGGCTGATATTCTGGCCAGAAGTGGTTATTTGACCTTAGCCTCTGATTATCGGGGATTTGGTAAATCAGAAAATGACAGCCAGGGTTCACGAGGACACAATCCCAACTATGCGA
>CAZKLT010000002.1:0-177234 GCA_964553825.1 uncultured Gammaproteobacteria bacterium
CGGGGTGCTTTTCACCTTTCCCTCACGGTACTTGTTCACTATCGGTGCGTTCGTGTATTTAGCCTTGGAGCGTGGTTGCCCCAGATTCCCACAGACCCTTCGTGGCCCATGGTACTTAGGTACGAATTAGCGCAGATGTTCATTTCACATACGAGACTTTCACTCCCTCTGGTCCCCTATTCCACGGTGTTCTGTTATGAACATCTGATCACATGTCACTCGCCCTACAACCCCCACTCTTGCGAGTGGGTTTAGGCTGTTGCGCGTTCGCTCGCCGCTACTGACGCAATCTCTTACGATTTCTTTTCCTCACCCTACTTAGATGTTTCAGTTCGGATGGTATCCTACGCATTGCTATCCCGGCCTTTCGGCCGTCTTTGCAATACGCGGTCCCTTGCGGGACGGGTTGCCCCATTCGGAAACCGTCGGATCGATGGATTATAACTCCTCCCCGACGACTATCGTGGTTATATACGTCCTTCCTCGGCACGAACTCCCTAGGCATCCATTGTCAACTTGTAGCGTTGCAGAGAACAAAGGATCCAACGTTCAGTTGGCCCTTGTCCTTATTCAACGAAATATTTGCTGTAAAAGGTACTAATTACCCCTTACGATGCAACTACTTATTACTTAATAAAAAGATTCGATATCATCTATCTGCAATACAAGGAATTTCACCTTATTGCAGATGTCATTGGTAGTGTTAAAGAGCCATTTCGCGCTCTTGTCGCGAGAACAAATACCAACAAGTATCTCTTCTCGAAACATGAGCACCGTGTGGACCTGACCGGATTCGAACCGGTGACCTCATCATTGCAAATGATGCGCTCTACCAGCTAAGCTACAGGCCCAAATGGAACGAAACCTAACGGTTTCTTTCCAGCTTTTTTCCCTGTGTTGTGTCACAGCAGGGAAAGCGCCGCGTATTCACCCCTGCTGTGACGGATTTGTATCTGTCACTGCAGTTTGAATTGGCTTGTGGACCCTGCTCCGGTTCACCTTCTAGGTCTATTCAAAGTGCAAGTGTGCCTATTTATTGATTCCAGGGTTTTTCCATCCCCTTCGGGGATAGTTCTTCGTATGCTTTTTCTCTTAGAATCGAAAAAGCTACGATTCACTAAAAAACCCCGCCAGATGCGGGGCTTAATTCTTCGTCTTTCGACGAGAAGCGACGACTACACGGCAACTCTCCTTCGTAGGTAAAAGTATTGTGTTTGTTTGCTTCTCATGAAAAATATATGCAAAATCTGGAAACTGATTTTGCAAATCTCGCCTTGCATCTTAGGCAAAGATGTATTCTAATCTGATTCACGCACTCTGTCAATACACGTATTTTACTCTCGTTCTATATGTCCGGCGTGTCGTTCCACTGTTGGCACGCGCCCCTCTTGAAATGCACTCTTAATTGAATTTTCCATCGCAAGATGAGACGCAGGATCGAGTGCCCCGTGAGCATATTCCACTCCATGAATGGTTCTGTTATCGACGAAAATTGTCACTGGTTGCGGCGTCAAAGAACTTATGAGCTCATCGTCTCCCATAGGCCTCCTCTGATCATAACTTTTACAGTATACCTGCGCTCCTGCTTGTTTCAATCCCGATACGCATCGGAACTCAAACAAGCAGGGCAAATCTTAGCGAAGATTTGTGATAGGTTACTCCTATCATTTTGAGACAGACCTTGCGGCCCGCTCATATCCCCTATTTATTTGTTAACGTTCAAGAGTTCGGACTATGGCTGAGGTGGCTCCTGCAGGTCAGTCCCGTTGTAATACGGTACGTTCTCTGTGCCATGCATCAGAACCCAAAGACAGCGCCAGTCTCCGGTGCATCCGAGGGCTTCCAGAGCCTGCGACCAGCCCTTTGCCTGAAGCGCGCGCAGTTCGTTTTCCTTGATGGCATTCTCTTTCAGTTGTTCCAGAATGACACCTTGATTCACGGCATCTGCAAGCGCTTGTGCCGCCTCCTGTTTGGCGGTCTGATACGCGGCGTCGCCCACGGTAATGGAGCGCACAGACACAGTGAGGAAGTTGACTGGCGCACCGGCGGCTTCAGCGCGAAGCATTTCCAGAAGGGCATCTGCCAGGCTGTTGCGCCCTGCCTCTGTGATGATTTCTTCCTCCGTGAATCGCCCGGTAATAGCCCGGCCCTGATTTCGCAGGTCGGTGGCAATCACCGATTGAATCATCTGCGCTGGTGAACCGAAATCGCACAGCGCCTTCGCATTCGCCTGCGTGAGGTCATACTGGAATTCCACGTCCACATCGTACGCCATCTTCACACCCGTGCCGCTGAGAATGGCATTAGTGATACTGGTCTCACACGCCGCAGACTGGCACGCAGGGTCCCCGGGATTAGGATTGGATTCCAATACCGCGCGGTCAAGCGTGCGGTACCGTTGGGTTCCCGTGGGATACAGACGTGTCATATCCATCGGGAGCGCGTATACGCCGGGCTTGAGCAGGCGGAATTCCTGATGGGCTTCATCGTAATTGCAATACAGACCCATGTAACCGCCTGGCACATTGGCGGCAACGTGCCCCTGTCCATCGGGACCCATATCCACGAATTTCTGTGGAATGGTGCGATAGAGTCCCGGACCCAGAATTTCGTAGTCCGTCGAGCCATCGGCATTGTATTTCTTGACGAAAATGCCGATGCGGCCCGCGGGGATGTTTGCCGCCGCCATCACCTCGATGGTGAAATTCTTGGTCTCATCCGCGTCATCGGCTTTCCACTGGGCAATGCTGTCACCCGCATATTTGTATTGCGAGTATTGTTGGGTGACGTCCATTGCCGCGGCGTCGTAGTTGGGATTCACGACACCGACGATTTGTCCGTTCGGAACGAAGTCCGGCGGCGCTTGAGCACCGCATGACGTGACGAAAATCAACATCAGTAGAGCACCGAACACTTGCCAATTTCTTGTTTTCATACTATTTACCTCATCTTGGATTTCTTGTGTCACTGTTTCGGCTGACCGGGCCTACGTGTGGTGTGACGGTGGGTTGGGTTTTGTTGGTCTGGTATTTTCCTTTTCTCTTTTGGTTTTGAACTATTGGACTGCTGACAGGGCCAGAAAAAATAGCATTCTGTTCCTGTTTCGCAGCCCAAAACAACCGCCAACATTCCTTTCTCTTGAACTTGTTAACGTGCATCAGGAATGCACGAACACACTCCCCGAGTATGGGAAGCGGTCATGCTCTCTTGATTCCTTTTTGTCTTTCTGCAAATTCGTCCTTTCGGACTCATCAGTACGGACACACATCCGTAGTTTGCAGAGGAAAGGATACGGGTGGCTCAGGTGACGTCGGGTTCAATCGACATACATATACACTGAACGACCAGCATCCTCAGGGCCATACTGGCACCTGCATCGCCTGTCTCACGACGGCAATGTCCCCCGGAGGACCTTACGTGCATCCTCGAACTATTCACGTTCAAGAGTAGTTCCATAAAGCACAGGGGCTTATTTACGCGCGCGTTTGAAGAGGTTCACCGCTGGACGATCTTCGATTTTCGCGTCACGCAATTCGGCTAGCTGTGCCTTGAGGGTTTTGATGTCGGTGAGGATACCCGCTTCGGGACCGATATCATCGGCTTTGGTATACCGTAGTGTCACGGTCAGCGGTTTTCCTTCGAGCAGGCGGGATTGGGCTTGCAGATCGCGGACATCAGGATCCGTATCAGCCTCCGCCTGGGTGAAGCCCATCATCGGGTCGAGGAGTTCAGCAATTTCTGCCTCGGTCATTTCCAGCACGTTCTTGCTCGTGCCAATGAGTTTGAGGTAGATGACTTCCCACTGCTCTACTTTTTCCCGATAGGACAACGTGCGCACGCCTTCCTTCTCGTTGTCGAGGAGCATCTTCCTGTTGCCCATCACGAGTTCGATTTTGCGCATGGTTCTGCGGATCGCTTCGACAGCCGCCGTTTCGATGTCCGAATATTCCTGAAGACCGTTGGCCTTCATACGGCTGTAAAGGAGCGTTCCCTCAGGTTCGTCGCCGGCTAAGACCAAATTTGCCTGGCGGACGATTTCCCCGGTGCGGTCAGTGAGCACCTTGAGGTAGTTGAGTTCAGCGATGACTGGGACTCCGAATCGCAGGAACAGCCAACCTAAACCCACAAGGATTGCCAGCACGGCAAACCCGGCGAAGAAATTCCGTACAGGCTTCATGTCCACGGGTGGACGCGGCGTTGCCGTAGGCTGGGATGTCGGCATGGCGAATTGCTGATTTGCGTTCGGATACGCCACGCGATATGCCTCGGCGAGCGCGATGACAATGCTCTCAGTAGCCTCATTGCTTGCCACGCCGTCGAGCACTAACTGCTTCACCGTCTCATCGGCAAGATGAATCGGCGTTGCTGAACCGAGCGTGCCGCCAACATCAAGCGTAACGGTCATTTCTCCGTCCACGATACCCACCGAGAGGAAGTAGCCGCTTTGGTGCAGCTCCATCTGCTCAACGTTATCAATGGTCTGCGGAAACCGTGCCTGAGAGGCAATTTGCACCGCATCAATCCGGGCGTACCATTCATCCTCTGAGCTATATCGCTCATCGGATAGAAACAGGCCAACCTTGACCCCTTTGAGCGCAAGCGGCTTCATAGCCTCACACACTTGCTGCACATTGAGGGAATTGGTCTCATCCACGATGATGCCGTTATCGCAACTGGCTTGCGCGTGAGCATTCGTGGGGACGACAGACGCTGTGATGACGAACATCAATACAAGCGTCAACAAACGACGAATAGCGTTCATGGGGATTCATCTCCTGGGTAGTATTTTGGATAATTCCAGCGGTGGTCTCGGCATACCGAGTTTGCTCATCCCTCTTCTGACAAAATGGGACGATACGAAGATACACAAGAAATGCTCTATCTTCATATCGTCCCACATCATCAGTCAATTATTTCTACTCTTGAACTTGTTAACGTGCATCAGGAATGCACGAACACACTCCCCGAGTATGGGAAGCGGTCATGCTCTCTTGATTCCTTTTTGTCTTTCTGCAAATTCGTCCTTTCGGACTCATCAGTACGGACACACATCCGTAGTTTGCAGAGGAAAGGATACGGGTGGCTCAGGTGACGTCGGGTTCAATCGACATACATATACACTGAACGACCAGCATCCTCAGGGCCATACTGGCACCTGCATCGCCTGTCTCACGACGGCAATGTCCCCCGGAGGACCTTACGTGCATCCTCGAACTATTCACGTTCAAGAGTAGTTCCAATGCAAATCTGCCTGCTATGCGCCCTTCTTGAGGGAGGCTTTCAGGGCGATGATATCGGCGCGCGCCTTTGCCACGGCATCGGTATTTCCCATGGCGTCGGAGATGGAGCCGACCACGCGCTTGTGGCGCTGATGTGCACGGCGATTCTTTTCCAGAATCTTCCCGCCGTAATCATCGAGCCCCTTGGTCTTACCAACCACTGCCTGAGCACCTTCCATGGCATCGGTGGACGCTTCGACCGCCTTGGTATCTTCCTTGGCTTCTTCGAGTTCCTTCACGCGCGCCACACCCTGCTCATACAGCATGGTGAGGAATTTGATGCATTCATCATTGTCCGCGAACTCCGCTTCCTTGGCGGCGAGTCTCTCTTCGCGTTTCTTGATTTCTTCATCAAGTGCGTTGAATTGAACGCGGAGGAGCTCCGCATCCTTGTCGTTGTTCTCGTCGTCGTCCAGCAGGAGAGCCTTCACATCACGGTCGAGCGCCGTTCTCTGCGGGCGGGCGGTCTTGAGGTATTTCCTCAGGTCGCCGATTGCAACGGTCACCGCATCCTGCACATTGTACATGCGCTCGCGCGCGCGATACAGGTCACGGACGCGCTGTTTGAGGACGGGGATGTCGAAAATTTCCATTAGAGCATCCATGCCCTCATTGAGGATGCCGAGCGAGAGCAGACGTGCCTTTTGGGCTGTTGTATCCATACGATTTTCTCACTTTCTACTAGTTGAATTGAAATTTTTTCGTGCTTTCGAACAAACTACGTACCTTGCCTTATTGGAACGGTTCACCTCCTGTGGTGTGAAAAAATGAAATTTTGAGACGCACAAACGTAAGAGAAGAGCTCTCCTACCTCGCGTGCGTCCCAAACGCATGGAACCATACACTACTCTTGAGTTTTAAAGAGCGATGCTTCCAACGGAGTGAAAATTATAGGGCGCAAATGCCCCGCACCTTCATACAGCGGAAACTGGAGGATTGTAGCATTTTTTTAGGGAACAGTCAAAAACTATGGGGTATTAAAACGGTACCAGACGGCGTAGCACGAAAACATAACATGTGACTACGCCATCTGGATTTGGCGGATAATCTGCAGGATACCGTTTTTATTGGAGGGCGGGAGCGCATCACTCCATGTTGAATTCATTCTCCACGAACACCTCGTCCCAGAAATCCATGATGCCATCATTGACTTTCCAGGCGATGAATCCATACACGATGAGTACCAGAATGGCGAGGAGAAAAATTCCCAGTTGCGCGAGAATCTTCACCCAATCACCGTCTCCCGAGGAGGAACTGGAGCGCGAACTGCGCCGGGTTGTGGACGATGTCCTGTTGCTTGACACGGGCATGGGAACGGGCATCGCCATCACGTTACTGGAGCGGGAACTTGCCTTGGCTTTGGATGATGAGCGGGTCGATGCGCGGTCCGACAACGACGGTTTTTGACCCGTCTGGAACGGATTCCAGCCCTGACCGTTGATGTTAATCAGGGTCGTGTTGGTCGGCCGCCTTGACCGCTCCTGAAACTCATCCCAATGTTCATAATCCGGCCGGGCGCTCCCAAACTTGCGCTTGCTGTAGGTAACGAAAATCCCCCACACCACAATGGCTGACGCCACGTTGAAGCCGGGAACCCAGACCATCCACCAGCGGTAGGGACCAATAAATGCGTCTGCCATGTCGCGCATGCCGGGCAGAAATGCATCCAGCCCCAGAAGCGTTCCGAGTGTCAGGATCACCAGCGCTACCACCGTGTTGACATACTTGGTGGCTTGAACAAGGTAGTACATCACGGACGATCCGCCTTCGTCCTTGATGACTTCCGACTCGGTCTGCACGGGGCCGTGCAGACTGTCGCTCAGCAGAATCAGTACGATTGCGCCGAGCACGGGGAAAAGATAACCATATTCCATTGTATAACACTCCTTGAGTAGTATATTTTGACTGTCTTGAGGGCAGCCATCTGTTCGCGAATCGCGAAGCATATTGCCGCTCTCAAGAGATATCCTGCACATTATTAATGAGCAAATTACTTGTCTTACCATTGCAACTATCGGCCGCAATCAGTCGCGTGCATACGGCAAAAGAAGTCCCGGAATTATACTTTAAATGAGGCTGAGAGTCAAAACTATGGGGTATTATCCCGCTACTTTATGGCTGATACAATCCGCTCGATGGCTACTACAAACGCGGCAGTGCGCATGTCCGTCTTGTATCGCTTCGATGCATCCCACACGTCGCTTGCTGCCTTGTTCATCTTTTCTTTGAGTCTGGCGTTCACATCATCTTTTGTCCACCGTTCCCCCTTGAGGTTTTGTTCCCACTCAAAGCAGGAGACCGTCACGCCACCGGAATTAGCAAGAATATCGGGTATCACCACGACACCCTTCTTATATAATGTAGCGTCAGCTTCAGGCGTCGTGGGGCCATTTGCCATTTCCAGGACGATTTTTGCCTGTATGCTCTTGGCGTTTTCCGCAGTCAGTACGTTTTCCAGGGCGGAGGGCACAAGAATATCGACAGGAAGCTCAAGAAGCGCTTCGTTTGATATTTGTCTCCCCTGCTTCACATCGCATACGGTGCCTGAGCAGTAGCATCCGGCAAGCATGCCCGTTTTCTTCTTGCATTGGAGTGTCGTCACGGGATCCAAACCGTCAGGCACCAACACGCCACCACGGCTGTCTGAAACGGCTATTACTTTTACACCTGCTTCAACCAAAAATTTTGCCACATTAAATCCCACATTCCCGAACCCCTGAACGGCGGCGGTAAGACCGTCCTTTTTTCCTAACTTCGCCAAAATCGCCTGAAGCACAAACAATCCGCCTTTTCCTGTTGCTTCTTCGCGCCCCTCGCTCCCGCCATCTGTGAGTAGTTTCCCCGTAAACGTCGCCCTGAGCGTTTCGTCGGCCGGCATTCCCTTCTCCTTCTGAACAGCCATAAACTCATCGACCATCCATCCCATGATGGTGCCATTGGTATTTACGTCCGGCGCGGGCACATCTTTTTGCGGCCCGATATGGTCGGCAATCGCCCGGACATACCCTCGCGATAGTCGTTCAAGCTCACCCTCGGAAAGTGTTTTGGGATCCACAACAACGCCACCCTTCCCCCCGCCGAGCGGTAAATCCGCAACGGCGCATTTCATCGCCATCCAGAAGGCAAGTGCCTTAACCTCATCCATGGATACCTGCTGGTGAAACCGGATGCCGCCTTTATACGGTCCCCGTGCATTATTGTATTGCACCCGGTATCCTTGAAATGTCTTGGTTGTCCCATCGTCCATGACGACGGGTATTTCCACATTGAGTATCCGCTGAGGCTCCTGCAGCTTAGCTACATCCGCCTGAATGGAAGGATCAGGCAGAAGTGCCGCTGCACGCTTGAGCTGGGTCAGTGCGCTTTCAAATGGATTTGCTGGTTGCATAAACTGCCTCCTTTTTTGACTTATCTGAGCCTATCGTGCTTTCTCGTATCTTTGCTTGACAAAACGAGGACATAAAATCCCACACGCTGAAACTCGCGGTTTTCGCGTTCTTGATATAACACTAGTCGCACATACGGGGTAAAACCACGCGCTAGAAATACAGCTCTTTGTATATCTGTGCTTTCGGCACACCTGCGCCGGTAAGCTGTGCTTCCATATCCACGATCATCTGCTTGTTACCGCAGAGGTAATAATCACTGCCTGGTATGTTCTGCTCTTCCTGTATCACATGCTCCGTCACCCGACCTCGCTTCCCATGCCATGTTTCTCCTGCACGGGAAAGCGTCAGGACATAGCGAAAATTTGGGTATTCCTGGGAAAGCGCCCGAAATTCTTCATCCCAATACACATCGTCTTCATGGCGCAGTCCCCAGTAAAGCGTTATATCGTCGGTCCCGCCGGACGTAAGATAATCGATGATCATAGGTCGGTATGGCGCGATTCCTGTTCCCGTCGCCACGAGGACTTTTTTCCGGTGCGATTCCTTATCCAGAATAAATATCCCCAGGGGGGCCATAAACGTAGCCTGGTCGCCTTCTTTATGGGTAAGCGTCCATTGGGAGCCCGGACCCATGGGGCTCACATCGTGACACATAAGGATATGCGTGGTATCTGTCGGAAGCGACGCGATAGACATGCTGCGGTTTAGCCCTTCCCCAACATGAAGGGAGATCGTCTGTCCGGGAAGAAAAGTAATTGTCGGCGGCGCCGTTACACGGAAATTGACAAGGAAAATATGTTTCGTCAGCTGTTTTTTGGATTCGATAACTGCCGTGTATTTTTGCGGGCGTGGACGCTTGGAAAGATCAATAGCCATAGCTATGCGTGTTCCTCCAGGTATTTTTGTGCGTCCATTGCGGCCATGCACCCTTGTCCCGCCGCTACAATCGCCTGGCGGTATCGCGGGTCAACACAATCGCCAGCAGCAAATATTCCGGGGATCGATGTTTCTGTTTGTGATCCCGTTGCCGACGCCGAATGGTTGACGACAATGTACCCTTTTTCATCCAGTTTCAGAGTTCCTTTGAGAAAATCGGTATTGGGTTTGTGTCCGATTGCCAGGAAAACTCCTTGAGTAGTTATAGTGCTCACTTCACCTGTTTGAGAGTCCTTCAATCGCACTCCCGTAACCGCCGTTTCTCCCATAATCTCCTCTACTATCTTGTTGGTGAGGAAGCGAATCTTCGGATCCTTACGGGCGCGCGCCAACATGATCGCCGATGCGCGGAATTCGTTTCTTCGGTGAATAATGGTAACGTTGGTGGCAAACTTCGTAAGAAATGTTGCCTCTTCCATCGCCGTATCCCCGCCGCCAACGACAACCACTTCTTTCCCGCGGAAGAAAAAGCCATCACATGTTGCACAAGCAGATACGCCTTTCCCCGCGAGCTTCGATTCCGAAAGAAGACCAAGATACATGGCCGATGCTCCCGTGGCGATGATAACCGTCCTGGCGGTGTATTCTGCGTTTTGGGTTTTGAGCGTAAATTCTTTTTCTGATTTGGGCGTTATCTTCGTTACGATTTCCCCCTTTACCTCAGCGCCAAAGCGTTCCACTTGTGTCTTCATGTCAACCATTAACTGAGGCCCCAAAATACCTTTTGGAAAGCCAGGGAAATTATCAACCTCTGTCGTGGTCGTCAGCTGGCCGCCGGGTTGTATTCCCGAGAGCACCAAGGTCTTGAGAAATGCCCGGGCGTTGTAGAGGGCGGCAGTGTATCCCGCAGGTCCGCTGCCTACGATGGCGACGTCATACATAGGAATATCCATCAGTTGATTAACTTGCTCAATTCAGACAGAAGCGCTTCTTTGCTCTGAACACCGATAAACTGCTTCACTACGGTTCCATTCTTGAATATCATGATGGTGGGAATGCTCATGATGCCGTATTGCTGAGCCGCATTCGGATTTTCATCAACATTCATCTTGCCAATTTTTGCTTTTTCCCCGACGGCGGCTGCCACTTCTTCAACAATCGGCCCCTGAACTTGGCACGGACCGCACCAAACCGCCCAAAAATCCACTAAAACCGGCTTATCCGACTTTAATACCTCAGTCTCAAAGTTTGCATCAGTAATCGTTACATCTGCCATATCGTTCCCCTTTCAAGGATTACTACTCTATCACCAGTATATCATCTACACAAGAGCAGGTATTATGCAGCATTCCGTACCGCGATAAGATGATCAGCTATTTCCACAAGAAGCCGTTGCTTCCTTTTAGAATTCAGTCGATTGAGCGCAACGGCAATCATGAAAGATTCATACGAGGGGTGATTCATGTCCTTCAGAAGCCGTTGTAATTTTCTGTCTTCCTTGTTGGAAAAAATCGGCCGAAGATGTCGCGGCAGTCGCCGGGACGATGCATGAAGGAGATTCCGCCGTTCATACAGGAGTTTTATCGCGGTAACGCCTCGTCCCACCAACTCATTGGTAATCACGCGATCTTTTGAACGGGTCGCCATCCGCTCGCTCGCCACCTTAGTTAAGAGTGCTTTTTGAATCGTCTCCCGGGCGAGATTTGTGGTTGCCCACGAAAGGGCTGCGGGCACAAAATTATCGCGCGAGGGCACTTCTACCATGAGAATCTTGTCGCCATCCTTTAATGGTGCTGAAAGCGGTAAACCGGCGTACCTATCTTCTCTTTTGACGTGAACCGTATGTACTAAACGCGCTACAGTGGTTCCAAAGTAACATGCAGCGTCAAAGAGTGTTGCTCCCCGGGGAAATATGGCAGGCTTTCCGTCGTTTCCATACACCCGCACGAGCGGCTTATGAAGGTGACCGATAATTTCACGGACAATCTTCCCAAGGTTGTGATTGGATCCGGAAGCCACATCTGCAGGCCAGATTGCGTGCAGCTGGACAAAATTTTCATGCAGCATGGAAAACTCCCGAAGTGCATTTGAATCCTGCATTTCCCTACGAAACGGGTTAACCACGGGTGTTAAATCTCTTGCAAACTGCTCATACGTCGCAAAACGTACCATGACGACACGCCCACGGACCATGGTCGGAATTTCCCCTATCCCTCCTTCCCGAACCGCTGTTTTAAATTGCCCCCATGCTCCCGGCGGGAATCTGAAGCGTTTATGAAGCACATCCCACCACGGTCGAACGGCGGACAGCAGTCTGTTTTCATTATGCTCAGAGGCGGCCATGGGAATGGCGATGTTCACCAGCGGCGGAACCGTCGATGTAGCGTCAACGTCTTCCAGTTTGCTTCCAAACTCGCGAAGCGCGTGCCACCAGGACGGAGTAAATGCATACACATCCGGCTTCTCACTATGCGGACTTTTGTCAAACTCCTGACCGATCTCATACTCGATGAGATCAAGCTCACTGCGGGGATATAAATCCAAGGTGTTTGCCTCCAATATCGCGGCTTTCTTTTGCGCATACACCGATAGAGCCCTGCGGGTCAATTCTTCCCGAAGCCAGTGCATACGCAGGCGGTCTGCCAGAGGGACATAGAGCTCGAGGGTTTCAAACGCCTTCCTGCCCATACTTCCCTTTTTAATGCTTTCGTTCAGTGTCAGAAAATAATCCAACCGGTCAGCCAGTTTTGTGATAACAACACGATAGTTATCCAGTGCCTCAAAAAGACGGTAATGCGTCATGATCGGAAGATTTGCCTCAATGATGCCCGACTCTTCCTCCTGCCCCTGGCCGTCGCCATTGACTTTTCTCAGATACCGGGATTTTGCCTTTGAAACCGACTGAACAGCCCGCGCCATTGGTGCGCCAAATTCCTGCGCTACAGCTTCTGCGGTTATCACTGGATGATTTGAAATCGTCCAATACTTGTCGTCTTTGGTGTCTTCAATAATGTCATGTAAAAGACCGTGCTGGATATTAAATACGTCTCCTCCAACGGCAGCGATAATAATGGCGACCCGCTTGAAATGGGTGCTCGTAGGGGTTATGCCGTCTTTTCGCATGTGGCCATGCATGTTGGTTGTCGCATAGGTATTTGCATGGTCAATCTGGTCTATTTCTTCCGCGGTAAATTCTCGCTCGCGGCAAACCTGAAAAAGGAGGGCATCATACTCTTCAGGCGTCGTGAGGCCTTCCAAACGCTGGATAATTTCCGGTCCCCGCTGGGATCCGACCTCTCGGACATATTCGAGAATTGCTTCCATAACCGCGCGCGTAGCTTTTTTTGACGACAAAAAAACCCAAGGCGTGCTTGGGAATTGTTGCCAGGATCGTTAATTGTAGCACTCAGACGGGCTCTTTTTCAACTATAGGATATAGCCCTACTCCATTGTCTGCTCGGGGCCATGATCTCGCCAGTAATCGATAAAGGTCTCTATGCGTTTGGCGTCAAATTCGTCGAATTTATCAATTCGGTTCCACGCGGTGAGGGCTATTTTTGTATCCAAAAGCGGTCGAGGCACGACAAGAAGTTTCCACACTTTCTTCTCTGTGGCCAGATCGGAAAGCTGTTTTACTAGCGTTTTACAGGCTTCCGTATCATTTGTCGCGCTTGCGGTTGCCTCTTTTTCTTGAGCTCCCGCATTACAGTTATAATTAATATTCACATATCCATGCTCAAGAGCATGGATAAGCTCGCCTTCTTTTTGGGGTTCTTCATAGATCTCCGCTTTTACCCAGGTTTCTACATGGGGTCCGCTCGTGGGAGGATTGCTGTTGTATGTGGTTTTGGAGACCTCATCTGCGCTCACATGCTGCCTGCCCTGATCAGCAACCGCAATACCGGGAGGAGGAGTCGCAAGATATCGCACAAACCAGATACTGCCGACGAGAAAAACGATACCGAGGATGATTTTCCACCAACTCATGACTCTACGAAGATATCACACTGTACCCTGCTTTGGCTACCACGGTTTCTATCGTATCTTCCGCAACCGTCTTGGGGTCATATTCAACTTCAAGCGTTTCTTTTGCATAACTGCAGCGCGCCCGGACGCCCGCATCTTCCAGGTCGCCCTCAATAACAAGCGCACAGCTGGTACAGTGCATTCCTTTTATTTTGTACGTTTTTTTCGTCATGATTATGGAATCACATTGAATGAACCGGTAAACATGCCCATGCTACAGGCAAATGCCAGCCTCCCCTCTTTCTTCGGGGTAAACTCAATAACCTCTTTGTCATTCTCTTGCAGAACTTTCGAAATATTTAAATCGGGTATGGTAAACGCGCGGGCGCATCCTTTTGCTCCGTTGGCCGCAAGTGTCAGGCGGACCGGAATGTTTCTTCTCAGTGTCGTTGCAGACGCGGTATATCCCCGATCGGTAACGTCAATGGTTACTTCCTGCGTACCATTGGCATCTACAGCAGCCAGGTGTGCCTTTCCCGCTAATTGATCTGGATCTAATGTGGCTGCTGCCACAAGATTATCCCAGGTATAAAACGAACCACGAAGCCCCATGCCACCGTTAATAGACAGAAGCGCAAATATGACAACGACGCTCGCGGCTACATAAGCGAAAACGCGGCGCTCAAGAAGCTTTACCAGCGAAGCCCCGAGAGCAAAAAATAATGGACTTGTTCCCAGCACGAAGGCGCCCATGATGGCCGCTCCCATGAGAGGGCTTCCCGACGCAACGGCCACGGCCATAGTGGCCTGTGTGACGCCACAGGGCATAAGGACGGTAAATAATCCAAGCAGTGCCGGCCCAAATAAGGACGCGTTTTTGCTTTGATTGCGCAGGAGTCTATACGCCCACCGTGGAGGCTGGATAACGGCATATCTGAAAATCGGGTGGAGATCCAGCAGGCGCGCAGCCGTTGCTAACATATAGAGCCCAACAGCAATCTGTAAACTCCCCAATATTTTTGGAGACAGCATGAGTGATGAGCCGAGCATCCCAAGAAGATATCCTAATAGGATATAGGCAAGAAGCTTTGCCGCCAAAAAGACGGCCACATACTGCCACCGCCCTGTCGTATCATCTTCTCCCCGGACGGAGGCGATTGATGACGCAAGGAGTCCGCCCTGCACTGCAAGACACGAAATGCCGCCGGTGGTTAACCCTGTGAGAAATGCGACCCAGATGAGATTCATACCTTGATAGTATACCAAACGCTTGACAGATCCAACGTATGGTTGTATTCTCTTTATATCCCCTATGGGGGGATTAAGTCAAGAGGACGCATATGCCGAAAGGAATACCACGAGATCAATCAACGAAACGCGCGGTACTCCACCGCCTGAAAATTGTCCGGGGACATCTGGACCGGGTGGTGGCGATGGTAGAATCCGGTGAGTACTGCGTGGATGTTATTCATCAGTCACTGGCTGTCCAGGCAGCTCTCAAGTCTATAGATGAAGCAATTCTCCAAAATCATATGGAAACCTGTGTTGCAGAGGAAATCCGTAAAGGAAATACAAAGGAAGTAATAAAGGAAGTAATGAAAGTAATGAAGAAGAAATAAGGAGGCTCTATGAAACAACCGATCGTACTTACGTATTCATTGCTCTGTATCGCGCTCATCATGGGAATGGCCGCAGGCTATGCCCTTTCCCCCGGCTATCCTGACCAAATGCTCCAAGAAAAATCCATGAGTTTGGGCCCTGTTGATCGTTGGTTTGATGCACGGTATATTGATGCGATGGCGGCTCATCACCGAGGCGCGATGCTTCTTGCCCAGCAGGCAAAAGGTCAAAGCACGCGCCACGAAATCCTGGGCCTGGCACAGGAAATCCTTACCAATGAGCCGAAGCTTATCGAGGAACTGTACGGCTGGAAACGCGCATGGTACAAAGACAACCGTCAAGCCAAGGATCCGATAGTCGCGAATCTTGCAACCTATGACGAAAAATTTGATCTTCGATTTCTTAATGCACTTATTGCCCATCACGAAGCGGGTATCGCCATGACGCAGGAAACCCGCATGAAATCATCAAACAAGGACGTACTTAACAATGCGGATGCGGTTGAAAATTTTCTCAGAACAACAATGGGTACGCTCAAAGAGTGGCGAAAAGCCTGGTATCAGGTGGAATAACCTATGACAGAAACAACACAAACCTTTACAGTTCGCGGCATGCACTGCGCAAGCTGCAGCACCCTGATCAAACGACGGCTGGGCAAACTCTCTGGCGTAACACATGCTGATGTTTCCTATGCGGCAGAAACGGCGTCCGTCACGTTTAATCCACAACACGTTGGCGTGGATGCTATGAATGCAGAAATCGGGAAATTAGGATACCATCTTACTTCCACAGCGCAGTCTCACCCGAAACAGATACCAACCCATGGGAATGATCATGCAGCGCATACCGGCATGACACAAACAGCAGACGAGAAGCAGGCCGAGCTTCAGCAACTCAAAGAGAAAACTGCGTTTATTTTTCCATTGGCACTGTTGATTTTTGCGGTAATGATTTGGGATATCGCAGCCATGTTTTCCTGGCTTCCTCCGTTCCCTATTCCCATGGCGGTATTTAATCCTATTGCTTTTGCTATTGCCTCTGTTGCGTTGTTTTGGACCGGCAAACCATACATTGATGCGGTGGGCAGGTTTATCCGGTACCGCGCGGCAAATATGGACACGCTTGTTGGTATCGGGACATTAACCGCCTACCTGTATAGCGCAGCGTTTCTCCTCTTCCCTCAGATACACCGTTTTCTCAGTGTCCCTGAGGGACTCTATTTTGATGTGACGATTGTGGTTATTGGGTTCATCACCCTCGGAAAATTCTTAGAAGCACGCTCAAAACTCCAGACCGGTGAAGCCATTGAAAAACTTATCCATTTATCTGCAAAAAGTGCACTCGTTCTGAGAAACGGGAAGGAAATGGAAATCCCCGTTGAGGAGGTTCTCGTTGGAGATATTCTTATTATTAAACCCGGGCAAAAGATTCCCGTAGACGCCACGATCACACGGGGCACCACTGCAATCGACGAATCTATGATCACGGGTGAACCGCTTCCGGTTGATAAGAAACCCGGTGACACCATTATTGGTGCGACCATCAATTCCTATGGTTCGATCCAAGCGACGGCAATCAAGGTTGGCAGCGATACCATGCTCGCGCACATTATTCAGATGGTTCGCGATGCCCAGAGCTCCAAAGCGCCGATTGAACGATTGGCTGACACCGTTTCTTCCGTCTTTGTTCCGGTCATTCTCGTCTTATCCATCCTGACGCTTGTATTCTGGTTTTTCATGGGAAATATTTCCCTGGGCATTCTCTCGTTTGTTGGAATCCTTGTTATCGCATGTCCGTGCGCCATGGGACTGGCAACCCCGACTGCGATCATCGTGGGAGTAGGAAAAGCCGCCGAGCAGGGCATCCTTATCAAGAACGCGGAAAGCCTGGAGAAACTCTCCTCCGTTTCAACCATCGTTCTGGATAAAACGGGAACAATTACGGAAGGCAAACCGTCGGTTACAGACATTACGCCGGTTGCTGCAAGGGGGAAATCTCGCGTACTTTCGCTTCTGGCATCGCTTGAGAACCTCTCAGAACACCCGCTGGCGCATGCAATCGTGCATAAGGCAAAAGAGCAGAACCTTCCCCTCTCTCCCGTTTCACGCTTTACGGCGATAAGCGGGAAGGGCCTTGCGGGGGATATTCAGAGAAAGACCTATTATGCCGGCAACACCAAGCTTGCCTCCGATCTGGGTATTTCCTGGGACAAAGCGATTGTCGATGCGTTTGCCAGTGAAGGGAAAACACCCATACTTCTCATGAGCAAAACTGATCTATTGGCATATGTGGCGCTTGCTGACACCTTAAAAAAGAACGTAAAAGAAACCATGCAGGACCTGCACCGTATGCATCTGACCGTCACGATGCTTACCGGTGACTCTGAAAAAACAGCGCGGGCGATCGCTAGACAGGCAGGCATCGATACGGTTATTGCTGAAGTACTTCCTGCCGACAAAGCCAGTGAAATCAAGAAGCTTCAGACGCAGGGGCAACGGGTCGTCATGGTAGGAGACGGTATCAATGATGCTCCTGCCCTCGCCACCGCCGATGTTGGCATTGCCATGGGGACAGGCACCGATGTAGCGATTGAATCGGCGGGCATAACACTGCTGGGCGGCACTATTACCAAACTTCCGCGCGCGGTTGCCCTCGCACGGCTTACGATGCGCACGATCAAACAAAATCTCTTTTGGGCGTTCTTCTACAACGTCGTGAGTATTCCTGTTGCTGCCGGAGTGCTGTATCCCATTTTAGGCATTATGCTTAATCCTGCCATTGCCGGTGCGGCCATGGCCCTTAGTTCCGTATCTGTCGTTGCCAATTCGCTTCGCCTTAAATCCGCCCGTATCACTAATCCCTATTGATCTTGGCTTCCTAAGCGCGCACAATGACATTAAGGAGGGACTATGGACAGCAAATCAATGCTATACGGCATCATCGGACTGTTTGTTGGTGCGGGTATAACCATGTATCTCGCCAGCTGGGCGGTCAATTCCGGAAATACGGATATGATGAGTACGATGGGCATGCGTGGTATTCAGACACCATCAACACAACCGGCGCCGCACGGTAATATGGGAATGGGCTCAAGTATGGATGACATGATGAAATCTCTTGATGGAAAAACGGGAGACGCGTTTGACAAAGCATTCCTGGATGCGATGATCGTGCACCACGAGGGCGCAATCGATATGGCGAAAATTGCTCAAAATGGCGCAGAGCACGCTGAAATCAAGACACTTGCCGGAGAGATTATCACTGCGCAAACGAAAGAAATCCAGATGATGCGCCAGTGGCAAACACAGTGGGGATACTAATCCCGATTACTCTACGATAAGCGTGCCCACCATACCGTTTGCACGGTGCTGACCCACGCTACAGTAGAATTCATACGTCCCCGCTTTGTCAGCGACGAACGTGAGCGTGTCGGTCTCCCCATTTTTAATCTGCTTTGTTGCCGCGTCAAATTCATCAACAACCCAGTCATGCGGCATTTTCCCGCTGTTTGTTAAATTGATAGTCACCGTGTCTCCCTCTTTTACGGTGATGGTTTTCTGATCATACCCGAACTCAAAACTATCAATCGTGAATTCTTTTCCTGCCTCGGGCACAGCCGCGTCTGAACCAACCATCATTTCATTTCCCGTTGGCCCCTTGGTACCACCGGCGGGCATCGTACTCTCAAGAGAAGCCGGTGACTTTTGGGTCATGAAGTAATATGCGCCACCAACGACTACCACAAGAAGAAAGACCATGAGTATTTTATTCATATACCGTTACCCTACTATATCGCTTCGTCTTTGTAAAGCGTATTACAAAATCTTATTCATAAATTTACCACCTCTTGGTGTCCGGGAGCACTGATACCAAACGCGGAAGATGATTTGCTGGTAGAGTTACTATCTCCCATGAAAACAACACCACTTGCCTCATCTCACCCGCATCCTGCATTTGCCCCGCGGGAAACAATACCCGAACCCTTGCGCGAGCATTCGTCCGGAAAAAAAAGTCACACACCGCTTTGGCAGGTCTTTCTTCTACTCGTGGCGCTGTTTTTTTTGGGAGCCAACACAATACTCTTTGCCTATCTGAATTGGAAAACAAAACTCCTTGTGGATGAGAAGAACGTACCCACCATAACACCCACAGCATTTCGCACGCCAACCCCTACTTCAACCCCGTACCCCCTACCACAGGGAATACAATCATTCAACATCAATTACAGCACATCAGCGACAGGTCCAAAACTGGAAAAGGTTTTTGTCGATCCGTTTGACCCACAGCTCGATATGCACCAACGTATTACAATCGCCGCCTCTCATACTCACCCCATCGGTGCAGTCGCCCTCACGTTGTCATCCGATCACAAAGAAGCCACATATAGCATGGAGCGGATAAGCGGTACTGACACACAGGGTGTTTGGCAAACGACAATTACTACCGACGATACGCACTTGTACCGCTACTACGTGTTTTTTAGCATTGAGAGCCAAACTGGTTCCTTCAACGGAGGACTCACGTTTCGCGCATACTAACAATGAAACATGTCTCAATTAGCTTAATCATCTGCGCATTTTTCCTAATATTCGCTGCACAAAAGCATCCGGCGTTCGCAGAAACCTGCTCCCCGCCTCAAGCCGGAAATCTTGAACTAACTGCCGATTGTTCATTTGCAGGCATTGTCAACGGCGTGGATTCGGGCACCGGTGATACAAACGATGCAATTCTTACCATCAGTGCGGGCATTTTAACCATCATGCCAGGACAGACGATCGCCTTCGGTTCGCTTATCCTCAACGGCGGCGCTATCGCTATTCCAGCAAACAGTTCACTTCTCTTGCCGGGTGCTTCGCTCTGGATGACCGATTCGGATGCTGATGGATTCCCCGAAAGCACCGATCAAATTGCCGCCACAGAGAATCCGGGCCTCGGGACTAGGCGCAGAGCAGGACTCAACGATATAAACACCGCAGATTGCTATGATGGAAATCCGGATGTCTTTGTGGGTCAAACGCTGTTTTTTTCCGTCGACCGCGGCGACGGGAGTTTTGACTACGACTGTGATGGCGACATCATCAAGCAGCGGGATATCTGCTCCTGTGGGTGCACCAATCTATGCCTTGCTATTCCGGAATGTGTCGCCACCGATGTCACGGCAGAGGCAACGGATTGCGGAGCTACCGGAATAAATGCTGGACCCGTAGACTGCACGCGGTCAGACGATATCTACGGGAATTGTGTTGCCTGTACAGGCTCGGGGACCACGGAAACCACTATGACATGCCGTTAAATTGCGTCATGCCCTGCTCATCGACTTCCTTCTCAAGGGCGGAAAGATTCGGTATAACAATCATGCGTCTGCTGTATTCTATGAGTCTTTTTTTCTTGAGCGCCTCAATCTGAAGACTTGCGGTTTCTCGCGTTGTTCCAATCCACGCGGCTATCTCTTTATGAGTCAGGGGCAAGGATAACTTTCCAGTCTGATTCTCACCGAAGTTCTTGGCGTAATACAAGAGCAAAAGGACAACCTTGTGGTACGCCGATTCAAAAACTAAGTGTTCCATGCGCATAAGCACCCCGCTTAAACCATGAAGAATACGGGAAAATACACGCTCAGTTTCTCCTGGATTTTGCTTCAGGAATCGTCGAACCTCTTCTCTGGGTGCGCGCAAAATTTCAACCGGCGTCAATGCCTCAAAATAATACCGATTCGGCGTGTCATTAATCACCCAGGTCATCGGGAAAAAACTTCCGGGTCGGTATACATGCACTACGAGCATGTCTCCGTTCTGCGCAATGAAACTTTGCCGCACAAATCCTTTCTTCAGATACAGAACTCCTGCCGGAGGGTCCCCTGCGCGAAGCACCACTTCGCCTTTAGCATAGGTAAGTTTGGTAAATTGGGAGAAAAAGACGTCAATCATGCCTTTACTATACACCGTTTTTACGAAAACGGTGTAATCTATCGTACATATTCTTGATAGGGTACTTCAGGTACAATAGGACTATGTCAAAATCAACTTCATTGAATCGCGCTATTTTCATTCTCTCTCTTTTGGGTATTATTATTGCCATATATGTCCTCCAGGGATTTATCCGCCAAGCACCGATTGTCTGCGTGAATACGGGCTGTGAACTCGTGCGAAAAAATCCGGCGAGTTATCTATTCGGCGTCGTCCCTGTCCCCGCAGTCGGACTTGTGGGATACACCATTCTTGCCATCTGCGCATTCCTGCGTACAACCCAGCTTACCCAAAAAACAGCGACACTCGTAACGCGCATCATGCTTGGCATGGGTGCTTTTGGCGTTGCGTTTGTGGCGTGGTTTACTTATACGGAGATATTCGTTATTCGGGGAATCTGCACCTGGTGTGCTATATCGGCCGTGAATATGGTTGTTGTTTTCGTCCTGACACTGAAGGGACTGAAGAAAGGAACGATATGAAACTCACAGACGAATCCAAAATTCTCCTGGGTATTCTGAGCGCAACCGTACTTCTCGTTGTCGGCGCAATTGTGTATTACTCCCGACCTACTCCCCCAACGCCAGTGACTCCCATGGAGATCCTTGCCCCCGCAGACAGAAGTTATCGTGGTCCTGTAGATGCTCCGGTGGTGCTGGTCGAATTTTCGGATTTCCAATGTCCTGCCTGTCTTGCGGCCAAACCGGTCGTCGATGCCATACTCCAAAAGTACCCCCAGGAAGTCCGATTCATCTACCGGCACTTCCCGCTTGACTCACATGTATATGGCAGGAAGGCTGCAGAGGCTGCAGAAGCGGCCAAGCAGCAGGGAAAATTCTGGGAAATGTACGACGGCTTGTTTGCCAATCAGGCATCGCTTTCTGACGAAACCGTCCGCAATCTTGCCCAATCCCTGGGTCTTCACATGGATACATTCAATCGCGACTGGAAAGACGCCACTATTGCAGCATTCGTATCCGCGGATCGCGCAGACGGCGAAAAAGTTACCATCTTAGGGACGCCAACATTCTTTCTGAATGGGAAAAAACTTGCACCAGTCAGCTGGAGCGACCTGATGGTTGAAGTGGAAAACGCTATCAATTCTGGTCGCTAGTTCCCTCTCCCGCTCATTGACGGGCATAAAATTCAACGACTACAATCAAGAGGCATGTTATATTTTGCCGAACTATCAGGGAAGCGGGTTACAGACGCGGGAGGAAAACACATCGGCAATGTAGCCGATCTGGCATTCCTGGCCTCCGGACAACCGCTTATTACGAAACTGACGATCCGCAACAACAGGGAATTTCTCAATGTCTCCCTGGCATCCGTTGCGTCTTTCAATGGCGGCATCCGACTGAAAGCAGGCTTTGAAGCGACCCAAGTCGACGAGAATGAACTTTCCATCCACACACACCTTCTGGACCAGCAAATCATCGATATCAAGGGAAACAAGGTCGTTCGCGTTAATGACGTTGCGATACAGGAAAAACCCTATCTCGTGATTGCCGGAGTGGATGTGGGAATTTTGGGCATCGCTCGCTGGTTCCATTTGGAGCAATTTCTCAATCGTGGCCTTGCACGGTTTGGCAAAATCGTAACCAGCGACTTTCTTTCCTGGGAAAATATCCAGCCGGTTGAACTTTCGCGCGGAAAAGTTGTCCTGCGCCGCGAAGAAACCAAGCTCACGAAACTGCGACCTGAAGATTTGGCGGACCATCTGGAACGGCTTTCCCTCAAAAACCTCACAAAAATACTTGATCTGCTCCCGGATGAATATGAAGCAGACGTGGTCCAGAATCTCAATATCAGCCACCAACGAATGCTTTTCCGTTCAATTAAAGCGGAACACGCAGCGCAAATCCTCAGCCAAGCCGACCCCGACGAAGCAGTCGACATTCTGCTTACGCTTCCGCCCAAAAGACGGGAAGCAATCCTCGCCTATGTCCACGAAGAAGCCAAATCCCCTATCAACCACCTCCTGGCCCTCTCAAAGACCGATATCGGTGAACTTGCTACCAGTGATTTCTTCACGGCAACTCCGCAGGAAAGTGCAGGAAATGTCAGACGTCGCATCAAGCATGATACGACAGCTGCCGATCCGCTGGTATACGTCTACGTTATAAATAAGAATAAGGAGCTC
The DNA here is from genome assembly GCA_964553825.1 of uncultured Gammaproteobacteria bacterium. Classification (GTDB taxonomy): domain Bacteria; phylum Patescibacteriota; class Microgenomatia; order UBA10105; family UBA927; genus CAYUKU01. Next base: position 23,240 of record CAZKLT010000002.1, read on the forward strand.
GTCGGCGTCTGCAATCTCCACGAACTTATTCTGCAGGATGCGGAAGTGCCGATCTACAAATTCATGATTCCAAACGTTGTTCCCGTCTATCTGACGACGCCCCCCCAAATCGCGCTTACGAAAATGACAAAATATAAAATTTACGCTCTACCGATTATTAATGACAAGCGGCATATTCTTGGCGTCGTCACGATGGAAGATATTTTAGAAACGCTGCAACATAAACTTATATGATCGAGTGGATTCATCAACAGAAAAGAAGAATATTCGCAATGCTTGCCATCATCGGGCCTGGACTTATTACGGCATTTGCTGACAATGACGCTGCGGGCGTTTCCACCTATTCCGTCTCGGCGGCGGCATTCGGCTACGCAATACTCATCGTCACCATTCCCATGACCATACTGCTTGCCATCACACAGGAAATCGGCTCACGGATAGCCATTGTTTCCCAAAAAGGCCTTGCTGACCTCATCCGCGAACGCTACGGCGTGCGCGTCGCGCTTGGCATTTTTGGACTCATGTTTCTCGTAAATCTTGCCGTCGTCGTCATGAACATTAGCGGAATTAAATCCGCCCTCGCACTCTTTGGCTTGCCTGCTGCTGCGCTCATGCCTCTGATTGTCGCCGGACTGTATTTCTTTGTCGTACTGACAAAGTACAATACGATCGAACGGTTCTTTTTTATCCTTATCGGGTTTTATCTGACGTATGCGGTTTCCGCTTTTCTTTCCAAGCCTGACTGGGGTGCGGCAACACAGGCGCTTTTTATCCCCAACGGTGAACTGACGCCAAAATTTATTTACACCGCTATTGCCGTCATCGGGGCGACCATTACCCTTTGGGGGCAATTTTTCATCAATTCCTATGTCAAGGATAAACGGTTAACGGTCGAACATCTGAAATATAGCAGACTTGAAGTCTATCTGGGAGCCCTTTTAACGAACTTGTTTTCGTTTTTTATGATGGTTGCCGTCATTGCCACACTGTACGTCCGCAATATCCCGATAACCGATGCAGCAGGGGCATCTATTGCCATCCGCCCATTTGCAGGTGAATTTGCGGGCATCCTGTTTGGCCTGGGTCTGTTTATTGCGGGGACACTTGGATGTATCATCGTCTCCCTTTCTACTGCGTATGCATTCTCAGAATTTTTCGGTTACTCAGGAAGTCTTGATGAAAATTTCCGCAAAAGCCGCCTTTTTTATACGATGCTACTGATCCAGCTTGTTTTAGGGACGCTCATTGTCATGTCTCCCAAAGTGTCGCTTTTTTCCATAACACTTATCGGCAACTTCATCAACGGCGGCGTTCTGCCGGTCGTTCTGTATTTTCTGTATCAGTTTGCGAATAACGAAAGGATCATGGGTGAATACACAAATACAAAAACACAGAATGTTATCCTCGCCGGATCTGCGGTCTTCATCTCAGCGGCCACGCTTTTTGGAATTGCGGGACAACTACTGGGCCTCTAAAGATAAAGCGCCACGGTCATATTCCAGAAGATATGAACCAGAATCGGGGCAACGAGCGACCTGGTGGTTGCAAATAATATGCTATTGGCAAACGCCAAAATAAAATCGGTCACGAAGAACAGAATAAGGGTCGATCCCGTCAGTTTATTGATCGTCACGAGCATAGGAACATGAAGACAAAGGAATAAAACAGCGCCGATAAAGGCGGCCTTCATGAGGCTTCCCGTTTTTTCGTGGAGTCGGTTAAACACAAAGCCGCGGCTTAATAACTCTTCGGAAAATGCCGTTGCCAGAGAGACAATGATAAGAAAGAATCCATATTCCCGGAATGCGGCAATCGGATTAACGTCAACACTTCCGTATTTCAGCGCGTGTGCAAGGAGTCCCTCAATGGCAAATACCATGCCAAACCCAAGCCCAATGTAGATGCTCTTAAAAAAGTTTTCTCCGGTAAGACCGATCGAAGCCAAGCTTCTTCCCTCTTTCTTGAGGACATACCAAAGAACCGGCGCCACGAACACAAGCGGTTTGAACACAAATTCATCCGCCCACTCGGGAACACTCACAAAATACCGGTACAGACTCCACGCCAAAAGAATCCACGCCCACAGTCGGTAAATAGGCTCAGGTGAAGATGTCTCAGAAGCGGTAGATTTCGTTCCCATTACTATTACCATACCTTCTTCTCCCCGAAATGCGCAAGAGGCAGGCGTACCCTACTGCTGTTTTTCCCGGGGAGAAATATGCGCCTGAGTAACAGCCAGTTGCATCGCGTCAAGAATAAGCTGAATTGTTTCCTTGGCCCGGTCAAGTGTTAGGGCCCGATAGTTATGAGGAAAATAGTGAAACACCAGATTTCGACCGGTTTTCCACGCTTCCCAAAGGGCTTGAGCGAGGGGCTCTCCATATTTATCCTTCAGCTGGGCATAGGCGCTTCTTTGATGGAGCCGGGAAACAAGATGTGGTGAAAGCGCCTTACCGATGCGGAAACGGTCACTGACATACTGGCTTTTATCGATAATGCCCGTATCCAGAAAAAGTTGCTTGAGAAATCCTTCATAAAGTTTTGCAAAAGGGAAAACAAGATATGAATAGTCCGTGGGCTCGCGGTCACGATGATGCGCGCTATCCTCCACCAAGAATGTTCCGTCTTCCAGGAGTGTTTGTTGGGTCGGTGAAAGATACCGCCAAAGCAATGAATTTTTCTCGATCATCGGACGAAAAGAAATGTCTCAACCAAAAACACAAACATAAACCCGATAAGCACCCACAGCTGTGTCTTTGGGCTTACGGGACCGGCAACCATCCGATACCAATCATCAAGATTCTTCTGAATCTGCCATTGTCCTACCTGCCAAAGCACCAGCGTAAGATACAGCGAAAGAACAAGGCCGGTTGCCAACGGTGAACCCGAGGACGTCACGACAAACATGCTCACCGGAACAAACGCTCCCAAAAAAACGATCGACCGGAACGGAGACGGCGTCAACGCAAAAAAAACCTCCGCGATATCCAAAAAATACACACCCAAAACGCCACCCAGCATAAACCACGCTGTCGCCCACTGTGGATGAATGTTCCATTTGAAAAACGCCGCTATAACGAGATATATAAGCGATACGAAAAGAAAAAACGCAGGCTTCCGTCTGATAATGGCTTTTATTTTTTCAACATCCATAGGGATAGCTCTCAATTAGTATAACACCTCAAATCTCAGGAATTCCCCGTTTCCCTCACCCCACTGAATATCAAGGTGCTCTACCCAAGCAACATCAGGCCCTTGGCGAACCTGATCAACAAACATCTTAAGCACCTCAGCAGATCCTTCCGCAACTATTGCGACGGTGCCGTTGTCTCTGTTTTGCACCCACCCGGTCAATGAGAGCGCCTTTGCCAGCCGCTTCGTCCATGCCCGAAATCCGACGCCCTGGACATCCCCGGAAACAATAAGGAAAACACGCTTCATTCCACCTGCTCGACACTCAGGTCAAGCCTCCATACAGTCCCGGTCTTTTCGCTGTCGCGCAACCACTCTCGGTTATCGGGTTGCACGGGGTTTTGCTGGAGAAATTGGACAAGAGCGCGGATATCTGGATCTAGCCGCAATACCTCTAATTTACGCGCGATCGGCGATACATCATTGAGCGGATGCACCGCATCAGTGACGACAATTCTGGTAATAAGCGGATGAGTCAAATGATCCATTGCCGTCAGCGTGCTATCCGTCACATTAGCAAATATTCCTTTTACGGCACACACGGTGAGACTGTTGGCGCTTCCACTAAGCGCCTCTGCGATCTTGAACGTCGTGCCCGCCTCGCGCACTTCATCATCCATCATCACCACGTTGCACTGGTTATCCCGGATATACGCAAGCACGGGTTGCGGAATTTCAATCGTGGGCATGCCATTTCCTGTTCTATTGCGTACTTTCACTGCAGAGCCCATGGGCGCACGAAGAACGGAAGCAAGGATACGAGCCTCGTCTTTGCGCCCCTTGTCCGGTCCCATGACAAAAACATTGGGAATTCCCTCCAGGCCCGCCTCTTTTGTCAAAAACTTAAATCCATCAAGCGGTAAAAGCGGGAATCCTTCCCGAAGGGCTAATTCTGTGGACCGCAGCGAATGCGGATGCGTAATAAATCCTGCGTCGATGTATCCACGATCGGTCAAAATTTCAACCGAATCCTTCAGGGTGGTTACATGAGGAAGCGTGGTACCGTTTTGCGTAAATGTATGATCCTGTCGCTCATGAGGAAGTGCTGTTAAAACGGTCACAATGGTTTCAACACCCATTTCCTTATAGGTACGCGCCAGCCCGCGAAGTCCGAAAAGATGATCCGCAAAGATGGTGCTTGCCACAAGAAATACGGTTTTTGGGATACGTCCGTACGTCGCGTTTAGATCGACAACAACAGGAATAAGCGACCCGTCCCCATAGCGCTTCACAGACATTTGACTATTTCCCTGGGGAGCGGCCCCGATACCCGTATAGACCAGTTCCGCGTCGGCAAAAAGCGCTTCTTTCCCCCGAAATTTATCTTCCCACAATCGTCGCGCCTGACCACCGAAACTCTCTTCCAGGGAAATTATCGGTTCATAGTTTGGGGGGGCAAAATTGTCAAGGTCTGAAGATTTGGTCTCGATTTCTCTGAGGTTACCTGTCATAGTCGTTCATACGCGCTCTGATGAGGCGACTATAATCCTCTGCACTTACACAGTCAAGCGCTCCTACTACTCTTCACCCTGCTTTAGCTTCCGCATTTTCCACATAAACAATCGTGCTTTGCTTTTGGCATTGGCATCTTTCACAAATGACAGGGCTTTTTCAAGAACAGCACGAGGTACCGTTTTGGCAAGTCGTATGTAGAGGGATTTGTGTTTATAATCGCCCAATGTCTCGGCCAGATAAATACCGTAGGACTGGAATTCACGGGAAATGTATTTATCTTCCAGGGGGTTAAACTTGGTAAGGATATCGCCGATGCGGGAAACGTTTCCCATACTTAATTAAAGCGATTCATCGCTTTATCTATACCGTCGGTAAGCAATATTCGGGTAGCTTGAACACCATATTTGATGAGTTTTCTCAGTGATCCTGCCTCAGAGAGAGTAAATTTGGACAAAACAAACCGGATAACGGCAGCCTGCGGACGTGTTCTGTCGGCCACAACACCCTTACGCGGCGCGTCACGACCAATCCCCAGTCGAATACGGACAAACGCATCACTTCCCATTTCCCGGATAAGGGAATCAATGCCATGGTGTCCGGCAGACGCTCCCCCCGTACGTATCCGTATTTTTCCGAGCGGCAAATCCAGATCATCATGAACAACAACCACATCCGTTGGCTTCAACTTAAAAAAGGACACAAGGCTTTGGACGGCCAAACCGCTTGCATTCATAAGGGTCTGCGGCTTGACGAGAATGACATCACCGGTTTTAAGGATCTCCGCGTTATGCTTTTTTTCAAAGGACCAAACAGCGTCAGATGAGCCCAACTCATGCGCTAATTTCTCCAGCACCATAAAGCCGATATTATGTCGGGTGTCTTTGTACTGTCCGCCGGGGTTACCCAATCCTACGATAAGTTTCATAACGTTCTTCCAAGACATTCTACCACGTCTTCATCAGATACTTGCCGGAAATCCTCATAGTACTGTCCTACCGACTCAAAATCACGAGGTGTTTCAAGCACAATACACTGTGCAACCTCTGGCACGAGATCACGCACGGCAGCCTCATGTGCCACCGGAAGCCCAACAGAGATCCGTTTGGCTTTTTTGGTGTTGCACCACTTGATCGCAGCTTGCATGGTGGCTCCTGTTGCTGCGCCGTCATCGACCAAAAGTATCGACTTGCCTTGCACAACCAAGGGCTTTTTTCCCTTTCTATACATCTGCGTGCGCTTGGTAATCTGGTCATTTAAAGCAGTTATCTGACTTTGCATAAAAACTTCGTCTGCCCCCGATATTGCTGCCATTCTCCAATTAATGCGCCGTATTCCATTTGGCGCGAGTGCACCCAGGGCCAATTCCGGATTTCCCGGGGAAGGAATTTTTCGTACGACCAGCACGTCCAGGGGAAGCGCGAGTGCATGCGAGAGTGCACCCGCAACGATAACTCCCCCGCGCGCAAGCCCAATCACACAATCAATAGTCCCCATCAGGGATGTACATTTTTCAGAGAGGAGGATGCCGGCGTTTACCCTATCCTTGAAAATCACGTAATTAGCACCTACTCACACCGCGTCGGCGGTCAGGTGCTAATCATGCGTCTTTCACGGCGCACAATTTACCTACTTCATCTTCGCAAGCTGCTTTTCTGCCATTTCTCCTACGTACGGAACTTTGTACATTTCACCTTGGAACGCTTTCCACATACACATAATCCACAAAACAAATGCGACGAAGGAAAGCAGTAATCCAGCGAGCCAACCAAGAATCGGGACGAATCCAAGCGCCATGTTGATAACAAAGATGCCACCAAAAAGGAGCACGGATTGCATTGCATGGAACCGCACGAACTTGCTCTGCTTTTCGACGAGAAGAAGAATAACTCCTGTTATGAATCCCAACAGGTACGAAGCTGCACCCATGAGATTTTCATTGCCTTTCGGTTCTGCCATTTGTATCACCTCCTCTTCTATCTTCAGATTACCACGGCGCGATTTGACGAGTCAATATATAAAAACCCTAGAATATCGATAGTTGCTGTCGGTTTGCGTCGATGAGCGGTCGCTCCTCTCCGTCGCGCCAAAGCTTTACGACGCCGAAAACACCATCATACCCCGGATCAATGACGATATCCCCTGCCCGCACCTTCTCAATTCCCACTGCTACCCGTTCTCCCGCAATCTTGGCTATTTCTTCATGCGTCGATTCGAGAAGTACGCGAAACTCGCCGCCTAACGCATCCGTCAGTTGCTGATACGGTGTTTGCACTTTCGGACTCGTCACCGGTGAGCCTATACACTCGGCAATAATCTCCTGAAGCGGCACGAGGCTGACATATCCAGGCCGATCGGGGAAAAGATCGCTTTTGGTTACCCGAAGATTCACGGTCTTTGAAACCGGCATGGCGACATCATGCAACCGGAGGTCTTTCTGGGTAACGGATGCCAATTCAGAAACCCGCTGCTCTACTCCCTGCGTTAAAGGTTTTCCGCAAACCGGACAACTGTTGCCGTTTTTGGCCGTTTCCACGGGGCTCCAGCGGATATTACAGGCTCTGTGGCCACTCCAATGATATTTCCCCTCTTCAGGGAAAAATTCAACCGTGTAGACAATTCTTGATGATCCTTGCTGCTTTATGGCCTGCGAAATTGCACCATAACTCATATCAGCCAAATCAAAAACCGTAGCTTCACGCCCGAGTTTTGGGCCGCTATGAGCATCGGAGAATGAAACGATAGAGCGGGTTTGGAGTTCTTTAATGCGCCAGTTCATGGCAGGATTACTCGAAAGACCGGTTTCTACGGCATAGATGTGTTTCGCAAACGGGCCAAATGCTTCCGCAAGACTATCAAATCCGCTCATGGATCCGAACACGCTAAACCACGGTGTCCATGCGTGTGCCGGAATGATAAGGGCAGTGGGATCAATAGTAAGCACCAGGTCTGCCACCTGAATAGACGACAGTCCGATAATCGGTCTGCCGTCGCTCATGAGGTTGCACCCCTGGCGGGTCATCTCACGGCTTATTTTTGCAGCTGAATCTATGGACGATACCCAAATAAGCGTGTGAACCCGTCTCCCCTTTCCACCTTGGGAATAAATGCATGAAACTTCTGTGGCCAGAAGAAAAAGCGGATCATCAGGCATCCCGGACTTTAGCTTCAGAAGTCCGTTTCCTGTTTCTTCAAGCTCCTGTTGTATCTCCCGCATCCACAACGGATGCGTCCAGTCTCCCGTCGCTACAATCCCCATACCTTTGCGTCGCGTCCAAGCACAAATCTGTGGCAGTACCATGTCTTTGGAAACAGCACGCGAAAATTTGGAATGAAGCTGCAGATCCGCGTAAACACGCATAGTTATCTTCGCTTTTTCCCCCACCAGTAGACGAGAGCGTAAAAAACACCCAAAGAAAGATACGACAACCAGAAATTCACGGGGCCTTTTTCAATACCAGGAAAAAGAAAATCAAGATCCAGAATATTCCAGACATTCATGATTTCATAATCCTGTCGACATATCGCATATCCCGCCAACAGCAGCAGATGAGCGGAAGCTCCGAAAACAAGCGTTCTTGCCGCTACGACGACTGCATACCGATACTTTTTCATAACTCTATTCTATCAACTCACGCCACAATATCCGTATCTGTTTATTCATTTTTGCAATCACTGACCGTTTCCCTTTTTGGTGATACACATGGCCACCCATCACATATCCCGGCATAAAGCGGAGCGGATGCTTTGTGACAACGGCTGCCAGCCCGGTTGCAACATACTTTTGAAGTACTGAGAGCGACCCTTCCTTGCGCAGGCGCCGAAGGGACCAAATACACAGCGTCTCACGCAATACGACGACACTATATTTCGCCCTCGAAAGCCGCATGCCGAAATCCAAATCTTCGCTAAATTCGTGAGAAACGTCATACCCAAGAATATCTTCAAACGCCACGCGCGATACGATCGTCAACGGTCCCGGGGTCAACGGTCGCCTGAAAACAAGTGAAAGCTCCATGGCGATATTGGCAAGTAACGTTATGAGTGCATCACCCGGCACTTCACTATCTGGACGAAACCACACCGCCATGGCCCCTGGTTTACGGGTAGCAATACATTCCTTACACCGCTCAATAAAGTACGGGAGAAATACGCTGTCTGCGTCCACAAATACAAACCACTCTCCCCGTGCATGTTTGGCCCCCAGATTTCTCTGGTATGGCAAACTCGCCTTGGGCGAGCGCACGACGCTCAAGCGGGGCAATTTTGCTTTATACGTCTCCGCTTTCAGAATCGTTTTGTCTTTTGACCCGCCGTCTACCACGATTACCTCAAACCCTTGATCCGTTTGCACCCGCAGGGAATCAAGGAGAATAGGGAGAAATCGTTCTTCATTGAGCGTAGGAATGATGATGCTAATCATACGGGTATAAATTCACGAATTATTTTTCTAATACTGCGCTCCAATGTTGAAATATGCCGTTTTTTCCTTCCGGGATGTATTTCATTTTCTTTGTAATGCAGTCCGCCGGAAACAAACCCGGGCATCACCTTGGGTCCCCGTTTGGTTTTCACCACCTGCAGCGCCGATTTCAAATTCCGCTCAAGCACCCGGAGCGTCCCCTCCCTGCGATACCGCCGCATTGAATAGACATACAATATTTCCCGTAATACCTGAAAGGGCACCCCTCGTTCATGGATAACCATTGAGAGGTCATGGTCTTCTGCAAATGATGCAGCTTCATCGTATCCGCCGACCGACTCAAATACGTCACGCCTCACGATGGTTAACGGGCCTGGTGCCCATGGCCGATCGATAAGAATAGCTGCCTCAACGCCGATGTTCCCCAAAAATCCAGCGATCGCCTCCGTCGGATCCTCGCCGTCTGCCTTAAACCATGTGGTGAAAAACTTTGGCTTCGCCCGATCAATATATGCCCCAATGCGCTCAAAAAAATTCGGCAGAAGCTCGCTGTCTGCGTCCACAAACACAAGCCACTCCCCTTTTCCGACGCGGGCACCGTAATTTCGCTGAAGGGAAACTCCCGCTTTTGCGCTTGAAACGACCGTCAGTCCTGCAATCTTACGACGAAATGTTTTTGCGAGCATAACGGTACGATCTACAGACGCCCCGTCAACCACGGTCACGTCAAAATTCTTTACGGTTTGGGAGGCAAGAGATGCCAGAAGCCTGGGGAGGAATTTCTCCTCATTTAAAGTTGGAATAACCACTGAGAACCGTGGTGCTTTCATGAAGCTATTATATCAAGAAAGCCGAATCCATGGGCCAGCTGCCCGGAAGACACGAAAACCGATACGCTATGCCTTACGAACGGACTGATTTGCGTACATCTGCAATACTTCCTTGACGGTCGTCGCTTGCGCGGGAGATTTATCTGTTCGGATGCGTACCAGGCGCGGAAAGCGCACCGCCACTCCCGCCCCGTGAGATGGAGATCTTGTCAGATCATCACCTGCAATTTCAACGACAATGTTTGGAGTCACCCACACGTCCGGCACAAAAAGCTTGTTCACCGCGTCATACTGCTTAGGCATCTCATCGGATTGTATGGCATGCAATTTTGCATGAAGATCTTTCCAAAGCTCATCTGAGACACCGGTTCCGATCTTGCTGAGCGTAACAAATCCATCACTATTGCGCACGCCGACCAGGAACATACCAATACCAAATCCAGAACGCTTCCCCTGGCCCGACCAATACCCCATGATTACTGCGTCGATGGTGTCGGTGAGCTTTCCCGTGCGCCCTTCTTCTTCCTTAAATTTTACCCATGTATATCCACGCCGACCCGGCTCATATCGTCCATCCCATTTTTTTACGACCACGCCCTCCAGACCTGCTTTCAGTTGATCGTCATGATACATCCGAAGCGTTTCAACGTCATCAGTAACGATATGCGGAGACACAACAAGTAAGTCACGAGGCTTCACCGTTTTTTCCAATACCTGCCGACGGCTTGAAAGCGGTTCCTCAAGCAAATCCGTCCCGTCCTTTGAGAGGATGTCAAATAAAACAAACTGAAGCGGAACACTGGCGCGAGCCTCATCGATGTTATGTTTTCGCTTCCGCGTCATTGTGTCCTGAAAGGACATGAATCGTCCGGTTTTCGGATCAACACCAATAGCCTCGCCATCCAAAATAACCTCATCTGCGGTCAATTCATGGGCAATATCAGCAAGTTCTGGGAACATAGCGGTTGTATTCTCAAGATTTCGTGAAAACGTTTTAACCGGCCCTTCATACCCACGGAACCCTTTTTTCCGGTAATGAATTTGCACGCGGGATCCGTCATATTTCGGCTCCACACTGACTCTCCCCATTTTCTTGATCATGTCGTCTGCCGACGGAAGTCGTTGGGCCAATGCCGCCAGGATCGGTGCGCCGATGGCGACGCGGACATGCGAAAGTCCGACAATCCCCTTTTCTTTTACCGTTTTTCCGATGTATCCCAAATCCGGTCGCACATTGTAGGCTGCCTCAAGCTTCACGCGCAGCGACTTATCTCCCGTAACCATCCAGGACAAGCCATCCAGTATCGTCATATCGGAAAACCCAAGCCGTAGCTTGTCCAGGGGAATTCGTACAAGATATCTGGCGGAGAGAGGATCGCTTTTTATCAAAAGCTCAGCCAGAAGATGTATTTTTTTCTCCTGCGAGCCCACGCCACCGGTCGTTGCCAGTTCATACAGCGTCTCAAAGACGGAGGCAACCGTTATAGTATGTCTCGGATGATTTCCTTTTCTCTGTTCCATCAGAAATTCTGCGGCTTTCCCCACGTCCCCCTGTCGCTTAAACTCTTTTGTGACACGCGGTTCATCCGTGTCGCAAGCCTGCGCTATGGCCCGGATGATAAACTTATCTGCAACACCGAATTCAATCGCTTCATAAAGCGGGACCACTCTCCCCTGCAGAAGATAGATGATTTTATCAATTTCCCCGGAAGACGCTTTGGCCAATAACTCAGCCAGAATCTCCGTTATGGCATTGCGGGATGCTGTGGCTTCAATTCGCTTGAAGTAATCCGCAAGTTGACGAAACTCCATATCAACGAATGAAAAAGTAGTAGCAGGAAACGATAAGAAGTATGAAAAAGACGCCAAATCCAATAGCTACGTACCCCTCTTTATCGTGCTTGGTAAGCTTCTCAATCCCCTGCAGCAGCACAACCAGCGCAAACAGCGACGGGATGATAAGAAATGCGTAGATGATACCGGAGTCAGCATCCATTACGTTCGAAGGACATACCGAACACCTTTGGTCGTTCCTTCTTTTTTCACTATACCTTTTTTGATAAGGTCCTTCAATTCTCGAAGCACGGTATCCTCTGAGATCATGGGGAAAAGTTCAAAAAACGATTTATTTTGCAAAAATCCGTTTTCCTGTACAAATTCAACGATCTTGATTTGTCGCTCCGTAAGCGCCAGAGGCTGGCCTCCCAATGATTTCTTGAGTTTCAGATCCGTGGAAAGCGATTTAATCTTATCTTTAATGCGCGTTAACTCGATGGCAAGGCCCTGCGTAAAATACTCAAGCCATCCGGTAAGACTTCCCTCCAGTCTCCCCACGCTCTGAAGCGCTTCATAATACTGCAACGGCTCACGGTCATAGTGTTCTTCCAGAGAGAAGAATCGCTTGATATCGTATCCGGCTTTAAACAACACGAGCGTGGATATCGCGCGGGCGACTCTCCCGTTTCCGTCAAGGAAAGGATGAATCCGAACGATCTCATAATGCGCGATGCCCGCTTTGAGAACCGTATGGACATCATCCGGACTCGTATCATTGAGCCACTGAAGAAATGAAGCAAGGAGAAATGGTACTTCAATCGGAGGTGGCGGCCTGAATGTTACCTCCCCCGTCTGACTGTTTTTGACGACAACCTGCGTCTTACGATAATTCCCTACAGCATCCTCCGGGAGAATCCGGTGCACGGTCAGCTCGTGCATGTGCTTGAGTGTCTCTTCACTCACTTCCGGTTTCTGATACGACTCTATAAATTTGAGAACATTTCTATAATTGAGCACCTCCTGAATGTCCCGCTCCCGTCCGACGATTTTTGCTCCCGCCAGCAGTCGCTCCGCTTCCGTAAACGTCAATTCGTTGCCCTCAATATGCGTCCCGTGATGCACGGTACGAACCATGGCATCTTCACGGAATTTTGCTTCCCATGCAGGCACGAGGGGCGCGTTCTCAATGACTTCTTTGGCAGCCTCAATAATACCCATGGATTTGAGCATTTTATTGGTGATGAGGAAGTTGGGCGTAAACATGGCGAGACAACGGCGCGATTGAATTTTCCCGCGTAATACCCGTATAATACCCGTATGGCTCGCGAAAAACAATCCTCAGATAAACCAAAAAAACGACTTACCGTGCTTATGCTCAGACAAATGATCACGCTGGCAACCAGCGGTTTTGGCGTCGTTGCCGCCTTAGCATGGAATAGTGCCATCCAGGAATTTGTTACCAATTACATTAAGCCGTACCTGTCAGGCGCCAGCGGCCTTATATCACTGCTTATCTATGCCGTCTTCGTCACCGCGCTTGCGGTAGTGGTTACCTTTCAGCTGGGACGACTCATTGAAAAACTGGAACAATAACTACGCAAAAAGAAGTGCGTTCATTGTCTTGGGGATCTGTGCGGCCAGATCAGACGCATTGAAAAATGGCCCGACTGACCCATACAACTCATCTCCCGCCTTCTTGTTAATGTAACTTCCGGCCTCCATGGCGGTAAATGGATCATTCCTGCAGGCAAGTGCCGCGATAAGACCCGCCAGCACATCGCCCGTTCCCCCTTTGGTCATGCCCTCATTCCCACCCTTAATACGCTTTATTTGTCCGGCAGGTGAACACGCAATATCAATACGTCCCTTAAGGAGCACAAAACACGAATACGTCCGGGAAAAAGCGCTCACTTTTTCCACGTCTTCACTATCCCCTTTTAATGACGGGGTATCCGACCGCTGGCACAATGAGACAAACTCGCCGTGATGCGGCGTCAGTATTGACCCCTTGGGGATTCTCGAAAGATCAATCATCTGCAGCGCCCCCGCGTCGATAACCCATTGTTTATCCGGATGTGCAGTCACCAGCGTATTGGTGAGATCAGCGGTTTGGGCATCCCTCGTCATTCCCGGACCGATCAGGATGCAGTCATCTTCCGCGATATACGCGTGTATGTCGCTTCGGGGGATTACAATCCCGTCGCGAAATTGTTTCTTGATTTCCTGTGCTATTGCATTGTTTTCAGGGGTAGATGCATAATGAACAAGATCAACGATACGCGATGCGACTTCAAGCGCCCACAGGCTCGCCGCATGGAAAAGCGCCGATCCCCCGATTATCAGCAGGCGTCCGTTCTGTCCCTTATGTGATCCCGGACCGGGCAAAACCAGACGCTGAATATGCTCATGCTTGATCATACGCATATTTTACGGCAATTCGATGATGCTCGCATCCTTTTGAAGTCCCTGCGATAGCTTTATGGGGTCAGCAGAGGTAATTATGGTCTGCTGCTTACCCACAACGTCCATTACGAGCGTCTTGTGTTCGAAATCCAATTCAGAAAAAATATCATCAAGCAGAAGCATCGGCCGCTCACCTGTTTCCTTTTCTACGAAAGCAACTTCCGCAAGCTTCAGCCAGAGTATGGCTAACCGCTGCTCTCCCCGACTCCCGTACTTACTTAAGTCTCGGGGGACATCGCCATCCAGCGTAAACTGAAAATCATCCCGGTGCGGTCCGACGAGCGTTGCTCTCGCTGCTACCTCTTCATTGCGGTATTGTTCCAGGCGGGCTTCGGATATGACGCTTTTGTCATACACAAGCGCATATCTCGCATTGGGAACCTGATACGCATTCACAAACGCGATATATGCTGCGCGTTTTTCCGTCAGATATGCGCCCGCTTTTATAAGAAGTTGATCCCAGAACAACAACTGAGACCGGGACGCCATCCCTTCCGCGATAAGATCCAGAAGCTTATTGCGTTGCCGCAAGCCCCGTTCATAAGACAGAAGGCTACGCCGATATTCACGATCCGTCTGTACTAGCACGCTATCCAGATATCTCCGGCGTAGACTCGGACTGTCGGTCACCAAGTCAAGATGTTGCGGCCAAAACAACACCGCTCTCAGGTTGCCGACAAAGTCGATCATTCGTCTTGGGATACCGTTGACCAGATATTTTTTTAGCGGCGCCTTTTTTCCTGAAACCTCCCCCCGTGTGGCGACCAATTCAAGCGTCACATCCCCTACTGCTCCCTTCACTCGGGTAATTTCCTGCCCAAAACGGATAGCTTCCCGGTCCATATCTGCACGGAAACTCTTTCCGGTAGCCAGGAAGTACACCGCTTCCAGAATATTTGTTTTCCCGGACGCATTGGGGGCAAGGATAAGCGTTATGCTTGAGGAAAAACTAAACGAACGTTTGGGATAACTGCGAAATTGCGCAAGAGTAAGCTCTGAAAGTATCACGGGGCTATTGTAGCATTAATTATGGATCGTCGTGCCGGTAAATTCTTTATTATCGAGGGCTTTTTCCAGGTTTTCAAGGTGCTTTCCGTTCAGAATTTTCACGGTCACATTGAGGTCTTGTGCGAGCCTGCTTGCAATGGGGTCAAAGGGGGCATTCATTCCGGGAGTCCACTTGTCTCCGATCATGCGTCGATACTTCTCCCAGGTAATATCAACGAGAGGCTTGGCTTTGGGATTTTTTCGGGGATCTTCGCTGTAGACGTGGTCGATATTGGTGAGGTTGATGGCGTGGGGAATATCATAATCCTGACAGAGGGTAACGGCGCAGTAATCCGTGCTCCAGCCCGGCTTCCATCCAGCAGCAATGGCAACCGGCTTATCAATCTTAAGAATCACTTCGTAATGCTTGATCACCCGGGCGTCTGCAATATCACGAAAAATCGTTCTGACCAGTTGTGCGTTGAGACGCGTCGCGTGGAGACCGAGCCAATCAAGATCAGTATCATCAATTTCCTGATGACGGACCTGAAACGCAGCGTCCTGATAGTGGCGCGTGGTTCCTCCGCCGCCGACAGTGATAAAAAATCTCCTCTTTTTTGAGGAGATTTGATGCCGGATAAATTGATTGAACTGATTAAGAAAATGAATATCAATCCCACCGTTGGGAACAACAAGGGAGCCGCCGAGAGAAAGAACAAATGTTTCGCCTTTATGGGTCATAAACCAGTCTAATGTACAAAAAAGCGCCAGATGACGCGGTGCACATATAGTAGAGAAAAGTCAGCTTTTTGTCAATTTTTGCTCATACTGGCAAAGAATCTGCGTTGGCCGTATACTTACTCCATGCAACAAACCACCACAGTTCTCGTCTGCGGAGGATCCTGCTCGGGGAAGTCTGTTTTTGCCCAACGATTCGTGAACGCATTTGTGCTTGAAATGGATCATTTCTACGTGGCGAAAAAGGATATGAAACCTCAACCTGATGGCAGTTTTGATTTTGATGCTCCGGAATCAGTGGCAATCAGCGAGTGTGCCAAGGCAGTCGAGGAACTCAAAACCGGTAAACCGGTTACCATCCCTGTCTATGACATGAAAACAAGCGACCGCGTGGGCACTCAAACTATCCAGCTTGCACCGGAACATAAATTTATCGTCGTCCCGGGCATATTTTCTCTCTATTCCCCGCTGCGCGAACTGGGAGACCTAAAAATATTCATCGACACACCCCGGGAAATTCGCGTCGCCAGAAGAATGATTCGGGACGTGGCCAAAGGAAGAAATGATATCGATACGCTCACGTGGTCCATTACGGTCGAGAAGAATCATATGAAGTATATTGAACCGACACGGCAATACGCGGATCTGACCATCCCCTTCTCGTACAATCCGGTTGAATTCTCCGAGTAAAAACCCGGACATATCCGCTTTCCTAACTAAGCACGAGGGGTGGCTCAAATGGCGACTTTTCCAGGTGAGATTTGATCTGTTCCGGAAGCGGATTAATCGTTTTTGCATCACTAAGTTTACCCATTGAGTCGGGATAACCGGGATTCGGCAACATAGGATAGACATCCTGCAGCTGTGACGGCGGAAATTTCTCCATATTCTGCCGCATAATATCCTGTTCTTCTGTATTTGTGATTCCCAAATCCGTGCAAATGCGTCTCCAGGCATCTGTAAAATTTTCTTCCATATGTGCTCTGTCTTCGTCACTATAGCGATACACTTCCCCTTTGGATGGTGTCCCGTCAGGTGTCATCTTAACGCGCATGTTTGCCCGAACACGTTCAAACTCACGCTCCATTGCTCTATACCGTCGATGGAGTCTGGTAGCTAACTCGACTCCCGATGTTCCGTATTCCGCCTGCATGAGCTTTGCATATCCTGCTTCATATATTTTGTTGAATCCGGCACCACTTATCGCTTTCATGAACGTGGTAATTTCATCCTGAGGCACATTTGCCTTTACGAGCGCTTTCTTTGCAGCCATTCTCATGCGCTCATTTTGAATCTTATCAAACGCACCTAGTCCTTCCTCACCTTTTACGAGCTCCCGGTAGAGCTTCTGTGCCTGGAGCATATTGTAGAGGATAGTATTGCCGATAAATTCCATGAAAAGCGCATTCTGAGCAAATGGCGAATTGAGTAAAACCTTCACGTTTGATCGGTATTCATACATTGCACGGCACCAGGTCGAAAGATCATAGTTCGGCAGTGGGGTCGGACTAAACGCAACGCTCATATCATCTTTTGGTGCGATGAGAACCCGAATGGTAGAGCGATAGACCTTTTCCTTGCGGATAACCGCATACTCACCAGGAATAATCATTTCCCATATGTCCGTCAAGTTAAAAAGCGAATCCCACGCGACCATGCGCTCCCGATCGATGTCGACATCTCCCATAGACCACTGTCGCTCGGGGACTATCGCTTGCTCAATAAGATCCCAATGCGCCGATTCAAGGCTTCTGCCAAATCCAAATGTGCCAAACACATCCCCGTTTTCCCATTTCCCGGCGTTAACTTTCTGCTTCACAATCTCCTGCTGTTGCATGCGCAATATGCGATACCGATCAAGTCCGGAAAGAGAAAGTTGATCAACCGTACCTTTTTTATAGTGACCATACAGTATTTCATCGTCAAGTCCGGCTGCGTTTACTTTTCCTGTACCTGCAAGCCGGAACTGGAAATCATCAAGCTGATCATGGACAGCTATACCCGCAGATAACACACGTACAAGCTCTTCTGTCAGCCGGTCGGACAGGTGCCCTGCCCGTTTGATATAAGGTTTAAGTACATGGACGAGAAATGCCGCAGCTTCCTTGTGATCATCTTTCGGATCAAAATTTTTGAGCGTCGGGTCATCCGGGAACCGCTCTTTCTGCTGTTCCCACAAATTCTGCATAATATCATGGAAAATGGGTTTCATTGCCGCAGCAACCACCAAAGTGAGGGATGGATCCCGTTCATCGGCTCCCACAAGGATCGCATTCATTTTCTGGATAGCCTCCACGGAACGCGTGTGATTGTCGGCATGCGGAAGCTCCTGATTGCGAAGTGCGACCCTGGCCCAGTTGCCAAACTCATCAGGGTCATCACTTTGGGCGTGGGTGAAATGAATAAGCGTCTCATTTGCAATGCGGGAACCAAAGTTAAGCGCTACCAATATTTCTAATGTATGAATCTTCCGCTCGGTAATACCATCGGGTTGCATTCCGTTTTCGACAAGTTTCCCCTCGATCTCCTCCCACAGGTAGCTGTAGCGCTCATCCAGATCTATGCGTGCATTTGCCCAAAGCTCATTACTCTGATAGAGGTCGGTAAACGAATCGATTTCATCCGGAAGCCACTGTCCTTCCCGTGCCAATACAGGCTGTTTTCTAAAATCTAATCGTGGCTTTTCAGAGCGCATCCGGAAAAAAACGGATGTTTCCTGTACTGCCTTATCTGGGTCAACTTCTACGTTCATAGGACTCTTTCATACCTCTATTATGTGAAATATACTATCAGATTTTCTGTCGTATTTCCTGAAAAACGTCACCCTTCCATCCGGGCAAGCGCTCCCGTTTCCTGCGCTTTCCTAAATTGCCAGAGGAGAAGCGCATACCCGCCCAAAAACCAGACCATGTTTACGAGAGTCCCCTGCCCAACCATCCACCAATCCATAACACCCGTTGCCATATGGGTACGGATCGCCTCAAAGATGTAGCCCGTAGGGAACAACAGCGGCAAGAATTGAATTTGTGGCGGCAATGTTGAGAGCGGATAGAAAACGCCCCCAAAAGGTTGAACGAGAAACACGAGTGCCCAAGACATGGACTGGACTTGCTGGCCATAGCGGAAAATGAGACTCAAGACAGCCATCCCGACTGCCCATCCAAAAATAAGCAGTTCAATACTATAAAGGACAAGGCTCCACCCAAGCGGCATAAGCGTGAATCCGTAAATAAGCCATGCCACAAACAGGGTAACCGCAAATGAGACGGCCGATTTCACGATTGATGAAAGCATCTGTCCGAAAAGAAACTCTGCAAGTGACAAGGGTGCGATAAACAAGCTGCTGAAGCTTCTTGACCAAATTTCCCACATGACACCCACCGTCACACCGTACTGGGCACCCCAGATAAAATTCCATAAGACAACTCCGATGAGCATTGCCGTAGCGAGAGCCTGCTGCCCCGAATCAATCATCCCTTTGGCTATGAATGCAAAAAGAATAACCTGCAGTGTGGAATTCCAGAACATGTCCACCCAGGTTTCCATGCTGTGGAGAAAGTGGTACCAGGTATGTAACAAAACGGTTTTAATACGATTACTGCTCATAATTTCCTTTCGCCACGGAGAGAAACACGTCTTCCAGGGTCGGTTTCTGAATATCAATATCCGTCAGCCACACGTTGCGCTCACTCAATCCAAAAAGCGTCTTGGGCACTTCGCGATCGGGCAGCGTTATGGATACAACATGTGCCCGGAGAAATTCAAACGTATGCTTTTGGCTTTTCAGATACGAGGAGACGACGCTTTGCGGACCATCAAATGTCAGTGTAAGCGTCGTTGTTCCAATCTTTTTTGTGAACCCAAGCGGTGTATCGATCGCAACAATGTTCCCATGATCAAGAAACATAACCCGGTCACAGAGCTCTTCTACTTCTGCCATATCATGGCTCGTTATGAGGATCGTCGTTTTTTCTTTCTTTTGCAGTTCAAGAATCAATTCAAGAACCTTACGGGCAATGTCAGGATCCAGGCTTGCAGTCGGCTCATCCATAAGAAGCAGGCGTGGACGGTTGAGAAGCGCCTTGGCAAGCACCACGCGTGTCTTCTGACCGCTTGAGAGCGTCCAGAACAGCGAATTCACCGTTTCTTCGATCTCCAGTGTTGCCAGAAGCTCCGCGATGCGTTTTTTCGCATCCGGGACCTCATAAAGGCCAGCAAAGATATGAAAATTCTCCATCACGGTCAACCGGCCTTGAATCTGGGAATACGCGGAAGCAAAATTTATTCGTGAGAGTATATACTCACGATTTTTAAGAAATTCACGGCCAAAATAGCGGACACTCCCGCTTGTCGGTGTCGTTAACCCCAGAAGAATCTGCATCGTTGTTGTTTTTCCGGCGCCGTTGGGGCCCAATAATCCCACGATCTCCCCTTCTTTCACGGAAAAAGAAATTGCATTCACAGCCCGAAAGGGGCCATACATTTTTGTCAGATTGGTAACCTCCAACACTACATCTGCCATGAGAGGATTATAGCAAGAAAGCGGACTCGTGGCCTGGTGGAGTCTATTTGCCTGGAGATCGTTCCTCTGGCTGATGAAGAAAATACGTCCGATTGTTATCGAGTTCTCGTATTCGCACGGGTAAAGCATGGTTTACCGGTGGGCCCAACACTTCGGCTTCAACATTCCTTGTGAGGATCTGAAAATCGTCATCCTCATGCATACTGAGGTTTATCATCGTCCCCGCAGTAATAGTAATACGCTCAGGACCTGCCATGTCGCTTTTCCTTCCATTTCCCGTCTACAAACAAGGATATTTGTTTCTGAAATCGGTCTTTATTAAATTGCGCTGCATGCGCGACACATACCGTTGACCAATCTTTTTTGCTTTTCCCAAACCGTGAGAGCGCGTCTATAAGGCTTGCCGTTGTAGGCTCTGAGAAGAGTATACCTGTCTTTCCATCAAGCACCGTCTCAAGCGTTCCTCCCTGCCCCAGGGCGATAACAGGCACTCCATGCCCCATGGCCTCAACCGGAACGATACCAAAGTCCTCGTCCAGCGCACAAAAAATAAATCCCTTTGCCCCCGCATACAGGCGATCCAATTCTTCATCGGATACGCCTCCGACAAACTCAATCGTTGGTCCTGCAATGGAGCGTAAATACTGTTCTTCTTTCCCTTTTCCAACAATTTTCAGGGGAACCTTCAAGGTGTTACACGCCTCAATGATCACATCCAGCCGTTTTGCATACGTTAATCGTCCAACAGAAAGAAAATAGGCGCGATCACCCTTCCCTACGGCTTTTCCGGGTACATTAACCGGCGGGTAGATAACCGTAGCATCCCGACGATAGAACTTGGCAACACGACGGGCAGTTTCCTTTGAATTTGCTACAAAATAATCAACAGCCTGTGCTGTTGTAAAGTCATACTGCCGGAGAAAGAAATTGACTACCGCAGCATACATGCGTACGGGCCAGTATTTCTGGAGATCACTTCCCGTTGCGTATCCATAGAGATTTCTTGGCGGATGATGTATATAGCAAATATGCGTCGCCGATTTAGAGACCCGTACGCCACGGCACATGAACCACCCACTACTCGATATGACGACGTCGTACGATGAAAGGTCGAAACTTTCCCACACCTGGGGCGCCAGAAACCGAAGCGGCGAATGAAGCTTCTTAACAAGCCAATACTGCTGCATCCAACTGGGTCGGATGTCCCACCCTTTAAAACGCTGCGCGTGGACACCCATCGTTTTCCAGTCAACAAACGATGTGTAGACCGGTGCGTGCGGCCAGATTTCATGCATTGCCTCCACCACCCGCTCGGCGCCGCCGTACTCCCGTAAAAAATCATGAACGATCGCAACTTTCATACGTTTTTTGTATTTGTCCTCCCTGATTCGAAAGATGCCTAAAAAATAATACCCGCTCCCCCACTATATTAAAATAACTGTTGCTGTTCAGACGCAGTCTTTTTCTTTTCATTTGGTTTTTCGTGCGGCTTTTCCTCTCCGCCAATTTTTTTCAGAAGTGAGTGAAAATGGAGATTTCCCAAAAACTCGCGGGCCGCAGGACTATCAAATGTGGCTGTCGCAACGAGATTACCCTCAATGGGCACATCCCGTCGTATGGCAGCCAGCGTATAAGAGAGCCTTGCGTCTTTCTCTCCGGATATCAGCTTCGTCAAAACTGCCCCTGTTGTGTGTATCTTTTTCTTTTGCACCGCATCGTAGATTCCCTGGAGCGAGCCGTATTGTGCCAGCAGCTGCACAGCCGTTTTGGGACCGATACCCGCCACGCCCGGATAATTATCGGAGGCATCCCCGGCCAATGCCTTAAAATCCACTATCGATCGCGGAGAGATGCCCATACGCTCTTTCACTTCTTTTTCACCGTAGAGCTTTCCTTCAGACAATCCTTTGGTGGGCATATACACGAGCACTTTTTCGCCTTCGACAAGCTGGAGAATATCGCGATCACCGGTGACAATAATGACCTGATCGATTTTTTCGTCAACACGTTTCGATTTGAGCACACGGGTTGCAAGCGTACCGATAACATCGTCCGCTTCGAAGCCATCCTTCTCAAAAATGGGAATCCCCAAAACCGCAACTAGCCTATGCACACGGTCAATTTGACCCGCAAGTTCATCGTCCATCTTTGGCCGCTTTGCCTGATACCCCTCATATAGCGCCTTTCTGAATGTCGGCTTGGGCCGGTCAAATGCTACTGCCATATGCGACGGCTTCAAATTCTCAAATAACTTAAAAACGATCGTCGCAAAACCATACACAGCATTTACAAGACTTCCATCAGGAGCGGTAAGCGGAGGGAGTGCGTGGTACGCGCGATGAAGAATGGCGTTGCCATCAATAAGCACGAGGCGGTTCATGGATTAATGAATTTTCTTTTTGGGCCCCCCCATCAGAGCCTCAAATTCTTCGCTTTCCAGGGTTTCTTTTTTCACGAGCTCAGCTGCGATGATATCCAGATGCTTTTTGTGTTTCTTGAGAAGGTCAACCGCCTTTTTATATCCCTCATCAAGAAATCGCTTTACTTCCCGATCGATTGCTGACTGCATCTCCTGCGAAATAGCATTCTGCTCCATAAGACTCTTCCCCCACTCCGTTACATCCCGGTCCGGACCAAAGTTTATCGGACCCAAATCGCTCATCCCAAATTCCATAACCATATACCTGGCAATGCGCGTCGCCTGATCGATATCATTGGAAGCGCCGCTGGTCATTTCATTGAAAATGAGCTGTTCCGCCGCTCGTCCACCCATAGTCATGGCTATCTCATCGATAAGCCGTGACTTGGTCTCATGGAGTCGGTCTTTTTCCGGCGGTGAGAGTGTATATCCAAGCGCCATACCCCGAGAAACGATCGAAATTCGGTGAACAATATCCAGATTCGGGCTATAGTAGGACACGACTGCGTGTCCTGCCTCATGATACGCAGTCATTTTCCGGTCAAGATCGCTTTGCAGGCGCTTCTTTTCGGGACCCAGCTTCACTTTCGTTGCCGCTTCTTCCAGATCTTTCATGTCGATTTCTTTCTTGTTTTCCCGAGCTGCATGGATGGCTGCCTCATTGAGCATATTTTCAAGATCAGCTCCGGAAAATCCCACGGTCCGCTTGGCTGCCTTATCCCAATCAACAGACGCCGTAAACGGTTTTCCCTTAGCATGAATCGAAAGAATCGCCTTACGCCCAGCCATGTCTGGCAGATCCAGAACAACGCGCCGGTCAAAACGTCCGGGCCGCAGAAGCGCCGGATCCAGGAGGTCTCCCCGATTGGTCGCTGCCACAATCAGTACTGCGGTATTTGGCTCAAAACCATCCATTTCTACCAGAATCTGGTTCAGTGTCTGTTCGCGCTCATCATGTCCGCCCATAATTCCGACGCTGCGCATCCGTCCGATCGCGTCCACTTCGTCGATAAAGATAATTGCCGGTGCGTTTTTCTTGGCATTGGCAAAAAGATCCCGCACGCGTGCAGCCCCGACACCGACCAACATTTCCATAAATTCGCTTCCCGCAATCGAGTAAAACGCGGTTTTGGCCTCTCCCGCCATTGCCTTGGCAAGGAGGGTTTTTCCGGTTCCGCTGGGGCCAACGAGAATAACGCCTTTTGGCGTACGGGCACCCAACAGTTTATATTTGGTCGGATTCTTCAGAAAATCGACAATCTCTTCGAGCTCTTTTTTTGCTTCATCGACACCGGCAACGTCAGCGAAGGTAATCTTGGGGAGATTCTTACTGAAAATCCTGGCCTTACTTTGTCCGAAACTAAACAGGTTATCTTGCGCTCCCCTGGCTTGCCTGAAAAGAAACAGGAAGAAAAGCACCGTCAACACCAACGGAAGGACATTCGTAATAATCCCCAACCAAAGTTGTCCCATGCTTACATCGCGGACTTTGATTTCTGTCTTTGACGCATCAACGCCGGCAGCCTCTAGCATCTGATAGATCGATTCCTGTGATTCTTTATGCGCAACCGCTTTCGTTCCGTCCGAATAGGTAACAAGAAGCCGCCCCTCCTCTACTTCAATCGTTTGTACTTTGGCGTCTTTAACATCATTTATGACGGCCGAAACCGCCTTTTCTGGGTATGCTGCGCTCTGGTCAGACATGCTTCCAAGGAAGGAAAAAACAAGAAAAGCGAAAAATAGCCCAAGAATAATATTCTTGAGATTTACCTCAAAACGGAACTGAAATTTTCCATTCTTCTTACCCTGTTTGCCCGATGGATGGGCCGCGGTGTGTTTCTTAATAGATGATGCATGCTTCTCTGCCATAGCGCTCGATCATGAGGACAACCGTTAACTGAAGCTCAAGTATACCACGATTACCGAATCTTTGCCCCTATAGGCATGTTTGCGGCAGTGATGAATTGTGGACGCCTATCAGCCCCGTCAACCGCAAGGATCATGCCCTGAGATTCTTCATCAAGCATTCTTCTGGGTGCCAAATTGGTAATGAAAAAAAACTGTTTTCCGGAAAAATCTTCCGGCGTGTACCCAAAGGAGCGAACACCGGTGAAAATAATCCGATGCTTTTCTTCTCCGACATCAACAACCAGGCGAATCAGCTTTTCGCTGCCCTCTTTATTCCTTGCCTCCAGCACTTTGCCTACCGTCAAATCGAGCCGTGCGAAATCATCAATGGAAACAGTATTACCTACGATGGTTTTTTGGTATTGGAAAAAAGAATACGCCGTGGTTATCCCGATGGCTTCCCGTGCTGATGTCATCGTTTTTGCCGCGACTTCCATCGCCTTCTGCTGACCGGCTTTGAGTGTTTCTGTTACCTGCTCAGGGTGTGCCTTCAATTCCTCGTACGCTTTCCTTGCTGGGGCGAAATACCGCAAAAGCACCTCTATCAAATACTCCTTCACCGCCACATCTGACACCGCTCCTGCCCTGTATTGCTCTTTGAGCTTTGATACTTCCGCTGCGTCACCGAAAAAGTCTAGGTAGGCAAAAACCATGTTTCCTTCCACGTGTCCGGGATCAGTTGCGTGTTTACGCGTCGGATCGGTATATGTTCGCATCACTTGTTTTCGTATCACGTCTTCTGATTCAAACAGAGCGATAAGATTGCCAAGGGACTTGCTCATTTTTCGCTTCCCGTCTGTGCCAAGGACGACCGCAACCTCGTCAGGGATATAAGGATCAGGCAACGTAAAAACGTTTTTCTTATAAATCTTATTAAATCTTTCTGCGATATCCCGCGTAATTTCTATATGCTGTTTCTGATCCTTTCCGACCGGTACAAGCTGCGGCTGATATAGAAGAATGTCGGCCGCCATCAGCATGGGATAACTAAATAGCCCGACGTTAATATCATCTTCCATCACATCTTTTTGCAATTTATCCTTGTAAGCATGTGCGCGCTTCAGCAGTCCCAGCGGGGTTATGTTATTGAGGATGGATTGACACTCAGTATGAAGCGGTACATCAGACTGCCGGAAAAAAATAATCTTTTCAAACTGTTGAGGCGTTAAAAATCCCTTCAGAAGCGCAAGCTCGTTGAGAATGAGTGTTTCAATATTGTGTTGTAGCTGTTTTTTATCCTGAATCGTCGTCAAGCCGTGCAAGTCCGCCACCATAAGATAGGTCTCGTTGGTTTTTGCCAGTTCGATAAACTGTCGTACGGCACCCAGATAGTTGCCGATATGGAGAGACCCGTCACCACTGGGGGTAATACCGGAAAGAAACCGTTTTCCCGACGGTACGGTGCGCGTCTGCATATACGCAAAATCAGCAACGGTACCTCCACTGACCGTTGGCAAATCATTCGCCTCCATAGCCATACCCACCGTTTTTTCTCCACCCGTTCCGTATACTTTTCCGACTTCAAGCACTTTCTCGTCTATAAAATAGGCAACATCAAGCCCAAGGTAGGGCACGAGCCCAGGCACAACGCCCAACGACGCTAGATCCTCTTTGGAAGCGAACGTCAACTGGCGCACCTGAGCCGCTTTTTTTAGCCGCCGCTCGTCTATGTGCGTATCTGCGCGCTTGGTGGCTGCTATGATTCCGTTTTCCGTTTTGTACAGAATGGTTACCATCGCATTTGCCAGTTGTATTCCGTGAAACGCGGCATGCGAAGGAACGTCAGGAGCCAAATCTTCCGGTAACGGAATAAACGTATACCCGACGTTTTTCTCTTTCAACAGTGTTTCGATGCGATCTTTCAGTTTCATAGAACCTCCTTATAATACTGCTTTAATACGCTTTCGGCGAGTATGGATAAACTACTGTATACCGGAAGCCTGTACGAAGAAGGAAATACCAGTGGCAGCTCTGTGCATCCAAGCACAATGCCGGAAACGGCGTTTTTCTCAACATACCGCTCGGTGAGTTTCACCAGTTTATGCATTAACATTTCTGTGTCGTTCCCCTCGAGCGTTCCCCGGATAATGTATTCCAGCTGGGGATAATCCCGTAATTGCGGCACAACATATCGAACGTTGTAGTGGGCTAAACGCACCTGATACAAGCCAAGACGAAGCGATGTTGGCGAAGCCAGGAGGAGCACAGTATGGTTATCGGCAGCAACGCGCCGGACCACCTCGTCTACGACGGAAACAAACGGCAGATGGGTTTGCCTCTGAAGCCGATGGGCAAGAAGGCATGCCGTGTTACATGCTATAGTAACAGTGGTTGCACCAAACTGGGTGAGTCGGCGTACCCGGTCTTCCAGGATTCCCGCGGCGGTTTCCATAGACGCCGTGTCTGAGAGAAAATCTGGCACGGGAACACTGTCGATAACCACTTCCGGAAACTCGTTGTTGTTTTTTGCGCCATAGCGC
Organism: uncultured Gammaproteobacteria bacterium; assembly: GCA_964553825.1. Taxonomy (GTDB): domain Bacteria; phylum Patescibacteriota; class Microgenomatia; order UBA10105; family UBA927; genus CAYUKU01. The sequence continues at coordinate 50,430 of CAZKLT010000002.1, forward strand.
TGCTTTGCTCCTTTTATAAGCAATCGATAGAATTCCACTGAGGCTTGGGGCCCCATGCCTCCAATAACACCGATAATATCGGTTCTCATAGGCGGGTGAGGCAGGCTTTGAACCTGCGTTCTTGGTTTTGGAGACCAAGGTCCTTCCAACTGAACGACTCACCCAAAAGGAAGAGAAGGATACGATGCAGTGTGAACCTGACGGCTCAAGTGATTCTCTCTTCCATGGAGGCGGCGAGGTAGGACTTGAACCTACTCCCTCCGGCTTTGGGTACCGGCGCTCATCCTAATGAGCCATCTCGCCCTGTCCCCTTTTCTCTTGCTTACTCAGGTTCCTTGCCTGATCCTCCACATCTCGGACATGGATCTGCATCATATTCTGATGCCCACGCACCGCGTGCAGGTACAAAACCGGAGCCCAAACAGCGTTTGCAGCGGCCATGCCCAAACAGAGCGAATATACCGCTCACACTGACACCGACGATGATTAAAAATACCGGAAGAAGAACCACAAATCCTCCCGGTCCAAACCGATCAAGCACAAACGCCACCGCCGGCTGCGCATGGAATACGAAAACAAACGCACCGACAATGCCCAATACGGAAAAGATGTACCACACTCTTTTCCAAAACGGATTTTTTTTCTGACTTTTCATCACGTCTCTCCTTGTTTCAGGTTTCACCATTCATTTCCCCTCTTTCCAGCTCCGCAAAACGGAACTCGAGAGAGGGGAAATCGCATCCTTCTCTTGTTAATGTGCCGGCTTCTTGTGTTGACCCGCAAATAGGCCACCAAAAAGCCCCTGTACGCTTCCCAGACGTGGGAACCATACAGGGGCCTTCATCAGGCGGTACCACCCCGCACTATCTTCTCTTCGGTACTAAAAATCCCCTTCCGGGGAGTACGTTGTACCAACGAGAAAATCTCATTCGTGACATACTCCGCTTTCGCGACATATGTTGACAGACTTTTTACGGTTTCGCCTCCGTACCCGATTAAGGTCAGCGCCTAAAAGTTTGACATCTCTCTTAGGAAGTGGGCTCCATCCTCGCTCCACATCGCCAGTATTCACTTATCTATGAGTATACCATCCCATGCACCATGGTTGCAAATCCGTCTGCTACAATGGATATATGCCTCAGGAAACACTCAGAAACATTCTGCTTCTGGAGCTTATCTATATAACGGGATTCTGGATCCTCACCACCAGCCCGAAGGGCAACCTCAAAGGTTTTTTCGCTGCAATAAAAGACAAACGCTCAGGCCTCCCGGTACTCGTGTTTGAGCTTCTCTGTTTTGTTCAGGTTCTGTTTTTTTCCAGCCCACAATTTTCCTTAGGGAGATTCGACTGGTTTATGGGGGTTGCCGGGCTATGTATCTCACTGTATGGCGCGGGGCTTGCTTCCTGGGCAAAATGGACCATGGGAACCAACTGGGGCAGACCAGCCCAGCACGACAGGAAAATTCAGAAACAGCTTGTCACCGACGGCCCGTTTGCGTTTTCCCGAAATCCTATTTATGTGGGCTTGTTGTTTCTCTTTATCGGCCTGGAATTTGCTCTTCAAAGTTATGGCTTTATTCTCGCTATTCCCCTCTTTCTGGCGATACGCAAAGCCGTTATGACGGAAGAAGCGCTCCTGCTCACCTACTTCGGAAAATCCTACGCCCGGTATAAAAAGCGGGTTCCCCGATTTTTCTAGCTAGTAGGTTAGGATGTGTATCCGTGACTGGACGAGATTAGTCGATACTTTCAACTGTGTTTTCATTTGCACCTGATAGAGCTTATTTCCTTTATCGAGCGCAATGGCCTTTGACGTAAGCAGGATTGGCCCGGAGGAGTCGGGGTGACCTCGGAAAACCATACCGGGTGCTTATCTGTGGCATTGTAGAGCCTCACCCATACCCTCTGGCTCCCCGCTGGCACCGTGACCGTGGCTTCAAATGTCGCCTGCTTCATGCGTCCGTATGACGCCGTGTCCACGTAGGCGCTTGCCCCTGCCACATCAACCCAGTCATCGGAGGCATTTGTTCCCGATCCGAGTGGTACATAATACTCTTTTGCCGACCCGCTCACTGTTTTCCCCGCTACCTGATTCATCTTTGCGATACATGCCGAGGGACATGCCTCACTTGTTGTCCCCAGCACGGAACCACCTGCAAAAAACTGATGAATGAGATAGAGGTCAACGACCACTGCATTGAGAACTAAAACACCGACAAGCCACGGAAGAGGCGTAAAAAAATGGCGAGTGGCATTACGAAACTTCATACTTTCTCCAGTGTAGAAACTACCCCACTGGAGGTCAACTTGGTTGCGGGGCCGGGAATCGCACCCGGTCTAGAAGATTATGAGCCTTCTGTGCGGCTTTACACTACCCCGCGGTTCATAAAGAACGAATTTCATTATAGCGTGTTTGGCGCTCAAATCAAAGCTGCCCTTTGCTCTTCCTTCCAACTGGACTATACTTACTCAAGAACTTCTTGTATGAAAAAGTACTGGCACCTTGTCATATTGGGCATTATCTTTTGTGTTGCCCTGTTTCTCCGACTTTGGCACCTTCCTCAAATTCCCGTCGGGCTCCATGGTGATGAAGCAAGTATCGGCTACAACGCATACTCACTGTTAAAAACCGGCCGTGATCAAAACGGTATCCGGTACCCTCTTGCTATTGACCAATTCGGCGACTTTCGACCTGCGGGATACCACTATCTTGATATTCCATTCGTAAAACTCTTCGGACTCAACGCGCTTGCGGTTCGACTTCCGTCTGCGATTCTTGGTGCCGCGTCTGTGGTGCTTTTTTACTTTCTCACCTCCGCGATCTTCGGCAAAAAACCGGTCGGTCTGATTGCGGCTTTTTTTCTGACCATTTCCCCGTGGCACATAAACATTTCCCGGGCCACCAGTGAGGGGGTTATCGCAGGCTTCTTCATTCTTTTGGGAATCCTTTTGGTGTTTCATGCACTGACCCGGCCAGGTCGAACGTCTCACCTGCTTATCGGAGGCTTCCTCTCGCTGTTTGTCAGCATCCTGTTCTACCACAGTGCGCGTCTGTTCGTGCCTGTTTTTCTCATACCGTTTCTCGGAATCATGTTCCTGGCTTACAAACCGCCGGTGAAACGAAGCATCGGGGCCGTCATGCTTCTCGTTCTCTTCATCGCCGCACTCGCCGGAGTTATGAAGTCAAGCCAGGGAGCAGCGCGACCCAGCACGGTGAGCATCTTCAATATCCCGGGTGGTGATCGCGAAATTTTCCAGCAAATCGGTGAAGATGGAACACGGCCTGCCACCATAACACGAATACTGCATAACAAAGCACTCTTTTACGGCAGGTTATTTCTTGCGTCGTATTTCTGGCATTTCAACGGTGAATTTCTTTTTAATTCAACGGGCATGCCCATACGATATAAGATCCCATGGAGCGCCAATATGTACCTCACAGACCTCCCGCTTTTGCTTCTGGGCGCTGCTGCACTTCTTCTGGACGGATTACGGAAACGGAAATACCTGCTCCTCATCCCGCTGGCGTGGCTGACGATTGGCGCCCTTCCTGCGGGGCTGACATGGGAAGATCTCCCCAATGTGCAACGGGCTAGTCTTATGATTCCGGCGCTCCTGATGATTTCAGCGTATGGACTGTTTGAGCTCCTTGCCGTATTTACCCAGAAAACGCTTCAGAAGCTGATCCTGCTGGGATATGGCGCATTTCTTACCTACGGATTTATTCTTTTTTACCACAATTACTTCTACCATCTCCCCCGTCATGAACCGTGGCACAGAAGCGCCGCCGTGCCGCAACTACTCTCCCGGATAGCAGACCTTAAGAAAACGCACGGTAATGCTCCCGTTATCATGACCACCGAAAGCAACAATAACTTCATCTTCTACCTTTTCTATACGGCATTTGACCCGGCCACATTCCAGGCGATGGGATCACCCACAGAGAAAGATAATATGCTTTTTGACGGCATCCAATACACGGTCAGACCATGTCCATTGGGAAACAATTCAGAAGCACCGGATGAAGAAGAAGACAATATAGGCATCCTTTTCGTCAATAAAGCAACCTGCAAAACTCCGGTTAATGTTGATGTGTTGGAGACGATACGGTGGACCGATGGTGTCCCCGCCTTTCTTATTGTGAAGGTAAACCCCCTGTGGGTAGCGCCGAAGACAAAATAAGTGGGTGCCAGCGGCAGGGATCGAACCTGCGACCTATGCCTTATGAAGACACCGCTACTACCACTGAGCTACGCTGGCCTTCGGCCATTGTACGAAATTTAGCCTCATCTGGCAACCATTCCCTAGAAAAAAAGCTTCCACCACCGCTTCCAGTTGGAACTGTCTGACTCTCCTCCTGAGGCTGCCGGTCCTCCGATAGCTCCCGACGTGTCCACAAGGACGATCGTATCCTCCGGCCTGGCCAATCCGAGTTTCTCTCGTGCCTGTTTTTCGATAAATGCAGCACTGGTAGCCTCGGCAAGCTTCCCCAGAAGCTCCGCTTTGCGCTGTTCCTCGGCTTGAAGCACGCTTTCCTGCGTCTGGACGATATCCTGCTTCGTTAGATGTCCGATGATAGACCGGATAAGCCCAACGGAAACCACCAAGCTCAATAGGCCGAAAATCAGGCGTACCGAGGCTAATTTGTCAGATTTCATACATCCACTTGCAAAATAGCTCCTTTAATGATATTATAGGTTATCTTTAGCTTCTTTTAGAGCTACAAAACACTCTAAACCTGCCACGAGCTAACGAATCAAAATCATACTATGACAACCCTAAAAGACGCCCATGTGCAATTTACGCAATACCTGGAGTCCAGGAAGCGAGCGCGCGCTACCATCGTAGCATACGGCAAAGACATCGAACAGCTTACTGGCTTCCTCACAAACATGGGGAAGAAAAACATCGAGGACGTCACTCGTGATGAGCTGGATGCATTCCTGAAAAAACTGGCCGCAGACAGCTATACACCCAAGTCCATCTCAAGAAAAATTAACTCAATTAAGACCTTTTTCCGGTTTCTGAAAACAACGGGCATCGTCAGCGGAGATCCTGCCATCGAGATTGAACACCCGAAATATGAAGTCAAGCCGCCGCGCATTCTCTCAAAGATCGAATATCGCGCGCTGCGTGACGCGTGCCGGGGCGATCTGCGCATATACGCAATCGTTGAACTTTTCCTTCAGACAGGCATCCGCATCGGAGAACTTGCAACACTGAAAATAGAGGATCTCAATGGCATAACACTCCATATAGCAGCCCAGGAAGGACACGAAGAGCGCACCATTCCGTTAAACAAAGCCGCAAAGGATGCCCTTGACCGGTACCTGACGACCCGAAACCCCGAGGCATCAAGCAAATCCCTCTTTGTCACAAAAACAGGGCGTCCCCTTCTTATCCGCAACATTCGCACCGCCATTGACCGGTATTTCCGGATTGCGGGCATCGAGGGCGCAAAAGTGAACGATCTGCGCCATACGTTCATCGCTCACCATCTCATGGCAGGAACCGCAATTACGACCCTGTCCAAGCTCGTCGGTCACAAGCGACTTTCCACGACGGAACGCTATCTCGAACTCGTCAAAGATAAACAGGTTGAAAGCGTAAAACTTGAAGAATTGTAACGCGTTTGCAATAATAGGTGAAAAGCGACTGAGTTTGGCCAGTCACCAAACGAGCTATCTGCCGAACCGCAGTAAGCAGATCGGGTAAGCCCGTAACAGCACTCGAGAAGCAAATAAGGTGGTACCACGAACACCCGTTCGTCCTTATAATGAAGGAGAGCGGGATTTTTTATGGAAAAAAACTACGATCCAAAGCAGGTAGAAGACCGCATTTACGCCATGTGGCAACAGGGCGGCTATTTTGTGCCCACCGATAATCCGAAGGCAAAGCCCTTCACTATTATCATGCCTCCTCCCAACGCCAACGACCCGCTCCACATTGGTCATGCCATGTTTGTCGCCTTAGAAGACATTATGATCCGCTACCGGCGAATGGCAGGCTTCGCCAGCCTCTGGGTTCCGGGAACGGACCACGCAGGTATAGAAACCCAGTTCGTGTTTGAAAAAAAGCTGAAAAAAGACGGAAAAAGCCGGTTTGATTTTGACCGGGAAACATTATTCGCCAATATCTGGCAGTACGTAAAACAAAACTCAGATATGGCCGTTTCACAACTGAAACGGATTGGGGCATCTGCCGATTGGAGCCGCTTTAAATTCACCCTTGATCCGGATATCGTCGACGTCGTGTTAACCACATTTCGCAAACTGCATGAAGACGGACTTCTCTATCGGGACAACCGCCTCGTTAACTACTGCACCCGCTGCGGCACGGGATACTCAGAGCTTGAGGCGAACCACGAGGTGAAAAGGGATCCATTTGTCACCATAAAATACGGCGACTTTACCATAGGCACGGTGCGCCCGGAAACCAAATTCCGGGATACCGCCCTTGCCGTAAACCCTAAGGACAAACGGTATAAAAAATTTATCGGCCAAAGCTTTGACATAATGGGACTCTTGGGGCCTATAAAGATGACGGTGATAGCAGATCCCGAGGTGGATCCGGCATTCGGCACCGGCATGATGAAAGTAACGCCCGCCCATGATTTTCATGATTTCGAGCTGGGTAAAAAACATAATCTTCCCGTCACTCCCATTATCGATCTCAAAGGAAAAATGGACTTTTCCTGGTATATACAGAGTCCTGACTTTGCAACCAAACCGCAAAAATACCAGGATCGCGCAAAAACGTATCATGGCTTGCATGTGTCAAAAGCCCGGCCGCTTATGATAGACCATCTCAAAGCAGACGGATTGCTTGTGGATATCAACGAAAATTACGAACACACGGTGGCCACCTGCTATCGCTGCGGCTCCACCCTTGAGCCGCTTCCACTCCCCCAGTTTTATATCAAGGTTGAAGCGCTGACAAAACCGGTACTTCAAGCGCTCAAAACCAAAAAGGTGAAGATTCTCGGTCCCGGATACGACAAGATACTCAAAAACTGGCTTACCAACCTCAAAGACTGGAACATCAGCCGCCAGATCGTCTGGGGGATACGGATTCCCGTGTGGTATTCCCTGGAAGAAAACCCCAACCTGCAAATACGGTATGTGGACTCGCAGGGACAGCAGATCGTGAGAAACGGGAACGATATTCTTGCGTCTGGTGATCTTGAGGAGGCAAAAAAGGGTCTTCAACAGCTGCAGGCGCCCATCGGCTCAACGTTTGTCATAAGCACTACTGCCCCTGGTCCCAACTATCTCCAGGAAACGGATACGTTTGACACCTGGTTTTCTTCAGCCCAATGGCCATTTGCCACGCTTAAAACCGCAAAAAAGGGAGACTTTGACCGCTTCTACCCTACGCAGGTTATGGAGACGGCGTACGACATTCTTATCTTTTGGGTCATGCGCATGCTAATGATGGGTATATATGTCACGGGTAAACCGCCATTTGATACCGTCTACCTTCATGGCCTCGTGCGGGATGATAAGGGGCAAAAAATGAGCAAATCGAAGGGTAACGTTATTAACCCGATAGAAATAATTGACAAATATGGGGCAGATGCGCTGCGTATGGCGCTCGTTATGAGCACCACCGCAGGCCGTGATTCAAATACCAGCGAAGAAAAAATCCGCGGCATGCGTAACTTCACCAACAAAATCTGGAACGCCGCGCGGTTTATCCGCCTCAAGGAAAATCAAAATGCAAAAATAGGCGAGCTGGACGAACCGTTTATCAAACACCTCCATGCCACATCAAAAACTATCACCAAGTATTTAACCGCCCAAAAAATCGGCCTTGCAGCCGAGTGTGTATATCAGGAATTTTGGCATTGGTTTTGCGATGAAGCCATCGAACAAAACAAGGAAGGTAAAATCTCCGATGCGGCGCTCAACGAAGGATTCATAACGTTTTTAAAGCTCCTTCATCCATTTGTGCCATTTATCACTGAGGAAGTTTGGAGATCGATACATCCCGACAGGACGCCGCTAGTTGTCAGCCCATGGCCGTCATGAGATAATACGCATACCCAGCGAGGCTAATCCTGGGATTTTTCATTCTATGTCAACGATAACCACCGCCGATTTTGCCAAAGGAATATTTATCGAATTTAAGAACGAACCGCATCAGATTGTGGAGTTTCAATTCGTCAATCCGGGGAAAGGGTCAGCATTCGTCCGCACCCGCCTCAAGTCCCTCAAAACAGGAAAAGTCCAGGAATTTACGTACAAATCCGGAGAGTCTGTTGAGGAGATTCCGGTCGCTACCCGCGAGATGCAATTCCTCTACAAAGAAGCGGATAAATATATCTTTATGGACAACTTTTCCTATGAACAATATGGCATCCCGGAGAGCATGTTGGGCACATACGTGAACTGGCTCAAGCCAAATGACACCTACCAAATCCTCGTAAACGACGATGAGGCTGTGGGCATACGGTTCCCCAAAAAAGTACGACTGAAGGTAACACAAGCGGAAGAAGGTGCGCGCGGCAATACCGTCGGCGGCGCATTGAAGTCAGTCACCGTGGAAACGGGCGCCACGGTCAGTGTTCCCCTCTTCATCAAGGAAGGCGAAACGATCGCCATCGATCCCGAGACTGGGACCTATCTTGAGCGCGGCTAAAATAGCCGGTACACTGGGTATATGGCCGCCAAAACCCTCAAACGACCTTGGACCCACTGGGCGAGCGCGGCACTGGTTGGCAGTATCATCATCCTGACCGTTTCTACATGGGCTGCAGATACCTGGACGACCCTTTCCCAAACTATCGTCGGGAAGTCGCAGGAAAATACGCAGCTCGCACGCCAAATTGCTTCAATCTCAGCGGAGCTTTCGGCTCTCCAGAACGAGGATCAATTCATCCGCAACAAGAAACTTGAAGGCGACATCAAACAGATCGAATCCACATACAAGGGCGCGGTTGATGTGTATGAGGAATTGCTGGAACTTAAAACAGTCGCCAAGGATACCAAAAAGTTTGATGAGTCATTTGCAAAAATCCTCGACCTCCTATCCGGCAGGAACTATGCGTCAGCAGCGGCTTCGCTTGCAACGCTGCGGACTTCCATAAAAGCAGAACACGATAAAATCACTGCATCATTTGTCATCCCCGCCAATGTCTCGGCAAATAATTCCGCTCCCTCATCTGGGTATCAAAGACAACGTGTCGAACTGGATATTGGCGAATACCTGGTAGACATTGTCGCCGGCGACCTGTCTTCCACCCGCGTCATTGTTGATACAGCCTCAAGTGAGACGTGCAAAAACGATTGCCCCGTTCTTTCCCTTTCTGAATACGTATCGCGAAACGGCGCCTTTGCGGCGATTAACGGATCGTATTTTTGCCCCGCCAGCTACCCAAGCTGTGCCGGAAAGACCAACTCCTTTGATACACTGCTGATGAATAAAAACAAAGTATATTTTAACTCCGATAACAACGTCTATAGCACTGTACCTGCGGTTATTTTCGCGTCAGGATCAGTCCGGTTTATCGGGCGCTCTCTTGATTGGGGTCGGGATACCGGGATAGACAGCATGATTGCCAATCAACCACTTATGGTGTCTGGCGGCAATGTGATTTTCGGAGGCGACGGCGATCCTAAAAAAGGAAGCATCGGCCCACGCAGCTTCGTTGCAAGCAGAGGAAACACGGTATACATCGGCGTTGTCCACAACGCGACCGTCGCTGAGGCCGCACGTGTGCTGAAAGGTTTGAACATGGACCATGCGCTTAATTTGGACTCCGGCGGCTCAACTGCCCTTTGGAGCGGTGGATATAAAGTGGGTCCCGGCAGAAACATTCCAAACGCGATTTTGTTTGTCAGAAAGTGAAGGCTCGTTGACAAACCAGCAAAAACAGTGAAACAATACCGCTAGTATGGCCGATCCTATTACCACCGAAGACTTATACGGAAAATCATCGGAACCAAAGCAGGAACCTCCTCCGATAACACCCGCACCAATCCAATATGAGGAAACGCCGGAGATACACCCGGTCGCCCCCGCTGCATCAACGGAAGGACACGACACGCATCCACCCGCTCCTAAAAAGGCAGGTTCTGTCTTGGGAACCATTCTGACGGGTGTCATATTTCTCGGTTTGTTTGCCGGAGGCATTTGGATCTCAAGCGTGATTCGTCAATTCCTTCCTGCAAGTCAGCAGGAAACGTCAAGACTCCCCACTCCCACCCCACTTCCGGGCGCCCTAAATTCCGTTCCGAACGCAACAAACTCAGCTGATGTCAATATGCAGTGGAAAACATATGACGTCATCAGCGGCGTCACGAAGCTTTCTTTTGCAGGCATCACCTTTAAACTCCCGACCAATGTTCTATCCCCTATTTGTGACGGAACTGGTTGTGCATCTCAGGGAACATACCTTCCCGGCGGAACACGCTTTACCGTTGCACCCCGTGGATCCGGTGAGGCGCTTGCGGATTTCCGCGGAAGCATTATCAGCGATGTGAACGGTATTTCATTTACCACAAAAAAAGTTACTGTGGGAGGTCGGCCTGCCACAGAATTCACCGGCTCATTTACCGGGCGGACGCTTGCAGGATATGCGTTTAGTAAAATGCGGGGCGTCATGATTGAAATTACCCCGAACACATCATTGGAAATTAATCATTTCACGCCAAATGGCGTAACGGCAGATTTTGTTTCAGACGACACATTATTTGATTCTATCCTTACCACTGTTTCCATCCCCGCAGCACTGACGCCGACGACCCTTACACCCACCTCAACCATACCAGTCGCCACCTCGACTCCCCGACCGGCAACAGGAAGCGGGTATTAACTTACCTCGCTCGTTTCCCAAATAACGCTTCTCCCAGACGCACCTGTGTCGCACCCTCCTCTATTGCGACTTGATAGTCACCACTCGTCCCCATTGATAATGTGCTTCCAAACTGAGGCACCTGTTCACGAATGGTATGCAAAAGCGCTCTCATAGACTGAAAGTACGGTCTATTTTTCCCGGCATTCTGCGTCAGAGGTGCCATAGTCATAAGCCCATCAAGTCGAATATGTGAAAGCGTTATTCCCTCTCGTATGACAGCAAGGAGGGCGCGTAATTTTGCTTCATCTGACTCCCACTGCACCATGGGAAACCCATATTTTCCTTTTTCGCCCGAAATGTTTACCTCCAAAAGCACAGGGAGTCGTTTTCCAATCACTGAAGCTTCTTTGTTAAGCCGCTGTAACAGCGACTGCGAATCAACGGAATCAACGGAATCAAACGCACTTACGACTGCACGCGCTTTTCTCGATTGCACATGACCAATCATATGCCAATGAATACCAGTAATTCCCTGTTTGCTCGTGTGCTCTATTTTATCTGCGGCTTCTTCTACCCTATTTTCCCCAATGTGCCGCAATCCCATGTGGTAAGCAGTTAGCACGGCATCCACGGGAAACGTCTTGGTCACGGCCACGATGGTGACATTGGGAGGAACTGATACCCAGGTTGTCACGACAGCGTTTTTCATACCGAGGCAAAAAGATCTGTTGCCGGAAAAAAAAGTATGTCTGCAATATCAGGCACATCGGCAAAAAGCATGATAAGCCTATCCAACCCAACGGCTATTCCGCTACAGCTGGGGAGCCCCACGGCAAGTGCATCGATAAAATCATGGTCATATTCGTACGCCGTCTTCCCCAAGCGGGTAATTTCTACCAGTTCCCGCTCAAAACGATCCTTCTGTTCATCTGCATCCGTCAACTCGTCGTAACAATCCCCCAGCTCTAAGCCTGCAATATAAAATTCAAAACGCTGAGCAAACCGCGGATCATCTGGATTTTTCCGGGCAAGGGCGCCCATGGGCGCCGGAAAATCATATAAAATGCTGGGCTTTTCTTGGCCGAGATGATTTTCGACTTCATTGAGAAATATCTGGTTATAAAGCTCTTCCCAGGTGGTTTCTTTTTCGACACGGTATCCTTTTTGACGTGCAATAGCCCAGGCTTCATCAGGATCAAAGAACCGCTCAAGATCCACGCCCGCCCACCGGTCGAACGCCTCCAAAACAGAAATTCGCTCCCAGGGCGCAGTTAGATCAATGGTTTTCCCTTGGTAGGTAAGCGTCTGTCTCTTTGCGTTTCCCAAACTTGCATACAGAAAGAGGATAAGCCGCTCGCAATCAGCCATTACATCCTTATAGGTCGCTCCCACCCTATACCACTCAAGAATGGAAAACTCCGGATTATGCAATTTCCCTTGGGTTTCCCTATTCCGGAAACTCTTGGAAATACTAAAACAGTTCCCGAGGCCCGCTACCATCAATTTTTTTAGAGGTACTTCGGGTGATGTGGAAAGGTATGCTCGTTGCTTCTTCTTGTTCCTATCCAGCAGCGTTGTTTCAAAAACGTCTAAGTAGCTCTCCGCAGGAGGATGAGAAATAAGAAGAGGGGTTTCAATTTCGTGAAAATGCTCCTGGGAAAAAAACGAACGTACGCCTGCATATACCTTCTCACGGATGAAATACCGATTCCAAAGCTCAGGCTGTTTTCGAAGTGTACGCCATGTGGACATGTTGCAGGATTTTTACGAGCGGCGATGTTTTTTTACGACCTTCTGGGAGCCGCTCAATACCTTCACGACGAAAAGCAGATACATAATTTCTAAAATCCCGGCTGTATGAACGAGAAGAAAAAGGATAAACCATCCTTTTTGCCCTCTCGTGGCTGCGTGCCATAACGCCAATCCCGTCCAGACAGCAGACCAAAGAGCAACAACGGCAATCCCTGCGCCCGACCAATGATCCAGATTATTACTGTTTCCCAGATACCATGGCATACACACTCCTTACGGAAGCAGCTTCGTCACTTTTGCGCTCCCTTTCAATTCAGCCAACCACGGTTGGATTTTCTCGCTTATCTTCTGAGATTTCAGCGCGGTTCGTGCTTCTTCGCGCTGCAAAGCGGCATCCGTTGCTACCAACGTGTCTTTATTTTCCTTCAAAAACGTGTCAACTTCTGTTTCCTCGATCGCTATATCCCGACTTAAAATCTTCTCTACAGTAATCTGAAGGCGAATCTGGTGTTCAAAATCGTCGCGGGTCATCCCCTGATAACGCAACAGTTCGTCCAGGTTCACGTTTTCACCCAGTCCCTTCACAATTTCGTTAATTTTCGCCTCTACTTCCTGTGACGTAAGGTCAATTCCTTCTTTTTTCGCTGCGTCAGCGATAAGCTGTTCGGTAATCATTGACTCCAGCGTCTGCTGCCCAAAACGACTGACGAGAGCGCGATTCAGGTGCCATCGAAAAATTGGCTTGCCATTCACGGTCGCCGCCACGATATTGCCGCTGCGGTACAGCCAAATGGCTCCCAAAAGCAACAACACGGCCACCACAATTACCCGAACCGTTGATGATGGGAGTTTTCTTCGTGTCTGAGCAGATGCGCCCGGATGCGGTATAACGTCATCCATATTTGTATCTAACATCTCATACGTTGAAGAGGCTTTTCGTCGATTTTTTGCCATAGATCCCCTTTCACAATGGGCAGTATTTAATGATACCCAAGAATACCACACTGCCCAACTGGGGAGCAATGCCCTGAAACGATTGCTTTTCGCCCCAAAGCTTCATACAATAGCCGCAATGAAAAAAGCTGCTTTTTTATTCCCGCATATTCCCCGATTATTCTCCGCACCGATTCGTTCCAGCCTTCTTGCCTGGAGCAAGCTCCTGATCGTGTGGGGCGTGGTAGGGCTTTTGATTGCGGCAAACCGCTTCTGGCCAACGCCACATGAGAAAAGACTGCCAAATCCGTCATCGCCGGTACTCGGTGCTACAGTGCAGCCAACAGTCACGCAGACACAACTGGATTATTGGAAACGGATGACGGAAGAAAAACCAGATTATCGGGATGCGTTCATCAAAGCAGCGGCAATCGCACTCGATCTCGGAAAAATGTCTGAGGCAAGAACATTTATTGATAAAGCTCTTCTACTGGATCCGAATTCTCCCACGGCCCTGGCAATATCAAAACTTCTTGAAAAGTCGGAATAATAATGGTTATGCGGCTTTTTTCTCTTCAGATTTAGCTTCTGCGGATGTCTTTTCTTCTGTTTTGGCAGATGTCTCGACTGCCTGGCCTTCTGCGGGTGCTTCGCTTGAAGATGCTTCCGCAGCTGCCGCAGCCTCAGCTGCAGCCTGAGCCTCGGCTTCTTTTGTAACCAATGGGCCAACCTTTACAACAGTCAGGCCACCATCCGTGAGGACGGTCACCGCTCCGGACACGTGGACATCACCCACTTTAATTTCTTGATCGACTTCAGCTAATGAAGCTACATCGACCATGATTTTTTCCGGCAGGTCTGCCGGAAGTGCTTCTACTTCAATATCGTTGAGAACGGTCAACAAAACACCAAGCTTCTGCACGACTGCGGGAGCTTCACCCGTGAATTCGACAGGAACCTTTGCGTGTACTTTTTCCTTCAGATCTACCTGATGAAACTCGACATGAAGCGGTTCATGCGTTACCGGATCGATTTGCATGGTATGGACAAGAACAGGTCGCGTATCATTATCGACGGAAAGCTCGATCAGACCTGTTTCTCCTGCGCTCTCATACAGCGAAACAAACTCATCCCGGGAAACGCTCACCGATACACTTTTTACGGATTTTCCATATATTGTAGCTGGTAACTGCCCCTGGGCACGAAGCGTCTTTACCTTTTTTCCGACGAGTGATCGTAATGTGGCAGTTAATGTATATTTTTTCATTGTAGAAATCGCACCCGCACAAACTGGTCTGCGGACACCGTGTTATTGTACTCAAATTCGCCTTCCTTTGCAATAAGCGCGCCTGAACGATCCGTTCCCAAAATTCTTGACTCATCTGACATATGCCAGCCTGCTGGATAATATACACGGGTAACCAGCGGCATACCGCTCACGCCTGGCTGCTTGGAATACATCACATCCAACACAGCCTCGGATCCCCTATTCAGAGTCATCGGAAACACGATTCCCCGTTTATACGTAATCTTCACCTGCCGGCTTGCCCCGGGCGCTATTTCTATTGCGGCTCCGAGACCAGTCATCTTTTCGGGTGCATCTACCCGTTCAATATAGGGAAACTCCGGTCGAGTCGTGTCTGTGGTCTTGCGCGACGGGACTGTCGCTCCGTCCAGCGTCACGTCCTGGATTGACGCATCACCCGGTACAAAAAAACGGATGTAGGTGAAGTAGCTTCCGCTTACCCCGCGCTCCTCCCCTGCCGCCTCATTACGAATATCTGCGGTTACCGTTTCCGTTATCTGACCATCCAACCCAATGACAATCTCCCGGAGAATGCTCCTCTTTACAAAATAATTCACCTTACTTACAGAAACATTCGCTTCAGAAAAAATAAACGGATCAAATAAACAGATCTCTGCTTTTACCCCATGACATCCTTGTATCGGAAAAAGTCTACCCGCCCACTGGAAATGTTCGGCAAGCTCCTCCAGTTCCGGCTTTCTGAAGTAAAACATAATGTCCTTGCGCTCCAACGCGTACGAAAATGCCCGGAATAAATCTTCAGGTGGAATCGTTTTGTCTGTCGTCAGTCTGGTGATAAGTGTTCGCGCGAGGGCACCCAAGAAATCACTTTTCTGTGTTGATCCCGGAAAAAACTCGCTTTGCGTATAGTAAATAGACTTACCGAAAAAATTCTCGGCCGTAATCCGGTCATTGTAGTCAGAAAGAATTAACGGCCCGGTCACATTTAAGAGATCAACGATAACAGGAACATTGATTGCGATAACGCCGTCAACCTGCTCCCCTGTCTCTTTTTCGTAAAACCATGCTGCCTGCTCTCCGCTCACCTTAAAGTCTGGATCCCAGTTACTATCCCGCAAATACCAGTGTTCCTGCCCGATTATTTCTGCAATCGGTGCCGGTGGAGGCACGTGCCCCTTCAGTTGACCATCCACTGCATAGACGTCCTGAATGACGAAGTCAACCAATTTCCCCTGCTCAAACGAGAGCTTCGCAAGACTTCCGATAAAACCACCGGTCGGACGAAGCTCGTTACTATTCTGAAGCAACACCAGATACGTCGTCGGCGTTTCGAACCCTGAAATTCTTGGATACAAAACAAGAAAATGATCAATGAGTCCGAATTGACGACGGACATCGGCCAGAATGGCGGCGATCTCTCTGCCCTTTTTCCCAACGGCTGGTATCGCAAACGGAAATGATTGTTCCTCAAGCATCACTTGAAGCTGCGCCTGGGCCAATCCCAGAGACCCGTGCACTGATACGACCGAAAGTCGCAACTTCTCCATAAGCACTGCGGGTGAGCCTTCCTGTGCAACTCCCGGAGACAACAATAAAGACGCCGCCTGCCTTCCAGTGCCCACTAACTCATATGATTCCTTATATATAGTAGCTATGTCCCGAAAAAAAGAAAGCAACCGCTCCTGTCCGCGAATCGTTTTCTCCGCCCCTACCGCTTGCAAAGCACTTCCGGTAATACCAAATGCCACTTCGCTCTGACGTAACCAATACAACGCAACGGAGTCAAATTTTTTTGCCCGCTCTATATTTCCACTTCTTAACTCCCTTCCGGCAAAACCAAAACCTGCCGCTGAAACCGCAATACTCACTGCATACCATAGCGGGGGCAGAAACAGTAAAAGCAGAAAAATGAAGAAAAATCCTATTCCTTTTCTCTGTTGTTTCCTTCGTGCCACTGAACGTCGTTCTTTTTCCTTTTTTCGTTTTTCGATGTCATCGGCTCCGAAAACGTCCTTGATCAATGTCTTTATCCGAATTGCATCGCTCTCTGATTCTTCTTGCATCCGTAAATGATCTTTCGCCGTTTGCTGAAAACGGGTCAAAACGGGAGCCGGTTCGCTCACCGTCATAATGGTATCGCCTACGGCCTGATGGGACGGCACATGTCTGTTTCGTCTTTTATCAAAGACATCAGAATTTCCTGCAAAAAAGAAAGAAAAAATTTCTACGACATCCTGTTGACTTAATTGAATCGGATCGACGACAACGATTTTGTTTTTGTCTGATGCAAGACTTTTTGCGTCAGAAAAGGATGAATGAATGACAATCCCCAACTGTCGGATTGAGTGTTGGCCGGATGATTCAAGAATATGTTTCACAAATTCCGGAGACCCAGCGACAATATGGTAATCCACGGATCCCGATATGCCCTGATTGGAGATTACACGGCAACCGTTCGTCTCCAAATATTCCCGCAACGGAAAAATAAACATTTCATCCTGGCCGTCTATACGGGCCAATGGCAGTGCGTTTGTTTCGTCAACCGCGGAAGTGGTGTTGGCAGGATGCATAATAAGGCAGCATTTTATCCTTTCGTATTATGACAAAGAGATTGCCCGAAAACAACAGAAATCGAACCTCTTCTTTCACATATAATCGCTGGGCACCGACATGAGGCATGCTACAATATCCTTATGCGTGGAGTTATTGCGCTCAATACGATAAGCCAGTTTCTCGGAAAAATTATTAGCGCTGGGACGACGTTTCTTATCACCTTGCTTCTGGCAAGACAGTTTGGCGTTTCAGGCTATGGGGATTTTGTAAAGGTTACCACGTATGTCGCCTTCTTTTTTCTTATTGCCGATTTTGGATTAAATGCCATCTATCTGCGCAAACAAAATGAACGTCAGGCTTTTGCCACACTCCTGGGCACTCGCACTATCCTGGCCGGAATACTGATATTTTTTTCCGTTGCCATTCTGGCATTTCTCCCTCAGGAGGCAACAGACGGCTATACAGCAGCGGTCAGACTTGGCATCATTCTCTTCTCTCCCGCCATTTTATTTCAGTCATTTATAACCACCGCAAATGCCGTATTCCAAAAACGTTTACGATACGATATTGCGGCGGTCGCACTGACTGCTGGCAGCATGTGCGCTATCGGAGTCTTATGGATACTTCTCAAAACCTCAGCGGGACCGGTATTTATTGGAATCATGGCACTCCTCTTGGGAAGCGCTGCTACGTCTCTGTTTGCTTTCCTTGGCACGAAAATACTAAAACAGGAAGTTACGGTATCTTTCTCTGCACGTACAAATCTCGCTTTTTTTATTGAATCGGTTCCTTTAGGGTTAACACTCCTTTTTACCCTTATTTACGGTCACATCGACAGTGTCATTTTAACCCTCACCCGATCCACGGCAGAGGTCGGCATCTATGGACTTGCCTATAAAATTTTTGAGATGGCACTCGTTTTCCCTACCTTTTTCATGAACGCCCTCTATCCGGTCCTACTTACGACCAAGTCTCACCATGAACGGTTTATCACACTGCTGCGGCGGTCAGCGCTGTTTCTCGTGGGTGTGTCGTTTTTGGCAATGCTCGTCGTATGGTTTGCGGCTCCGCATGTCTCAAACATTCAGGTCGGGTTCGCGCAAAGCGTAACTCCTCTGCGGATTCTTTCCCTGAGCTTTCCGTTTTTCTTCATTTCGGCACTTACCATGTGGGCACTTATTGCATTAAGTAAGCAGCTTTGGCTCGTGGTCATCTATGGATCGGCTATGGTTATCAACGTTTTTATGAATATACTTTTTATTCCGCGTTTTGGGTACATCGCGGCAGCGTGGACAACCGTTGCGTCCGAGGGGATAGTCCTGGTAGTATCAGGTATCGTTTTACTAAAACTGCTGAATCAACATCAATCACATAACCCATGAAGCTTATTATTCACACGGACGGAGGCGCTCGCGGAAATCCTGGACCGGCAGCCATTGGCGTTACTATTACACAGGATGGGAGAACGATCGGGGAGATCAGCAAAACAATAGGGGACGCCACAAATAATGTCGCTGAATATCGTGCTGTCGTAGAGGCGCTTCTTTGGATAGAGGACTCGGGCATTCATCCGCAGGAGATTGCCTTTTTTCTTGATTCAACCCTTGTTGTTAATCAGCTCAACGGAATTTTCAAGATAAAGGAACCACATCTTCGCGAGCTTCTTTTGCGGATACGACATCTGGAACAGGGAATCACCGCAACAATCAGTTATACCGCTGTCCGGCGGGAATTCAACAAGCGTGCGGACTTTCTTGTAAATCAGGCCCTGGATGCATGACGGGAAGCACCCTTTGTGACCAAACAAAGTGCTATAACAATGGTGAAAAGAATTCTGCCCTGCTGAAGCGTCAGGAAATAGTGATCAACAAACCCCAACAGGAGCACGACAACAAGACTGACTGAGGGATTCATGTGTTTACGGATACGCCACAATAGGTAAAGCACTCCCGCAGCTCCGACGAGTCCGATTTCCGATAGCAATAAAAGATAGATATTGTGCACGGGTTGAAGAAAATAGATTGTTCGCGAAGGGAGCAGGTCGGGGAGTGCGATTAAAAAATTTCCTAACCCGACGCCAAAAAGAGGAGCGCTCGTGATCATAGTAAGCGCAGAAGTGTTCAGTTGGCTTCTTATAACGTACGATTCATCCGTTAGGGAAAATGGCACAAAGAACAGCACAAGAAGGGGAATAAAGAAAAAAATTCGTGCCTTCTTCCATAGCCACCAACTGAGACCTAGGAGCGATAATACGAATGCGCTCCGACTAAATGTCGTCAATAGTGCTATCGCACTAACTGAAATTAGCATCAATCGATATCTGCTCACCGCTCGCGCCTTATCAACAAGTTTTGCGGACAAAATCAGAGGCACGGCTACCGTCAAAAATCCACCCAATACGTTAGGGTGGGGGAATGTGCTGTATGCACGTAGCAGTTCGCGCCCAAAAACAGATGTCCTGGCGATCCCCGGGGTATCAATCGCAAATGTGCGCTCACCCAATACCCATAATGGTCCACCAATAGACCGCTGGAAAATAAATTGTCCGAGTGCAACAACGGAAGACACAAATACGGCAGCACTCAGTGGCTTACTCATGTACTCGACCGTTACCTTTGTTTTGACAATATAGGCTCCTAGGAGAAAAAATTCTGCAAATTTCAGCCAATGATAGGCGGCCACCATTTGATTTTCTGCAAAAACAATATTCATGCTGACAAAACCGACAAAGAGAAACACGCCATACACCATCCTGCGTAGTAACGCATACAAACCCTTGATGCTCATTGTTCTGAGCCAGAAAATAATCAAAAGCAAGATAAGAATATCCGTCAGATGGAGCGTCGGGGAAAGGAAGTCTACCCGTCGGCCCAATACCAATGCCCACGATGGCCAAAGATGATATCCTAGCTGAACAGGGAGGAGAATGATAAGGAGGGAAAAAATGGCGCGATGCATCCCCATCAGTATAGGGGATTATGCCTTTGGTTTCACCAGCAGTGTACGACTGACACCTTCACCAACTGATTCCGTCTCGACACGATCATCACCGGAAAGGGTGAGATGAACAACGCGACGCTCAGATGCGGATAAGTGTGAAAGCTCAATGGCTCGCCCCTGCGTAATTGCACGATCTGCAGCCTGCTGTGCCATAAGCATGAGCGCCTCTTCGCGCTTCTCACGGTAGTCACCTACATTGACATACACTTTTACCCATGAATCTAATGCCTTAGAAACAAGAAGTCCGAGAATAATCTGCAAACTCTCCAACGTTCTGCCATGAAATCCAATAAGAAGCCCTGTCTCTTCTGTTTCAATATGCACCCGGTAGGCATCCGTTTCATCAATATCTACTGATACGCTACCTGAAATACCCAAGCGGGTAAGTAGGTCTTCGGTAATCTGCTGGACTTGATCCTTAGCTTCCATATATTATTTCTCTCGATTTACCGCGAGTTGTTGGATAATACCAAATATTCCAAATACATTCCAGTAGAGGGCCAGCCCCAACGGAAACTGAAAGGCGAAATATCCGAACATAATGGGCGTTATGATCATCATCTGTCTCTGAATATCACCAGCCATATCTTCCGGTTTCTTTTCAGCTTGAACTGATGCGGGCTTTTTGTCCTTCTTTTTTCTGCTGGCGTCTTCTACGATCGTATCCAACACTCGATCTCCACTCTTCGTGGGTGGCATCATGAGCTTGCTTTGCCAATACTGAAGCGCTGCAGTTATCAGAGGAATCGAAAGAAGCCACCACCCATCAGTCTGCCAAGCAGAAGGCTTCAATCCCAGATTTACGCCAAAAAATCCCAAATCAAGTGTGCTGACATGAAGCCAAGGCGCATAAAGTACGGCATTAAGCTCTGATACGAGCTTTTCCAGATTGCCGTTATTCAGCACATGATAAAACACGTTATACAGCGCGATAAGAACGGGCATTTGGATAAGAAGCGGGAGACATCCGGCAGCCGGATTTACTCCATGCTCCTTATATAACGCAAGCTGTGCCTGTTGAAGCGCCTGCTTGTCGTTTTTGTGCTTATCATTAAGCGCATCCAGGTGAGGCTTCATTTGGGCCATCTTTTTGGCCGACCGGAGCTGGGCCTGCATAAGCGGGTACAGAACCACTCGGATGAGGATAGTCAGGCCTATTACCGCAAAACCAAGCGGCCCTGGGACATGAAGCCACTCAAACATCTTATACAAACCAATAAGCACATTAATGATTGGCCAGACAAGCAGTTGATTCCAAAGATTCGGATCGGTCATAGACAATTACACTGGATCGTATCCACCTGGATTCCACGGGTGGCAACGAATAATGCGTTTCACTCCTAAAAGCGATCCTCGTAGTATACCATAGCGGCTGATTGCTTGGTACGTATACTCACTGCAGGTTGGCCGGAAACGACAGGCGCCATCAACAAGCCAAAGCGCTTTGAGCGCCCCTGTGTCCGGTGACAGATATCGCTGATACAGCCGGATGAGAAATAACACGGACTGTTTCATAATAACGCGGTTACGTTGCTTTTTTCGGTAGCAACATCCCGAAGGTTTCCCAAATATCATCATTGACCGCTGATTGAGATAACCCAACGAGACGCTTATTTGCAATAAGAACCCCATCTATCGGATGGGGTATCGCTGCAACTATCGCGCCTACTGACTGCCGAAGAAGTCGTCGCACACGATTGCGTGTTACTGCTTTTTTGTCCACTTTTGTTGAGACGATAAAACTGAACCTGCTGACTGCTGCTGTACCCGTTTTATATACAAGCGTAAACCCATTTCGACCTATGCGCGCTCCGCTTTTCATGACACGCGGAATTTCTTTCGTAGGAAGCCTGTGAGAAGAGGGGAGCATGGACCGATTTTATACTGTCAGCCGTTTTCTGCCTGTCGCACGACGCTGCTTAAGGACACGCCTTCCGGTATGCGTCGCCATGCGCTTACGAAATCCGTGTTTACGCACACGTTTGCCTTTTTTGGGTTGATAGACTCGCTTCACCATGTTGCTAAGTATATCGGATTTTCGACAAAAAGTCTATCAATTCGTTCCTTTTCTGTACCCGAAAAGTTCGTATACTGCCCCGCCACCCAAACGGAAAAAAAGAATCGATAACGCATATCCCTGAATTATCGATATTCCGGAAACGAATGGCAGATAGTATCGCGACCAATCATTACGTAAGTACCACACCAATGCAACAAAGGTAAAGGATATCCAAAGCGGAAGAACCGCCAGTTTCGGAAATATCTCGCCGGGCTTCCAAGACGCAAACAGTGAGCGTACCATATAAAATCCTCCCCAGAGGAAGAGAATTGCATCGATGGGCAGCAAGGCATTGGAAAAATTCCCAAATTGCGCATTTGGCAATAGCGTTCGGACAAAAATATACCACAAGGCATGCGCCCTGGTAGGAAGGAACGTATCTGGATACTCTACAGCGTATGCTGTGCGCGCCACGTCAAACCGTGCCTGATACATGTAGACGAGCTTATGCAGCGTGTCTACATAAAGAAAGGGATGTAACACATAAAATACGACGCTGAAAACGAATCCGGTAACAATCATCTGCGTGAAAAGCTGACGTCGAAAAACACTATCACGACAACTCAGAAGCATAAAACCGTGGTGAACAAGGACAAAAAGAAACGCAAGTACTCCTGTCACCTTCACTCCCGCAGCAAGTGCGGCACTGAATCCAACGGCAACGCTGATGAGGTAAAGTTTTTTTTGCGATCTATGACTCCATGCCTCCCGCCAAATGAGCAGAAGAAGAATCGTGCAAAGGAAAAAGGCAAGCTGCATGGTATCTGTCATCGCAAATCCCGAATGCAAGCGAAACAACGTGTTCCCAGCCAATAATAGAGCCGCAAAAAATCCAAACACGGATGACCAGACTGCAGTACCGATAAGAAACATAAGTATCACTGATACAGCGCCAAACAGTACGGCGACGCGCCGCGCAGTCATAATGAAGGAAAGACTCTGGGACAATTCCGGGGGAAATTCCCTAGGCTCCCGCAACCACAATTCAACCCACCACGGACGACCATGTATCGTAATGGTGTTAAATCCGCTCTGGCTCAGCGCATTCTCTATACGGGAAACACCGGAAAGATGCAGCGCCAATCCAAATATATAGGGCCCAACTTTTGGTTGAGGGGCATCCGATTCGATCGCTGCATCCGTCCAGAGCGGTGCATCAATGTTTCTATCAAGAAAGTACGTATCAAATAGGTAGCTTTTTCGGACAAACTCATATTCATCGATAAAAAAAACCTGCTTCTCAACTATCGGTGCCAGGGGTACCCAGGCCATAACGAGCACAACGAAAAAGAGGATGATGTCAAGCGCACGCTCGCGCACAAATTGTATGCCCATTGCTTACGGAGCCACTTCCTGCCACGTCATGGGGATATCGCGCATTTCGTCCGGCATGGTCAACAGGAGCTGTGGGTTATAAATAAACAATTCCGAAGCTGTTGTGTCATTGGCGCTCACGCTATCCAAATCTCGTGCCAAATTGAAATTACCGGCGATAAAAATTCCCTCGGCAACAAATCGCTCGGACCCCGCTACTGACGAGGTGCCCGTAGAAAATGTTCCGGAGGGAGATGTAATATAGACGCCCTCAACCACTGGCGCCGATGACGCGGCGCTCCCTCCAACGCTCGGATCCACGACTATGTCTCCGTTGACGATGAAAGAAACAAATCCTGTCCCGCTGAGATTAATATCCTGATTAATCGTGAGGTTGCCATTGACGAGTACCACGATGCTTTCGCCTGGGGCAACACTCCAGGGATTGGTATCTATCGTAAGATTACCATCGACATAATACGTTCCGTTTGCGAGCTTACCGGTGAATGTCGTGTCTCCGCTATAGTCAGGATCCGGCGAATCATATCGGTGATACATGATGGCATAAAAATCGGTGGGGGAATACGTTTCATTCACGAGCCACCCCGTCGATGAAATGTATGCCTCTCCCAAACCTCCAGAATCGCTATCGAAGTCATACGAAACCCCATAGCTGGCAACGCCCGGAAGTCCAGCGCCTCCATTGAGAAGTCCATACCTCGGTGTTGCTAGGGGTGGAATAGGGGAAGAAAGACCGCTTGCGGCATAAACATCCCCGTCACTGGTCTGAAACCATGAGGTTCCAAAGGTATACCCCAAATCCCATGTTAACGTTGTGTTATTTGACAGATCCGCAGTAAGGGAAGACCCTTGAGCGGCAGGAACATCGGTTTGCCAGCAGGCGTACCGCAGAACATACCCTGCCGAAGCCGCACTTGCCAGTGTATACGTATCGACAAAGGCCCCTCCCCATGCCGCATAGGCGCCTCCTGCCGCAACCTGCGAGCCTGGTGCAACATTAGGGGAAAGCGACATTGTAGCGGAAAGATAGTCAGTGCTTGCACGCACCTCGGCACATGTCGTTGCAGAAGCGGGAATGATAACTGCCCGAGCCTGAATCGTGCCAGAGGCCGGAACGCCACCCGTTGGTGTAGGCGTACTTCCAGCGTAGCCTCCCTCGCTATAGCTATACGATCCGCCGCCAGGACAGGAACTGCAGCTTACGCCGCCACAATCATCCACGCTGCCGCAGCCGCCCGGACAGCCGCCCAGGCCACACGTTGGGCTGCACGAAATGGCATTGCAGCCGACGTTACAACTGGACAATGTTGAGCATGCGCCGCCGTTTTCTATACAATCATCGAGCTCTTGGCATGTGGATGTTTCGGTACACTTCCAATATTGGACCCACTGTTGCGTTGGGCCGCATCCGTTTACACCACATCCCTGATCCTCTGCGCAATTCTTCGTATAACCGATTCCCGTAGGCGCTGGTCCACAACAGGTATCACCGTTGGTACACACACCTATCGAGACTTCTCCAGATGAACATCCACTACTGCGACAAGATCCGCTGCATCCGTTATACTGCGCAGACACCGGATGAGCAACCATAGATAGCAACGTCGCTACGGATAAAAGGAATAAAATAAATACTTTCATTATTCTCATGTTTATTTATCGCATAATCGGAACGATAACTGAATAATTCTAGGTACTATGGGAGTTCCGCGGGCGCTATACGAAAACTGCTGAGGACTCGGCGATTCAATGGAAACGATATCGCCCACACAAAAAAGCTCGGTGTACCGATTGTCCCTGATGGTTGAGACAAAATCCCGCTCGCCAATGGAGTCGGCAACGCCATAATTATCCAACTTCGGCACCACAGCCATGGATCCGTCCAAGTCTGGGTCAAATCGAACCGATACCGGCCTGCCTAAATAGGAACTCAGAGTCAAAAGATGGCTTTGCGGATTCCATGTGGAGACCATGCCGTAGATCGTATAGCCTTGGATTGTTCCATCTTTCTTAAACGACGGGACCACGCGAGGGGGGCGAAAAACATACTTATCACCGTTCCCATACAGCCGGTTGAGCGCCATCATGGACGATGATCGTGCGATAAACGCCTGATTCTGCCTTTCGTCGAATTTCTTACGATATGCCTCAACAGATTGAGTCGCTACGAGTGCAGACCGATACAGTACAGAAACGCCCAAAACCATCAAGCTGGCAAACACAATAATTCCCAATACTATCCACGCTATTTTCTTCACACTTCTACTATACACCACGTGCCGAAGGAAAAAGCAATACACCATGTTGAGACTCTTTGAAGGGAGGTTACCGACCCTGAATGTTGGTAGCGATGACTACCTGTCCTGAACCAAGATTATCAATGAGCCATTGTGCCATACGCTCGCCATCCGGTGATGATGCCAACAACGCTTTCCATAACGACGTTTGATCCGATGTAGATAGAGTTATAAGTGTTACTTTTGTTGAAAATACTGTTTTTCCTATCTCCTGGAGATACCTTAATTGTGCGTCGCGAAATTCTTCCAGTCGTGGTTCGTGGGCGCTTACGACAACGACGCGCACGTTCTTTCCGTCCTCACCCTGCACGATGGCTTCCCAGAATACCATGTGAACGATTCCCTCTGGCGTCTGCATGCTCCCTATATAGCGGGTCGTGAGGTTTTCGGGCGTCCCGTACATGGCGACGCTGACACCATTGGCGCCTTTGTTCACCGTAAAAGTAACGGGTGTTACAGAATCAATATTCGCCGTTAACTTCGGATCGGCAAGTATTTTTTGCTCAAGGAAGGGAACCTGTTCCGCGCTCATTTCCGGAAAACTATTCCACCCGATTGACGTAAAGCTCTCTGTTGTTACCGCTTTTCCGACCGGTACTGCTGCAATAACCTCAGCGATCTTCTCCCACGTCCTGGTAAGCGTGTTGAACCATTCGGAATAGTATTGCTTTCCGTTGATCGTCACTGGGCTTCGTAAGGCTATAACAAATCCATTCACGAGGACTGCTTTCGCATCTTTCGTGTTTTCAACCTCACGAAGCACTATCCCATCACCCGGATGAATTCCCTGCTCATCGACTTTCAAGATTGTAGGATAGGTCGTTTGTGCACCTTCACCGTCTTCAGACCATAAGATATTCCCGGTGGCAACTCTGCGAAGCACCATATTCCAGGAATTTCCGTCAAACAGATACTCAATGACCACTTCCGTCCTTGCATATCCGCTTGCTTCTGCAAGTGCATATGCGGCATTTTCATATACCACAAGCTTCGCCTCGGGAACGCCAGCCTTGGTAATAATTTCGTTTCGTCCGCTTCCCCCGGAGCCCGGGAGGTATTCAGCCCCACTCATGGACGGGGGACCATATACGGCGGCTGTAGGCGCCGCTTCTGTTGAAAATGGCGCAGGAGTAGGCCCAACTGTTGATTCTACAGTAGGCTCTGGGCCTCCTGCTCCCGCATCTGCTGTTGGTGTAAACACTTCACCAGCAGGCGTGGAAGTGCCGACAGGTTGTTCATCATCTCCTGCAGTATACCCAGGCAAACATGAAGCTAACCAGGTCGCCAGTAAGCCAACAGTTACAACAGCCCTGATCACTTTGCGACGATAAGACGCCCGTGAAGAAACTTTCGCTGTTTTCGGAGCGGTCTTTGTGACCACATCGGTCTCAGGCTCAATCACTTCAAGCGCCCCAACTTCAACACGATTTTCTGATTCCCGCGCAAGCACCTGCTCTCGTTCGAACCTGCGTGTGCTTTCCAACCATTCTTGCCACGCCTCTTTATGCCGTTCAAGAGCCTCTTTCGGATCTTGGTTTCCCGCGAGTCGAAAGGCGTCATCTTTTGATAGGGTACCCGCTTCGGCAAACCGCTGAATGGCGTTTAATCGGACACTCTGGATGGCAAATTCCCTTGCCTGAAGCTGCGGGATAAATGCATGCTCCCCATTGCGCTTATGTCGCAATTCCAAACTCGGCACGATAACATCGACAGTTCCACCCGCTGTTAATGCGCCAAGAGCGATCTTTTCGGTCATCTCGTAGACTCTGTACGGAGAATAGGGGGCGCCGTCAGGCTTGTCATAGAAGTACCCATGATCCCGCGCAAGCCGGTGAACCTTCACCTCAAACTTTTCCAATACGATCTGAGTTAATTCAGCGTTAAGGTCAAAAACCTGAATGTCTCCGAGACGCTGCTCGGCACCTTCATTTGTTTCACGAGTTTCCAGCATACCTGGCATACAAACCTATAGTATCAACTACTATACGGCTTGTCAATTCTATGCACCTCTTTCGTATCATCCTCGTAGACCGCTTGTCAATGATGTGAACACCTCACGCAGTAAGAGACGACAAAGAAACTTAATAGTCCTCAGAGCCAGACGCATATCATAATTCCAGCTTTTCTTTTTTATATAGGCGATATCGCTTTTCATCCATGCATCGAACGCCTGTGTATGGTAGCCGTTTACCACCCAGGGGGAGATAATTCCCGGCCGTATCGTATGCCTTTTGCGCTGCCACGCGGTCAGCTTTGCTGCTTCCGAAACTGGCAACGGGCGTGGTCCAAACAGCGCCATGTCACCGTGCAATACATTAAAAAGCTGCGGCAACTCATCCAGCCCTGTATGCGCCAGAAACTTGCCCACACCCGTAAATCGCGGGTCATTGAGCATTTTAAACACCGGACCGTGCGCTTCGTTCTTCTTCCTCAACGCTGCCTGCTCTTGTTCGGCATTGCGGCGCATCGTGCGAAATTTGTAGAGAAAAAACGGCTTTCCGTTCATACCTATACGCTTCTGCGAGAAAAAAACCGGAAAGCCGCTCGTAAGCACGATAACCAGACCGATACCGATCTGCATCGGCAAGGAGATGATCACTAACGCCAAAACAAATAGAATAGCAACCGCGTCTTTCATAGTATCAATATGCCCTTGCTACACGCTATCCTCCATGCAACCCTCTATGTCGTAGAGTATAATACGCCCATGCAAACCGATGTACGCCACTTTATAGAATTACTGTGGGCCATGACGGAAAAAGAGCTTCGTGCAAGGTATAAGAATACCATATTCGGTTTCGTATGGCTGATCGTCAATCCGCTTTTGCAAATGCTTGTCATCGGCTTCATCTTTAACTTCTTTATGAATGAGCCTATCAAAAATTACTTCTTTCATCTGTTTATCGGGCTTCTTTCGTGGAATTTCTTTTCTACATCCATCACGAAAGCCACGCCATCGGTCGTCTTTGAGCGTGGACTTATCAAAAAAGCCGCATTTCCAGTCGCGGTCATCCCGCTTTCAATCATTCTGTCCAATATTATCCATTTTGCCATTGCCTTCGGCATGCTGCTCGTACCCGTGTTCTTCCTCGGGACAATGACCATGCTCACCATACCGCTCACCATCGCGGCGTTGCTTACGCTCTTTATGTTTACCATCGGCCTTAGCCTTATGACGTGTGCGCTAAACGTACGTTATCGGGACGTGAATTTTTTCATCCAGGCGCTGCTTATTATCTGGTTTTACGCTACCCCCATCGTCTATTCACTTTCTCAAATACCTCCAGGTACTCAGTGGTTATGGAACTTTAACCCGTTTACCACCATCATTCAGCTTTTACAGCACGCACTCATCCTGGCAGCGCCACCCGCCATAGGCGCGCTACTGACGAATATTGCCATCGTTATGGCGACGTTTTTCCTTGGCATATATGTATTTAATAAGGAAGCCAAAAATTTCGACGACTGGGTATGAAAAAAAATAAAGAGATAGCCATACAGCTTTCCAACATCAGCAAACGCTATGAAATTCACCATGACAAGCCGACACTGGCTGAAACGTTGCTTCATGGGCGCAACGAACTGTTCTGGGCGCTAAGAGACATTAACCTCTCCATACGCAAGGGTGAACGCGTCGGCATCATCGGTCCCAATGGTTCCGGAAAAACAACATTGCTGAAAATCATATCAGGCATTGCAACACCCACAACCGGCACAGTGCAGACAACGGGCCGCCTGGTATCTCTTATCAACCTTGAAGCTGGTTTTCTCCCAGAATTAAGCGGCATTCAGAATATTTATCTCAATGGTATGATTCTTAACATGAGTAAACGGGAAATCGATGCGAAAATAGATGCGATCGTCAAATATGCCGACATCGGCAGATTCGTGGACGCACCCATGTTCACCTATTCAGACGGCATGAAGCTAAAACTGGGCTTCTCCATCACGATTCATACTAACCCCGACATTCTTATATTGGATGAAAGCATGTATGTCGGAGACCAGAAATTTCAGGATAAGGCGCTGCGAACTATCGAGAAGTTTTACAAAATGCACACAACGATTCTTATCGTGACACATTGGCTTTCCTATGTGAAAAATAATTGCGACCGCATCATTGTGCTCGAGAAAGGACGAATCGCCAAAAACGGATCCAAAAAACTCGTCGATAACTTTTACCGATCTATGCAGGGGAAAAATCTTGAGTATACAGCGCCACTGTAACCTAACGCACTCAGCCATGAACTCGTCTTTCGTTCGACAATCCCATGCCCCAAAAAACTGGTGGAAAAAAGAGTTCGGCAGTTCCTACTATACCCTGTACAATCCCGTCCTAAACCCGCAGCGCACCAAACAGGAAGTATCATTTATCATTCGCGCGACGGGCCTTGCTCGTCCGACGCGCATTCTAGACGTTGGTTGCGGACATGGCAGGCACGCCATAGGACTCGCGAAGATGGGACATGACGTTATCGGCATCGATTATTCGACGTATTTTCTTAAAATTGCCCGAACGGAAGCAAAAAAACAGCAGGCCACCGCTACATTTATCCGTCAGGATATTCGCAGCATGAATTTTTCAGACGAATTTGATGTCGCGCTTTCTATGTATTCTGCTTTTGGATACTTCTCGTTGCGCGAAAATCTTACGGTCCTTCGCCGGATCCATTCGGCACTCAAGCCGGGCGGAAAATTTCTTCTGGATGTCATCAATGCCGAATGCCATGTCAAACACATCACGTCGGCAGGGAAAAAAGTGAAAAAAGGTATTTATCAATTTTCCCAAAACAACGAAATAAACGGCTACAGTGTTCAGGATACCAATATTTATTTCACCAAAACGCAGTTGGATTCCTATCATAGGCGTTGGCGAAAAGGAACAAAAACAGGGTCCTATAATTACTATATGTACCAATACACCGTGCCACAGTATCGCGACATGCTTAGGCTGACAGGATTTGAAATGCTTAACATTTGGGGAGACTATCAAGGCGCACGATGGAGCCCAAGCAGCTGGCGCACCATTATCCTGTGCTACAAGCCTCGCAGCGGTGTCTTCGACAAAAACAAAATCGCGCAGTGGATTCAATTACGATTGTTACGCCGATGGCCGGATTGATATGACACGTAATTCTGTGAAAGCTGTACTGCTTTTGGCGGGGGATGGGGGACGGCTTAGGCCGTATACTGCTACTCGACACAAAAGTCTCATCCCGATTGCAGGCAAACCAATTCTCTGGTATTCGATGATGAATCTCATCCAACTTGGAATCTCAGAGTATATTCTTGTGCTCGGACACCAGGCAGAAAGCGTCAAATCGTATATACAAACGACATTCCCGAATAGTATGTGCACATATGTCATAAACGACAGATATCGCGAAACGAATGTTGTGTACTCATTTTATCTCGCGTGCACGCATCTTCAAAACTCAGGATTTCTTCGCGTTGAAGGGGACCTTCTGTATAATAGAGCGATTGCGCGGCGACTTTTGGATTCGGGAAAACAACTTGTGTCAGCCGTTGAGCCGAGAGACAGACGATCGGCGGAAGAATTCTGCGTGCAGGTGGACAAAGCGTCACATACGATACTTCGGTATGGGAAAAATCTCCCCAATCGGTCTGTGTATGGTATAGCCCAGGGGATAGATTTCGTTTCCCAGAAGGCCGCATGGTCAGTGTCGCAGGAGCTAGCGCGGATTGTCGAGGAGGGAAATCTGGATCAATACGCCGAATACGCATTCGAGCGACTCTCTCAGCGCAGCGTCTATCACCCTTCGTACTGCGATATACAGGCGAGCGATTTTTGGTGTGACATAGACACCGCTGAGGATATCCTATATGCGACAAAACATATTGACAAGCTTACCTAAAACATTCACGAGTCAAAAAACGGCAATACCATGTTTTATTATGGCCATTGATTCTTCCGTCGGATCTGGTCGGAATATGGATGCGTACTACGAGAATCTTTCAAATTCCCAGCTGATTATTCCTGTGATGGTATACTCTCGAGGCGAAAGCTACGAGACGGCCCCGGCGTGGATACAAAACAAAGTCTTATTGGACATGCCCTATGCGACCCATCCCATTGACCTATGCAGGCACAGCCACTGCAAAATTCCTATACACGCGCATATAACCCATGACCAATGGATGCGGCAATTTGCAAAATCCGTGCCCATGGTGCGCGCCACAACCTCTGTCGCGCCCATATGGCTCCTGGATATGGTCCTGCCAATTATCGAGGCTCCCATGAAGCGTCATATCGTGCAAGTGTTTCACGGTGAACTCTTTCCAATCGGACCGCTTCCGTATATCCGTCCTGAGCACATCGATTCGATCCTTTCCTACGACCGGCTGCTACTTTCTGGACAGGTCATTGAAGATGCCTTGATGGCATCAGGTGTCATTGATCCTGAAGATACGCGAATCAGAAGAATCGGCCGCGTGCTTGACGATACGCTCTACAATGGAACGATCAAAAAACAAACGGTGCTTCGGGAGTTTGGCTTGGATCCAAAGCGCAAAACGCTTCTATACGCCCCGACGTGGGAATCATTAAAGCTGTGGCCTATGGGAACACGCGCAGATGACGCGCGGTATCTGCGCCGGTTCTGCTCATTTGCGCAGAAACAGAACCTAAACGTAATCCTTCGTCCGCATCCAATATCCATTATCCAGTATGGCGTACAACCGCTGATTGCGCGGAGTACAAAACTCTACCGGAACGTATATTTCGACAATGCCCGACTCTCCTCATACTACGGCCCAAATAAAGCACTAATCGCAGCAGACATCCTGATTACGGACTTATCAAGCATATCTGCTGAATTTTTGTCATTGGGAAAACCGGTCGTGTACCTGTATCCGGATAGATCTGTTGGCATCTGGGGCGAGGGATTTCCTTCTATCGCAGCGGTTCGGAAGCTCTCCTATACCGTGCAGGGAATTTCGGAATTACTATCCGTGCTCACGCGTCTGCTCTCAAAAGAAGAGGATTCCCGAATCATAAAAAAACGCGCTCAGACAGCGGCGTATTTTCTGGACCATCGAGACGGATCTTCCGGACGGCGGTTTCGTCAGGAAATGGAACAGCTTGCCCGGGAGCGCACAACAACGGAGTCTCGCATGTTTCTCCGGTTGTATCGTACTGTTATTCGTCGATTTTCCCGTAAAGATCGCTAGCATCTCATTTCGCTCCGCATGGAAACCATGAGGTATAATACCTATTCAGCGCGAGGAAACATGAACTATCGTACGCTCGGCAAAACAGGATATACCGTATCAGAGATCGGGTACGGAAGCTGGTCATTGGGATCCGACTGGGGGACAGTCACGGATGACGACGCACTGCGCGTGCTGGCCAGTCTTCCTGCCGAAGGCATCAACTTTATAGACACGGCGGACATCTATGGCGACGGGAGAAGTGAGCGACTCATCGCCCAACATAGGCAAATAACCGGACATCATGCGATCATCGCGACAAAAATCGGCAGGCGTCTTTCCCCGCATGCGGCAGAGGGATATACTGAGAAAAACATACGTACCTTCGTTGAAAGAAGTCTTCAGAATCTCAAAACATCGTGTATAGACCTTTTGCAGCTTCATACGCCACCTTCACAGGTGTACTATATGCCAGACGTGTTTATGTATTTGGATCGTCTCGTGAAACACGGGAAAATTCGCCACTATGGCGTCAGCGTCGAAAAGGTTGAGGAGGGACTAAAGGCAATAGAGTATCCCGGCGTCGCGACAATCCAGATAATCTTTAACATCGTGCGCCAGCGCCCGATGGAACATCTGCTGAATGAAGCGCATCGCCGTAACGTCGGTGTTATTGTACGCGTTCCGCTCGCAAGTGGATTACTTACCGGTAAATACAACATCTTTTCCCGGTTCCCGCGTAATGACCACCGGTCGTTCAACAGGCATGGCGAGATTTTTGATCGCGGTGAAACATTTGCTGGGGTAAATTTTCTTTCCGGCCTTCGGATTGTAAAAGCGCTACGGGGAGTAAAGCCACCATCGTATACCATGGCTCAATTTGCATTACGATGGATTCTTATGCATCCCGCCGTATCGACAGTGATCGTCGGAGGAAAAACACCTGCGCAAGTCCATGAAAACGCCCAGGCAAGCGGCATGCCAAGGCTTACCAAGAGAACCATGCAGCAGGTAAGTGCGCTATATGCAAAATTCGTTAAGCCTCAGGTGCATGATCGCTGGTAGGTGCATACGGGAAACAAAATCGTGCGGTTGAATATTTTTTGGCAAGCTGGGCAGCATCTTTACTCACATCTTTTCCGTCAAGAATACGCTGTATAAGCACCCCCAGCAGATTCATGTCTGCCTCTTTCATGCCCCGTTTTGTTGCTTCCTGCGTCCCAAGGCGAATGAACGTACGGCCACCAAGCGCGTTACTTGTGCTTATCGATAGGCCGTTCTGTGCGAAGCGCCGGACTATTGAGGAGCCCTCGGCATCGACGAGGAGGTGAACCTGATGATTATGGCTATATACGCCGTTTATCGACCTGACGTGTAGCCCGTTTTTCGCAAGCGCGCTACCAAGCGCCTGAGAGTTGCGAACAATCTGCCGCGCATACCCACGGCCATACATGTCCATTTCTAGCACCGTAATCGCCAGGGCCATGAGGCTATTTGTGTGGACCGTCGAGTACGTATTCCGGACGATGCTATCCATTTCAGTCGCCAACGACTTGTCACGAAACGCAAGTATGCCCTTATGCGGCCCGGGAAATGTCTTGTGCGTATTGGCAACAATAACGTCCGCCCCTTCCCGAAGGGGGGATTGAAATTCGCCGCCCATAATTAATCCAAGCGTGTGACTGGCATCATAGATAAGAAGCACGTCATGCGGAAGACCGTTTCGCAACTGGCGAAGCGGATGCGGCTGAAGCAGCACAGAGGTGTCCAGATACACGATGCGTGCTTTTTTTCTGCGGGCCAGATAAACCGTCTTCGCGACATCAAGAGTCAGCCGAGAGATATCATACGCTGCGTATACATGCTTTCTGCCGATGCTTTCTGCTATGTGCTTCGTGCAAAAATGACCACCATCCTCCTCACGGACGGACATTACGGTATCGCCCGGCCGAGTAGATCCCAGAAGCGCACACAGCATTGCGTGCGCTCCGGACAGACATTCAAGGTTCACATCCTCGGCGGCCAGCATTTTTTTAGCTTTTGCCTTTGCACGGTCGAGAATATCGTGAAGTCGCGGGTAGGTAATGGCCGAAAAGTCTCCGAAGTTATTCGCAGTCATAACGCCCCCGATCCCTCTTCCGAAATCATATCGCAGCCCCATGGGTGACCGGTAAAACCGCATTGCAAGCGGGGAGAGTATGTTCTGGTTGGCGGTTAGATTGACCATCCGGTCGTTATACGACTCAATGTCCTGGAGCGTACGAAAAAGGCGGTTGGCTGTCAGCGAATCAAACATATCTGCGATTGTAGCACAGCCCTTGACGCTGTCTGATTATTTTTTCTCCCGAAGCCTACGATCTACTGTTCGCAAAACACCAAGAAAACTGTCCGTGTGAACCCGCATACCGATCGTTACGCGCATATAGACCTCGGTCATAAATTTGGCTATCAGGACATCCTGATTGTCCAATGCATCCACCAATAACGGCTTTGCCTTTGCATTAACTTTTACTAATACCAGGTTAGCACGGGAATCGAATGCCACGAAATGGTCAAGGGCATTGACGGACCGAATAAAGTATTCCCTATCAGAGATAATGGTCCGTGCTAATTTACGATAGTACATCCGGGCCGTAAGGGCAGCCAAGGCAACCTCTTCCAATATCCTATTTCCTCCGAGGTACGGATCCTGATACCGCAACATTGCTTTGATGTTTTTACCGCACAATGCGTACCCCATACGCAGTCCTGCCAGGGCGTACTGTTTTGAGAAGCTTCTAAGTATCATAAGATTGCCAAATTGATCCAGGAGGCGTCGAAAACCCGCTGCATCATATTTATCATCAAAACCAAAATATGCCTCATCAAGAATAACAAGAGTGTTACTGGAAACGCGACGAAGGATTCTTTTGGCATCGGCCACAGAGATAACATTGCCGCTCGGGTTGTTTGGCGTCGTGATAAGCACCAGTTGCGGCGCGTACCGATGAATTTTTTTTACGCAATCCTCTATATCAAATGAAAACGCGCTCTTACCCTCTGTGATCCGGAAGGTGTGAAGCTTGATATTGCGAAATGCAAGGTATTTCGCATAAAAGCCGAAGTGAAGTTCATGGGTAAGCACACTGCTTTTTCCAACCTGAAGGCTATTAAAGACAAGGCGCAATATCTCTTCAGCGCCGTATCCGATAAGAATACGGCTCCGTGGCAAGGAAAATCGCTTAGCCAACTCCGGAGCCAGAATGGATCCCGAATACCCATCAAAATACCGTGCGAGCTTGTCAGCGGATGCGGCATGCAGCACCTGTAGGCACACCGGAGCAGGGCCAAGAACAACTTCGTTTCGATTCAAAAGCAACTGGTTTTTCATGCCGGTACTAGAAAATTACATGCGTCTTTGGCTTGTCGAAAATAAATTCCGGTGTAAGCGACGCGTTGTATGCGCCTATGCAATAGTAGACGATGACATCACCTTCAGACACTGATGGCAACCATCCGCGGAAAAGCACATCGTCTTCTCGCAGCGTAGCGCCATAAATAATCGTCGGCTGTATGTTTCCATTTCGCTGCTGAAATGAAGGGGAAAAAATCCGCAGTATTTGCGGCCGATAGGGGATAAGCGACAACATGGTCGTTGCGCCGTCAGCAAATACTGTTTGCTTCATGCCTTTATGTACGCGCTGAACGCGTGTTACAAACACCGCGGCATCATCAACCAGATATCTTCCCGGCTCGATCATAAGCCTGAGCTTGCCAGCATCAGGATATTGCGTGCGCATTGCTTCCCAGATGGTTTGTGCATATTCGTCCGTTGTATACGCATTCCACGACTGTCTTTCGTATGGCTTGCGGCCGTGGGATTTCATGCCACCACCGCAATTCACATAACGAGCGTGTAGCCCCGCCTTCTCCATTTGAGTGAGAGTTTCAGCTGCGGCCCGAGCCGCATTTCCAAACACGTCAAGCTGATCAATATCAGTGCCCGTATGCACATGTACACCCTCAAATCGTATATAACGTTTTTTCAGCGTTACCAACACCGGAAGACTTATAAGGTCTGCCCGCGAAAAACCGAAATGACTGTGCCCCATGCTATGACCGCTGAGATTAAGACGGCATCCTATCCGGACACGAAGCTTTACTGTCCGGGAAAACTCCTCCAGTCGCATTAACTCGGCTCGGTTGTCCACCTGAACAAGCACGTTATGCCTCATGGCAGTAACAAGGGAGGATTTTGTTTTGTTGGGGCCGTTGAACACGATTTTTTCACCTGCATATCCATACCGCAGTGCTAAGTGAAGTTCTCGCTCTGATCCAACGTCTGCGTACGTCCCGACGCGGCGAAGCGCAGATGCGGGAGCGTAATTAGTTTTAAATGAATACGCAATCGCCACCTTCTTCCAGTATCGGGAAAGGCTTCGTTTCACGCTGTCAAGGCGCTGCTCCATAATGCACATGTCAAGCAGATAGGCCGGCGTTTTTTCCGTACGGGCAAACTTTTTGATGTATGGCGCGATACGATCGTCAGAAGGAAAATGTGAAAAATTCACATCATCCCTGCCGACAAATATCGGATGGTTCCGTAGATAATACAGGCTTGCCGCTATCATAATTCCTTTACTTTTTGGATAATGCCGAGACCTGCTGCCACAGAGAGTTTGACTTTGGTTTGGATCGGAATTGTTCGCCAAAGCTTCCAGACCCCATAGGGGAGTTGTTCTTTGATAACACGCACATCCGTGTCATGCAACAGCATGAGGCCTCCTTTTTTCAATCTGGGCCATGCATTGTTGAAATCTTTTTTAACGCCCTCATACGTATGATCTCCGTCAATATAGATATATTCGTATGATTTTCTCGTTTTTCTAAAATATTCATCCGTTGTCATTACGTGTGTCGTTATGTGCGTGTCAAGCCCGAGAAATGAGAAATGCACCTGGGGATTTTGCGAACGCCAGAACCCTATTCCACCCCAATGCTTCGTTCCGTTGGCATCAGACTCAGAATATCCGGCATCCACAAAATCGACATGGCCACGTCCGACATCCCTGCAAGCCATAGCGCATAACGCGGGTATGAATCCTTTTTTCGACCCTATGCAAAGTATACGGGCCGGCTTCATGTTTACAATTAAGGCATGGTGCAGCAGGCCGAAGCCCAACAGACCGCGCCTGGCATCGGCATTCTGCAGAAGATATCCGTCAAAATACTGAAGAACTTCGTATGCAAGCGATGCGTCGTATAAAAAACGTTGATTCAGGACAGGAACGCGAAAAAAATGGCGGAATAATATGCGCACAGTATCGCGAATTCCCAGTTCCGAAAAACTTTTCGAAAACTCTCCGATTCTAAAGGTACCCGCAAACATACGCGGATTATATCTTAGACTATATGGCTGAACAAGGACAGTAAAACACAAATTTTTTTCCAACTACAAACGCATCTGCATCAAATCGATTCCACTTGTCAGCTACACGAAGAAGGGTATAATACGCATGTCAGTTTAACGCAAACGATTGGATTGGTTATGAACTATGCACTCTCTTCACTATTTCCACTCGTAAACACATCCGTTGCACAAGACATTATCAACTCATACGCACGCGAGCATAATTGGCACGAGCTGGACGTACGTACCGGAAACCTGGGGTACGGATGGATTCACTACGCATTTATTCGGCTCATTCGTCCCAAACGTGTCCTATGTGTCGGAAGCCGTTACGGGTTCATACCAATTCTCTGTGCCATGGCGTGCAAAGATAATGGCACGGGCATTGTCGATTTCGTCGACGCGGGATTCGATGAGCGAGACCCGAAAAATCCCGATCACTGGGGAGGAGTGGGGACGTGGCGGGAAATTAATCCGGATCGATACTTCCGCAAGCACTCGGTCCATAAGCATATCGTACTGCACGTTCAAACAACTGCCCAGTTCAACGCCGCTTATCCTGATAGACACTGGGACTACATATATATCGATGGCGACCATTCGTATAAAGGATCTCGATTCGACTTCAACACATTCTGGCCGAGACTCAATCGAGGAGGAATGCTCTCTCTGCATGACATTCGCGTGAAACGAATCAACAAGCTGGTTTTAGGAGTACACCGGTTATGGAACGAAATCAAGCGCAAGCACCCCCACGAAACACTTGAATTGCCTGGAGCCTACGGACTTGGCATTTTGACGAAGCCTCAAAGGTCCTCTCTGCTCGTAGACGTATGATGTCACCGTGCCTGTGAACAGCCATCTCCCTATCAGCGTCATAGTTGCAACGAAAAATCGGCCGATGCGCCTGAGGCAGTGTATTATGTCGCTATTAAAGACGGTCGGCACTACGTATGAGGTTATCGTCGTAGACCAAAGCAAACATTCAGCCCCATTGACGCGTATTTCAGGGAAGATTCATTCTGTGCATGCACCAGGCAGCGGAAAAGCCCTTGCATTGAACCAGGGCGCCAGAATAGCCTCGGGAGAAATACTTGCATTTACCGACGATGACTGTATCGTATCGCCAGGTTGGCTTTTCGCGTTGGTGCGGCAGTTTAAAAAAACGCCAAGTGTGTCAGCAGTATTCGGCAGTACACGCCCATATCAGCCCATGCGGCATCAACATCGCTTTTGCCCATCGATATTTGCCGTTCGACAAACGCTCATCCATACCAAACCAGTACTCCACTCTACACATATAGGTTACGGAAACAATATGGCAATAAGGAAAACGGTCTTTGACACGCTCGGGCCGTTCAAGACATGGCTGGGCCCCGGCTCGATAGGCAGTAATGCAGAGGACGCTGAGTATGCGCTTCGCATACTGACGAAGGGGGGAACAATCGCCAGTACGCCTCGCGCGATTGTCTATCACAATAGATGGCTCTCTTCCGTTGCGATGGATCGTCTGGAATTGTCATACGTATGCGGAGAAATGGCGTGTTACACATATTATTATCTTCAAGGGCTTCCGTTTGCGAAAACTATTATCCGAGCAAACATCAGTGACTCGTTACGGTCAATCGGAAAGAATGCACGCCCGACTATCAAAAAGCAGGCGCTTTTTCACGAAACGGGAAAACTGTTCATGAGAATGCGCGGGTGTATCGTCGGCGTTTTGGCTGCAACATTCGAAAAATAGCAGCTACCTTCTTTTCCCACGTATTCTGTCGTGCAATCAACCGTTGTGTACGAACGTTTTTTTGAGGCCATCCTGCCTTACGTAGGTGACTAATCGTTCTCGCTGCATCCGTGGAATTATGTACTATGAACAAAAGCCTCTTCTGAACATAGGGAGCCAACGCTTCAATAGGAAGACTGACTACCGGTTT
Source organism: uncultured Gammaproteobacteria bacterium (assembly GCA_964553825.1). Classification (GTDB taxonomy): domain Bacteria; phylum Patescibacteriota; class Microgenomatia; order UBA10105; family UBA927; genus CAYUKU01. Next base: position 90,918 of record CAZKLT010000002.1, read on the forward strand.
GCCTGCAAAAAAATATTCCATCGTTTTCATAGGAAACGAAAAACGGTTAAACGGAACACTGCGATAGGGAATTAAGCCGACGTCAATCTCTTTAAGCGCGCGAGGGATGTGTTGCTTCGGCACGCTGCCGACCCACTGCACATTCGTTAGGGAGCGCAACTTTTCCCATTGTATCAGCAGAGCGTCCGGTCTGCCGTATACATACTGCTCAAGTGGGCCTACGAAACGAAACGTTACGGCAGGAAGCCTACGCGCAAGGGCAAAAAGAAAAGGAAAATCCATCCGATCACTGATGCTTCCTATGTATCCGACCACGAATGTTCGTGCCCGCTTTTTTCTCCATTGAGTAGTGGACGGTGCAAACAGATGTTCTGCAAATCCCAGCGGAATAGCAACTGTGTCAGGACGCACTTCGCCAAGCTTCCGCGATAAGACCTGAGAATTGGCAAAAACATACTCAGACAGAATCAGTAGCTCTCTGTGTTGATTGCTGGCGCTCTTGGTGAAACCGGGATAATAGTCAACACAATCATACACCGACCTGTATCCTTGATACACGGGAAGAAGCAGCGGAAGAAAAAACGGCTCAAAATACCAAAGTATTTTTTGTTCACCCCGATGAATCAAGTCTATGTAGCAACGAATAAGTGCTGCCCACATCACATAGGTCACTCCGCGCACCCATTTATAACGCACACCAGGGAAAATACTTATCGGACGAATCACAACGCCTCTAGACAAACGGCGTATCACCCAAGGGTGTGGCGAAAAAAAAGCTTTGGAAGCCAAACAATATCTCCCAGGGCAAGGCCGTAGACCGTATGCGTTCGAGCGACAATGGTCATTGTTTGCCAGACATAATCACACCCGCTTGCCAACGGAGCGTTAAAGACAAAAAGTACCGGTTCGTTTTTCACCTCCGCAATTATACCAGCGCGTGACGAAATATTGAGAAGCACTGGCAACACTGCTACAATTCCTCGACATGAATAGGAGAGTGCGCGCTGTTATCGTGGGGGCAGGATTATTTGGCACGAAAAGACTGCGCGCATGTCTTGCCATGCCGACAGAGTTTGACGTCGTAGGCGTTGTAGACATATTGCCGGATCAACGGGAAAAAATTCGGTCTCAGTTCCACGTGCCCACCTTCGGACACATTTCAGAAACGCCTAAAGACGTCGATCTGGCAATCATATCGACTCCTAATGCGTTCCATGAACGCCTTACCGTTGAATCCCTTGCGCATGGTATGAACGTACTGTGTGAAAAGCCTCTTGCTCCCACGGTAAATGAATGCCGAAGAATAATACGAGCGGCAAAAAAATACCATAAGCTCGTCAAGACCGGCTCGAATCATAGATTTTTCCCGACGGTTCAAAAAGCAAAAGAACTGTTTGAGCAAGGTACAATCGGAAAACTGCTACTTTTTAAAGCGAGCATTGGTATAAACGGAGAGCGGGTAGCCAACAAATGGTTTTGGAATCACCGTATGTCTGGAGGAGGATCCTTCATCGACAATGGGTGTCATGTCCTGGATATCGCTCGCATGTTTATGGGAAATTTTACCAAATGCAGCGCGCACATGACCAACACATACTGGAAAGGCACCTCAGTAGAAGACGTCGGCTCTGCAATCTTCGTGACCCGCGATGACAGACAGGCTGTCATCACTTCCTCCTGGATTCAGTGGGCGGGATACTTGCACATCGAACTTTGGGGGGAGAAAGGCTATATTATTATTGATTCAACAACGCACGACATCGTCACCATGGGAAACAAAGAGGGAGTCGTAACAACCTATGACTATTCCAACGAACCCAAAGATTCATATCATCGCGAACTTCTGTATATGAAGCGCTGCATCTTAACGAAAACAGATCCGCACCCGGACGCGATGGACGGTTCATATGTTATTGGTATGATTGAAAGCGCATATCGTTCGTCACAGAAAAAATCATGGACAACCATCCGCCCGTAATTCCAGTCAACCGCCCAAGCGTACCCAAAAACGCAAAAAAATATCTTGACACATGTGTATCGTCAGGATGGTTTTCTTCGGAAGGACCGTATGTCAAAACGTTTGAAAAAGCGTTTGCAGACACACTCGGCGTTTCCTACGCCTCAGCAACAAGCTCGGGTACGGCATCCCTTCACCTTGCCCTGCTTGCCCTGGACATCGGAAAGGGGGATGAGGTTATCCTGCCGGCAACCACCATCGCATCGTGTTATTTCGCCATATGGTACACCGGTGCGGTAGCGGTGCCTGTTGATATCACTTCCGATACGTACACCATAGACCCTTCGCTCATTGAGCGCGCCATTACCAAACGGACGAAAGCAATTATGGTCGTGCATTTATTTGGACATCCCTGCGACATGGACCCCATTATGGAAATTGCCCGTAAGCATAATTTTGCAGTTATAGAGGACGCTGCAGAGGCCCATGGAGCGCGTTATAAGGGAAGGAGGGTTGGAACAATCGGAGACATTGGCATTTACAGTTTTTACGCAAATAAGATCGTCACTACCGGGGAGGGTGGAATGGTTGTCAGCAATAACAAAACACTTATAGAGCGGGTGAATTCTCTCAAATCTCTGAACCACTCCTCCACGCGATTTATCCACGTCGGCATCGGCTATAACTACCTTATGAGCAATATGCAGGCGGCTGTAGGACTTGCAAGTCTGGAAGAACTCGGCCAGTCTCTAAGGAAGAAAAAAAATATGGCCAAAAACTACAAAAGACTCCTGTCAGATACCCCAGGCCTCATTCTGCCGGTCGAAAAGCCCTGGGCAGACAGTGTTTACTGGATGTACGCAGTGCGCATTGATCATAAAAAAACAAAAAAAACTCGCGATGAGGTAATGAGCTATCTCCTAAGGAATGGTGTCCAGACGCGAACCTTTTTTTACTCCCCTCGCACCGCATTTAAAAAATTAGCATTTTTTGTAAATGAAAAATTTCCCGTAGCCGAGGAGGTAGAGAAAACAGGATTTTACCTGCCATCTGGCCTGGGCAATACTCATAAAGAATTTCGTGCAGTGGCAAAGGCACTAACCATAAGAACTAATTCAATTTGAGAGATACTCGATGAGGGGTAACAATCTTGAATCAACCGAATCTCATACTATGTGAGAAATGAAAACTCATAACTGGGACGTCTTGGATGGATGCACGCTTTTGGACGCGAAGCTACTGATAATTTATTATGTTATTGGGTAGAATAATATTCTAAAAAGGTTGTATACGATACTACATACTAATTCTTGAGTAAATCGTGGCTCTTGTCTCAGGAAATATTTTTACTTTTACCACATCTGGACAACGACCCCTATTAAGGATGTCAATAAAAACGACTTCGGGAAATGCTGACTCCAGCAAACACGCCTCTCGTTCGTTTGAAGCAATAATCGGTGGAGCGCTTTTATAGCGTCTTGCATACCACAAAAGACTTATTTGAGCTCCCTGACCTGGCTCATCAGAGCTATACGTTACTATTTGCTTTGTGGTAATTTTACTTGCCATAACAACAGCATCTTTAAAACCATAAATAGATTTTGAGAAATTTCTTGGAAGACCAAGCGCGCCCTGCATCTGTCCATTTATCCATGAATAAGTAAAAACGCTAGTCAGTGCAATAACATATATTATTGATGCCCTACGTTTCAGTCGAAATAAGGGAGTAACTAAAAGAAAGTACATAATCGGCAAAGCAAAAAGATAGTGTCGCACATGAAACGATGCATATTGACTATATAAAGCTATTGCAATAACTATCGTAATTGACCACAAAAACAAACTCAGGAAATAAACGGTTTTTTTCGTAAAAAAACAAAGTCCATAGACTATGATTCCCAACAAGAAAATAAACTGTGCTCTTTCAGCCAACAAAACTTCATGCATATGTACAAGCGGACTCATAACGAATGAAAAAGTAGGAATCGTCTGAGGGACGGTAGCAATAAGCATTTTGTGAAAAAATATCACAAATAGTCCAACAAAAATGCCAAGCATGAATATCGCCTGACGTCTATTCTTTTTATCGCACAGACTCCATACTAAATATGGAATGACTATAATATGCTGGTAAATGGAGTTTACGGTAAAAATTACGACAATAGGAAAATTTTTTGTTGAGTAAAAAGACCCATAGTCCATCATACGTACAGCGAGAATAACACCAAGAAATGATAATGCATAGAATCTGACTTCATAAGAGTATTGCAGTAAAAACGGATTTAAAAAATACAATAAGAATATACATATTCCTATAAACATCTTTTCGAGATAGCTTCTTTTATAAGAAGCCTGATTTAGGGCATAAAAAACTAAAATTATCCCTGCAACAATATGGAAAATCATATACGGAATTCGATAAATAAATTCCTGGTAATCCTTTGAAAAGAAAATTACTATGTGATTCCAGGCCCACATGTTCCAATAATCCAAAGGCAATGCTGAGGCATGCCACATAAACACTGATCGAGCGATCAAAGAAAAAGGGGATTCTGCAATCTGAATTACTCCAACTTCGTCACTCCACAATTCAAGAGAATTGATATTGTGAAAGTTAATGAGGTAATATGAAGCACCTATAGCCCAGAGTGCAAGTCCTATAAATCGCCGATCAAACGAAAGGTTTTTTAAATGCAAAATGATTACATTCAAAAAAATATATAATAGTACAATGTACCATAATAAAGACAGGCTAGAAGCATAAAAAAGAAGAATAATGGCAACAATAAACACGAAATTCTTAACTATCGATGGACTCAAATTTGCCATTGGAGGAATAAATGATGTTGTCTCCCATATTATATATCAATCAAAACGCAGTACGAAAGGATGCGTAATCTTACCCTGCTCACTTAACGATCTCGCACACAAGAATAAAACCGAGTATAACCAAAAAGCCTATACAGAGGTAGACATGCTGCTGCCTGATGGTATGCCCCTGGTGTGGGCAATTAGCCTGAAAGGCAAAAAAACCGATCGCATTTATGGACCGGACCTTATGAAACGACTTCTTTCGTTACAAGAAGTCCAAAGGACAAGGCACGTCTTCTACGGATCCTCTAAACGAACACTTAATAAACTTGAAATGTATATCCAAAAAAAGCATCCATACATGAAGCACACTCTTTTTATTTCTCCTCCATTCCGCCAGTTAAGCCAACAAGAGGAGTGGGGATATGTAACGCAAATCCGTCACTATAAACCTGATTATGTATGGATTGGATTAAGCTCTCCTAAGCAGGTTATAGTAGCTGTTCAATGGAAAAATCAGCTTCCCAATACCATAATTCTCTGTGTCGGAGCGGCGTTTGATTTTATCGCTGGAACAGTGCCACAAGCGCCAAAGTGGATGCAACGGATGGGTCTTGAGTGGGCGTTTCGCTTAGGAACAAATCCCCGCCGTCTTTGGAGACGCTACCTTGTCACTATTCCATCGTATCTTCTCAGCGGCTCACTTTTCAAGGCCTAGAAGATAAGTTCAGTTGTTTTTCGATCCACTGATATGTGTCTTTCAGGCCCTTCTCGAGGGGGACAGACGGTTCCCATGATAACGTTTTTTGAAGCAACGTATTATCAGAGTTTCTTCCGCGAACTCCCTGAGGTTTTGTGGTGTCGTACCGTTTTTTTATACGCTTGCCAGCGATTATTGCGATCATATCGATAAGTTCGTTCACCGTTACCAGCCTCGATGAGCCGATATTGATCGGTCCCATAAATGGCTGATGCACGAATCGGTACACGCCTTCGCAGCAATCGTCTATATAACAATACGAACGCCCTTGGGCTCCATCGCCCCATACTTCTATTTCATCGTCAGGGGAGGCAAGGGCTATTTTCCTACAAAGCGCCGCTATCGATTTTTCCCTTCCTCCATCGTATGTTGATTCAGGTCCATAAATATTATGAAACCGCCCGACGTATACCTTCATGCCAAAATCTAAACTATAAGAGGCGCACATCTGTTCTGTGAAGAGTTTTTCCCATCCATACATGGTGTCGGGATTTGCAGGAACGGCATCCTGCTCTTTGAGGCCGGTGTTGTTGGGATCTACTTGTTTTTCCATCGGATACACGCAGGCAGACGATGCATAGAATACGAGCGGAATACCAGCGTTTTTAGCAGCGGCAAGGGAGTGCGCGTTAATAAGTACGTTGTTATGTATGAGGTTGGCCCGCACGTGATCGATATACCCCATGCCACCCATGTCGGCCGCAAACATATACAACTCGTCGGCGGCTTGAATGAGCTTTCTGGCTGTCGCAGCATCCCGCAAGTCACCCAAATGAAACGTATCGGCGGCTGATTCAGAAAATTCGGGAGGTTTCAAATCAATTCCGGTCACCTGGTATCCTCGCGCTTTCAAATATTTCACAAAATACGATCCGATAAATCCACCCGCACCGGTTACAACAGCTTGTTTCATATGTGATAGTGTAGTGTATCAACTCCGCATGTTCGTCCGCAAGAATAAAACGAACCGTTGTGTAAGCGTCGAAGGTTGCCTTGTGGGTTGTCTTGCTGACCAGATAAACCAGTTGTTCATGTATTGCGCGGAAACGGTCCGGCGCGTGCGGTTAAAAGGAAAAACAGCTGCACGTCGCATCACGGCACTCAATAAGCGCAATCCCTTCCTTGGTGTGGTAAGAAGACGAAGAAGAACATGTCCGGTCAGACGCGGGATATTGTACAGTAAAAGATCAGAGAGAATCGCATTCTTAAAAACACTTCGATACCGGTTTGCCAGTGCTTCTATTTCATACGCGGAGCGGAATCCGCCACCGGGATGCTCGGCAGTTGCCGCCGGTTCGTACCAACAGCGGAACCCTAACAGTCTCGCCCGCCAATCCACGTCAACATCTTCGTAATACAAAAACATGCGCTGGTCGAAAAACGATCCACTTCTTGAAAGCGCCTTAATAAGCTTGAACGTATAAAGGGGGGCTGCACCAGGAGCACCAAAAATCTCCCTTCCCTGATTCCAATAGGCACTGTCTTTCTCCCCATAACCAATATTGATTGCGTACCCGTCTTTCCGTAGCCCATGACCTGCACTGTAGAGCTTCCGTGATCGAACATCTTTATATAACTTCCCCGTAGCCCAATGGGCTTTATGCGTTTTACATGCCTTTACCAATTCAAGCACATAAGAGGGGCTCATCCGCACATCCGGATTCAATGCAACATAATAATCGCCCTGTTTGAGCCGTATTGATGAAATGATTGCGTTATGCGCCCTGCCAAAACCGAGATTTTTCCGACTCTCAATAAGCGTAACTCCTTTTTGCGTCCGCAACCAAGCAACGCTTCGGTCTGAGGAATTATTATCCAATACGATAATCCGTAGGTCCTTATACGTCTGCTTTTTGACACAGGCGATACAGTCCGGCAAATCAGAAAGCGTGTTAAAAGACACAATACCTACATACACCATAGTGTTATATAAACCACCTCCCCATGGACACATCAGATACTCTTCTTCGCAGGAAGATCCACTCCCTTTTTTTCAACATAGTGCCAAGCATTTCGTAGGCCTGTATATACGAAGCAAAGGATGCGCGTTCCCGGAATACAATATAGAAGAATATTCCTATCTCGTATATGAGAATTGGTACGATATCGCGCAGAAAAAGCGATGCGCTTTCGTTTTTCATCATCATGAGATATCTATTGCGAAGTGCCATGGTACGAAGTTCCTGTGGCACACGCTCCCGCCTCCCTGCGCGAAATGTTCGGATATGACGGGCTATCGCAGTGGGAACAAACACCGATTTCCACCCGCGCCACTTAGCCCGCCAGCACACATCAACGTCTTCTTTGTGCATAAAAAAATCCTCATCAAAATACTCCTGTCCGTACCCGATGTCTTCAAGCATTTTCCTTCGATAAAACGCAGCTGCCCCGTCGGGGCCGAATATGGAAACGGTATGCTTTGGATGCTCCTGCATCACTTTCATCTCACCGCGCAACCCCTGACGTCGGTTCCTTCGCATAAAAAGCCCCTCTCCGTCGACAATAACCGGTCGATCCCGAAGTCGTTCTACACGATAGAGGAGTCCTGCCGCCGACCCAACGCGCGGACTGGCGTCAAGCGTTCGCACCATCTTCCGTAAAAAATGCCTATCTAATACAACGTCCGGATTAAGCGTAAGTACATACTCACTCTTCGTCCGGCGTATCGCCATATTGTGTGCCGCTGCGTATCCGATGTTCCGTCGGCTGCGCACTAGGGTTATTTTCAAACCCCTCACAACGCTTCGTGTTTTATCGGTCGAGGCATTGTCAATGACAAGAAGCGAAAAATCACGGAAACTCTGCGCCTGGACTGAACGGATACAGTCAACGACCGTCGCGGCATTATTATATGTCACGATCTGGACGACAACCCGTTTACGCTTTATCCTGCCCATATTTTGTATGAAAACCCATCCAACTCGTCAGAACGCCACCAAACAAGAGAATGTACACAATATTTTGCGGATAAATATTTTCAAACCATATATAAAAAAATATGGAAAGCCAGGAGATGCCGGACGCCAACAAGAACAGACGGTCAATTCGGGAAATCTTGCCCGATTTCAAATATAAAAACATTTGTTTAGCCGGAAGATACAAAATAAAAAGAAAGAAACATAACCCAAAAATTCCTGTTTCTGCCAGCACGGTATAAAACTCGTTATGTGAGGCTATTGGCACCGGAAGCGGTTCAAATTGGTCAAAAATAGAAAAATATTGCATATGGGGAAATGGCCATACGACAGCGTAGTAATTCCCATATCCCGTACCGAAAAGGGGATAGGCTTGAAATACCGCCAGCGCCTGACTATAGAGCGTAATCCTTCCTGCGGTTTCCTGAATGTCACGATGTGCATCACGCAAGAGAAAACGATCGACCAGATTATAGCCCAAAACGACCCGTGCAACCGTTAGTCCAAAAAGAAGCGACACGACTGCCGTCACCAGGACAAATTTTATTTTCCGTATGGAAACGAGCAACCGTCGAAACGCGTAAATGGCATATGCCAACGAACATCCTGCGAACACCAAAAACGTCCACCGGAAATTCGCAACTGCCATGGCTCCTAAGATGGACAAAAAACCTATAAAAACATACAGCGATACCCATATGCGTGATCGCCATGATAATAAGAGCGACGACGAATAAAAAAACGGAAATATAAAAACAAGCGCGCCCCAATGAAGCAGTCTTCCGCGGTCAAACTCGATTGTTATTCCATATGCTGCTCGCCCCAACAGATACCGCTCTGCAAATGCATTCATGACTGCAGGAAAAATCGCTTGTGCTAGGCTTAGACATGCGATAAATACGGCTGTGGCGCCAAGCACGTGAATAAATATCTCTTTTTGTTTTTCCGAGGGACGAACCTCGCCGGTGAGCCAAAAAAGAATAACACCGGAAAAAAGCAACCTCAGGGGCGTACTGTCATACACGGTGGGAACGGTTAACAGTGAAACCATCACTGACAAAAAATAAAACGCGACGACATACGAGAGCGGCCGCCACGAGCTTCGCACAAAAAGCGAAAATGCCCTCCCACGGACAACCAACGCAAGAATAAGGCCTAAAAATGAGATCGCATTGATAAGGCCGATACTCGTCTTTGGACGGAGCGGAGCGGGCAAACTAAACACAAACAGCGAAGAGAGCACTGTCGCAACAACCACGAAAAGAAATATCGTTGCCGTATAATACCGTCTTGGATATAATCTATCAATGCGCGTCCTAATGGCCGCGTAGGACGATGAGAGCTTCTTTTGCATGCTAGAAATTACTTCATTAAAGAAATCTTTGGGCGGAAAACGTATTGTATCAAATCTATCACTTTTCGTGGGTCAAGGGGAAATTGTCGGTATTGCGGGACCGGTAGGAGTAGGGAAGTCTACGTTACTTCACATGCTGACGGGATTACTGGATCAGGACGGCGGCTCTCTATCCTTCTTTGACGTTAAAGCGAGTCCTTCAACGCGTCCTGCAATCGCACAACAAATCAATTATGCTTCATCAAGCCAGCGGCTGAGCGGCTACGCAACGGTCTGGGAAAATTTCGCCACATATGCAGATTTATACGAAACGGATAATTGGCAGGCACTCATTAAAACCCTTTGGAAGACATTTGATATGGCCCCTACGCTCCTTGGACGAAAAGTGTACCGGCTTTCTTCCGGGGAAAATTCTCTCGTGAATTTTGTAAAAGCACTCTTAAACGATCCGAAAATTCTCTTCTTAGATGAAATAACGGCCCACATGGATCCGTCTCTTGCCCAAAAGGTCCGCTCCTGCATCGTGTCGCGCAACGAGGGCGCCCGCGCCACCGTGCTCGTATCACAGAACCTTGAAGAAATGAAAATCATGTGCACCCGGATGATTATCTTAAAAAATGGCACCGTCTCATATGACGGCAAACCGTTGGGAGACCGAGCCGGCGCGAAGTATTTTATCTGAATTTATGAGACGTTTTCGAGGGCTCTATCTGCATTATCTCTATTCCATGCGACGCAATCCTGCGCGGATTATAGAAATCCTTATTTGGCCCAGCTTTGAAGCACTTCTCTTCGGCCTTTTGGCCTCTGGGAGCACCCGCGCGCTTCCTGGCGCACAGGAGGTCACCTTACTGCTTCTGACTGGTATCGTCTACTGGAATTGTACCGCAAGGGTAATTCAGGAATCAGTTGCCCAGTTTATTGACGACTTTATGTCGAAAAATATCCAGAATTTGATGATTTCTCCGATATCCATCCGTGAGCTGCTTTTTGCGGTAACCGCAGCATCTCTCACAAAAATCATACTGTCTCTTGCCGCACTTCTTCTCGTCCTTGTTTTCGTGTTCCCCGCATTTCTTGGGACGATTGGCCCGCACGTTCTTCTCTGGGTTATCCAACTTGAACTCTTCGGCGTCGCGCTTTCGCTTATAGCCATATCCGGAATATTTCTTTTCGGAGAACGGGCGAGTTTTTCCGGTTGGATGCTTAGCACCATCGTTCAGATATTTTCGCTGGTATTTTACGATAGGTCGGTACTCCCGCAGCCATTGTATGCCTTTTCGTATCTTGTTCCGTCTTCATATATCTTCGAATCATTACGCCTCTATATGACCGGGGCACCGATTATTCATACAAGTCAGCTTATCGCATTTGGGCTAAACATTATGTATCTTATTACGGGAATGGGAATGGCCTTTGCCACATTCCGACTGGCAAAACGGACCGGCACGATGACGAAACTATGAAGCGACATCCTTTCAAGTTTCATGTCCTTCATACGGAAAGCCTGTATTCCAGAGGTGGGGAGAAGTATTTGTACGAACTTCTCGTCCGCGTGGCCAAAACCCATACCGTGCACTTGTATATACATGCCATAAGCACAAAATGGCGACACCGATATGTTACGGCCGGCATTTCCGTGCATGTATTGTGGAGACCCCCAAGGCTTTTCTGGATGCTACTGCCGGTAACGCTTGTGGCTAATTACGCTGAGCTGAAGCGGGATATCGATGCAAACGCCGTGGTGTTTGCAACAAATTTCCCCATGAATCTGCTTGCCGTGCTGATTTCAAAACGGACGATCTGTCACTGCTTTGAGCCTCTTGCCATTTTTTATGACCCCCTGCGGATCGCATCACTTTCTCCGTTTTCCCGGCTTTGCGTACGATTGGCTAAGCTCGTCTACTCCTGGCTTGACCGCGGCGCTTACAACAAAGCCGCTATACTGACAGCGCTGGCACCATCAGTTGAACCCTATATTTTGGAAACATACGGGCGCAAACCCGATGTTTTTCTTCCAAATGGCGTTGATACGGATTTTTTTGTCCCCATCCCGAGGCGCAAACGCACGCATGCCCCTCACGTCCTGGGACACAGCACTGATTACACAATATTTAAGGGAACGGAAGACTTTCTAAAAATTCTTACCTTCCTGAGACGCAAAAGCCCACCCTTCACTGCGCTCATTTCGGAAAGTATCTCCGATCAAAAAATAAAAAAACAGTACCGGTCCTTCATACGTGCCAATGGGCTTACGGATGTGGTACGATTTGTGGGCACGATTGATGAATCAGGATTGCCTGCGTACTATCGCTCTCTTGATCTTTTTGTGTACACGGGCTCGACCACAAGCGCAGGCGGATCAACCGCAAGCCTGTCGGTGCTGGAAGCACAGGCATCGGGAACTCCCGTAATACGAAGCGGTGGCGACGACCGGGAAATTATCGGTGGAGAAACCGGATTTTACATACATCCGCCTGATCATGAAAAAGCGGCATCGGTTATCGACCGTTTTTTACGTCTATCGGACGAGGAAAAACAGCACATGCGCCGGGCTGCTCGGGTGTACGTAGAATCGCAATTCAGCTGGAATATCACCAGTAAAATTCTTATACAAACCGCACATACACTTTTTACCCAATGAGCACAAAAGACACACCATCGCCTTTTTCTTATACTGCGCCGTATTACGATCTCATCTATGGGAAAAGGGATATAACACAAACCGCAAAAAAAATTATCCATCACGTTCGGGCGCTTTTGCAAACAAAGAAAGATCTCTCGATCCTTGATGTTGGCTGTGGAACCGGTGCGTATACGATTGAATTGTGGCGCCAGGGGGTGCATATAACCGGAATCGACCAATCCGATGTGATGCTACAGATCGCCAGAGCAAAAGCAAAACTGGCATCAGCAGACATAAAGTTTACCGCGCAAAATTTTCTTACCTTTAACGCAACAAAAACGTACGACGCGGTTGTATCGTTGTTTGACGTGGTGAGCTACATTACTGCCACAAGAGACGTGAATTTATTCTTCCGTAAGGCCGCGTCTCTGATACCGAACGGAGGTGTTTTTATGTTTGATTGTTGGTATGGTCCTGGCGTGTTCTTATCCAAACCCAAAATAACCAGACAGCGATATAAAAACGACACGCTTGAGGTGTTCCGAAAAAAAACACCCGTTCTTACGCACGAGGCAAACACCGTATCGGTATATCATGAGCTGTCGGTGCGAAAGAAAGGGGAGGATCCCATCATGATCCGCGAAACACACGTCATGCGATATTATTTTTATCCAGAACTGGAAGAGTTGGCAGCAAACGCAGGCTTTCGCATCATTCACTGGGGAAACCTTGAGCTTTCCATGCGTCCTCCCCAAACTCCCCCCTGGAGCATATGGGTGGTTGCACAAAAGCAGGATTAATCCCCAGCCGTAACAGACATGATATTAACCTCTATTGCGTATTTCGGAAACTGAACGCGTATCCTATTGCCAATCTCTACAGGTTGATAAAAATTAAAATATTTCATGTTTCCATCCCTCATAACGCGCATTTTTATTTTTATTGTCGCGTCGCGTAGAAGCGGATTTTTCCGATGAAGCGTCTCACCGGCCCATGTGGTTGTCATGACATCGGCATTTTCCACATGAACGTCCAACACCTGAGCGACAAGCTGTCCATTGTTGTCCGCAACCGTATCGCCCACAGTAATAGCTGCGGCTTCCCAAGGCTGGATATGTATCGCCTTGCCCACAACGTCTATATACTCGGGGTTCCATGCGCTTCCCACGCCCTCAATGCCGACGATCTGTCCGATGAGTGCAATGTTATTGGGTGCAAAATGAATAGTTTTTCCAATTTGAAGCGTTTCCTGCTTAAATGTATATGTCTTTGTAAGCACATTTTGTTTCGCCAGAAGGCGCACTTTCATCCACATAAATTTTCGGTCATCCTCTCCATACTTCACCAGGTCAGTAATTTCCGCGGTTAATTTTCGGAACGAATCATGTTCTTTGGCGCCAATCGCCAGGTCTCGCGCATTCCAATAATAGGGAGGGGGGACGCCCCACCACCACTCGCCACCGGAAGCAAGAAGTTCAACGGTAACATATGTGTCTTTCTGCAAGACAAGCTTGACGGCAACACCTATTCCAGTCAGCAGCATGACAATACAAAGGAGAATAACAATATCAACTCGGGTCAGATATCCCTTGACGAAATATTTAGAAAAGCGCTTCCCCAGATTGTTCACAAATGAATTCATAGATGATGATCACGCATTATATAAACAAATACAGGAAATCACCAGGCGGGGCAACTTCTGCTGATTCTTCCTGACACTGTTTTTTGGGAGAAGCAAACTTCTGACAGAACTCGAGCACTTCATGCGCCTTCTGAGAATCACCACCAACATGATAGTAATATCGCGCCAGATCAATATGGATAAAGCCAAGATCAGGATATATGTCGCGGGCAAACAGTAAAAGTGACTCTGCAAGTTTGCTATCAGAAGGCATCGCCTCCAAGGCGAGCACATACGCTGCGCCCGCATACCCCTCTCTCCATTGCGGCTTGGCACGACCATATACTTGCTGCAGAGCGGTTCCAATCCGGATTGATATGTTTTCCAAGGAAAAAAGATCGCTCCGTCCGTTGCGTGGCCACTGGCGCTCAAATAACCGAATAACCGCTTCTCCCGCCTCCTCAGAAGATAAAAACTTCGCTACATATCCGAGGTAAGAGGAGATATACATTTGGTTGTGGGGGTCACCGTCCATGGTGCGGGCATACCACATCTTGGCCTCCGCTTCGTTCTTGTCGATGGAATAAGTTGCCATTGCATAGGCAACTTCGGGATCCTTCCTGTGAAAAAAAGCAATTAGGCGCTCGGGCGCTCCCGCGCGATACCGTCTTGCTTCAGATTCTTGCCGGAGATAATCCAATGCACTCGTTACCATGTGGGGCTGCAAGATATAGGCAGTCCGGTAGTCCTTCCAAACCACACCAAAAAGCGTAGCTATCACCGCAAAACAGTAATATACTCCCAAAATTCCCGAAAACAAGCTCGGTGAAAAAAAATGCTCTCCGTGAGCATCACTACGCTCATATATCGCAACACGCCGATAGAGAACTCCCAGCGTTGCCCAAAAAAGAATCCATATAACAAGAAAGTCCAAAAGCATCTCAAAAAAACTGTATACAAGTACGAGTATCACAGCGTGAAAAAGCGCGGTGCGCGCCCGATCAGACTCCTTTTTTGTTTTCCTGCCCCGCATAATGAGAAAAAGGGGGTACCCCACGGCCGCACTCACACTCAAAAGTCCTATTAAGCCGGTTTCCGACAAGGTCTGAAGGAAAAAACTATGCGCATACCAGGAGTTGGTAGAAGAGGCTTTTTGATATTTCCGGGATATAAGATAATACGTGCCCGGTCCAAAACCGGTAATTGGCCGGTGGACAAATGCGCTTGCTGCCTGACTCCAGTACTGGATCCTGCTTTGAAGAGCAGCTCCTTTTGACGCCGATCCCGGCAAAATCGATGGCCGCGCCAAAACAACGAACAGCATACACACCGCAAGAAGCCCTCCGACAGCAACCAGTTTTTTCTTTTCAAGGTGTGACCTCAGTGAAAAAAGAAACCACGCACCATACGCCAAAAAAACAACAATCGCACCTCTGGCCCTGGATAGCACAACGGCTGCGCCAAAGCTGAAAAAAGCCGCCCAAACAGCAGGACTCCGAGCGGAAAATAATTCCCCTACGATAAAGGGCAGGACAAAAATAATGATATCAACGATATGATTGTGACCATAAACCGGAAATAATAGATTCATGCCCGGCAGAAACGCTCCGAGCCGAGAAAACGCAAGCACAATAAACGACGCTCCCACACACCCCGCCGCAAAAACAAGAAGTCCTCGTACAAAAGTTGCGGCTTGAACTTCTTTCTGGGAAAATGCAAAATATCCAAACGCCATGAAGGCGATACTGTAACGAACCAAACTCGTAACAGAATACCCCGGACTGTCAGAAATAAATACGCTAATAAAAAAATAGACGAAAAGCGTCCCCCACACAATTCGGAATGCCCTTGTGGGTTTAAGAAATGAGACCCCTGAAATGAGCGCAATAAGATAAAGTGCAAGAATAAATGCGACACCAGCGACGTCTATTGTCCCTTGTTTATCGTCACCGAGAAATACCAAAAAGAATAACCCAACGAAAAATACAAGGACTTTCAAAAAAAATAGGCGGAAGAAATTCATACCAAGTTTACAAAAACAGATCACTCCATCGCACCATTGCCAATCTTAACCTGTCGAAGTAGTCGGTTTTAGGAAAATTGATACGCTCTGCCATCTCCCGGTAACAGGCGGCGGGGGTTTTTTGCGTGAGCTCTACTGCTGCAATCCGCTCCCAGAGGACCTCGTTGACGGCAAGGCCGCTTTTTTCCTTAATTAAATTCTTCTGAGGGTCCGACGCTTTTCGGTGCTCTACAAATGGGGATCCGTTGGCTACGGCCCACCCGAGATGATCAAGAACTTTTTTTGTAAATATTCCCGCCCAAATATCATCAAACCGGTCAAATCCCCAGGCGTTTCCCAGCGGGTCATATCCCATGAGCGGAAAATACATAAGCGGCGTGACCTCACGGGTGAAAGCGAGATTCATGGAACTCATGGGAAAATACTCACCCCTGGGAACAAAACTCCGCAATAGGGGATATGCAGGAATGTTGACATCGCCGATGGTGAGCTGCGTCTGCGCGTCCATGTCCATCTTGTTTGACCAAAGCCCGTGGTTCACGACAACCCGGCGCTTCCCACGAATTGCATACGGGAAACCCCGCGTGTAGAGATACGCAGGGTGGGGAAACGTAGGGAACCAGCCTTCAGGAGCAGAGGCGGCCAGAGCATCAAGATGTTTCTCAACAAACTGCTCTTCGGCCGGAAAACAGTCATCGTCGAGCGTGAGTATCACGTCAGCGCCAAGGGTATACGCTTTCCAAAACCCAAACGACCGGATTCCTGCGTTCTGACGGGAAAAAATCCACTCATCCACTCCAAACTCCGAAGCGATATCTCTCCAATCAACATGATGAATGGAGGCAAACTGCCCGGACGGAGACTTCACCGTTTTTGCCGGACGATCCTCAACAATAAGGAGGTGGCAATCGCGAAATTGTCCCTGCCACTCTGCAAGAAAATCAAGATTACGAATTGTGGGAATAACAAGAAATACTTTCATCTTGTGCCGAAAAGAAATCTTTCTAAGGGTATCACACGCGCCCACGCATAGGGAAGTGCGCCTCATTCATCAAACACTATTTTAACGGCAATATCCAAAAGAAATGGCGGCGTTACGACATCGAGCCTTCCTGCGGGAACATGGGCCTCACCCAACAACACGCCTGTCGCCGCATCGTGCCAGCTTAGCGTACCGCTTTTTGGCGACTGGAAAGACACGACTGTGCTCTTTTTTTCGCTTCGATCAGTGACGTAAAGGAAATATCCCCACAGCCCTGCTGTATCAACAAGTCCGTGCCCACGGACAGAAGTATCTGATTCAAACACGACCTGCTTGGCGTTAATCCCGATATCTTTTACAAACGTATTTACCGTTCGCATTGTCGCGCGCTCCTCTCGTCCTATATATTGATTTCCGTTCATGTCTGATCGGGCAGGTGTATAATTTTTGATGCCTGACGTGCTCCAAAATATAGCGCCAACCCCATGCATGACCGCGGTCCACGCGCGCACCCGCATGCGGGCGGCTGATAGCACGTCCCAGTTTGCTGTTTTGTTCCCCAGCTCACCAAATATCACAGGCTTCCCGCTCACGGAGGCTTCCCGCGCGTTCATTCTCGTGAGAAGCGCAAGATCAGAGGAGCCGGGATTCTCGTTGGCATACCAATGAGGTGAAACGATATCTATCACAGAAAGATCTGGCCGCTCCCAGCTTATGCTCACCGGGCGCTTTTCCTGATCTATCGTTTTCAGATATCCGACAAGCTCTTCTATAACCATGTCGCGTGTGTCCGCCTCGTTGGTTAACTCCCAAATACTAACAAATGCGCCGTACCGGGCGAGAACATATCGGATGTATTGTTTTGCCAAGAATGAAGGCAGGGGAGATGCGCTCCACATTGTCTCACCCGGCACTCCTGGCTCAAATAGCGTCATCCACACGCGAAGGTCATGTGTCGCAGCAGACCGCACCAATCGGTCTGCTGCCTTGCCCTCAAACAGAAGCGTGCGGTTCTGCCCTGGAATCAAATCTTCAGAAAGACCAAAAGAAGCATTATTCGGTCCCCATCGAAATATCGTAAACATCCTTCCACCTTCTGAGTGCAACCGCATAAAATCGTCTACCGCGTGATTCTGGTCACGCCCGCCCGCAGACCCGGTCGCCTCTCCGATCGTAAAATCATCCAACGGATTTCCATTTGCATTGAAGTCCATCTGTGTGGTTTCGATGCCGAGCGCGGGAAACATGCGCATACCGTCCTCTGAAAGTCTCCCAATACCGCCGGATTGGTACACTGTTTTCAGGCGCGCTATATCAGAGGAGGAACGACTCACCAGGAATCCCTTTTGACTCAGGCTGTCCCCGTCGGGAAAATTGAACCGTATCTCATACTCCCATCTTCCCTCCGAAGGTGGGTTAAAAACAATTTTCCAGACATCCTTATCGTAATAGTATCCATACATGGAAACGGTCTTTCCGTTTCCACTGAAAACTGCCTCTGTCTGAATGTCGTTCCATGGCGCAAGGAACTGATCTTCAGGATACGTAATAGTAAATTCGCTTATAGTATTTTTGCCAACTTCGTGTTCTTCCCTTGTGATTGAAAAGTCATGGCTCCCTCGTTTTTGCGGAATTTTCCCATCAAGAACCAAAAGCGTATACATGTCGCCATTTGCGTTTCCAAACCGAAGATGTCGTGAGCCAACAACCGCAGGCGAAACTATTGGCCCACTTGAACGAAATTTCCATGCGACAACGCCACGTGCATCGTCTATTGCGAGCATCACCCCTTCGTGGTCGCCTACATAAAGCGTGCGGACGCAAAAACTGCCCAATATATTCATCGGAATAATTGCCACTAGGGGATTGCGACAACCCACAGCGGGCGCAGAACCAAGTCGGACAGACTGGACATGCTCCCACGCAATGCGTCCCGTAGCAATTTCTATCTTTGTGAGCCGGTGATCTCTTCCGGCTGTGACAAGCCACAGGGAGCCATCATGCGTCACGGGCGGCGTCACGATACTACCGGCAAGCGAAAGCGTATACGCTTCTTGGCCCGTGTGAACGTCTCTTGCTGTCACGGTCCCGTCTGCCTGGCTCACTATAACCAAAGGGGTACGGAAAAATCCTCCTTTTTTCAACCCAAAGGTCACGTATGTTTGACTTGACGCGTTTGGTGCTTCCCACAGGGGTGTTCCGTCTTCAGAAAGTCTCACAAGCAGCCCCCTGGCTCCCGAGGCAACGAGTGTATGCTCATCGTATACAAGCGCATTCACACGCGATCCCAGTGGGCGTTCCCACAGTTTGCTCCCGTCTTTTTGAGAAAAGGCCATCACCACGCCGGCGTGCCCTCCCACAATAATTTTCGCAGGAATCATCACAATATTGCTAAACCATGCGCTCCCACCCGTGACACCCTGAGAACTCAACATATCAGGCGTTGCCGTGCTCCACACCCTTTCTCCGTTCTGAGCATTAAACGCATGCAGCGTGCCTCCGCTGTCTCCGATAAAGAATCTATCGTCAACAAGAAGCGGGTTGGTGAAAAAAACATATCCGTTGTCCAGCGTGTAACGCCATATTTCCTTTCCATTCTCAGCAC
Organism: uncultured Gammaproteobacteria bacterium; assembly: GCA_964553825.1. Lineage (GTDB taxonomy): Bacteria > Patescibacteriota > Microgenomatia > UBA10105 > UBA927 > CAYUKU01. Next base: position 110,572 of record CAZKLT010000002.1, read on the forward strand.
GACGGGCAAACACCGTGTCGCCGGAGGCCCCATAAACCCGCCCGTGATGAAAAATCTCACGGTCTTGTGGTTGTGCCCAGAACCGAATGAAGGTTGGGGAAGAAACAAACGGTATGCCCGTGTGAATTCGCCATTGACTGTCCCTGTGCGTGACCACGCCTGCCAAAATCATCGTCACAAGGAAAAGGGCGCCTCCCAGAAGGAAAAATTTCCCTTTATCGCTATTTATTTCCTCGATCACAAGCCTAGTATATGCGGGCGCCTCTGGGTGCGCTGTACGATATCCCATGTTCTCCAAAAGCAGGGAGTTGTCTTGACAGCGTTTCATTTTTCTCATACTATGTGGACAACTTATCCACCATACTCCCGCCCGACTCGCCCTGGTGTAATCCTATGGACACGGAAAAACTTTGGAAGTCTGTTTTGGCCGAAATAGAGCTCTCTGTTTCGAAGGCAACGTTTCAAACGCACTTTGCCAACGCCCGACTCATATCCCTTGTTGATGGGGTGGCAACGATTGCGTTTACCAGTCCTCTTATGCGAACGCTTGTTGAAACGCGGTACTATTCACTGGTTAAAAGCATCCTGGATCATCACGCTGGCGGCAACACCAGCCTCGTTTTTTCGGTGGTGCCCAAAAAGGAAACACTCAAAGAAAGCGAGGTGGGACCCTTGTTTACTGAGTCCACGCCCGAGCCGACAATAAGCACGGCAGCCATTGCCCGCAGGCTCCACATCCGCCCCGATGCATCATTTGATAATTTCGCCGTTTCTACCACCAATCAAATGGCATACGCGGCGGCCACAGCAGTGGCCAAGTCTCCCGGCGTTGCATATAACCCTCTTTTTATTTACGGCGGCGTGGGAGTCGGAAAAACACACCTCATGCACGCCGTGGCCAATAGCATTCTTGCCAGAAAGCCCGGAGCCAGAGTTGTGTACTGTATGGGGGAAGAGTTTCTTAACGAGATCGTAGAGGCAATCCAAACAAAAACTGCAAGACAGTTTAAGCAAAAATATCGCACCGCAGAATTGCTTTTGGTCGATGACGTGCAGTTTATTGCGGGCAAACAGACCGCGCAGGAAGAATTTTTTCACACATTTAACGCTGTGCACCGAGAGGGTGGACAGATCATTCTTATCTCCGACCGATCGCCTTCAGAAATATCAAAACTGGAAGACCGGCTCCGCAGCCGGTTTGAGGGCGGACTCACGGTTGATGTCGCAGCGCCCGACTTCGAACTTCGCGTTGCCATTATAAACATCAAGTCCGAAGTTTTAGGAATAACCGTTCCCTCTGATGCGGCTCAACTCATTGCCGCCAACCTTTCAGACACACGCGCCATTGAAGGCTTCCTGCGACGACTCGCCACAGAGGTGGCCACACGGAAAACTCCGATAACACCCGAGCTTGTTTCTTCGCTGTTGAGCCTGAAACCCGCAGGAGAATCGGTTAAAACCACCAGACGAATTCCTGCAACAGAAGTGCTCGACGCGGTCGCGCTCTATTTTGGCGTGAAAACAACGGCAATAAAGGGTCCGAAACGGGACCGTCCCCTTGCCCGCCCCAGACAGGTATTTATGTATCTCTGCCGAACCGAGCTCGGACTGACGCTTGATGATATCGGCGGCGCCCTTGGCGGACGGGATCACACAACGGTTATGCATGGAGTAGAAACAATAACCCGCGAATTGTCCACAAACGAAAGATTAAGGGAGGCAGTGATGGGGATAAAACAGCGACTATGGGTATAGGCATGCTTACTTTTCCACTTTTCCACAAAAAGGTGTTCTTTATCCACAACGTTATCCCCACGATCTTCACCCTGTTTTCTTCAAAAAATATCGCTAAATCGTCGCGCCCGAACAGCCCGTTGACACCCTCTCCGATTTGCCATACACTTTTCCACGCCGCTCTTCTATTATTACTACTAATATAGATATTAGATAGCACGATGCTCATCTCAACACTTCAAGAAAACTTATTAAAAGCACTATCCCGAACAGGGAGGATTGTGCCAATTAAACCACAGCTTCCTGTAACGGCAAACGTGCTTCTTGTAACCGAGGCGGGGAGACTGAGGATAACAGCGACGAACCTGGAAACAACAGAAACGATTTGGATCGGAGCAAAAGTGGAGAAAGAAGGAGGTATCTGTGTATCTTCCCGACTTTTCCTGGAGCTTGTATCTTCTCTTCCTCAATCTACCGTGGAGCTCGCCGTGAAAGACGGGAGTCTTACCGTGAAAACGAACGGCGTTAAAGCGAGCATCCCCGGAGTAGGAGCGGGGGAGTTTCCCCAGGTTTCACTCATAGACAAAAAATCAACGTCGTCGCTTGATAAAAAAGAGATTATCAGAGCGGTTGAGCAGGTGGTTTTTTCGGCAGCAACAGACGAAGGAAGGCCGCTCTTGACCGGGGTCCGGATTTTGCAGAAAGACGACGAGACCCTTTTTGCCGCAACGGACGGATTTCGGCTATCGCTTAAACGGGCGAGTCTGACAACGAAAGACCCGCTTGATCTTCTGGTTCCCGCACGCGCCCTTTCAGAAGTGATAAAGGTTGCTCTTGAGGACAAAGAGACAACAGAGCTCCTTATGGGCAAGCCTGTAGATGGGCAATTAGCATTTCTTATTGGAGAAACCGAGATACACACGCGCCTTATAGAGGGAGACTACCCAAACTTCGAGAAGATTATCCCGACAAAGTGGAACACGCGAGTGCTTATTGATAAAGACGCGCTTCTTCGGGCAACCAAGTCTGCCGCGATATTTGCCCGCGACAACGCAAATATTATAAAGCTGCATATCGAAAACCAAACCGTTACGGTTTCAGCAAACACCCCGCAGGTCGGAGAAAACGAAGTAGATGTAGATGCCAAAGTGGACGGGGAAGGTGGCGACATGGCTATAAACAGCAGGTTTTTACTCGAATGCCTTTCGAACTTTCCGGGGGAAGAAGTGTTATTTGAGATGACAGGATCACTTAATCCCGGTGTTTTTAAATCGGCAAAAGACGCGTCATATCTTCATATTATCATGCCCGTGCGCGTGCAGGGTTAAAGCTGTTCATATGTTGCGGGCACAAGATAGCTCACAATGGCGCCCCGCGAGGCGGGCGAACCCCCGGTAACAGACCCCTCAAAGAGATAAATTGGGAGCATTCTCGATGTAACCTCGTTGTACATGTAGAGAAGCTTCACATGGGAAATCACAACCGATGAGAAGCTTGCTTCAGTTATCGATGTTTCGTTTGGTTGTTTGGATCGGATAGACACAAGAACGCCCTTGTTATTGCTCAGGTGCGATGCTGCCTGAGCGAGCGGAATGGTGTCTTTTTCCGATGAGGAGGTGATAAGCGGAGGAATGGGCACCATAACCGAACGTAGCGTGCCTGCCGCATGGACCTGCGCCGTGGCTTCTATTGGAAGGCCGGAGCGCGTAACAAGTGACGCGTTGTTTATCTGATATTCAAGCGATGCTATCGCCATAGACGCCCCCGATGCTCCCTGTGTTGGCGTATAATGCTGACCGTTTGTTGTGACGAATTGAACTTTTGTTGGAGACAGGTTGATCGCGCCGCCCGTAATGCCTGCGCGAGAGACGAATGAAGATAGCGCCGATGCGGCTTCTTGTTCCGTGGGAGGACCGACGGGATCACCTGAAGCGGTGAATGTGATTTGGGCGGGCTGGGAATATATTTTTAACGTTCCCGATTGATTTATCCACCAGCGCATGGTTGGAGTGTCTGCGGGTGATGTTCCGGCTCCCGAGAATCCCAATCCTTGGGCAATCTGAGCTCGCGACTGTTCTACCGCCTGTGGCCTGGTGGCATAGAGCGGGAGGGTTGTGGGGATGGATATGGGGGCAAACGTGAGAACGAAGCGGATAGTTGGTTGAGCGTTTTGAATAGAAGAGGGCGGAAGCGTCGGTATCTCACGAGGAGCAGTGCCTGTTTCTGGCGTGGGGGCAGGGGGGCGTGTGACAGGAGGATTTGTCCGCGCGGAAAGCCAAAGCAAAACCGAAATGACGGCAAAAAGTGTCCCGATAATAATAAATCGTTTCATTGATGTGGTCATATGGTTAAGTATACGGCGTTTAATCAGACCAGCAATACCCGATTGCGTATTCAGGCGGAAGAATTTTTTCGATACTCTGTACACTGGCTCCGTTGATGCCGCGATATTCGAAATGAAGATGGGGGCCGGTTGAGTTTCCGTTGTTGTCGACATAGCCAAGTATTTGTCTTTTCCTCACAGATGCCCCCGTACTAATACCGGGTCCCGGCTTAAGCAAATGACTGTAAAGAAACTGTGTTTTTCCGTCGTTACAATTCAGGTACACGAAGTTTCCATATCCAAATCCACATGTCGGACTGGTAAAATCTTTGCAAATTTGCCCGTCTCCGAGTCCGAAATAAGTGTTGGAAATCGTACCGTCACACATTGCATACGCCGGTGGGGCGCTGGGCGGATTTCCGTCATATGACCTATTACAGATGGTGCTGTTGTTCGTGCCGGCATCAATAGCATTGAGGTCAGAATGCGATCCGCCGCTGTTTGGCCCCTGGGTAATGCACCCGCAGGGTGTTGGCCAATCACAGCTTTGCTTTGTTGGATCACAAAAAAGTGGTACGCAGGTAGGATCAGTCACGGGGTCGCACGCGTCGGGAGCCTGATATCCGCCGCCACCAATAGGAAGCATCGCTGAGCGGCGCACCTGGGTTTGGCTCGCAGAAGAAGGGATAAGCGATGTGATGGGAAGAACAACCAATATCGGCGAGGCAACGAGCGCGAGAATAATCATCCACTGAGGAACAGGGTCCTTGTACCTGCTATACGACTGAAGGAAAGCTGCCCAGTTGGCAGCAAAGCCGTCGCTGGCCGCCCGCACGCCCGAAAGGAGCCCTCCGGAAAAGGCCCCCATGACGCTGTTTAATCGTCCCTTCACCCAGTCCCAAACATAAGGCAGCACTATGGTAACGGCAAAGACAACCCATCCGACCGGTCCGCCCGCAAGCGCGACGAGCCTGCTTCCCGCGGGAACACCCATCTTGAGAAGAAAGTTTGTGCCAAGCTTTTTGATTGATTCTTTGCTCCATGCTCCTAGCCCCGTTCGAGCAGCTGTTCCCGCAGCTGATGCCGCTGCTTCTTCCTTGACGCCAAAACGAAAAATCAAACTCAGCGGAGATTCGCCGATTTCGAAATGGAAATGCTGGGGATCGTTTGCGTACGCCTTCCCCCCAAAAAAGTCATCGCTGCTGTATGTGCGTTCTCCCACTTTTTTGTAGAGCGCCTCCAGATAATCCTCCATGTCAGGATCGGGCGCCTGTGGAGCGGAAAACATGCCACTAAACGCGTTCGTAAATGCTCCTCCGCCAGCGCCGCGCCCCCTGACGTACGTGTTTCCCTGCTCGATAAACTCCTTAAATTCACGACTTGAAACCACATCTTCTCCCAGGCGGTTCGTCATGTTTCCTATAAATGACTCTGCCTTGGTGGTTGTGTTCCAGGTGGCCGTAAAGACCCGGTCAATAGCTTCTCGGCGATTGGGGAAAACAGTGGTCACCACATCCTCAAAGGCATTTTTGAGCGGAACGTGTTGGATGTTTTGGACGGGATGCTCCACAACGGTGGCGATGCGTGAAAGACGAAGCGCAGCGTCGGCAGTGTCGCCTCGCGCAATCGACTCGGACAGGACGGTGGTATTGGTGATATCAGGATGCTCAAGAACCGCTTTCGCTGTCCGCGCGGTGTGCAGAATGGGTGCGGAAAAATCTGGTGCGGTAAACGTAGGGGCAAATTCTTCTATGACAGCGCGGGTCTGCTCAACGTCCTGGCTGTTTCCGCGACGCCGGGCCTCTTCTATCAGTTCGTTTCTGATTTCCTCAAATGTTTTTAGGTGTATCTTCTCTTCGATTTTTTTGACTTCTTTTTCCGCTTCGGGTGTTCCATAGGCCCGAATTTTATGGAGTTTACTGAAAAACTGTTGGGTTTTGACGCGATTTTTTGCTATGCGCTTGGCCAGCCGTACGCGCTCCTGCGTAACAAGATCCTCCCATGCCTTTTCGCGCACCGGTGTTACCTCGCGGACAGGGAAGCTCTGGGCAAATCGTTGTTCTGGCTCCGTAAACTGCGTCAGTTTTTGTGCCTCTTTCGGGGCAATCTCTGCGAGTATGTCCCGCGGGCGACTAAACAGATCCCGTATTTTTTGCGGAGCAGTTTTGGGGTCCAAAAGAATCTCCGTTACTGTTTCCGGTTTTTTGAGAAAATACTCGCGAAGCTCAGGGTAGGTCTCCGCGTGGGCGAAAACAGCGGCAATCGATATTTCGTGACCACTATCAATGCTGCTCGTTACCTCATCGAGAAAGTCTGTTAACGATAACTGTGGAGTTTTCGGTGTGTCCATGAATGTTATTCAGGTCCGCTTACCGGCTCTACGGTAAAAATGGGTCTGTTTGGGGCAGGGGCCGCTGGGCGAGCTTCCTGTTTTTGCGCAGGCGGAATAATAGTTCCGGATGGCGCAGGGGCAGCAGGATTTGCTTGGGCAATTTTTTGTGCCGCAAGGTCCTGCGGCTTTGTCGTAATTATAGCGTGTTCCTGGGGCGAAGCGATTATCCGGATAGCCGCATGAGATGGTCCGGCAAAAAAGAGACCCTCGCCAACCGAAGCTGAGAGAAGAAGCTGTTTTTCTCCTTCTGAAAGAAAAAATACTTCGCCGACACGATCGATTGCGGCCGTCGACTGCTTGAGAAGTATTTGTAAGCTGCTGTTTTGGATAATTGTTTTGCCCAGATCGACGGACAGAAAGTCTTCCACATCCTGAGTGATTGTTGTGAGACCCAGATAGTATTTGCGGGCACGTTTTGCGATAGAGTTCAGAAATGCGCCGGAATCAGGAAATTTCATCATGTACCATGCTTCGTCCACGATAAGGATGCGCCGCTTTGTATCGCGCCGAACTTTTGTCCAAATAAAATCGAGAATAAGGTACATGGCGATCGGCCGTAACTCATCTTCCAGATCACGAATGGAGAATACCGTAAGCTGGTTTCGGATTGCGACATTTGTTTGTTGATCAAAGATGCCGACGAGGCTCCCTTTTACGAATTTTTCGATTCGGTCTGCAAGCCCGCGCGCAATAGGATCTTCCATCCCAACGAGCGTTTTATAGAGATCCTCCATGAGTGGCGGCTCTTTACCCTGAGTTGCCGGGTCTGGCGTAATACCCTTTTGCCGATAGGCAAGGATAAGGGCGCGGTCCAGAAGCGCATCCTCGGTGGGCGTGAGTTTTCCCATAACTACCCGGAAAAATCCGTGAAGCGATAGAATTTTTTGGTTGAGTTCGCTGTCTTCCCGCTCTTTCCCTGTCTGATGAAGAAGGGCGATATCAAAGGGATTAATTTTCGTAGTCGTGCCGAAATGGAATCGGATATACTCGCCACCGAGGGCGCGCGTAAGGGTCTCGTATTCGTTTTCCGGGTCGATGACGATGACCTCGGTGTCAAACATAAGGCTTCGGAGAATTTCAAGTTTTACCATAAACGATTTTCCTGAGCCTGATTTTCCAAACACTACCGTGTTTGCGTTTTCCAGTGTGAATCGGTCAAAAACAACAAGACTGTCGTTGTGTGAGTTGATGCCATAGAGAATTCCCTCATTGGCGGTAAGTTCGCTTGTTGTAAAGGGGAAGGTTGTCGCAAGCGATGTCGTGTCCATATTTCTGGTGATGACCAGGCGGTCTTGCCCCATGGGGAGTGTTGTTTTGAGCCCCTCTTCCATTTGAAGTGTCGCTCTTTTGGTAACGATGAGAAGGGACGCGAGCGTGGCCTCTACCTGTTTTGTGGTTTTATTGAGGTCCTCCAGATTTTTGGCAGGGATCGTTACGTAGAGACCGAATTGAAAAAAACGCTGCGCTCCCTTGGCAAGCTCCTGCTGGAGGGCGAGGGCGTCTTCGAGGGCGACCTGAATGGACGGTTCAATGACCCGACCCCGCTTCATGTCGGACTGAATGGTGGCCTCCATCTCGCCAACTTTTCTTTTGAGATTTTCCAGCACCTCCTCGCTGCGCGTCGGATAGACGTACATAGCGATATCCAGAGTGTGATTAAACGATATAAGGGGTTCCAGCCAGTTTGCGCTGACGAATCGGGGATATCCGGCAACAAAAAGCGTTCGGTAATGGTAGTTGCCGATTTTTAGATTATCAAAATCCACGTCGATGTTCGGCGGCGCGATAATGTCTTTGACCGTCAGGCGCTCGGTGTCCAAATTTTGATTTACCGGCTTTTCGTCGGGCATCGGATCGATAATTTTCTTGAGTGTTGCTTTTATACTCATATCAGATATTCTTAATCGCGTCTTTTATTGTTTCGTCGTCTGGTGCGGGAATCCCCGCGTTGTATGCCGTAAAAAACAACTTCACCAACTGTTCGTTGGTCAGTTGGCTTGCGTTAAGCCCAACCCTGCTGAGAAGTCGAAGGATATGGTCCCGTTTTGGGTTCAGCACAGTGAGCGCCCGCTCAAAGATAAAGGAGAGAGGATACGGAAGTCCGCGTTTTTTGTTGCCGAATAATACTCCCGGAGTAGCGCCCAATTCCAAGCTGGAAAACGGAATAATGATATAGAACTTTTTATCCAGAACGTCCTTCTCCTTCACGGTTGCGGCCACGAAAAGACGATAGTCATGAATGCTTTTCTGTAATTTTGGATTTTTCTGTTTCCGTTCCTGATCTTCAAGAAGCCGTAGGTATGCGGTGACATCCTTGTGTTGCGTGCGGATAAGCACTTCGATAGGGAACGAGAGTGAGTTCAGCAGTCCCGCATACGCGGCTATGATGGAATCCTGTTCCCGTTCAGAGAGAAGTCCGAAGTTTACCGCGGTTGTCGAGATGACGAGGCTTGCCGAGCCATCCTGATAGATGACGATGTCGCGGTCGATCGTTTCTATTTCAATAAAGAGTTGTGTTGTAGATCTGATGGGGATGATTTTTTGTGTCATATCAGCTGCCGAATATTTCTTTTGCTAATTTGTCTCGTGCGACTTCCTTTTGGCTTTTGGCGATAATTTCCAGTGCTGGAACGATGGACCCATTGAGCGTAATTTGTACCCGGTCAAACGTATATCTTCCTCTGGGGTCCTCGATCTCCACGAAGTAGGTGCCGTTGGAAAGGGGGGTGGAGGCAGCAAATTGTCCAAGACGGTTTGTTTTAAGCGCGCGCACCGGAACGCTGTCGTGGTCCCGCACGGTCACCAAAACGCCCGGGAGGAAGTTGTTATCCGAGTCGCGCGTAATGCCGGTAACGACGTTGGGGAACGTTGTTAGCCTGGGGAGCCCCGCTTTGACGGCATCCTGAGGAGTAATGATTTTTACCGTGGGTCCGGTATGCGCTTGTGCCGTTGGGCCCTGTGCGGACGCAGTTGGGGCGGCGGGCGGTGGAGCGATGGGCTGCTGAGCGGCGGGGGGAGCGACAGGCGCCGTCACACGCACAGGGGAAGGCATGGGTTTCGGTGCCGGCGCGGGTGCTGCTGAGCGAAGCGTTTCAATTTCCTTTTTCATGCGGTCACGCTCCGTGAGTGTATCGGTGAGCTGTTTTTGGAGTTCAAGAACATGGACATGTGTTTGCGTTTTCGATTCCAGTGCTTGTTTCGGTGCCGGCGCTTTCACCTCCAGCTCCTTGGCATGTGCGGTTTGTGCAGCCGCTTCCTGGGTAATTACTTTCGGCGGCGGCGTGAGATCAAGATGTCTGCCCGTGACTGATGGCGTGGAAACGCTGGGTGCAGTCTGCGCCGCCGCCGCTGTATGCTGCGCGTACGAAGATGTCATCGTTGTTTTTTTGACTGGTGTAAATAGTGCAAAAAGCCAATCAAACGGACCGGCGCTCTGAGCCGGGTGAACGGTGGGGGACTGGGTGGCTCCCGCAGCTGGGAAATGAGCAGGTGGCACAGGTGCGGGAGCCTGCGCGGGTGGCGTGACTGTTTTTGGAGAAGCGAATATTCCCTGAAGCACATCCGAAACCGGTCGCGTTGGAGTTGTTGCACTTCCAGTTGTTTGCGGAGCTACAGGAGTACTATGTGTTGGTGCGGCAACCGAAGGGCGCATGGGAGCAGTCTGCACTGACGGCGCGGGCGCGGCTGGCTTCTGGGTTTCGGGAGTCTTTTCCCAGACAAACTGCGTCGGATTGTAGACGTTTTTAATAAAAGACATGACCCAGATATCCATTGGGCGCTCTTCGACGGGAATGAACGCAAAACCAAATCCTGCAAGTCCCGAGATGATAGCCATCGGCCATGTGAAGAAAAAAGGAAGGGGGAGCTTGTAGCAGACATACGCCAGAATGGCGCCGCCTGCCAGGTAGCCGAATTGTTTAATAGTCATGTCGCCGATCAGTCGAAACTGAAATGTGGTGACATTTTGTGGTACTGGATGTTGTTCCATAGACATACCCCAGCATGGGCGAGCTGGTACTACCATTTTAGGGGCTTTTTGCGCACAAGCGCAATAGCACAAAGCGCATCAGGATCGTGAAAACTCGTATTTTCAGTTTTCACGAAACCGCCCGGCGACAGCATCTGTCAATTTTTGATACTATAGCCTCATGACGGATTCCCCGTTTGTACTGCTAGAAGTAAAAAACAGTCGTGACTCAGAGGAGACGCCTGCTGCGATGGAACAGATTTTTGCGGCGCTTGGCGCCGGTGGTGGTCACGGAGGCTTTTTGTCATTTCTTTTCCGTCCGCGGCATGCTCCCAAGTATTTTAGCTTTGAGCTGGTCGCCGTAAATTCCAGAATCCATTTTTTTGTGGGAATTCCATCGACGCTCCAGACATATGTAGAAAGCCAGCTGACGGCGCAATACCCCAAGCTTCTTTTGGCGCCGGTTGAAGATTACGCGCCGCATTTTCTCACGCTCCCGCACAAGGCTGCCCAGGTTGTTTTGTCCAACGCCTACTACTATCCGCTGAAGACATATAAGGACGTGAAAGACCTTGACGTTTTGGCGAGTTTATTGGGGCAGTTGGCGAAGCTTCCGGTGGGCGAGGCCGTAGCAATTCAATTCCGGGTGACGCCGGCGGGAACGAATTGGCAGCATGCAGCCTCAGCAATCGTTGCCAGAGGCGTTCCTGACGTGTCATCGACAACCGGCCGGACAAAGGCGCATCCACACGCCCGGCTGATAGAGTCGAAGATAGCTCAGGTAGGATTTGGGACTGCAATCCGCCTGGTCGCGGTTGCCGCAACAGAGTCTCGGGCAGCGGAATTGGTGCATGCAGTAGGAGGTACGTTTGGGGTCTACACGCTGGGAGAGGGTAACGGGCTTGTAGTAAGCGAACCCGCCTTCTGGCAAAAGAAAAAACTGGAACAGGGATTTGTCGAGAGAAACGGGAGTTTGGCGCCCAGATTTCAGGTTCTCAATGCAAGCGAGCTTGCCTCCTTGTGGCACCCTCCGGGGCTTGCACTATCGATGATTAAAAATATTTCCTGGGGCTCCCAGCTTTCCGGTGAGGCTCCTGAGAATCTTCCGGTGGCAACGGATAACGAGGAGGAGAAAAAGCAGATTAACTTTTTCGGCCGCACGGAATACAAGAATAAACTGGCAACATTCGGTATTCAAAAGGCAGACCGGCGCAAGCATGTGTATATCGTCGGGAAGACGGGCACCGGTAAATCCACGATGATTGCCAATATGGCAATAAACGACATGAAAAACGGGGAGGGAGTCGCTGTGGTCGATCCTCACGGAGATTTGTGCGATATTTTGCTGGATTATGTTCCGTCTCACCGCATTAACGACGTTGCGTATCTGGATCCGGCCGACCTCGAGTACCCATTTCATTTGAATCCGCTTGAAGTGCGCAATACGGCGTACCGCGAACTTGTATCAAGCGGCATCGTATCGATTTTCTACAAGCTGTACCATTTAAGCTGGGGACCCCGGCTGGAATACATTCTTCGCAATACCATTCTCACGCTCACAAATGTTCCGAATTCGACGCTTCTTCAGGTGCCCGAGCTTCTGACAAATGAGAATTACCGCGGGAAAGTGGTTGAGAAGATGACCGACCAGGTGCTTAAGAATTTCTGGCTGAATGAATTTGCAAAAATGTCACCTCAGATGCGGTCCGAGGCGGTGTCTCCCATTCTTAACAAGGTCGGACAATTTCTTTCTTCCCAGACGATTCGTAATATCGTGGGGAGTCCTACGTCAACGGTTGACCTTGAAGACATGATGAACCAGGGCAAGATCGTGCTCGTGAACTTGTCGCAGGGAAAACTGGGCGAAGACAGCAGTGCGCTTCTGGGAGCCATGATTATTACCAAAATGCAGCTTGCTGCCATGAACCGTGTGTATCTGGCTGAGGGCGAGCGGCGCGACTTCTACCTGTACGTCGACGAATTTCAGAATTTTGCCACCACGTCATTTATCAAGATTCTTTCAGAAGCCCGTAAATACCGGCTCGATCTAACCCTTGCCAACCAATATATCGGACAAATAGATGAGGATGTCCAGAAGGCAATTTTTGGCAATGCGGGTTCCATTATTTCGTTCGGTGTTGGAGCGGCAGACGCCAGAATTCTTTCCCGCGAATTTGGTGAGAAATATGAGGAAGGCGAGCTTGTCGCCATGGGAAACTATGAGGTTGTTATGAAACTTTCGATTGATAATCACACAAGCTCGCCGTTTTCCGCAAAAACGCTGCCGCTTCCCAAATCCCGTAATCAAAGCCGTGAAAAGGTGATTCGTTCATCCCGCGAGCGGTATACAAAGAAAGTGAGCCGGTAGCCTATGCGAGTAGCACTTCTTGGTGGAGCATTTAATCCTCCCCACGTGGGCCACATGATGATCGCCCAGCAGGTATTGGACTTCACGCCAACTGATGAGGTGTGGTTTCTCCCCAATTACGCTCAGGCGCCTCCTAAGCCCGTAGCATCTGTGGACGATCGTCTTGCGATGACACGGCTTCTTACCTCTCCCCGCACGCGTGTTTCTACGCTGGAAATTGATAACAAGCTTGACGGCGAGACGGTTCACATTTTACCGCACTTGCCAGGCGAGCACGAATTTTCCTTTATTATCGGATCTGATCAGCTTCCCACGTTTCATTTGTGGAAAGACTGGCAGAAACTTTTGTCATCCATCCCGTTTCTTGTCTTCCCGAGATATGGGTTTCCCAATGAGCCCCTGCACGACGGCATGAAGGTTATTTCTGACACGCGGCTGATCGGCAGCAACATTTCTTCGACCAAAATACGGGAACGGATCAGACGAGGCTTGTCGATTGACCAATTCGTACCACCTGCGGTTGCTGCATATATCCAGGCACACGGATTGTACCAATAGGCCGCAGCTTGCGATCGCATTGATCGCGGGATACAATAAGATAAGCAAATGGAATAAAACGTTATGCCGGCAGATCCAGAAAGACTAAAAAAAGTCCTCGAAGCGTTGGCACCCAAAAAACCCATGGGCGATCCCGGCGGGCCAAAAGGTGCTACTGAGGCAAAAGGAGCGACACCGTCAAAAAAGGTTGAAAAAAAACCAGAACGCCACCAACCAAACACAGAAGGACAGAAGGCTGCTTCGGATACTGTCGCAGTAGCGGAGGGTCCGCACGATGTCCCAAAAGATGTATCAATTCAGGATGAGTTCGTCAGAATCGAGCTTATTCGGGGAGAGCCGCTTGCCACTTCGGAGAAGATTGCCAAGCTCAGTGAACGGCATAAGCCAACAAGTCAGGCCCTTCAAGGCGGATTGAGAGCGCTTGAAAGCGTGGACTGGGACAATCCGTCAGCTGAACAGTGGAAACAAATCCAGGCGATCGTGAGCAAGATGCCCCGCGTGGGACAGCTTGATTCACCACGGGATCAGGAAATATTACGCGAGGCGCACCAATCCATTCTTTCACATTATTTTGATCACAAAGATGCCTATACATCACAGCAGATAGAGCTAGGCGCAGTAACAACCACTGTTCCATACGGAGACGCAGAGCGATATCAGGCGGAACGGCAGGCAGTGGAGGCAGACGCAGAGCGACGGCTGCACCTGGATACTGTTGAGGACACGCGGCAATACATTAACGAGGTACTTTCTGAGGTTAGTGATGGGCCAGCGGCAGAGCTTTTGGCGCGTAAACCAATTCAATCGGAACAGGTCGCCCAATTTATGCAGGAGCAGTTTGCCCAGGGTCAGACGTTTGACCAGGCGGCAAGGAACCTAATGGAAGAGTACATGAGCCCTAATCAGCCGTTTGCGGCACAGGACGGCTCTGAAATTCGACGGATAGCGGCCACCGTCGACATGGTTGCGCCTTCAGGAGAGCGGATATTGAGTATTGAGGGAGGGGCACCGACCAGGCGCACAGCGCGACGCCCTGCGACAGGCGGGGGCGGGCGGGAGATTACCGCATCCATGCTTAAAGGACTGAAAGGACCCAAAAAAGACATAGATGATTTCAGGAGAGAAGCAGAAGCATTTAACATTCGTGCGCGCGCAGGCGGCGCAGAAGCAGATGCACAAGTTGCATATTTTGCCAAAGCGATGGATGAAACGAGGTTCGTCATCCTCATCGATAAGAGTCCCGCACTCAAAGCGCATATGGAAACCCTCAAGGCGCAGGGTCGTGAATGGGTGAAGAAGCAGAATTTTTCCAAAGAAGTGGAGCGGGGATGGAGCAGTCTATACCTGTCATATGAAGAAATGAAACAATCATGGAGAAGTCCCGAGGCAATATCCAGCATGTGGCAGGATCGTGCGAATTCCGACGCCAAGCGCGGCGTGTACGAGAGCGAATGGCAGGACTCAAGCAAGCGGAATTATTCTCAGCTCATTCAGTACATTTCTAGCGCTGACTATCAGCGACATCGGATTGCCTACATTGAAAATCCGGAAAATTGGCACGAAATTTCAGAATTAAGCGGCCAGAGAATTACGAGCTTGGCGGAGGCGAAAAATCATTCATGGTACCGGGAGGTGGATAACGCAGAAGAATATCAGGCCTGGCGGGACCGTATGGCAGATCGTATTCGTGCGCGTGGTGACTTAAACCGGCTTCAGATTGCCATCCAGACGGATGTGGAGATGGATAAGATCAAGGGGCTGTATGCCGATTTTGGAGATGCGGGATACCCCCTTATCTTAAATGAACGTAATGGCTTGAACCTTGCCGCCTTTGAGATACTCAAAGAGCGGGGCGCCAGTATTATTTATGACGAAAACGGAAATATCCGTGCGCTTACCGCAGGAAGTCTTATTCAGCTGGAGAAAGATGTGGTGAATCAAATGTGGGCACAGCGGGACCTCTATCGAGACCGGTTTAACGAGTGGGACGGAAGTATTGGTGCGGATGCTAACGGCGATGTCCTGAAAGACGCTCGCGGTAATGTGGTGAGGCGATCGCTTGAGAAAGCGGATATTGAAGCTGCGGTTACTGAGGTATCGTTTCTTATCACCGCCACAGGACAGCGGGCCCAGATTTTTGGCAAGGCAGCAACCCCGCTTGAAATGAGGCATCAGACAGGCAATCCTATGGCATTCGGTGGTCAGCCTGCTGAGGGAAAGATTCTTTTTGCGATGTCACCGTTTAAGTGGCTTCTGGACCGATGGGCACTGAAAAGCGACTTTGCAGCGCTCACAATGCGAAACATGTTCACTGCTGAATCTATTCGGGCGGGTGTCGATACGCAGTGGCGAACGCGCTTGGCTCATATTAGCCACGGTTCAGAGGAGTGGAACCGGTTGGTAAAAATGGCATTTAATATTAATGATTTAAACGATGCGGACGCTGTGAAAGGCGCATTTTCGACCCTTCGCTTCGAGCGGGGAGCCATGGGAAATACATTGAAAGACAAACTTAAGTTTGCAAGTAAACATTTTTTGTTGCGCACTAATCTCGAGGGTGCGATTCGAACTCCACCGGAAACGCTCGCGCAATTAACGAAAGACGATCTTTTGGAACAGATTCTGTATCGGGAAGGGAGACGGCTTCTGGATGCGCGTATTTCCGGTGCATATCACATTATCGATTCAGGCTGGCAGATCGGTACGCAGCGTGACGCGCTCAAAGACTTCGGCATCTATACGGACAGCAACGGAGTGCTTCTCCATGAGGTGGCTCGCTTGGATGTGGGAGCGTTGTTTGATACGTCTGCGGATCATCATAGCATTGATCACGCTACTGAACATTTGAAGCACCACACCTTCAAACTCATGGGGAAGTTTGATCCGATTGCAAGCATTGATGCATTGGCAACCAAGATGCACGACAAGACCTTTGAGTGGTTTCGTGATAACGCAACACTTCTCAATGTGTTTAAGAACGCGGATATGGGGGAGCATACGATCCGGTACGACGCTGCCAATCCACAGGCCTTCGCGCGGGATACCATCAGGGCCGCTTCAATGCGCAGATCAATGATTGACACGGAGCTTGCCCTTACCCGCGTCAGGGATCCGGGAACCGGAAGAATGATCGAGACGCCGCAGGCACCGGTCGATTACTCGAAATGGACAGGCAATCTTAATGATTTTTCACCGCAGGAGCGGGCGGCGATTCTGAAGATTAGCGCCGCCACCGGAGACCGGTCACTGACGCCTGAGGCCAACGCCAAGGCATATTTGGACGTCATGAAGGCAGCATCGGACTTTGCGCTCCGAGCGCCAATCATTGATGATCTCGCCAGTCCTATGTACGCTGCGTACTTTACCACGGTGAACAAGATCGACCCCCGTGTGAAATTTATTGATGGTATTAAGGATAATAATCCGGATCACCAGAATACCAGTCTTATGTGGTCCAATAGGATCAGCGCCATTCCCGGCGGTCACGGGGCCGGAGGTGGATTTGCGCGGTGGGCAGGAGACACGCAGAACTCGGTAAAGGGCCTGGGAGAGCATCTCTTGGCGTTGCTTGAGGCGAAAGATACGAAAACGTTTATGATGCACTTTAAGCCGTTTGTCGATACTATTGCCTATAGTGGAGGTCAGGAGGGGGCAAAGGCGCCTGTCGGTCAAACGTTGTTTTACGGCTGGAGCCAGGCGGTTATGAAAGATATTGAATTTGACCTTGCAGGCATTGGGGACGCAACGACGATGGATATTTCACCGGCACAGAGGGCGGGCGGACAGGGGATTCAACCATTAAGCCGCATTGACATTGATCATTTGAGCCACGATGTAGAAGCGGCGATAGGGGAGAAGTTCCATAATCGTATGCATAACTTTACGGCCGCGATGGAAAAGAAATATAGCATTGCAACGAATATAAGTGTCAGCACCCCGAACATAAAGATAGGGAGACTGAAGATTCGTTCGCGGCAGCTTTTTAAGGGTCGTATCCCGCATGTACGTTTATACAATCTTCATGCTTTTGCCCTCGTGGGAGGTGCGCTCTTGGCCATGGGTGCGTTTGGAGCTGCAAAGAAGGGTTGGGGCGATTCCTCAGGCGGGTCAAGCGAGCACCACTAATTGACGCGAGATACGTCTCCTATTTACGTTCCGTGTGCGTCTTTCTTTCCTCCGCCACCGGTGAGTTTGTCCCAGAGTCCGGCCGGTGCCAGTGATTTGAAGTAATATGCCGTCGACAGGAGGTTCATGGCGGTCCCGCCAGCGCCGCCGAAGTCCATCATCGGCAAGGCCGGTTTGGCTTTGAGTGATTCTTTTACGGATCCGGCAACCTGCGGGATCGCAAACAGGATGCCCAACGCAACGATCGCAGCAACAGACGTTGTGTTATTCGAGAATCCGACGCTGGTGTATGGCGGCATCCAGATCGTTTCCTGCGGGAGTGCAGACGGATCGCGGGTAAACTGTGTAAACATCGCAGAAAGCATGAACATAGCGCCGCCGATGGGGAACACGGCAAGATTTGCTACCAGATTCTTAAACCATGAACTAAAGGCATTGCTGCCCGGGAACGCCTCTCCCAGAAGCTGCAGCGGTGCCATGAGAAGTGAAATGATAATCTGGATATATGCAGAGATGAAGAAAAATGCCAGCCGAATAAAGAGATACAGCATTGCAATGCT
Organism: uncultured Gammaproteobacteria bacterium; assembly: GCA_964553825.1. Classification (GTDB taxonomy): domain Bacteria; phylum Patescibacteriota; class Microgenomatia; order UBA10105; family UBA927; genus CAYUKU01. Next base: position 128,599 of record CAZKLT010000002.1, read on the forward strand.
CAGCAGGAGGTGTACCAGCGGAAGTGCCGCAAGAAGAATCGTTGCCGCACCACCTCCGACAATGTTCAGAGGTATAAGGAAAATAGCAGACAAAACGCCAAGTATGGAGAGGCCCGCACTGACGCCGGCAGACCATCCTTGCGTATTCCATCCGAAGAGAATTTTGTAGGGATCCCATTCTATCGCGCCGAAATTTGCCATCAGGCCTCCCTGTGAATACAGTGCTTCCGCAGTTGCATTGTCTCCCGCTAACATTCCGGTGATTGTTCCTGGATCGGGAGCAGGCAGGTAGCCCGTTGACTTAAACAGCGCAATAGCAAAGTACAGCACGATGTACATGGCGTCTATAGCAAGGCCGACAATGGCGTACGAGAAAGTGATAAGTATGAGCGCGATAACGACTCTCGGGATGGCATTCTGTGCGGTGACCACGGTTTTTGGATCTATTTTTTTGCGGAACATGACCATAAATCCCAGGACAATCATGACGAGGGCCATCAGAAGATAGGCGATATTGCGGAATGCTTTCCAGATCGGCAGAAGGGGAGCCAGGCCGGAAAATCCAATGCCCTGGGCATACACCGGCTTGGGGATAAATCCAAGCGTGTGACCCATATCCGCAATCCATGTTCCGGTATCTGCGGGTTTTTCCATAAAGGTTGAGGCGATAATTTTCCCCAGCGTTCCTACCGTACTGTTGGAAGCACACTCTTGTACGTTTCCTGTGCTTGCCATACAGAGGGTTCCGCCGATTTTATCGGAGATATCCAGCATGCCGACCGTATTTCCGAGACTCCAGGATGACTCGAGATTTACGTATTCGTCACCATAAATAGCGTCTCCCACCGCTTTATCTGACGGATGCTTCCAGGAGGCGGGATTAGCCGCAGGCGGTGCCTGGGCAAAGACGGGCGACAGGAAAGAAACGCCTAAAAGCGTCATGAAAGCTATGAGAGTGAAGCGCAAAAATCGGTTCATGACTATTTGTATTATCCTACGTTGGTATCGCAAACTGCAAGATCTGATCAACCCCGGTAAATACACTAATAATTCTGATAATGAGGTATGCCGCTACGATAACAACAAGTCCGATGACGGCGTTTGTTAGTGTACCTTTTGCCTGTTCCATTTTTTTCTGGTCCCCTCCGGCAAAGAGATACGTAAATCCGGATGTGACGAACATGAGAAATAAGGCAACGCCGGAGATGGCGACAATGGTGCTGACGAAATTCGCGAATAATGTTTCCAGCGATCGGATCGTGGCAACACCTCCTTCGAGGTTCTGCAGCTCCTCAGCGTAGACATGAAATTGCGGCAACAGGCGCAAGAAATCCATGTACCTATTGTAGCATGATTATCCGTACGTCGCGAGAAAGAAAAAGTCTCGTTTGGATGACTGGAATCGTTATTTACGTTGGTCCGTTCCTCGCTGACCTTCGAAAAAACGATTAGAATGGCGTCGGGAAGTTCAGCTGGCCGCCGATGATCGTCACGCCCAGGAAGTTCTGGACGAGCAACATGATGGCCCAAGCAGCACCTACGATGATGAGTCCGACGATGGCGTGGGTAATTTTATTCCGGGCTGCTTCCATGCCTGCCTTGTCTCCGCCAGAAGTGATCCATTGGATGCCTCCGAGGATGAGGTAGAAGAAGGCCAAAAGCGCAGCGATGATAAGCAGGGTCCCCACTACCGCAGAAATGAGTTGTCCGACGTCTCCGATTTTGATGTTTGTCGGTTGTTTGATGGTGATTTGTGGATCTGCTGCAAAGACCTTCATATAAATCCTCCTTGCCTTTACTTGTGTGTATTATAGCCTATGTCTCATTGTTGCGCAATTATTCGGCGGCTGTCAACTACTGTATTACCGACGGAATTGGCAGTTGGTCAAGTTCCAAACCGAAAAATCGCGCAACCACGACGGTTATGCCATATGCGGCGCCCACAACGATTACGCCGACAATGGAATTGGTAATTTCGTCCCGGGCCTGTTCAAGCTTTGCTTTATCACTTCCGGAGGTAATCCATTTAAGTCCTCCCTGGATAAGGAAGAAAAATGCAAGCAAAAAGCCGGCAATGAAAAGTGCGCCGACGATGCTTGTAATAAGGCTTCCCAACGCGCTTCCGCCTGTTTTATAGTCCGGAGTGTCTCCACCGCCAATGAGGTCGGGAAGGACAGGGTTTCTTAGCTGAGCAAGAAGTTCTTGTTTCATGGTTTTTTAGAGTCCGAGATTGTTTATAACATCTCTCGGATTAATCAAAATATCAAAGCCAAAGAACTGGCCAGCCACTGCCAGCAAGCTCCATGAGCCTACGACGATGACAAGTCCGGTAAACGCGTGCGTGATGCGGTCGCGGGCACTTGAGATTTTCTTCGTATCGCCGCCTGCGGAGATCCATTCGTACCCGGCAAACAGAAGCATGAAAAGAAACCAGATGCCCGCAATGATGGTCATAAATCCCACAATGGAGCTTATGGTATCCAGAATGCCCGTGATGCCTGCGTATTTATCGGATGACCGTCCGAGATTCCCAAACGGCCCTAAACCGTCTCCGCCAATGGGCCCTAATCGTTGTTCTCCCGCTGCCATATTAGTTTGGTCCGTATAATGTCGGATTCAATATAAACTGAGGGTCTCCGAAAATAAGCTGTCCCATAAGTGCAGCCAGCGCAAATGAGCCGACAACGACGACAAGTCCAAGAAGCGTTTGCCAGATACGCGCCCAAGCGCTCACGAGCGCTTTGGAGTCGCCGCCTGCATTCATATAGGTGTACCCCGCGATAATGAAATTAATAAATGCGTAAATACCCGCCACGACAAAGACCAGTCTCAAAATATTGGAGAAGAAGAGGATAAGTCCGCCTGCCTGACCGGCAGAGCCCGCCAAGTTCTGATAGGCAGCAGGAAGGGGATTGTCTATTGTTCCGACGATGTCTTCTGGTGTGGCCATAGGTTATCTTGGTACGAGCGTTAATCCGGTGATCGTCTCAATGATCTGGACAATCCAGAATGAGCCAATGATCACAATCAAGCCAACGATTGCGCCGGTAATAGTTTTTTTTCCTTGTTCAAGTTGTTTCGTGTCTCCACCGGCACCTGCTATTATCCCAAATCCGCCTAAAATCAACAAGACGAGCGCGATAACTCCGGCAAGCATGAATGCGTTTTTCACGATGACGGAGACCAAGGGTCCTATTTGATTAAAATTTTGAGCAGGCGTAAAGACGTCTTCAATAGCAACCTGCGCGTAGACACGCTCCATATGTATAAGTGTAGGGCAAGCGTGTGCGGGAGTCAATTATCTGAGTTGTTTGCCGCAGTTTTGGGGATATGGTATAGTTTGTAACACTCTAGCCTATGGCATATCTACCGGAAGACAGGGAGCTAGTTGCACAGATGTTGTCCCGTGACCGGCATGCGCTCTCACTTTTTTATCGACGATATACGCCGCGACTTGCCGCTTTTATCCGTGGGAAAGTAAATAACTCCCTGGATGCTGAGGAGATTTTGCAGGACACGCTTTTTGCATTTTTGGAAGCAATCCGTGATTTTCACGGAAAATCGAGCGTAAAAACATTTCTTTTTTCGATTTGTAATCACAAAATCATCGATTATTATCGCCGAAAGAAGATGAAACAACTGGTGTTTTCCCAGATGCCGGGTCTTGAAGCGCTGGTGTCACCGATGCTCAATCCCGAGGAAGCGCTTGATATCGCAATTCTGAAGGAAAAAATACAGACCGTTCTTGCAAAATTACTGCCGAGATACCGTAACCTTCTAGTGTCCAAGTATATTGACAATTTGTCTGTCGCAGAAATTTCTAGCAAATTTGCCCTTTCGTTCAAAAGCGCCGAATCGCAGTTATTTCGTGCCAGAAAGGCATTTGTGGAACTGTTTTTATCTATTTAAAAAGGCATATGACTGACGCACTCTACAATAAATTTGTGAAACGGTGGGAAGAGGTGACAGAGTTGCCGCCGCAAACCGTTGGACCGCTGACGCCGTACTATAAAGCGGCGGTCAAACGGTTGAAAGTAATGCCGTGGCCGGTTTTGGTTATTGCCGCAATGCTCTTTGTGGGAACACTCTATCTCCTCATCGGATCTGCGGTTGTGATTCTCACAAGCATTCTCCAGCGCGGGTTTTAGCCCAATTCTTCGACTACATCTCTATAGGGAAGCTGGTTCATGGAAGACACGTTTCTTACCACTGTGGTTACTCTGGGGCGAAATATCGTCGGTCTTATTGTGCGCCCATATGAAACGTACCGCCGTATAGAGCGCTCGGGGAGCCTGTGGGAGCTTGCGGGTATCGGCGTGCTGTTATCGTTGTATTTTGCGTCGGCGGCAATCGTAAAAACAGCCTCATTTCGACCGTTTTTGCTTACCCGGCATTTTCTTGTATTGGCTGCGGCAGTTCTTTTAACCTATTGCGTTGCCGTAGGTCTGTTTTGGGTCGTCGGGCATTTGGTGGGAGCAAAGGGAACCTTCAAGGGGCTTCTGTTAGGCTGGGGGTACACCCTCATCCCTACGCTTATCTGGTTTTTGAGTACCTCTATTCTTTATGTCCTCATTCCTCCTCCCAGGACAACCAGCGTTCAGGGTATGGTTTTTAGTGCGTTGTATCTGAGCTTTTCCGCGGTGTTGCTGTTTTGGAAAGTTATTCTGGCCTACCTCTCTTTGCGGTTTGGTCTGAAGCTCGATTTGGCAAAAATATCCGTTGTGAGCTTTGTGGTGTTGCCGATATTGGGTGTGTATAGCATGTGGATGTATCGGTTGGGAATATTTCGAATTCCATTTTTATGAACATACTGTTGTCATTCCGGTTCATGGGCCGGAATCTGCGTTCAAATAAAGCATGGATTCCGGGTCAAGCCCGGGACAATAAAGGGAGCCTATGAACCTTCGTGATTTTTCATCAGTTGCGGATCGCAGAAAGGCGCTGGAAAAAGAGCTTTCCCTGACCGTGCCGCATATTGGATGCTACACGCTCGACGATGCGCAGGCAGCGGCACGGAATTGTGAAAACATGATCGGCGTGACGCAGGTTCCGTTGGGCATCGCAGGCCCCCTTCTCGTTGGGGATCAAGAATCTGCAGGAAAAGCACGGTATATTCCGCTTGCGACGACGGAAGGAGCGCTGGTTGCATCCGTGAATCGGGGAAGTAAGGCAATTACGATGTCCGGCGGCGCTATTGTTGATGTCCAAAAAGTCGGCGCCACGCGTGGGCCCGCGTTTCGGGTAAACGGAATAAACGAAGGAAAAAAGCTTTCAGAATTTTTGGATACCCGGTTTGGTGAATTGAAAAAAATTGCGGAAGCCACGTCGCATCACCTTACCCTGAGCTCATTTACCGTGTCCGGCGTCGGAACGTATCGGTTTGTGCGATTTGTTTTTGATACCGCGGATGCTATGGGTTTGAACATGGTGACTATTGCCACTGAAGCAATGGCAGCCTACATTAAAACACAAACCGGTATTTCCTGCGTAGCGCTTTCCGGTAATTTCTGCGTTGATAAAAAGCCGGCATGGCAGAATGCCGTTCATGGCCGCGGTTTTCAGGTTTGGGCAGAAGTGACGCTTCCGGAGGCGGTCTTACGGGAAGTATTGAAAACGTCAGCAGCAGCAGCGTACGATGTTTGGCTGGCCAAATGCATGATCGGAAGCGCCCTGAGCGGCTCCATGGGATTTAATGCACAATATGCCAACATCGTTGCTGCAGTATTTATCGCAACAGGACAGGATCCAGCGCATGTGGTGGAAGGCAGTTTGGGTATTACCGCCTGTGAGGTGCAAGGAGGGGATCTCTACGTAAGTGTGTATTTGCCGGATTTACTTTTAGGAACCGTGGGCGGCGGCACCGGTCTTGCGACACAGAAAGAGGCGTTGGCGATTCTCGGTGTAACCACGAGCCACGAGTTGGCAGAAGTCGTGGGGGCAGCAGCGCTTGCAGGGGAAATTTCGTTACTTTCATCGCTCGAACAGGGAACACTTGCGCGTGCCCATAGCGCTTTAGGACGGGGAGGCAAATGAGTATGACAGGCATTGTTTCATACGGCACCTATATTCCGACATACCGTATTGCCCTGGCGGATATTGCCAGAGCCTGGAAGAAGGATGGAGATGAAATAGCCGGATCCCTGGGCATAACGGAGAAGTCCGTGCCCGGAGTTGATGAGGATGCCGTGACGATAGCACTTGAAGCGGCCGGAAATGCGATAGCCATAAGCGGGCTTTCGCCTGGACAGATGGAAGCACTGTTTGTCGGCAGCGAAAGTCATCCGTATGCGGTGAATCCGACGTCAACGATCGTTGGAGAATTATTGGGAGTCGGTACGTCATATTTAGCTGCGGATTTAGAGTTTGCCTGTAAAGCCGCAACTGCCGGCATGCAGGCGGTTGCCGGCCTCGTTTCCTCGGGACATATCGCCTATGGTATGGCCATAGGATCCGATACCGCACAAAGCAAGCCACACGACGCGCTTGAATACACATCAGCCGCTGCGGGAGTTGCGTGCATATTGGGAAACAAACAGGTTTGTGCGGAATTGGTAGCGTATACATCGTATTCTTCAGATACGCCTGATTTTTGGCGGCGCGATGGCATACGGTATCCCACGCACGCCGGTCGGTTTACCGGAGAGCCTGCGTATTTCACCCACATACTGGGGTCGTCCCGGCAGCTGATGGAAAAAGCGCATATCGACCCAACCGATGTAACGTATTGTGTTTTCCATATGCCCAATGCCCGGTTTCCCAGAGATGCCGCCCGGCGTCTTGGATTCACGAAAGAACAGGTATCGCCGTCGTTGACGGTTGATCACATAGGGAATCCGTACTCAGCATCATCGATGCTGGGGCTGGCGGCAGTTCTTGATATCGCAAAACCCGATGATACGGTGTTTATGGCGTCGTATGGTTCAGGCGCCGGTTCAGACGCCTTTTTATGGCGGGTAACTGATGAAATTCTCGAGATTCAAAAGAAGCGCAAAACGACAAAGACAACGGTACACGAACAAATTGCCAGGAAAACGACGATAGATTACGTCGGATATTTGAAACAAACGCATAAAATATGAACGCATATATAACCGGAGTGGCTACGACAAAATTTGGAGAACTGTGGGGTATTTCTCCCCGCGCGCTTGCCAAGCAGGCAGTCACAGACAGCCTTAAGGACGCAGGGATTGCGCAAAAAGACGTGGAGGCGCTTTTTGTGGGCAATATGCTTTCAGGCATGCTTGGCGGACAGGAGCACTTGGGGGCATTCTTCGCTGAGGAATTGGATCTCCCGGTTCCCGCCTTCAAGGTGGAGGGCGCATGTGCATCAGGAGGACTTGCGCTTCATAACGGAATTAATGGTGTGCTTTCCGGACAATATGACACCGTAGTGGTGTTGGGCGTCGAAAAGATGACTGACCATAAGCCGGATGATGTTGCCACAGCACTTATGGGTGCAGGGAATGAATCCGAGCGTCTTGCGGGGGCCACGTTTCCCGGTTTGTATGCGATGCTCGCCCGTGCACACATGGAAGCCTTTGGGACCACAGAAGAGCAGATGGCTGCAGTTGCCGTAAAAAATCATTACCACGCAAGTCTGAACCCAAACGCACAATTCCGCTCGCTTCTGACTGTTGAAAAGGTTATGGCAAGCAGTAAAGTCGCTGATCCTCTGAAGCTTCTTGACTGTTCGCCGATTTCCGACGGAGCGGCTGCTGTCGTGATAACGCGTGTCCCACGAGGGAAGAAATCCATACTGGTGGCAGCTTCGGTTGTTGCGACAGACACGCTCGGGATAGCGCAGCGCAAGAGTCTTACCGAGTTGTCAGCAACGAAACAGGCGGGAGAATTGGCGTATAAAAAAGCGGGAATTGCTCCGGCTGACGTAAATGTTGCAGAAGTTCATGATTGTTTTACCATTGCAGAAATATTGGCGATGGAAGATTTGGGATTTTTCCCGAAAGGTCAGGCGGCTGGTGAAATACAGATGGGCGCAACGACACTGGGAACGTCTAAAAAACTTGTCGTCAACCCCTCAGGGGGTCTGAAGGGCTGTGGTCATCCCGTCGGCGCTACTGGTGTCAAACAGGTGGTGGAATTGGTCGATCAGCTGCGGGGAACCGCACATGACCGTCAGGTAAAAAAGGCGACAGTAGGGCTTGCGCACAATGTCGGCGGAAGCGGGGCGACCGCAGTTGTTCATATTTTGAAAAAATAATTATGTTATCACCGGTAAAAGTTTGGAGAAATCAAAAATATGTTGCCCGAATGATCGGGAAGCGGGGCGTTATCGTGTCCTGGACGGTCATCCGTGTTCCGCCTGCTGACTTTGGGTATCAGGCGCCCTATCCGGTGGTTCTGGTGAAATTGGAAAACGGTGAACATATTACCGCACAGCTGGTGGATCAGCGCGATAGCGAACCGGTAATCGGCCAGAAGGTGATAACAGTTGTCCGGCGGACGATTCAGTCCGCGACGGATGCGGTCATTCCGTATGGAATAAAAGTAAAACCTCTATGATTACGGTTTCTGTCCCCGGGAAGGTGCATTTGATGGGAGAGCACGCGGTTGTGTTTGGAAGACCTGCGCTTCTGGCAACCGTGAACCTCAGATTATCGGTTTCCGTTGAAGCACACGACCGGCAACAGATCGTTTCTTCAGAATCTCCAGACTATGTTCAATATGCGCTTTCTTTTTTGTCTAAAACATATAAACTCCCGCGTGTTCCTGATATTCGGGTGACAATCGTTTCAGATATTCCTGCCGGATATCATCTGGGCTCATCTGCGGCAGTTGCCGTAGGGGTGGCCGGCGCCTTTACCTATTTTGTCAAAAAATTGTGGAATCCCGTGGCTATCAATCAGCTGGCATATGAAATAGAGAAACAAAAACACGGGAATCCTTCTGGTGGGGACAATACGGCCGTGACGATGGGTGGATTTATATGGTACCGGCGTGAACTGGAGTTTCTCAAAAGCATCTGGCAGTTGCCGTTTGTGCCGGATCGTTCCCTTGAGCATTTTTTCCTTATCAATACCGGAGCTCCCCGCGAAACAACGGGAGAAATGGTTGATTTTGTGCGACAAGCGATGGAAAAAAACGAACATGTCCTGGAAGCGGTCATGAATGAAAATGAACGGCAAACGAAAAACGTTGCTATAGCACTTAAAACAGGTGACGAAGCCCTCCTTATGGATGCCATCCGCAAAGGGCACCGCACGCTTGTTGCCATGGGCGTGGTGAGTCAGAAAGTGCAAGGCCTTATAGAGAGAATAGAAAAAATCGGGGGAGCAGCAAAAATTTTGGGCGGCGGCGGGAAGACGGATGGCGTTGGATTTGTCCTTTGCTATCATAAGCAGCCGGAGGCAATAGATGCGCTTCTTTCACAATATGGGTACGCCCGACAGGATATTCTTCTGGGGGGTGACGGGGTTCGGTTGGAGGCAAAATCATGATAACCGCAAGCGCACCGGGAAAGCTTCTTTTAATGGGGGAGCATGCCGTTGTGTATGGCTACCCCTGTCTGGTTACGGCCATCGACAGCAGGCTTTCCGTCAGCATACAGGCAATACACGGGACAGACGTGAACATAGATGCTCCGGGCGTAGCGGATACGCGATTTGTTTCTCAGGCAATTCTGGTGGCCCGGAAACACTGGACGAATGTTCCGTCGGGTTTGAGGATACAGACAAAAAGCCAGTTTAGTTCGCATTTCGGCTTCGGGTCATCTGCGGCAGTCTCGGTGGCAACACTGTTTGCACTCGGGACGTTTCTTGGAAAAAAAGTGACACCTCAGGAACTCTTTGACCTGGCATATGAGACAACCCATGCAGTACAGGACGGGGGCTCAGGATTTGATGTCGCCGCTGCCGTGTGGGGCGGCACGCTTCTTTACGAAAAGCAGGATGGCACAGCTGTTGACGCGGTGGCTCTTGACGATGTGCCGCTTGTGGTTGGATACACCGGAATGAAGGCAGACACCATGTCGATCGTCCGTGATGTGGCTGCCAAGCGGCAACGGGAGGAGCATAAGGTGGATCGGATTTTTCAGGCAATCGCAGAGCTTGTCGGTGAAGCACATACGCGTATGCTTGAAGGTGATTGGCAACGGGTAGGGAAATTATTTGATTTTAATCAGGAGTATTTACGCGATTTAGGGGTAAGCTCTGAAAAATTGGAAACGCTAATCGGCGCCGCAAAAGCGGCAGGTGCGTGGGGCGCCAAACTTTCCGGTGCAGGAGGAGGGGATTGTATGATTGCCGTTGTTCCGCCTGACCGGAAAGCCGCAGTGGAAGCCGCTATCGCCAAAGCCGCAGGTGAAGTAATGAATGTGACGCCAAACGCAGAAGGGGCACGGATAGACGCATGAAAGCAACGGCCATAGCACCGGCAAATATCGCATTCATTAAGTATTGGGGCAAGAAGGATGAGGATTTACGCCTTCCGCTCAACAGTTCGATTTCCATGAATTTGTCCGGTGCATTTACGACGACCACCGTGGAATTTTCCCCTCGATATACGAGCGATATGGTTATGCTGCTGGATGGGGATTTTTCGGAAGACGAACAAAAGCGTGCGATACACAGTCTCGACCTTATACGTACACACATAGGTATGTCTCTGCATGCCCGAATGGTGACAAAAAACTCGTTCCCCAAAGGTGCAGGAGCAGCCGCTTCCGCATCAGGATTTGCCGCGCTTACGGTTGCCGCATTTGCCGCAGCGGGGATTGCCGTTTCGGAGAAAGAAATGACCGTGTTTGCCCGATTAGGGTCAGGGTCCGCCTGTCGCAGTATTCCCGACGGATTTGTCTTGTGGGAGGAGGGGACTTCTTCGGATTCCTCCTTTGCCTATTCGTTGTACCCCCATACGCACTGGGACGTGCGCGATCTTCTGGTTATCGTTGATTCCGGTATGAAGAAGATTTCGACAAGCGATGGCATGAAAACGATTACGACCAGTCCTCGTCTTTCTGACCGGCTTTCTGCTGTTTCGGGACGAATCGAGCGCATGAAAACAGCGCTGAAAGAAAAGAACTTTGCGGCTTTCGGGGCAGTCACGGAAGAGGATTGTCTGGATATGCACGCAGTTATGCAATCTCAAACACCGCCACTTCTGTACTGGAATGATACGACACGGGCTGTTATGGATGCGGTTGTCACATGGAGAAACGAAGGATTGCCGGTCTACTTTACGATTGATGCGGGACCCAATGTTCACGTACTCTGTGAGGCAGCCAACCAGGAGCGCGTTCTGGAAAAATTAAATACCCTTGTAGGCATTGAAACCGTTATTATAAATACACCTGCTCCAGGTGCGCATACGAGCGGGGGACATCTGTTTTGAGGATATGAATACAAAAAAGGAAATACCACGACACGTTGCCATCATCATGGATGGCAATCGGCGCTGGGCGCGCGAACGGAACCTGCCGGTTATTGAGGGTCACCGGCGTGTGGCTACGGCTATCCTGGAGCCCCTTATTGAGCACGCCGCCGATAGCGGTGTTGAATATCTGACATTGTGGGCGTGGTCAACGGAGAATTGGAAACGGGCAGAAGACGAAGTCGGAGGCATCATGAAACTTCTTCGGTGGGGCTTTGATGCGTACGGCATGCGGATGCATAAGAAGGGGATGCGGATAAAAGTGGTGGGAGACGTGTCAAAGCTTGCTCCCGATATTCAAGAATCATTACGAAAGCTGATGGAATTAACCCGCGACAACAGGCGTATCACCGTTCTTTTTGCGCTCAACTATGGCGGACGTGATGAGATCATGAGAGCCGTCAAGCGGGTTCCTTCGGCCTCAGTGCCATCACTGACGTCGGAAGCCTTTGGTGCATACCTCGATACGGCTGGCATCCCTGATCCGGATATGATAATCAGGCCGGGGGGAGAAAAGCGGTTGAGCGGGTTTCTTCTTTGGCAAAGCGAGTATAGTGAGCTCTATTTTGTTGACTGGTACATGCCTGAGTTTACTCCGGAAAAGCTCGATGAGGCGATTGCAGAGTTTGCCAGGAGACGAAGAAGATACGGCGCGTAGCTGTATGTTATTGGAAAATATTCTGGACCGCGTCCAGTCCGAACATAAATCCCAGCGCCTGAACGAGCCAGAATGAAATGAAGATGATCGTGAACCCCAAAAGCGCGTTGGTCAGTTGTTGCTTGCCCTGCTCAAGCTTTTTGGAGTCGCCCGCACTGGTAAGAAACGTAAATCCACCCCCGAGAAGCATCAACAGAAGTCCCACGCCCGCGAAAATAAAGATATAGTCCATTGAGCGGCTGATAATGGAGCCGAGGGTAAAATTTTCGCCTCCGCCCATGCCCCATGAGCCCCCTTCCAGCAGTCCCTTGATTCTCGTTTCTCCGCCATCCTGTCCCCAGGGAATGTAGAGCGATTGCGCCAGTAGTTTATCCGTCATAGCTATACGCCCCGGAATCCCGGGATACCGATAATATTAACACCGATAAACTGTAGGAGAAAAATGGAAAAGATAACGAGCAGAAGTCCGGTGATAGCTGCGCTTACCAGCTCGCGTCCCGCATTGAGCTGTTCAGGATTCCCCGCGCTTGTCATAATCTGCAGTCCGCCAAATAAAATAAGCAAGAAAGAGATGCCTCCGCCCAGACCGATGCCAAGATCCAGAAGCGTTGTCAGAAAATCGCTAGGATCAGGGTTATCCATGTTAGCGATATTGATACAGCCCAGCGCAGTCCACACTCCAGAGTTGTCGCCCATGCAACTGTCGCACTCTCCTCGTCTTCCCGAATCAGGGATCGTGTCGCAGATGCTGTTTTGAACGAGTGTGGGCGTTTGGGCATACAGCGGCTGAGCCACTAGTGACCCCAAAAGGAGGAATAGACCGATAATAAGCGCAATTTTACGCATAGGTATAGTCTATCAAATACCGTTTTGAAAATAAAGGTTAGGGGATGCTACAATGAGAAAAGAATTCATTCCTAATGCCCCAAATGGTCGTGTGTTTTTCTGTATGAAAAAAATCCTCCACGGTTTTCTTATCGGATTTGCCATGTTGGCAAGTGTTAGCATGACATCTTCAGCGATGGCTCAAGAATGTGACCCGACCTGTACCAATGCGATTGAATGTAAAGGTAAAATAGCCAAATGTCAGGAAGCATGGAATCAGATGGAAGCGGCCAAGCAGCCGCACGTGACGGCACTTAAGAAGATGGAATCTGATATTGCCGCGTTCCAGAATCGCATAAAGAGTATAGAGGGGGATGTCATAAAAAAGGCGGCAGCCATAGCGCAGGGCGAGCGGGAATTGTCAGGATTTGTGGGTGTGGCAAGTAGGCGTATTCGTGAATTTTACATCCGTAACACATTGAATAACCCGTTTGCGACGTTTTTGGCGGAATCAAATATCGGAAGTCTCCTGCGCGTCTTTGCCTACCAGCAGGCGGTCATCAACGAAGACAAGAAAGTTATTACGCAAACGGCACTTTCCGTGAAGGACTTGGAAGACAAAAAGAAAAATCTGGAAGCGGAGCGGTCATCCCTTGCATATCTGAAGGAAGAAACAGATAAACGTGCGGCCTCGGTGCGAAAACTCGTGACGGACGCGGAAGCATACCAGATCAAGCTATCAGGAATCATTGCAAATTTGACCGCGCTTCAGCAGTCAATTCTGAGCGCCAAAACAGGAACGTTTCAAACCACCGTCGGTGATGTGCCACTGGCTGACGACACGGCCAGCCGACCTGACTACAATCCGGGATTTTCCCCGGCGTTTGCGGCATTTAGTTTCGGCGCGCCGCACTTTAAGGGTATGAGCCAATACGGAGCGTTTGGACGCGCAAAGAGTGGGCAGAATTACGAACAGATTCTGAAGGCATATTATGGGTCGGGCATAGAAATCAAGGATCATAATCCAGACGCGCAGATTAACGTGTCCGGATACGGATCGTATTCTCTGGAAGAGTATGCCAAACGTATTTATGAGATGCCGGGAAGCTGGGGGGATGAGGGTGGCATGGAGGCCCTGAAGGCACAAGCCATAGCTGCACGAAGTTACGCACTTGCTCGGGGAGGGACGATCTGCGCCACCGAGAGTTGCCAGGTATTTAAGCCCAGTCCCAAAGGCGGAAAATGGGAAGAGGCGGTGAACGCCACGCGGGGGAAGGTCGTCTATGCCAACGGTGCACCGTTCTCTACCTGGTACGCTTCAACGAGCGGGGGGTATCAGGAGTCATACTCAAGCAACGGTCATTCAACTCCGGGCTTCTGGGATACGTCAAACGGCAGATCGGGGTGGACGTCTCAGGCATACGAAAAGATCGCCGGGAGCCCATGGTTTTACAAAGGCTGGTATCGGGATCGTTCCGGGGACAACTGCGGCAGGAGTCATCCGTGGCTGACTAGTGAGGAAATGGCGGATATCCTGAACGGATGGACGGTTTTGTTTCAGGGTGGAGGTGACAGCGCAAGAGTAACCCCGCAGGGATCCTGTTGGACCGGCAATCCGTACAGTATGGGCGACCTTCGGGCTATTGGAGGCTTTACCAGTGTGTCGGCCGTCAGCGTGACGTATTCCGACGGCGGAACAACAGCAACAGTTACCTTCCAGACGAACAAGGGGAGCGTGTCGATTAACGGGAATGACTTCTATAAAGCATTCAATCTGCGGGCGCCCGGGAAGATTTCCCTGAAGTCCGGACTCTTCAACATTGAGAAAAAGTAGGGGTGTGTAGTACAATACCGCTGTGCCGACGATATTTGAATCGCCCCATTCTGCCGCCAAGAAACAGGGAAAGAAGATCCCGCAGAAACATCCGCCTATTTCCCATGTAACCAGAAACAGAATGGGACCGCTGACGAGTTTTGCCGTAAATCCGGATGGCGTAAGATTTGAAACGCAGGAAGCCGAAGAAATCGTCGTCCTGTTTTTGAGACAGCACATTATCGTCAACCTTCCATGGGTTCTGCTTGCCGTATTGCTGCTCCTGGTTCCGGGGTTTATCCTACCGTTAGTTGTTAGCGCGGTTGGCCTCACGTTTTCCCTTCCCGCCGGATACATCATTGTGGGGAGCCTGTTTTGGTATGTCGGAACCTTCGGATTTATTCTCGCTAAATTCTTGGGATGGTTTTTTAACATCTACATCGTAACCAACGAGCGGATTATCGATATCGATTTTTACTATCTTCTGTATAAGAAATTTTCCCAGGCGGAACTGAATAAAATTCAGGATATCTCGTACGCCTCGGGAGGAATTTTTGCTACGTTCTTTAACTACGGAAACATCCAGGTACAGACGGCGGGGGAAATGCCGAATATTGAGTTTGATAAGGTACCAAATCCTGATAAAGTCGTCGAAAAAATTCGCGCGCTTATTGAGCAAATTCCGGGAACACCATGAATACTGATATCGCCATAATCACAGGAGTTATTCTTAAGGCATTCGTCCTCATCGGGCTTGCTGTGTATAGTATTTTTGCTGTTGTCATGGTGCGTCAGGAGCATCTGATGGCCGATGTTCTGGAAGAATCATTTGAGCCGGTATTGCGGCTTCTCGTCTATATTCATCTTCTGGCGGCTATCGCGACATTTCTTCTGGCACTCGTGCTTCTTTAAGCCTCATATTCGGGCGAAATCTCCCAAGTACTCTGCTAAGATAGATACATGCGCGTGAAATCCGATGTTGGCCTTGCTGTAGGACCTGCTGACCCCAAGCATTGGGGACAAGTACTCGTGCAGCCGAACGGGTATGGAATTGTGGAAATTACCGATCCCAACGGACTTGCACAGCAAAAGGGCGTACGGATACTGTCCTTGCTCGGCGAGAAGCTTGCCGCAGAGCCGGCAAGTCTCAGGGAAATTGAGCGCATTGCTGATGGTTTGACAGACCCGTCCTTAACAAGCCTTATTCTGCTTGTTCCTGTGGGAAAAGTGGTGTATCTGGTTATGCGGGGAGATGGACTCGTGTATGTGAAGCGGGGAAGCGAGCTTGCCAAGCTCATGCACCAGGATGGGGCAATTTCCGGAGAAATCAGAAAAGACGATACGCTTCTTCTGGCATCCGCTGGCTTTTCCCGGTCGTTGCCGTCGTCAGAAATTATAGGCCTCTTTGATCACCTGTCCGCCAAAGAGGTTGCCGAAAAGCTGACGCTTATTCTTCATGAACGGGAAGGAGGAGAGGGAAGCGTCGCGTTTGTCTATACTGCGGTGGCATTTGAGGAAGAGATGCCCGTTCCCGTGCCCGCCGTCCCGGAAGAATCGTCAGAGGAATTCGTTGACGCTGAACCCGTACACGGCACGAGCAGGACGTCTCCATTTGTCGGCGTGCGACGGTTTTGGACGAAGATCACATCCTGGGTGCGTTCGTTTTTTTATGATCTCTCTCATATACGGGAGAATCCCCGAAATATCCCGCGCGTTGCTGCCGTTATCCTGACGTTTCTGTTTCTGGTGAGTGTGAGCCTTGGTATAGTCAAGCAGATGAATACCCAGACAAATGAGGATGTGCGGGCGGCGTATGAGCAAGCGCAACATGCATTTGAGGAGGGGGTTGCGCTTCTTGCACTCAATCCCATAAAAGGTCGGGAGCGGCTTATGGCCGCCAAGACCACCTTGGAGCCAATGGTTAGCCGTGTCAATGCCCGTACCAGAGAAGGGCGGGACGTTACTTCGCTGTATGCGCAAATAAATGACAACCTCACGCAGGCGATGCAGATCGTGGACGCGCCGCCAACACTCTTTTTTGATATGAGCCTGGTGAAACAGGGGGCGCAGGCAAGCGCATTCGTATTGGAGGGCAAGACGCTTGTGGTTGCCGATCAGATCGGAAAAACAATTTATGCGCTTGATGTCGCCACCAAAAACGCGACGATCCTGGGAGGTGGAGAGATTGTGTCGGGCGTCCGCGATGTTGCCGTGCACGGAGACAAAGCCTACGCGCTCACCCCGGAGGGCGTGGTTGAGCTACGGATGAGTGACAAAAAGTCGACATTGGTGATTAAGAAGGATGATGCATGGGGCGATACGCCGTCATTTGTTTCGTTTGGGGGAAACATCTACATCCTGGATACGCAGAAAAATCGGATTTGGAAGTATGTTGCCGTCGAATCGGGATTTTCACCCCTGCGTGAATACCTGAACCCGGATACCCTTCCGGATTTTGCCACTGCCACCACCATGACGATTGATGGCGCCGTGTGGATAGGCACACGGATCGGCAGAATTATGCGGTTCGTTCAGGGCAAAGAGGAAACATTTATCCCCAAAGGAGTTGAGCCTGCGCTTGAAGCCGATCTCCTGGTGTATACGAGTGACGAGGCGAAAAATGTGTATATCTTAGACCGTACAATCAGCAGGGTTGTTGTTCTGGACCGGGATGGAGCGTACCTGGCACAGTACCGGTGGAGCGACGAATTCAAGGCACAGCGATTCGTGGTAGCAGAGGAACTTAAGAAGATTTTTCTCCTTTCCTCCGGAAAAATCTACGCTCTTGAACTGAAATAGCGTACAATGGGGCCATGCATATCGGAAATTCGAAAGCATTCCATGACTATACGATCCTCGAGAAAATCGAAGCAGGAATTCAGCTTCTTGGGGCTGAGGTGAAGTCATTGCGTGGCGGCCACGCTCAGCTTGATGGCGCGTTTGTCCGTATTATCGGCACCCAAGCGTACCTGGTCGGCGCCCAGATCTTTCCGTTTGAATATGCCCGTCCTGAAGGGTATGATCCCAGGCGAACCCGGAAGCTGCTTTTGCACAAAAAGGAGCTCATGAGCCTGAAAGGACGGATCGAAGGCTCCAATTTGACCCTCATCCCGCTTGCTTGGTATACTAAAGGCCCCCATATCAAGCTGGAAGTGGGTCTGGCCAAAGGCAAAAAACAGTTTGAAAAACGCGAAGCAAAACGGCGGGAAGACCAACGGCGAGAGCTTGAACGGGAATTCCGGGGGAAAGTGAAATAGAGGGGATGATTGATTCGACGAGAGACGTACATTAACAACTGCAAGCCGGCGATGATAAAAGAGCCGCAAAACTTTATCAAACACTATCTGCTGATAAAACAGTAGAAGCACTTGAGGCAAAGCTTGCTCTTCTTGAGCAGAAACTGGCTTCCAAGTACTCCCGAGCTTACGCATTCGCGCGAGTATAAGGAGTCATCCCGTTTGTCCTTCGTTCGGTGAGGTACTCGGGGTGGAAACTTAGCCGGACCGTCAGGCATGCGTTGATCGGCGCGTGTCGGTGTACAAATTCGGTCAACCCTGTGCAGACGTATTTGTCCGTTTCGTCGTGTGCACAGAATTAAACGGACTACGCTTGTAGATGTTGACGATGCACACTTTCGGACCCGAGCTCATTACTCGGCATCTCCACTTATAATAGGGTCAATGGCCCTGATAGATTATATTTTCCCCAGACGATGTGTCACCTGTGGGAGATTCGGACAGTATTTCTGTCCTGATTGCCGCCGCGGCATACGCCCAATTCTTCCATCTGAATCCCTGTGTCCCATGTGTGAACGCCCGGCCATGGCTGGCCAAACGCACCCCCGGTGTCATACGCGCTATGCGCTTGACGGACTGACGAGCTTTTTCCATTATGACGGCGCTGTCCGCGATGCGATAAAGGCGCTTAAGTATCGGTTCGTTCGAAATCTTGCGGCTGAATTTGTGTCGCTTGTTCCCCGTGAGGCGCTGGCCCTCGTGCCCGGCGACTCTGCCCGTCTTGTGCCGATCGCGCTTCATCCTTCCCGTCAGCGGTACCGGGGGTTTAATCAGTCGGAAATCCTAGGCAGCATCGTTGCCGATGCGTTGCATATTCCTGTATCCGCCGATATACTCAGGCGCACGCGTACGACTGTGCCTCAGGCGGAGGTAGCGCGTCGGGAAGCGCGCATGCGCAATATGCATGGTGTTTTTGCGGTAACGCGAATGGCTGAGCAGGACAGAACTATCGTTCTGTTTGATGATGTGTTTACGACCGGGGCGACCATGAGATCTGCAGGGATGACGCTCAAGCGTGCGGGTGCACGAAGCGTTTGGGCCGTCAGTATAGCCCGATAATATGAAAAAGGTAACAACAATCGCGATCGTTGCGGGTGGAACGCTCGATGCCGCACTTCTTGGGCGTATCAAGACATATTCCCACATTGTCGGGGTGGATAGGGGGGCGTGGTGGCTTCTTGCTCATGGGGTCATCCCAGATATTGCCATCGGCGACTTTGACTCAGTAACGAAACGGGAGCTAGCCCATATAAAGAAAACTGTTCCGGTGGTTTCACAGTATCCGACCGAGAAAGACGCCACAGACCTGGAGCTTGCGGCAGCGTATGCCATAGAGCAGAAAGCAAAAGAAGTCTGGATGTTTGGGGCATTGGGGAGTCGCTTTGATCATGGATTTGCGGGGATGCAGGTTCTTCTGAGGTTGTCGTCGCACAATCTAAAAGGATATATTGTGGATAACTTTTGTGAAATTTCTATTGTTGTGCGACGTGTAGAGAGAGTAGAGAAGCGTCCTGAGTATCGGTATTTTTCTGTTTTTCCGTTTGGTGGTGATGCGATTATTACCTTAAAAGGTTTTAAATATGACGTGACGCGGCGCAAATTCAAAACCGGTTCGACATTAGGTGTCAGCAACGAAATACAAGCCAAAGAAGCCACAGTCCAGGTTCATCGGGGCGCAGCCCTTCTGGTGCGTTCTAGAGACTAGATCGCTTTCTATTGATATAATACGCACACTGGAGAGTGGGCTGGACGGTAAGGCACAGGTTTGCTAAACCTGCATCGCGCAAGCGATGAGTGGGTTCAACTCCCACACTCTCCGCAGAACTGGAGGGGTGCTCCGAATGGTAAGGAACCAGTCTTGAAAACTGGCGCCCGAAAGGGCTTGCAGGTTCGAGTCCTGTCCCCTCCGCAAGAGTAAAAAAACCGTCTTTAATACCATGCGTTTCGTCCCCCCTTTTTTTTGTTTGTCGTGATGCCTATGCGGCGCACCTGCGTCAGTCGACGCGGTTTTAGTTGCGGAATAAAACGCCGTCGGCACTGTGGCGTATTATTTCGTAACGCCAAAGTTTGGTGGGTCCGTGAGTATAGACGAGCGTCGGATTGGTAAGGATGCTTCCCCGCTCGGCTTCTAGGCGGTTTAGGCATTTGAGTCCGTTCTCTGCCGCATTTTTGTATCCACAGAAGACATAGACATAGGTTGCGGCTGGATACACCGGTAAATAGTTATTGTGCTTGTCGTAAAGTGTAATGAGTTGTGTGTCGAAATATTTTTCGAGATAAAACCATAATCCAGCCGTGGACCAGTTGGTCGTTGGGATTTCATCTGAAACGAGTGCTTCTACACCGAATATTGGCAGAACTGCCTCACCATAGTGATTAGTAAAGTCCTGATGTATCGCAGCGGCTAAGGAGCGCATTCTTTCGGTTTGTGGGTTGCGGTGCCGTGGAAATGCGGTGAAAATTGTGGAGACCAGCATCATAGGCAGCACGATGCAGGCGATTGTCACAATGCCGAGGAGGACGTGTCTCTGAACTGCAATACGAAGAAAGATCGCTATGATAATGAGGAAAAAGAGTGTTGTGCTTAAAACGTAGGTGGGCAGTATTTCGGGGCGAAAGAACGATGCGCAAAACATCGCAGAAAAGACGAGGCAGAGCATATACAGATAGGCTCCCATTCGCAGTGGTTGATGTTGTGTTTTGCGTAGTGCGTAGATTGTCACTGCAATCATTCCTGAGATAAGGAGAAACACAACGCCGCCGGAAGCATGCCAGAATACGTTGCTCATAGTGGAGTCGACCGCTTGTCCCATGAAAAAAATCAATGCGCCGGCTTGTGCCTCTATCAAGGCACGGGCGTATGTTATCTGGTCGAGGTACGACGTTTTGTACGTACTAACAAGCCAGAGGTGTATATTTGCTAGCAGAGTTGCTAGCGGGATCAGTAACCATGATACCTTTTTCGAGCCAATATAACCCTTAATGGATAAATATACCGCCCAAGCAACGTAAGCAGGAACAAGCAGCAGGCCGCCAATGTGAATATGCAAAGCAGCAAATACAAGTGTAACCGTAAGCGATATGTCCAGTGGGGATCGTCTTTTTTTGGTCCAAATCGTCCATAGTAAGCCGCTTGTCAGAAGCGGAATCAAAAATGGCTGTGATATTTGCTTGCTATTGCTGATCATCTCCGGGTGAATTGCCACTAGAAGCGCAAACAGAAGGCCAAGTTTTATGTCCCAGATTTCTCTGCCTGTTTTATACGCGATTATAATAATCGTGCTAAGAAGGAGTGCCCACGCATATGACATGGCGAGCGGCGACCGCGCAATGAACCAAATAACGGCTAGTATATAGTAGTACAGCGGAGAGTTCATTATTTCATTGTTGCTGCCGGCGGCAAATGGGCCGCGCCAAATGAGTTCTCCATGCTCTGCAATATGGCGAGCAACGAGCATGTCGCGACTTTCATCAAAGGCGACGTTCGACCACGCCGTAAGCGAAAGGTTGTTGATTCTCATGGCGATTCCAAATAAAACGATAAGAATCAGGTAAACGCGATGTGCCTGTAGAGGCGAAAAGAGTGAGCGCATGAATGTCATTGACTATATTATAGACATATTCATGGATTACCTATGGACAAGAAGATTGTGACGAAAAATCAATGATGCCAGAATATTTTGCATTGTTCGGGCTGTCGTCGTAAAATGGTGGCATTGATTCTTGCACCTAGGATTACCCCGGTATGATACTCAACGTTGTTCTGCTGTGTCTTTTTTTGGCGGTGAGTGCGCTGTATTTGCCTCTGAATCGGCGGCAGTCCCGGTATTACTGGAAAACCCGGTTTGACGCGCATATTCCCCTTATCCCCATTTTTGTGCTTCCGTATGCGTTCTTTTTCCCGTTTATTGCGATTGTTGTGGTTGCCTTATGGAATACGCAGTACGAAACGGCATTTCTGGCTGCATTGATCATCGCAAAAGCTGCAGCAATGCTCTTTTGGTACCTGGTGCCAAATGGTGTTGCCCGTCCTCAGATCGATCCGGAAACGTGGCTTCATAAGATTCTTCTTCTATTATATCGTCATGACAAGGACACCAATGCATTCCCCAGTTCCCATGTATTTATTTCGTTTCTCTGCGCATATTTTCTTGCGCTTGCTCATCCCGCGTATGCAGTGTACAGCTGGGTGACCGGGTCGCTTATCGCGCTGTCCACCGTGTTTACCAAGCAGCACTATGTTATAGACATCCTGGGTGGCGTTGGGATGGGAATAGCGTCGGTGGCACTCGTCTGGTGGGCAGGGTTGCCGGCGTTTGGACAGGGGTAGAGTTTTTCGTATGTGGGTTATATACTGAAAGCATGGAGCAAGCCAAGACCAATTTAGGAGAAAAACGCAAAGAAGTCCTCTATTCCTGGTCTTCTCCCTCCCGGCTTTTTAAGAAACGGGATAAGGAATATTTTACCAACATCGGTGCCATCGTATTTCTTCTCATTGTTATTTTGCTTTTTGCCAGAGAGTTTCTCCTTATTGCTGCAGTTGTGTCGGTTGTATTTTTGATCTACGTATTATCAACGGTCCCCCCGGAAGAGGTTGAACATGCGATAACGAATTTGGGGATCGATAGTGCGGGACATTTCTACCGATGGGAAGAATTTTTCGATTTTTGGTTCGAGGAACAATGGGGACAGACGCTTCTTGTGCTTAATCCCAAGAGAGGAACCCGGGTTATTATTTTATTGGGTCATGCAGACGGGAAGAAGGTTCGGGAGCTTATCGCGCAGCACATCCCCTTCCGTGAAGCCCCGGAAAAGTCGTGGGTGGACAACGCAGCAACCTGGCTTTCTGAAAAAGTTCCCCTGGAGAAACAAGGCCACTGATTTTTCTAATCCGTACTTTCAGGGTATAATACAGCCACACCCGATTTATGCCTACGAGCAGGATGGGGTGTTTTAGTCGACGAATAACGCGTCGCAAGCATGCAGCCCGAGAGGAAATAGCTACGACCCTTTGTGGGGAAAATTATTGAGACGAAGTCTGCAGTAGACCGACAGAATACATTAGCAATCCGTCGCGAACATGCGTAGCGTATGTGAATAGTTCGCGACACAATAGAGGAAAGAACGTTGGGAAGAAAACATTAGTTTTCTGCCCAGAACGCTCCCGTAGTTTAACGGATAGAATAGGGGTTTGCGGAACCTCTGATCGCAGTTCGATTCTGCGCGGGAGCGCCAACGGAAGGATGCCGGAGCGGTTAAACGGCCAGGTCTCGAAAACCTTGGGAGCCGCAAGGCTCACGCGAGTTCAAATCTCGCTCCTTCCGCACAGAGGCTTCTTTACTTCTTCTCATGGCGACTATCGGAAAAACGCTCTACGTAACCAATCGGCGCGCATGGCGTGCATGGCTTCGCCGGAATCACAAGACGGCGCCGGACATCTGGCTTATTTACTACAAAAAAGATTCAGGAAAGCCCCGAATTTCGTATAACGACGCGGTTGAAGAAGCGCTGTGTTACGGGTGGATTGATAGTATAGAAAAAGGCATCGACACAGAACGGTTTGCTCAGCGTTTCTCCCCGCGCAGATCAACGAGCGTCCTCTCCCCTGCAAATCGGGAGCGAATTCGCAAGCTCATTGCAGAAAAGAAAATGACCGCAGCGGGATTGGCTGCAGTTGTCCATGTCTTTGATCCCGCCAAAGACATAGAAACCGGACCGGTTGAAGTCCCTCCGTATATCAGGCGGGCATTAGAGCACTCCCCGCCTGCGTGGGAGCACTTTCAGAATTTTTCTGAATCTTATAAACGTATTCGGATTGCATATATAGAACACCAAAAGATACATGGAAAAGATCAACAAGCACGCGCGCTGAGGAACTTTGTGGCCAAGAGTGCAAAGAACAAGCGCCTCGGGTTGAAGAGAGAAGCGTGAATCGTTGATTACCGACCAGATCGCAACAGATGTAGCACCTGATCAAGGAGTCCTCGATACGGCTTATACACAAAGGTGATGCGCTGTGAATGCTCGTTTATCGGACTGGCGAGTAGACCTTTATAGTTATATGCAGGTCGGAGTTGGTTTTCTTCGTGAACATACCATCCGGGATAGTAATTCTGATTCAGCACAAGCATATCTGCGGTGTTAGTTTTTCCTCTCTCTACCGCAAGACTTATGCTGTGCGGAGTCCACGAGACGAGCGTTACCTTCCGATCACCCAATGCCGTATACCATTCGCCGCGATAGCTTTCGTCATCGTTTCCCACGGCAAACACCGTATCCGTTATCGCGTCGTAACAGGAAACGGTACCGATGTTTTCCCGTAGTGCAATAAATTCATGAGAGTAAGGCGAAAAGACCTTCGAGTGTTCCCAATCGTGCGGAATTTTTCCCTGAACGTATGTATACGCGGGAGGCGCGAGGGATGATATTTGCGTGAACGTTTCGGACACGGTGGGCGTAAACGTATCTTTGATGATAAGGGATTGGGAGAGGAAATTCGTATGAGAGAAAAGTAAAAGATCAATGTAGATAATGCCGGCGAGTACAGGCCAGAGGAAATTTCGGTATCTTCGAATCGGCCCGTCTGTAGCATGGTCAAACCCAAGTCCTGCGAAAATAATACAAGGAAGTATGAATATTAATCTGAATCGCTGTGCTACACCAAACGACGCGTATAAAGGAAGTTGTTTGAGTGCCTGAAAAGGCGATGGTGAAAATGTGTCACCCATCATAAGAAACCCAATGGAAATAAAAGTAAAAAGTTCAGGCAGGTATTGAGTGAGGTATTTACGCCAATTAAGCACAGAAATTGCCATAAGCAATAAGGGGACAATACCGAGGTATACAGAGTTTTCATCTGCAGCAAAAGAGAAATCAGTGAAGGACATGGCGCGAAACAGATTCTGACTCCAGGAGGTCAAGAAGTATCCAAGACTGTGCAGGGTATATCCTGAGGGATCATGCACATGTCGGGGAAACTGGAGCATGAGTTGCAAGGAAAGAGCGAGTTTTGGCGCAGCAAATAGAGCACTAAACACCCCAAATATGAGAAATCGGATCACAGGTTGACTATCACGCGCAATGATCGCGGAAAAAGCAGCGTAGAGCGCCAAATATACAATCAAAAGAAGCAGAACATGTGATGAGTAGAAGTAGCTGAGTGCAAAGATGAACGCTCCTGCGACAAGCCATCGCGCGTGTTCCTTGCCTCTCAAAAAGCAATAGAGAATATACGGCGTGTAGACATAATTCATAAACGGAATCATGCCGGTAGAAAGAAACGAAGCGACGATTCCGTTAAAAGAGAACAAAATGGCCGACATGATGCTTGCAAGCGTGCTGAGTTTGTAATATCTGGCGAGCAGATATGCCCCGATAAAACCGATAAAGCCGTGTGTGAATACGGCGATTTTAATGCCCATGACCGTTCCGAACACAAGCACAAACAGTGTTTGAATGGATAACACGCTGATTTGGGGATTGGCGAAGTGAGCAGTGCCACCGCAACGGTAGGGATCCCAGAATGGGAATTGGTGATACTTCAGTATGGATGTACGGACAAATTCGTTCCAGGCGAAGTTTTGATCCCAATCCTGTATCCCTAACTGTCCTCCCGAGTGGAGAATTGGGGCGTAGTACAGGAGTGTTGTGAGTACTGCAATAAGCAGTATGACTATACGCTTATTCATGTGAATACATCTGACATGGGTGAGGCTTTAAGCGAGGGATATTCATGGTGCCTTCAGGGTGACATCTTTGCCATCCTGTTGTTGATTTGTTATATACATGCGTATAAAAATGCCGTTTTCGTCATACAAAGCGAGTGTTCCGCCGTTTTTTCCTTTCAGTATTTTATTGTATTGTCCCTCGACTGCGCTCACGCCGTCGTAACTGGTTGTTGTGTAGAGCCAGGAGCAGCACTCGTCATAGGCGGTATTTTTCAGTTGTCCCAGGTCAACGGGGCTTGCGGGATTGTGCCACCGTGCGCGTGCAGGTGTGAGGGTGACGCCGGTAAACTGTTTGAGTTCCCGGATCGTTTGTGTGGCATTGGCCGCGACGACGCCTATGGCAATAGGCAGATCGGAGAGCGTGTCTCCGACATAGCGATGATGAATACGTACTTCCTTGATTGGCTGGAGAAACGAAGACGCAAGAACAGCAAGAAGTTCCTGTTCCCGGGTAACGTCAACGTCTTTTGGCGTAATCCATACCATAAAGCCCGGAACATCTGCAGCCAACACTGTTTGATCATTTCGGATTGTTCCTCTTGCAGCCTCGATCACGGATGTGGTGACGGTCCGGCCGAGGGCAAGCTCAGGCAAGAGAAGGTCCCATCGCCAGGCGATTTTCCACTGACCTTCTTCCTGCACGACGGGAAGGGTGACGTCATGGGTGAAGGAGCCGAGGCGCCGCGTGTGGTACGTAAGGCGAACCCGGTCCGCCCCATTGAGCTCCACTGTGACTGCTTCAATTTCTGCATTGGCGAATGTTTCCTTCCCGAAACGGGTAAACTCCTCCCGGGAAACGGATTGTGTATCTTTTGAGATGCGCTCATACATATCCGCAAAAAAGCCATGCTGCCAGTCGTACAGGAATTGCCTGACGGTTGTCGCCGGTGGCGGAAACAGAATGCTCCAGGATGCTCCGAGATTGATGAAGAAAAAGAAACCTGCAATTATTGCGGTGAGCGTCGGGCGTCTGATAGTTGCCAGCAGCGCTCCTACGCTCAGATAGAGAAACGGCAACACAAGCAGAAGGTACCGGTTCCAAAATGGCACAAAAGAATACAGGATAAGCGTGGTTATCGTAAAAAAGCCAAGTATACCCGCGGTCGGAGGGATTGTTCTCTTTCTCAGCCAAAGCAGACACGTGGTAAAAAACGCAAACGGCCAGAGGGGACTCCATTGGGCACTGTATTCCCACGCGCGGGAGAAGAGATCTTGGGAACGATTAAAAAGCAGAGCGGTAAACGCGCTGCCAATAGTGGGTGCAAGCGTGCTGTTCGTATAGAAAGAGACGGACGCTTTTTGTAATTGGAGCCACTCACGCAGCGTGTGTCCGGTGAGGAAGTACGGTAAGTAGGGCAGCAAATACGCACCCAGAACTGCACCCAAAAAAAGGACAGTGCCTAAAGCACGGCTTTTTTGTTTCCAGATTGTCCACATGCCGATACTCAGAAGAAGCGGTGCCGCAAGGGGAAATTTGGTTTCCGAGAACAATCCGAGGAATACCCCAGAAAGAATAATCCGAGCATGCGCAGTCTCCATGCGTTTTCCCCGGACAAGCGGCAGAATGGAGAGAAAGAAAAGGAGTGCAAAGAGAAGCTGGAGACTATCAAGCATCGTGAGGGTAAATTGACCGGTGACCAGGGGATCGGTGGCAAAAAGGAGTGTAGCAGCCACAGATGCCAGGGGCGTCGGCAAGAGCGTGCGTGCAAGAACATAGAATGCAATGATGTACCCCGTAGTTACCAGCGCGCCATACCAATACCCGTTTCCCAGGAGATGAATGCTGGCGCCGATGATATATTTGCCCAACGGGGGCACTTCGGGGTTATAGCGTGTTACGTCGTCACCCTGTAGCAGGCGATATCCTTCGTAGAGAAACAGCCCGTCATCCCCCAGCGTTCGCGCAGACATCGGTAGAACCCACTGTGATTGTTCATACCTGTTTTTCCAGTACGATTCGTCAAATCGGGAGAAGAGAAGGGCGCGGTTCGTATATCCCAGCACGAGGATAAAGCCCACAAGGAATGCCCATACAATCGAATGAATCCATCGCATACGAATGCTTTAATTGTAGCACCGCATCGCCCTTTCAGGGTATAATAAAGAGAAGGAAGTATCGTCGGGAAAGAAACGTAGTTTCTGTCCCGGAATGCCCCCATAGCTTAATTGGATAGAGCACGGCCCTCCGAAGGCTGTGATGGCAGTTCAAGTCCGCCTGGGGGCGCAGTATGGATAAAAAACAACTGAAAGACATCACCAATCTGGTCTTTGAGGCGGCCGCAGTTAAGCGGATGCGCCGTACAGGCTGGATGATTTTGGGCGACAATGACGAAGGAGTCGGCGAGCACTCATTTATGACGTGTGTGATTGCCTACTTTCTGGCACGGCAACTGAATGCAAACATGGAAACGGTGCTGGTTATGAGCATTTTCCATGATTTTCATGAAGCCCGGACGGGAGATTTGGATAAGATCGCCAAATTTTATATGACGCGCGATCAGGACAAGGCGAATCGTGATATTTTCCAGGGTATCGACGACGAACTTCTCAAGACCTTGGATACCTATGAGGAAAAAGAGACTCTGGAAGCACGTATTGTGTTTGAGGCCAACGTTATTGCCTTTGCTGTTGAATTAAAGCTGCTCATCGAAAAAGGAAACGTCCATGCACAGGAGTGGCTGGACGCCAACACGAAGCGCCTTCGCATTCCAGAGGCTGTCGCCCTTGCGCAAAACCTGTCGACAGTAAGTTCACAGGATTGGTGGGGTGCCATCAGAAAAACGCTGCACGAAGAATTCGCCCGCTAATCGGTTTTTCTTCGAATCATCCGCAACAGTTGCGCCCCTGTTGCCATAAATGTTCCGGCAAACACAAGGATGCTGCCGAAAAGAAATCCCCCGGTAATAACTTCGCCCAGGATGATGCCATTGAGGACAAATCCGAAAACCGGTTGGATGTATGTGGTAAGGGCACCGGTTGTCGCTGATGAGTGTTTTATGGTCCATTGGTGAAGCACGTACGGCACAATCGTGACAAAGACTGCAAAATAGAACGCCCAAAAGAAATTGTATGGGGAGAAAAGAGCCGTGAATGTACTGTGCTGCGGCGACAGGAAAAGTAGGAGATGAAAAAGTATGGCGGAAACGAATAGGGAAATACCCGTGATGGTGATAGGGTCGTAGGATTTGGCGCTTGTCAGATGTCGGGTTCCGACATTGTAGAGCGAGAAGCAAAGCATGGCAGCGACAATCAGAAGATTGCCTCCGACGTCTCCGATGACCACGTGACCCTTTTCCAGAAGCGGTAACAGGAGAATAGCAAGAACGCCGGTGAGCCCAAGAAGAATGCCGTAGATTTTTCGTCGTGACACTCCCTCGCTGATGAATGCCCGTGACAGAAGGGCAACCGTGATGGGTGTTGCGGTGTAAATAATCGCTGCTGCATTGGCAGTTGTCTTGTTAATGCCAAACAGGAAGAAGAGAAAATTCCCGGTGCTGAAAAGAGAAATGGGTAGGATATCCATGATGAGCCTTTTTGTTATGTGCGGTGTTGCCCGGAGGAAAAACGGAAGAATGAGAAGAGAGGCGAGTGTTAGCCGGATGGCGCCCACCGAGATGGGATCAAAGGTCGTCAGAAGAGCCTTTGCGGCGACCCCTCCGGAAGACCAGAAGACGGAGGCAACCAGAAGCGTGATGAAAGCGATTTTGCGCGACGACATGGGCGTAGTATAGCACCGTTTGGCCCGAATCAATGGTATAATAGCCTCCACGGAGAGGTCGCATAGTGGTCTAGTGCGCGCGCTTGGAGAGCGCGTATCGCCGCAAGGTGATCGAGGGTTCAAATCCCTCCCTCTCCGCAAGAGGCCAGAAAAGATTGATATGTTTACGTTTTTAACAGGGAATTCTTATTTGGGGTTATCGTTTGCCCATTGGTTAGTGCTTTTATCCACTGCCTTAAGTCTCAGCGGGTGCTTTGCCTATATATACGCGATATGTATCGCGGAACATCAAAGCCCAATCTCGTAACGTGGGGGCTATGGGCACTCGCTCCGCTCATTGCTTCCGGCGCGGCAATTTCTGCGAATGCCGATGGATGGGCGACCGTGCGTATTTTCGTATCCGGATTTGGACCGCTTCTCGTTTTCATTTTTGCTTTTATTCTCCGTCAAAGCTATTGGAAGCTATCAACGTTTGATTACGCGTGCGGAATTTTTTCCGTTATTGCTCTTTTTGTGTGGCTTGGAGCCCGCTCGCCCATTCTTGCAATACTCCTTCTGGCGCTTGCCGATTTACTTGCGAGTTTGCCCACAATACTCAAGGCGTGGAAACATCCTGAAACCGAAACGTTATATACCTACTTCATCGGGCTATTTACTTCAAGCATTATCTTGCCTGCCATTCCCGTATGGAATATTGAAAATGCGGCATTTCAGATATACTTACTTATCGCAAACATCGCGCTTTTTATCGCAGTTTTGCGCGGCCAAGTGCTAAAGCGAAGAATTCTTATTGCAAAATGACTAAAAAGCATTTTTCGTCAAAACCTCTTCAGCCCATGAGACACTACGTTTGGGGCATTGTGTTTTTAGTGTTCGCACTGCTTGTTGTTGGTGTATATTCACACAGGGGCGGAAAGTCATCTGATATTTCCTCTTTTGACGAGTGCGTAGCAGCGGGGTATCCTGTCGGAGAATCGTATCCCAGGCAATGCTGGACGCCGGATGGAAAACATTTTGTAGAGATGGTTACAGATGGCCCGTTTCCGCCAGTCGGACCCATTACCATCACCGGGAAAATGACGTGCTTACCGAAAGTCGGCAACGGACCGCAAACCATGGAATGTGCATTTGGTCTTCTAGCGGATAATGGTTACTACTATGCGCTGCGATACCCTCAGGGTCTGGATCCTGATTATCAATTCTCGCAAACTGATCTGCGGGTTGAAGTTGAGGGCACGCTTTTGTCAGAAATGCCTTCCGGGCCGGATGGAAATCGATACGATGTGGCAGGAGCGATTGAAGTACGTCGCATTCAGGATATATCTGAAAAATAACTATGGCATCGCTTCAGCAATTAGAACGGGAGGTTAGAGAAATTCAATCAAGAAACAAACGCGTGGAGGAAGATAAGCGGTGGGAAACCAGCGGGACGAGGAAAATACTGCTTATGGCGTTTACGTATAGCGGCATAGGTCTCTATATGTATGCCATTGGCATTGACCGTCCGTGGATGAATGCAATTATTCCTACGATCGGATTTTTCCTTTCGACATTAACACTTCCGTTTTTCCGATCCCTCTGGGAACGCCGGCGCACGCGTTAACCAAGCTGGCGCACTTGCCGTGCCAACTCGAAATGTCCCTCAAGACCCGGTTGCCAGGTATTCCTGTTAAAAATTTCCACCCACCCGTTTGGTCCATACGCCTCTTCCTCTATGAACTGTGACCGATAATAGGTAAGAAAGTATCGGATGCGCTCTTCACGGTCTTCATCTGTGAGTGGGTGAGCGAGATTTGCCTGATTTAGGTTGGATGTCAAAAGTAGAAGCGTAGCCCGGTCGAGCGTCGGCTTTGCCCGCTTGGGATAATATCGGGAAACATCTATCGCCGATCCGATATCTTCTGTTAATTGTCCGGCACGCACATGATCCGGATGGTGGATACCCCAGGGCTTATCTGCAGAATAAAAGGATATTAGTCCGACGGGGTTGAGTGCCCGTACGACGGGAAATACCGCGTGAAACACTTCCCGATAGGTGCGGTCAATGGACATGTGCAGGTCTCCCAGATCCAGAAACAGGGGGACGCCTCCCCAGCTGGCGACCGCTGCTTCTGCTTCTTGTTTGCGGATACGCTTAATGTCCCGGGTGGTATGGTGCGCCATGTGAGCCGGGACACCGTATTCGCCTTGAGTCAAAAACATGACGATAGTGGGTGCCCCGCTTGCCGGAAGCTTTCGCAGTATGTCCGACGTGCCTTCGTCATCAGGATGGGCGAGGATGGCGACAACCGGCCGCGAAGACTCCTTCCATTCTTCGGGAACGGCGTATTCATGGACGGTTGGTGGTAATTCGTGAGACATAAAAAAATCCCGTCTGTTGGACGGGATGATGGGTGCCGCCCAAAGAGAAGGGTTAACAAAGAAAGCAAAAAAAGACAGTACGCGTCATACCTGGCTATATTATAGCAAATGTGCTGATATAATCGAATACATGATTACGTGTGCGTTTGAAAATGGGAATCAGGCAAGCCTTCGGCATGTCGTGGTGCATATGGTTGTCGAGATGGACGGGAAGCTTCTTTTGGTGAAACGGACCGGAGACCTTTTGGAAACCGGGAAGTGGAGTCTTCCGTCAGGATATCTGGATCGAGATGAAACGGCGAGTGAGGGAGCACTTCGGGAACTTAAAGAGGAGACCGGTTGGGATGGAGAAATCATTTCTCTCTTTCGGGTAAATACCAATCCGCATCGTCCCCATGAGGACAGGCAGAACGTTTCGCTGGATTTCATTATTCAACCGCATGAAAAAACAGGAGAACCGGATGGTGAAAATTCAAAAGTAGAGTGGATTCCCATCGAGAAGCTCCTGCCGCTTGAAGAATTCGCGTTTGATCATGGGGAAACGATCGGCTACTATCTCAAGTACAGAGCGCAAAAATTTACTCTCCCGATCGTTGATTAACATGAAATACATCGATTTAACTCATACGTTTGTCGATGCAATGCCGGTGTTTCCGGGAGATCCACCCACGAGTCTCGCGCAGATTACGTCGGTTGAAAAAGAAGGGTATACCGACCACAAACTCACGACGGTGATGCACGTAGGAACCCACATGGATGCACCGCTTCATATGATTTCCGGCGGCAAATACATGTCAGACATGCCGATCGAGCGATTCGTGGGACCGGGCGTTCTGGTAGACGTGCGCAACCGGAAGCGAATTGATGTGGATGCGCTTACGGGCGCTGTTATTCCACCTGGCGCGGTTGTACTTCTCTATACCGGTATGGCAGAAAAATACGGAAGTGATGAATATACCAAGTCGTACCCACCGATTACCGAAGGATTTGCACAGGCGATCGTCTCGGCTGGCGCCCACATGATCGGCATGGACATGCTTAATCCTGACACGGAGGAATCGTATCCCATTCACAAAGTTCTGTTATCGCATGACATTCTGATTATTGAAAATCTCACGAATCTTGAGTCTTTGAGTGCAGTTACGGATTTTGAAGTTATGGCATTTCCCATGAAGCTGCATGCAGACGCCGCCCCTGTCCGCGTGATTGCCCGTATTCCCTGATGCCACGCGTTAGACCTTCCCGGTGTTTCATGCTATCCTTCCCGTGCCATGAACGATATCGAAGAAATTAAATCCCGGCTGAATATAATCGACATTATCGGCAAGCACGTCAAGCTGAAGAAGGCAGGGCGGAATTTCAAAGGTCTGTGTCCGTTCCATAATGAAAAGAGTCCTTCATTTGTGGTGTCCCCGGAGCGGCAAATTTTTCATTGTTTTGGCTGCGGCAAGGGAGGCACGGTCTTTGATTTCGTCATGGAGTATCACCATGTCGATTTCCCCGAAGCACTGGAAGACTTGGCGGGGGAAGCAGGGGTAAAACTGACCCGCAGAGGTGCCGCTTCGCCCGAGGCGGGCCTGAAGGAAAAGATCTTTGCGGTCAATCATCTCGCGAGCGAATTTTACCATTACATGCTTACGAAACATGCGCTCGGAGAGAAGGGACTCGCGTATCTCAAAGGGCGGGGGATTTCCGATAAATCCATGAAGACCTTTACGCTCGGAT
Organism: uncultured Gammaproteobacteria bacterium; assembly: GCA_964553825.1. GTDB lineage: Bacteria > Patescibacteriota > Microgenomatia > UBA10105 > UBA927 > CAYUKU01. Next base: position 162,107 of record CAZKLT010000002.1, read on the forward strand.
ACAGTCCAAACAGCTGGGAGGGCTTATACCGGTATTTGCGAAAAAAGGGATATGACGATGAGATTATGGAGCGGGCAGGTTTGGTTCTGAAAAGTTCTTATGTAGGCGGTGGCAGGGCCGGGTACTATGACCGCTTCAGGGGACGGATTATGTTTACGCTGAAAGACCATCGGGGAAACGTGGTCGGGTTTGCCGGGCGCGTTTTGGATCCCACGGCAAAGGAAGCTAAATACATAAATACGTCAGAAACGCCGGTATACGTAAAGAGTAATGTGCTCTATGGCCTGGATGTGACGAAAGATGCAATTCAGAAGTCCAATGAAGCCATTATTATGGAAGGTGAGCTTGATGTCATATCGTCGTTTCAGGCGGGAATCGGTAACGCGGTGGCTATCAAAGGGACGGCGCTAACGGAAGGGCACGTTCGGCTCCTGAAGCGGTTTACCGACCGGTTGGTATTCGCCCTCGACAGTGATCTTGCGGGAGACGCAGCGTCGCGGCGCGGCATTGAAATTGCCGATAGTCAGGGGTTTGATATGCGTGTCCTTTCTCTTCCTTCCGGGAAAGACCCCGATGAAGCCGCCCGGGAAAGCGAAGGCCTTCTGAAAAAGGCGATAAAGGATGCGATTCCCGTGTATGATTATTTTCTTGTGTCGGCAAGCAAGCGATTTGACGGCACGACTGCCTACGGGAAAAAGAAGATAAGCGAAGAAATATTGCCTGTTTTGGCCAAGATTGATAATCCCATCGTTCAGCATCACTATGTGAAAAAGCTTGGGCAGCTTATCGGGTCTTCAGAAGACATCATTACGGAGGGAATGCGCAGACAGGTCCGCCGCCAGGATCGGCCCGCGCCGGTAGCAGAACCAAAGACCAGCGCGTTTACGAGACCGGAGAAACTCGAGGTGTACATATTGGCACTGTTGTTACAGGGAAAAACGGTTGATTTGTTTGAGGAGTTGCAGGAAAGCAATTTGCTTCCGGAATTTGCACACCCTGCGGTCCATAAGATCATTGATCAGCTCTTGGCGTATCTTACGCCTCCCGATGATGAGCCGGCATCCAAAAAGATATTCCTTATCCGCGATTTTGCCGATAGCTTAGCCCCTGAGCTTATCGCCACATTGGATGAGGCGTTTTTACTCGATATAGAGGACCTGGTAAACGATGATATTCGATTTTCCGAAGAATGGATCAATGCACTGAGGGAGTTTAAGCGGATGGTACTTCGCCGTAAAATTTACGAACTGACCAAGCAGGCGAAGGAGGAAGACACCGCTCAAGAGTCTACCCAGTTGCAGCGTGAGCTTGCGCAGCTTTCGGCAACCCTCAAAAACCTGGAAAAATCAGGCTAAACCTGCTATACTTGTGTTTACAAGCGAAGTCGTTTGTTTGGTCTCGGGGCGACAGTGTATGCTTTCGCGTCTGATTCACGACAAAGATTTGCGGTACACCTATGGCAAAAACTAAGACGCCTGCTACAGTCAATGATCTTCTTCGTGAAGGAAAAGAAAACGGCTTCGTAACGCAGGAAGATATCCTCTTTTTATACCCCAAACCCGAGGAGCACATAAAGGAGCTGGATGCGTTGTGCGACAAGCTTATCCGTGCCGGCATCGATGTATTTGAAACGACATCCCAGGACGGTGAGCGGGAAGGAAGCAAATCCATTCAGGATCTGGAGAAAGAGATAGAAGCCCTCGTGAAAGCAAGCAGCGAAGGCGTTTCCGATCCGGTACGAATGTACCTCAAGGAAATCGGGCGCATCCCGCTTCTGACGTTTGCAGACGAAATGTACCTCGCCAAGCGGTACGAAAAAGGTGACCGGAAAGCCAAAAAGAAGCTTATCGAATCCAACCTGCGTCTCGTTGTATCCATCGCCAAGAAGTATATTGGCCGCGGCATGAGCCTTCTTGATCTTATTCAGGAAGGAAATCAGGGGCTAATCCGCGCTGTGGAGAAATACGATTGGCGCAAAGGGTTTAAGTTTTCCACCTATGCCACGTGGTGGATCAGGCAGGCTATTACCCGTGCCATTGCCGACCAGGCACGTACGATCCGTATCCCCGTCCACATGGTAGAAACCATAAACCGGTTCGTCCGCGCATCCCGGCGCCTCATGCAGGATTTGGGACGTGAACCTACTCCCGAAGAGATCGCGAAAGTGATGGAAGTGGATGTCACGAAAGTTCGGGAAATTATGAAAGTTTCCCAGGAGCCGACGAGCCTTGAGACACCGGTTGGTGATGAAGAAGACAGTCACTTGGGAGATTTTATATCAGATCCGGGCCCAACCCCGTATGAGCAGACGAGTCGCCAGCTTCTGAAGGAGCATATGGAAGAAGTCCTCACGACTCTCTCAGACCGGGAGAAGAAAGTGCTCATCTTGCGGTTCGGACTGGAAGACGGACGCCCAAGAACACTGGAAGAAGTCGGTGCACAGTTTGGCGTCACGCGGGAACGTATCCGTCAGATAGAAGCCAAGGCGCTGCGAAAACTCAGACATCCGTCACGCAGCAAGAAACTGAAAGACTACCTCGAATAATCCGTACCAATTTCCTTACGGGAGGAAATACTTCATCGCGTACATGAGAAGCGCGAATCCGGCTACAACGATAAACGCGACTCCAAATTGGATAACCACGCTGTCACTGGGATGTTTCACCTTGTGCGTGTGACCAGCGACGTGGCGATGTTTGCGGGCAGATTTTTTCATAATTCCTCCTATTTCTAGCATAGTGAAAGGCGGGGATCATTGTCAATCGTATTGTTTCGCCAGGTGCGTTTCCTCTATGATAGATATGGAGCATTGTTTCCAGGACTGCCTATGCCCATTTCCGATACTGATCTGAAGCAAGCCATCACCGAATCCCGCGCGTTAAGTGAAGCGGAGCTCAAAGTTGGCGTTGATTACGCCTCCGCGACCGGGATTTCCCTCGCAGAGGCCTTAGTCGAAAAGAATATCATCACCGACGGGAATCTGGGGAAAATAATAGCCGGGAGGCTTTCCGTTCCGTTTGTAAACTTATCCGATGTATCCATTCCTGACCAGGTATACCGCATTGTCCCGGATAAATTTGCAAAATTACATAAGATAGTTCCGTTTGCCCGTGACGCCCAGGGGCTGCAGGTTGCGATGTCGGATCCGGGTGACAAGCAGGTAATTGCTGCCCTCGAGAAGAAAACGCGCCAGAAAATCGTCGTCCACTACGCGACTGATCGGGATATCCATAACGCACTGCAGCTGCACAAGCGCGACGTTCAGACGATGTTTGATGACCTCTTGAAGCGCTATAAGCGCGAAGACGAGGCGCCTATCTCAATCATCGTGGACCTGCTTTTGCATAGCGCTGTCGATGAAACCGCTTCTGATATTCATATTGAACCCGCTGAAACGGATTCGTTGGTCCGTTTCAGAATCGATGGCATCCTCCATGATGTGCTGCATTTTTCCCGGTCCATTCACGGTCAGGTGGTCAGTCGCATAAAAGTGCTTGCCAACTTGCGCACGGATGAACATCTTGCGCCCCAGGACGGAAAGATCCGTATTAAGTACGATGATCAATCCGTCGATATCCGTATATCGATTATTCCCATGGTCGAAGGGGAAAAAGTCGTTATGCGTCTTTTGGTGTCACACTTCAAGGTGTTTAGTTTTGCGGATCTGGGCATGGGGGATGAAGCAATCGAAAAAGTAACGACTGCGCTCCACCGGTCGTATGGAATGATTCTCTCTACCGGCCCGACCGGAAGCGGAAAAACGACATCTATTTACGCCATGCTGAAAACGCTCAATGTGCGCGAGAAAAATATTACCACCATTGAAGATCCGGTTGAGTACCGTATAAAAGGGGTCAATCAAATACAGGTTAACCCAAAAACGAATCTTACTTTTGCCAGCGGACTGCGGTCTATTCTCAGGCAGGACCCAAATATTATTTTCGTGGGAGAAATTCGTGATTCGGAGACGGCCGGTATCGCCATCAATGCGGCGCTTACCGGACACTTGGTTGTTTCGACGCTCCACACGAATGATGCTGCTACATCGCTTCCCCGGCTTACTGACATGCATGTGGAGGCATTCCTCGTTGCCTCAAGCGTGAGCCTTATTATTGCTCAGCGGTTGGTTCGTAAAATCTGTGATTATTGCCGTGTATCGACGACTATTACCGAGGCGGAGCTGCAAAAAAGCCTTCCTGCGTCTGTGATCAGCAAACACTATATCCCGTCGGGTGCAAACAAGGAAATTCGGGTATATAAAGGGCAGGGATGCAAAAATTGTCACTTCACGGGATATGCCGGGCGCGTCGGCATTTTTGAAATTCTTGAGGTTTCCAAGGAAATAAAGAAACTTATCACCGACCGAAAGGACAGCGATATGATTTCACAACAGGCCATCAAGGAAGGCATGCTTACCATGCTGGATGACGGACTTCAGAAGGTATCCAAAGGAATTACGACGATAGAAGAAATTCTCCGTGTCACGAAAGTAGAGCCGCTATGAAAACAGAATCGCTCTGGCTTCCCAATTCAGAGAAACTTGGCCTTTTGTCGAATTTATCAACGATGGTGAACGCGGGTCTGACGATCGCAGAAGCGGTCAATTCCATGTTGGAGGATTCGACCGGCAATGTTCGTCTGGTTTTGAAGGGAATTCAGGATGACGTGAATCAGGGAAAGCCGCTTAATGCCGCCTTGGCCAAGTATCCCCGGATTTTTGATTCCGTAACCGTCGCCATTATCAAGGCAAGTGAGGAATCGGGCACCATCGATATTGTTCTGAAAGACGTGAAAGAAACCGTGAAGAAAGATATTGAATTCAGCGATAAAATCCGCTCCGCCCTTACGTATCCTGCAGTGATTGTGGTGGTGTTTTTAGGGGTCCTCACGCTGCTGCTTACGTTTGTTATTCCGAAAATCGCTGATGTCTTTTTGCGGCTGCGGGTTTCCCTGCCTTTGCCTACCCGTATCCTTATCGCTTTATCCGACCTTATTCTGCATTACACCGTTCCGACGCTGGCAGTCAGCGCCATTGTGATCGGGTTTCTTGTTTTGTTGTATAAGCGGCAGCGAAAACTGTTTGTGGCGGTGCTTCTCAATCTCCCGTACGTATCTTCGATAGCCCGGCAAATCGACTTGACACGGTTTGCGCGCAGCATGTATCTCTTGTTGGCCTCGGCCATCCCGTTGTATAGCGCCCTTGAGCTTACCCAGAACGTTGCAACGAAGCGGGAAATTCGCGCCGCAATCGTGCGGGCACGGGATTATGTTGCTGGCGGAAAACGTCTTGCCGACGGACTACGGGGACAGCGAGCAATCCCGTCGCTTATGGTGAAAATTATTGAGGTCGGCGAGAGAAGCGGATCGCTTGATAAATCCATGGCGGATTTGGCAGAGTATTTTGATTATCAGGTGACCACCACCCTGCAATACCTCATGACACTTCTGGAGCCGATAATTCTTGTTCTGGTTGGTGTTGTTGTGGGAGGCATGATGATGGCCATCATTGCACCGATCTACAATCTTATTGGACAGGTTGGGGAGTTTTAGAGTTTGCTATAGCTTCATTTACTCGTGCCACAAGCTCCGGCGGGAGTACGTTTGCCTTGACGATATACGAGTGGACCCCCAGTGTCTGTGCCATTTCCCGCGACTGGGTATGATCAAGATTGGTGAGAAGAAGTATGGGTCCATTGGGTTTTTTGGACGGTGTTTCCTTCAGTTTCGTTAGAATTCCAAATCCGTCCAGTTTTGGCATCATGACATCCAAAAGTACCACATCGTAGCCGCCTTCCAGGAGAAGAGCGAGGCCTGCCGCGCCGTTATCAGCGAGCGACACGTCAAACTGTTGTCCCCGGAATACCTCCTCGTAGAGTTCTCGAATGAACGGATCGTCGTCGATGATAAGCATGCGTTTGCTCATGACTCTATTATAACGAAAATGTAACGATTGCTGTAGAGCACTCCCGCGTCAGAACCATGATACTATGGATATGCCTCCGTTTCAGTGAAATGCTGCACATATATGGCACAGTTGTCGGTACACCGTTTGAGAATAGTTTCAGCACAAAGACACAATCAGGGTTTTACTTTGGCGGAGATGGTGGTGGTTGTGGCGGTGATAGCTATCATGTTTCTCCTGGCGACCCAGACATTGTTTCGTGGGCAAAGAAGCGCGACCCTGGCGGAAACGGCAGATCAGCTTTTTCGGGATCTGCGTGAGTCTCAAAACACGGCTATGCAAGGGCTGATGCCGCAGGACGGGTCTCTCGTGGACCGATCCATATTGTTTTTGGTTGACCGGTATGTCCTTTTCCCCGGCGCTGTGTATGATAGCGCCAATCCGGAGAATCGCGTCGTTTTCCTGCCGGCACCCATGCAATTTACTTCAGTTTCCTTCAGTGGAAACATGCTTACGTTTGCCCGCGGCAGCGGGGAGATTCGTGGATATGACCAGAATGCCGACAGCGTTGTTCTTACCGACTCATCGCTTGGGAGTTCCTATGTCGTTGAGTTGAATAAATACGGTATTCCGACCGGGACACGTCAGTAGTCATATGAAAACTTCGTCAGGCCAGTCCATCATCGAAATTCTTATCGCGATGGCGTTTTCGCTTATTTTTTTCCCGGCGCTTTTTACCATGTTCTTCCTGTCTCGGGAAGGAAAGGCTCAGCAAATTGAGCGAACGCGGGCGGTATCGCTCCTTACGGAGGCGGCAGAAGCACTCAGAAGTATTCGGGAGATAGGGTGGGGACAATTCGCGCAGTATGCAAACGATACCCCGTACCATCCGACAGAAGCCGGATCCCGCTGGTCACTTGCCGCAGGAACACAAACCATAGATGCATTTACCAGGAGCATTACCTTTTCTTCAGTGTCCCGTGATTCCATGGGGGCCATTGTTTCATCCGGGGGAACGGTCGACCCTTCGACGCGCCGCGCCGTTGTGACCGTTTCGTGGACATCTCCGTTGCCCACCTCCGTTACGTCGACACTGTTTCTTACGCGGCACAGTAACATACTAAAAATAGATACGACTGAGATAGATTTTGATGCCGGAACCACATCATTTACGCAGGTGGTTAATCAGGCGGGCGGAGAAGTCGTTTTGGGTGCTACCGGAGGATTCGGCGACTGGTGTGTGCCCACACTGACCATTAGCGCGCTTGATTTGCCCAAAAGCGGTGTGGCAAATGCCATTAGCGCCATTCAGGGGCAGATTGCCGCGGGCACCGGCGAGAATGCTTCAGGAGTATCGTACGCAAATGTGTTAATAAGTGACCCTTCGTCTCCAACGCAACCCACCGCGTCGATTTCCGGAACGTTTGACGGATACAAAACAAATGACGTTTTTACTGAGGCGAATTATGCATACCTTGCAACGGATACGAACGGAAAAGAAGTGGAAATCATCGATTTGGCAAATGTCGACGGAAACGGGAAATATAGCGAGGCGGGATACTTCAATGCGCCGGGCAACGGGAACGCAGACGGCGTCGTGACTTCCGGGTCAGTCGGATATATGGTGGGCGGGACGAAGTTGTACTCATTTAATTTATCGTCAAAGACCGGCTCCCGTCCGATCCTCGATGCCGATGGTGTGACACTTCCGGGAACGGCACGGAAACTCACGGTGGTCGGCAACCGGGCATTTATTGCAACTGCGGCTACGAATGCACAGCTCGTAATTGTCGATATCAGCAATCCGTCAGCCCTGGCGATTCTCAATCAGATTGCTTTGCCCGGACAGGGAGCGAAGGCAATATTTGTAAACACCAGCGGTACGCGTGCGTATGTGGCGACATCTCAGTCAGCAAGCCAGAGAGAGCTATTTATCATAAATGTCGAAAGCGGATCTCCGGGATTCGCCCAGATCGTCGGATCCTATGATACCAACGGCATGGATCCAAGCGGCGTGGTCGTGGTGTCCGGCCCGCGGGCGATCATTGTCGGAACCTCTGCGGAAGAATATCAGGTGGTAAATATCGTGAACGAATCGGCAAATCCTCTTCCCCGGTGCGGAGGGTTGGAAATTAACTCCGGGGTCAACGGCATTGATACCGTATTTACTGCGGCTGGCCGGGCGTATTCGTACATTATAACGGGCGATGCGTCAAGTGAGCTTAAGATTATCGAAGGAGGCCCTGGCGCAAGCGGAGGGGAGTATGTTTTAAGCGGAACATTTGTTTCTCAGATATTTGATGCTGCTGTTATATCAACGGGCAGCGCGCAGGCGGCGTTTAATCGGATAAGCGCTTCTATCACCAAGCCTTCCGCACAGACGAATATTAGTCTACAGGTAGCCGTTGCGGATGCGGTTGCAGGTAGTTGTACCGGTGCAACGTATTCATTCGTGGGGCCGGATGGCACGGCCGGAAGTTCGTATACATCGACAGATGGAATCACGATAGCCGGATCGATCCCGTTTTCCGACGACGGAAGCGGTTATGAGAATCCGGGACGGTGTTTTCGGTATCAGGGGTTATTTTCAACCGGTGATTCTACCTTGACGCCTATTGTTTCTGATGTAACGGTATCGCTCTCACCATGAAAAACCAAAAAGGATTTACGCTCATCGAACTGATTCTTTACGTTGGCTTAACGGCAATTCTTCTTACGTCGATGAGTCAGGTGTTTCTGGCGGTCGTAGGGATACGGCTTGAATCGCAAAATACCACCAGCGTACAGCAGGATGGGCGGTATATCATCGCGCGAATGACCTATGATATCCGTCGAGCAAAAAGCATCGTGACACCGGAGCTTGGGCAAACGCTTTCCGGCATGGCGCTGGTTATCGAAGAAGACGGCGTTGATGTTCTGCATACGTATGCAGTCAGTGGCGATGGTGACGTGATGTTGGCATCCGGGTCATCGTCTGCCCAGCTCAACAGCGCCGGTGCACGCGTTGCGGAATTATTCATTACCAGGTTGGGGAACTCCGGCTCCATCTCTGATGCAAATGACACGCTGAAAATTGCCCTCACGCTGGAAGATGTATCTGAGGTAAATGCAGGCGCGCAGCGGTTAGAATTACAAAGCACAGTAGGATTACGATAAATGAAAACGCTACCTCAATCAGGTCAGGTCATGATAACCATGTTATACATTATGGTTATCGGCATGTTGGCAACCACCGGGGCGGCATACGCGGTCATCAGCAATACCCAGGCATCCACGACCTATGAACTGGGCTCCCGCGCGCTTGTCGCTGCGGAAAGCGGCTTGGAGAATGCGCTCTTACGGCTTATTCGCGACCCGTCATACGTGGGAGAAACGTTTGTCATCGATGCCACAACGACGGCGACTATTTCCGTGTCAACTGCCTCCGGCATCGTTGTGACCTCGATTGGCACCGCCGGGGCAGCCAAGAGGCATATGGAGGCGGCGATCCATTATAATGGAGATATATTAGTGGTTGATTCCTGGAAGGAACTTCCCGATTAAATATTATGTCTGCCCTTGCTGTTTTACGACCTGATTCACTTACGCTTGCCTATGGAGACCGACCGACACTTGCCGGAGGAACGCTTCCTCCAAGTGCGGTTGCCGACATGGAAGTGGTAAGCGAAGCCGATCTCATGAGTGTTGTGGCCAAGCTGGTCCCCGTAAACGGGAAAGGATCCGTTGACACCATATTGGCCATCAGTGACGAGCTTTGTTATACACTTCCGTTTGAGACAAAAAGCAAAGATAATGTCGAGAAAATGCTGGTTTCCCTTACGCCGTTTAATGAGGTGGTGACGACGCTTCTTCCGTCTAAAAATCAGCAATACATGGTTGCCACAAACCGGGATTTGTACGAGTCTGTTGCCCGAGCGCTAGCAGTCCGGAATCACAATGTCATTCTCGTTCTGCCGTGGATGAATATCACGCAGCTTGGTTTTGCAAAAAATACGCTCGACAGCACGCTTACCCGTCGTGTACATGAAAATCTTTCGACGTTGCGCATTTACGGATTTCCACTGACAGTAGAACACGCCGAAAACGAACCCAGTATCGTTCCCGGAATCACAAAAGGGAGGCCAAGCAAATTCTCACCGTGGTGGCTGGTGTTTCTCGCAGCTGCGCTTGTATACGGATTTGTCATGTATTGGTTTTTTATCAGACAACCGTAAAAATGTACGGTCCTTCTCTTGACAAAGCATACGCATATTCCCTATGCTGGTTAGAGAAGTATTCATGTCCTAAGGAGGGACCTGCCTATGAAGTTAAAAAAAGGTTTTACGCTTATTGAGCTTTTGGTTGTCATTGGTATTTTGGCAATCTTGCTCGCAATTACCCTGATCGCTATCAATCCCGCGCGTCAGTTTGGGCAGGCAAATAACACAAAGAGACGAAGTGACGTTCTTCAGGTTCTCAACGCCATTCATCAGTATGTGGCAGAGAATCAGGGACAGCTTCCTGGAGAAGTCAGCGGATTGACCGCAGGAACAGCGACACTCTTTAATTCGACCAACTTCCCCAATCTATGTGGACAGTTGATGACGAATTATCTGCCGGCTCTGCCGACCGATCCATCGCTGAATACGGCCAACATCACGGCCTGTACAGGTACATGGGATACGGGATATAACATCGCTCGGGACGCTGCCAACCGCATCACGGTGAGCGCGCCGACGACCGATAACGCAGCCGTCATCTCGGTAACGAGGTAGCAAGCGCGAATAGCAAAAGAGGAACAAATCCCCTCGGTGATCCGGGGGGATTTTTGTGAAGTGATACGGTACAATAACCCCATGCAGAAAGCGACGCTTGGCGGGGGATGTTTTTGGTGTATGGACGCCGTGTTTCGCCGCCTCAAAGGGGTATCGTCTACTGTCGTAGGGTACGCTGGAGGGAAAACGGAAAATCCGACCATGGAGCAGGTATATCGCGGTGATACGGGTCACGCAGAATGTGTTCAGGTGACGTTTGATCCGGCAGTACTCTCATACGAAGCCCTCTTGGATGTATTTTTCCATCTCCATGATCCGACTGTGACGCAACAGCCGGGAACGGGCGATAGCGGCCCAGAATATCGATCCGTAATTTTTTACCATTCAGACGAACAAAAAAAGACTGCCGAAACGGTCATGGCAGCCATCGGTGCCTCCGGCGTCTACAAAAACAGACTCCTTACCGAACTGGTCGCCTACCAGACATTTTACCCGGCACAGGAAAGCCAGCAGGAGTATTATGAGAAAAATTCCTATCAACCGTATTGTCAGATCATCATCGATCCGAAAATTCAAAAACTCCTTACGGCGTATTCCTCTCAGGTGAAAGACGAATTCCGACACGTATGAACAGAAAAACTCTTGCGTTGTTCGGATCCGGCGAGTTTACGCCCGCGATGAGCGAGACAGATCGCTATTTGACCGGAAACGTGAAAGCACCGAAGGTGGCGATTGTGCCGACCGCAGCGGGACAGGAGCATGACTGGTGGAAATGGGTAGACAACGGAATCCGCCATTTTGCCTCGCTTGGCGTTCCCGCGTTTGGTATCCCGGTTCGCAACGCACAAGACGCCAATACACCGGAAAAGATTTCCGCTCTTGGCCAGGCCACGCTCATCTACATCTCCGGTGGTGATCCCGGGTATCTGTTGTCTTCTCTGGAAAAATCATTACTGTGGGAGCGCGTGGTCGGACTGTATGAAAGCGGGATTCCCTTGGTGGGAAGTTCGGCGGGAGCAATGATTTTGGGAGGGCATCTGGTTTCAAATATTTATGCCGTTTTTGATCAGGGAGCACCTGATGTCGCATGGACACGCGCGTTTGGCCTGGTGCCGCATACCATCTGGCCGCATTTTGATTATATTCAGAGCAAGGAACATGCGCGCTTTACCGCGCTCATGGAAAATGCCCCCGCGGACGTCCGGCGTGACTGGCTGGGGATAGACGAAGATACGGCTGTCATCTGGGAAGGGTCTCCCAAGCCCAGCGTCCTGGGGAAGGGGAAGGCTCACTGGAGTGCATAGTATGAAACGGATGGGTATTTGGATACTCTTGTTTGCTCTCGGCGCGGGAGCGGGGATTGTTGGATTATTTATTGCCGGAAAAACACTTCCGTTTGACCATCCGCTCTTGCGCTCTTTGGGTATCGCAAAACCACAGATCATCGGCTTCTTGCCGTATTGGCTTTTGGATAAAGCGGATAAGGAGTATTCCTCCTACATTACCACGCTTTCGTATTTCGGATTGGCGGTCGATGTTGACGGCAAACCGATTTTTCTTGCCAATAGCCAGGAAGAAGATCCGGGCTGGACCGCGCTTAAGAGTGATCGATTTGCCGCCCTTCAGCAGGATGCCAAGAAAAAAGGGGTAAACGCATCGCTGCTCGTTCATAGTGCAGACGAAGAAAAAATTGTCCAACTCCTCCTTGAGCCTGAGCAGGCGGCGCGCGCCCTGGTGGAGGAAGTTGCCCCCATCATGCGAAGCCACGGATTTACCGATCTTAATTTGGATATAGAAAGTTTTCTTCCCGCTTCCGAAAGCGCGCGTGCACGGTATACGCAGTTTGCCCGTACGGTTGCACGGGGCATTCGTGACGCGGATCTGGGAACTATCACCATAGAAATTGCCCCCATCATGCTGACGGGGGAATATCTCATTGATCCGGCGGAAATCGGGAACATTGCCGATTACATCGTCATGATGACGTATGACTATCACTATTTGGGTTCATATACAGCCGGGCCGGTGGCTCCTCTTGCCGGGGGCGGTGATGTGTTTGAGTTTGACGTGGAGACCGCCGTTGCGCACGCCGTTAAGGTCATCCCCAAGGAAAAGCTGCTTTTGGGCATTCCGCTGTATGGGTACCAATGGGAAACGATCAGCGACGCGCCCGGCGCTCCGACGATTCCCGGCGGTGGCTCAACTGCCAGTTCCCGACGGGTAGCGCAGTTGCTTTCGCAGTGTGCAACGTGTTCCGCCAGTTTTGATGCACGGTTTATGGAACCGCGCGTCGTTGTCGCAGAAGGCCCATACGTCAAGCAGATATACTATGAAAATGAGCAGGCGGTGGAAGCCAAAGTAGCGCTTGCCCAGCGGTATGGCCTGGGCGGGGTTGCTCTGTGGGCGCTCGGGTATGAAGACGAAACAATGCTCCGACCGCTTCTGGAGTACAAGAAGTCTTTCCGGTTTCTACCGGATTGAGACAGTGCGCGTTTCATCATTGATGATGGCGCGGTGGTGTTCTGTCAGATCCCAGACATTCGTATTATTTTGCGTATCTACAAGGGCGAGTTTTGCTGTCCCTTTTGTGATGGTTACGATAGCCTGTGTATCACGTAACGCTACGACCGCGTCCCCGTTAAGAGTGACCAGAGCGCGTAGCACGCGGAAAGAGAATGGATTGAGTGCGTTTACTTCATACGATATGGTTCCTGATTTTTGGCGGAAAAGAAACGCACTGGGCACGAGATTGACGAAACTTATCTCGGAATGATCAGAAAGTGAAATGATTCCTGCGTCACCAAGCACGATGGTGACCGCGCCCTGTTTTGTGGCAACAGCCTCGCCTTGTCGCAGCGTGCCGCCGGGAGTCGCCGGGGTATACTGGTCATTTTCACGGAGAAGTTGAAGGACTTCGCCCTGCTGGGCGGCAAGCGTGCCGGTGGTGGCAGCGGTAGGAGCGTTGAGTTCAAGCACCGAGGATTGGGCAACAAACGAAGGGCTACTGCCTGTTCGTATGAGTTGAAATGCAAGAACACATGCGAAACCAAAAACAACAACACATCCTCCTATGATTGTTGATTTCATAGGTTCGAGTATACCAGACGGTGCCCTGTATCACTTCCCGCCGCAGATGCTGCAATGCTGCTTGTGCGTGGCGACGATATAGACCGTCGAGAGACCGACGAGTACGTATACCAGCATGACGAATCCGGGCCAGTTTCCCAGAAGCGCCTCGACAAGGTTAAAGTCAAACAGACCGATGAGACCCCAATTTAATCCGCCTACCCATAGGAGCATGTAGGCAGCCATGTGTAATGCTTTCATATCTATCACCTCCCATCTTCATTCATCTAACCATTCCTGTAGGTCGGGGTCAATGCGAAGAATCAGTATTATTTCCCTAGATCCTTCGGGGTGAATGCGAAGGGGAGAAGCGTGGCCAGTGACGTCGTTCTGACCGGGGTACCGTCCGGATTGACGGCGATGACGATCGTGTTTTCGCAGTGCTCTGCAATCTCCTGCCTGCAGGCGCCGCAGGATTCGGAGTCGCCCGGATGGCATACGACGACAGCTTCAATGAAGTTTCTTCCGTTTTTGGCTTCTCCCTCACTGATGGCTTTGTTGATTGCATTGTGTTCCGCGTGTCCCGTCTGGCTGTAGCTGACGACCTCGGTGTTTGGAGCGGCATAGATGTTTCCTGAGGTGCACAGGATAGAAACGCCGACGAAGTAATTGGAGTATGGCGGGTAGGCGAGTTTTCTGGCCTCGATTGCTTTTTTAATTAGCTTGTCGAGTGTTTCCTCACCGATTTGGTAGAGTTTTTTCAGCGTCCAGTCTTTTTCTGCTTCTGCCTGCGCCGGAGTAATGATCGCCACGGATGAGAGAATTTTGTTGTTCATGTAGTGAGTATATCATGGATGCCTGCGCACTTTTGCTAGCCAAGCTGGCTGAGCCGATGGTATAATAATCCCTTACAGAAGCACCATTCCCCTGTAGCTCAACGGTAGAGCGGCTTCCTGTTAAGAAGAAGGTTCCAGGTTCGAATCCTGGCGGGGGAGCAGAATAGAACGGTGGTCTTCAAAATCATCACTTTGGCGCGTAATATCGACCTTTTCGTCTGGTTCGAAAATATCTCCTCTTAAAACCCTGTCTTTTAGTATTTTCGAACTATTGGTTGCAGTTACTGCATCATTAAGTAATTGGAACGGCTTTGTATAAGCATATTTGAGTTTTCCGTCGTCCAGGATCAGTTTATCGAACACCAGGCGTATAAGTTGCCGCTTTTGATCCAACAGGGCGCTTTTATATATGTCTGGGGACCTCTGGGATAGATCATAGAAGTTCATGCCCAGCTCAAAATACTTAATACTGGCGTTTGTGTGGTTCCCGAGCGACTTATCAATACCTTTTAGTTCTTCAGAATATTGCTTAAATTTCTGCTGATAATATTCTGGCGTTATCTTTTCATC
>CAZKLT010000003.1:0-39219 GCA_964553825.1 uncultured Gammaproteobacteria bacterium
TAGATCGACACTCCGCGAGTTTATACTTTCCAGTGCTTTGACTGCCCCGCCAAATCCGTCAAATATGAAAAACAACTCCTCTTTCTTTGTCTCAGCCTCAAAATCCGATAGCCTTCCCAAGGCAGTACGAATTTCATCAGCATATTGATAAATTGCGGAAACGGCCAGGTCCGCGGCAAATGAAACGCGTGGGTCTTCTTTGGCCATGTAAGCATTGATTTCACTCAATCGTTTACGCATAAATGATACATACAGATCTATGCGCTGGTTCTCAGATAGCGCAGGTGCCGAGGCTGCTTTTTGCTCCAGCCAAGTGACAATAAAAAAGAGCCGACTGTCGGGCATCAAGACAACGGGCTCAAAAGCATAAGAGCTTTCAAGCTTTTTTCGAATGTGGGGATTACACAAAAAACACTCTGCAGCATAAATTTTCCCGCGACTCCCCTCTTTATCCGGGTATATGAGTAAGGAGGAGTCCAGCGAACCGGGCAATGTAATACCATGCCCATACGGGGCAGTTGATGTGACAAAAGACGTATGTGCCGAAAAAAGCTTCCTCCTGGGAACCGACCGGACTGTATACACCCGCCATGCTCCAAACGCTGCCGATAATTCTATGTCTGGATCCTCTTTGAGTGACTCTTCAAGCTGACGGAATGAATAGCCGCCCGTTACCTTATCGGAATACAAAACATCATCCCGCCACAAAAGCGTTCGGATTCCTGCTCTCCTCAGTATCTGAATAAAATCTCCCATACGGCCTTCATTGAGGGCATCATACACGCCATCAACAATGTCGGGAGGACTATTTGCATCAGAGACAATGGGCCGATGTAAAACCATTCGCGGCAACGGATCCGGACTCCAATAGCCCCATGCATACCCATCCATATTGTTGTTTTCCAGTCTCGGAAGGAGAAGGATGGCATCTTCAAATTCAGTTGTAGCATGGATGTAGCTCGCTGTCTGATGTACATATTCAGGCAGAATAACCTTGTTCGTAAAGGGCCTGTTGTAATCGAAAAAATTCCCAGCCAGAAAGGGCAGATGATACCAAAGAATAAACACCATCCAAATACCCATAACCACAGGAAAGGTAAAACGATGTCGTATTTTCGTCGCAATAAACTGCGAACATCGAACCATCGTCATTGCGGCGAGCACGCTTATGGCAAACCAAGGAATTATGCCAAATTTATAAAATGCAGTTCTGAAGATTCCAAATCCGGGAACCGCTTGAACCAAAAAATTAAATACCTCGCCGGTAGGCGGATGCGACCCAGCCGTAAAAAACATTCCTACGACAAGAAGTATGAAAAAAAGTCCGACAGTACGTTTTTCCTCTCCGTTTCTTGAAGAAAAATAGGCACCGAGAGCAAGAATAGGCCAGACAAAACTAGCAATCACGAATACCGGATTTTCTATATAGGTGAGCATAAAAGGAAACTGACTGTTGGAATCCCACGCCGGCAGACCTTGCATCCGAAAAATATTAACTAAGCTCGCGTTTTTACTCACTGCGTCCACAATCCCCAAAATACCTGCAACACCTCCCTGCGCTGCCAGTTCCCTCCCGTATGCGCCAAATGCGTATGAAATATACGGGATAAGCCAATAGGCAGAGAAAACGGAAAACAGGAAAAACAACTTCCCCGTAATCTCCATAAAAAGAAATACGGCCTTCTTTCTGTTTTTGGCGACGGATACTCCATACAAACCCGTAGTAATCCATGCAACGAGAAGTGGGCCAAATAGCGGCGGCGACCCTCCGCTATTAAACAGCGCCGAAAGAAGCGCAACAATCACAAGTTTTCTGCCTTCCACAAAGCCCTTTCTCAGCGTGCCATACAAATAAAAAACGATGATTGCCAGGAGAAACTGTGTAGTGAATTTCGCCCGCCAAATAACACTCCAGGCATGAAGATTCAGAAAATTTACCGCATATAAAAGTGATCCTAAAACTAGTATCCACCATCCTGAAACGAGTGGAATACGCGCTATAAAAAACGCGACGGATAACGCAAAGAGATTAACCGTATGCCAGTATATGAGCACCAATCGTTGTGTAAGGACCGGGTCCTGAGTCATTAAAGAAACAAACACTTCCGGGAGGTGAATCGGCACAACTGCAGGATTAAAAGGTGTACTTGACCCAAAATTCAACACCGGGGCCCAAGCAGAAAATAAAGAGAGCCAGAATTCACCAATAATCAATCGGTATCCGCTATCATGGCCCAGTATCAGCTGCCCTTCTCCCAACCAAAGAGAGACAAGTACTGTCGACAAAAACACACCGAAAACAATGATCAAGAATACTCGAGCGGCCTGTCTCATATGAATCGCATTATACGAAACTTTCCATTTCGATCTTAAAGTAGTATTATAGGCGATACGCACGACGATGAAAAAAATCAACAGATTTCCTTTCCTGAAAGATGAACACATCTCCATAAAACCGCTTGAAGAGAGACACCTCGAACAATTCCGCGCGTTAAGAAATGACCCAAACACCTCATATTACCTGACATCGGTCATTCCCATAAATCCGGTCAAACAGCAACTGTGGTTTCACGCGGTAAGCAAAGATGATTCTCGGATGTTTTTTGCAGTGGAAGCAAATACAGGGGAATTTCTCGGACTTGTCCGTTGCGACGAATGGGACAAACTCAACAGAAGTATTCGCATCGGCGTCGACATAGTGGCATCCGCACGCCGAAAAGGGTACGCAACGAAGACGTATAAACTCCTCTTTGATTTTCTCTTCCATCAACTCAATATCAACAGAATTTGGCTGTTAGTGGCTTCGTTTAATGCAGGAGCAAGCGCTCTCTATAATAAACTCGGATTTCAAGAAGAAGGGCGTCAGCGGGAGGCATTGTTCCGCGACAACCGGTATCACGATTACATCATGATGAGCCTGCTTGCTTCAGACTATGAAAAAAGCAAAACCCGCTAAACTCATACCTCTTTTTAAAGTCTTTATGAGCGGAAGCGTCATCCGTCCGCTTGAAAAAACACTTATGAGTGGCTACATCGGACAAGGAGCAAAGGTAACGGAGTTTGAGAAAGCCCTTGCGAAATTTATCGGTAATCCCCTTTTACTCACTGTTAACAGCGGTACAGCAGCACTTCATCTTGCGCTTCGACTCGCAGGAGTGAGTCAAGGTGACGAGGTTATAAGTACGCCCATGACCTGCACGGCTTCGAATTGGCCGATTCTCGCAAATGGCGCTTCGATCGTGTGGGCTGACATTGATCCGGCGACAGGAAACATAACGCCCGCCAGCATACAGAAGAAAATAACGAAAAAGACGAAAGCAATACTCGTCGTGGATTGGGGCGGATATCCGTGCGATGTAGCCGCAATTAAAAAAATCGCAGGAGACATCCCGGTTATCGAAGACGCAGCCCATGCCTTCGGAACTGAGTATAACGGTAAAAAGGTTGGCAATACGGCCGATTTCACCTGTTTTTCATTTCAGGCGATCAAACATTTGACAACCGGCGACGGCGGACTGTTGGCTGTGAAGAGAAAAACCGATTACGAGCGGGGCAAACTTCTACGCTGGTATGGCATTGACCGCGAAAGAAGAACGCAACACGAACGCATAGAAATTGATATCCATGAGTGGGGATATAAATTCCATATGAACGATATCAATGCAACCATAGGTCTGGAAAATTTGAAAGCTGTGAAGTCCATACTAACAAAACACCGGAAAAACGCTGCATTGTATAAAAAGGAACTGACCGGACTTACAAATGTAACCCTGTTGGACGAGAAAAAGACAGATCTATCCAGCTACTGGCTCTTCACCATAAGGGTGAAACATGTCCATGCTTTTGTTGACTTCATGAACAAACACAACGTCATGGTTTCCCAGGTCCACCCTCGGAATGATACCCATCCCACCGTAAAGGCATTTCGCTCCAAGCTGCCAGGGGTTGACAAATTTACATCCGAAATGGTGTGCATACCCGTCGGATGGTGGGTTACTCCAAAAGAACATCATCACATCGTTCGCTGTATCCGCGAGTTTGATACGCTCGCCCACTCTTTACCCAACAAGTCATATCCACGATCAGCGCTTTGTATACATTGCGGTTAGCTGACGCTATTTCGATAGGTAAGGAGTCTATACAACACCGCAATCTGTAGTTGCGGTGAAAGGACGGATCTTTTCTTCCACACACCCGATAGCCCGTTGTACCCGGCCAGATATCCGGCGACCGAATGAGTAAACGCGGAGAAATTCCTTTTGTAGAATGCAAAGGATATCATCCACACCACATCTCTGATCAAAAGAATCGGCCAAAGAAACAAAGAAAAATATTTTATGTTTAGCCATGCTTTATTTCTGAATATGAGATTCGCTTGAAACTCCCGATATTCCGACTCCTGATCGTGATGGACGATTCGTACGTGACTGTCAAAAACAATACGGTACCCTCGATCAAGAAGCCGCAGGGCAAGGTCATCCTCGTGAAGCCAGAGGAAAAATTCCGTATCAAATCCGCCAACGTCGTCAATCGCTTTTTTTCTGAAGGCGGTTGCCCCGCCGGGAAAGGTAAAAAGCGTGCGCCCATCAAGCCATGGGACCTTCCGGTAGAATGGGCTTTTCTGATTCACGTTGTAGACATGTGCCGCTATTGCTGCTGTTTGTCCGGATTCTTTTCTAAATCTGTCAACATACAGTCCGAGGATATCTTTTTGTATCTCACAATCTTCATCAAGAATTAAGACAAATTCCCCTTTGGCTTCACGAATACCAGTGTTGTATCCCTCAATTCCGGTATTTCTTCCCATGCCAATTACTTTCGCAGATGGATATTCTTTACGTAAACTCCTGATCCTCCGGTCAGAAGCGGTGTTGGCAACCAAAATGAGCTCGTATCTTGAATAGTCAGACTGTAGTATCGATGCGATGCACGCACCCAGATGGGAGCCGGTCGTGGGACCGACAAGGACGACAACAGAAATAATCGGATGAGGCATATGTTTCATCAATACTTATTGCTCGTTATACCGCAGTACTGTCCATACTGACAGAAGAATAAGGACGATAAATTGCACGAAATTATTCCCTGCCGCAAATGCGGCAATCCGCTTCGTGGGAAAACATTCAGGAAGAATTCCCAAGCCGAACCAGACAATGAGCGCGCGGTAGACCGCATATGAAAATCCAAACACTGCGGCCCACGTGTGAGAAAAAAGCGATAACGCGATTCCAAGGTACACCAAAGAAACGGCAAGGAATTTATTCCGGTATTCTTTGATAAATACAGCCAATGAAACCAGAAGAAACGGATAGAATGGATACCGATACCATCCGTGACTCGGCTCATTCGGAATTGCGGCGATATAGATAAGAAAATACCCAAGTAACCCAAAAATAAGATATGTATGCTTTTTTACCTTCCCTACCAGGAGAATGAGCCACGCAAACCACCCTGCATATATCCATCCGTCAACAAAGTACCGATCCACCAGGTATGGTTGCAACATGAGGGCAAAAATACTGTCAAATGCCATATCATACCGATTTAGCTGTAAGCTCCAGAGCGAAAAAAACAACTCCCTGTCCCACAGCATGCCATAGAATATATACAGCGAAAACAATACACCGACGATAACGGGAAAGAGTATGGCGTCACGCCATTTTTTTGCGCTTAAGAGAATCCCTGTTGCCGAAACGGTTGCAGCGAACCAGGGAACCTTCGCGAGCATTGCCAGACCCGCAAGAATTGCCGCACTGTACAGAAAAAGTCGCTTTCCTTCGTGCAGGTATTTATGTACAAACACGAGAATTCCCAGAAACAGACTGATAAAAAAATTCTCATTTTGCATGATACGTGATCCGATCACCACTGTTGGAGATATTGCATACAACAGCGCCGAGAGCAACCCGACATTCACGCCATAAATTCGGGACGCAAACACATACACCATCACGATTGCCGATGCCCCAAGCAAGAGAGCAAATTCCCGGATAACCCCAAACGACACATCGTACATATCTCGTGCCCCTCGGAACACGGCGTACCCACCAGCGACGAGACCAAACAGCGGGGGATGTTCAAGGTACGGTTCCACAAGCCAAAATCGGGCACCAGCCGGAGCTACATAATGTGTCCGTTTCTCATATTGCGGATGCGGAGACCAAGAAACAGGGATGCCTGTTTTTATGAGATTCACGCCAAGCCACGTCCAGGCGTATTCGTCAAATGTAGCGCCTTCCCGCGGCCATGTTGCGTGATTATGAAAACGCAAAACCATGCCGAAAAAAAGTATCCCCGCTAACATTAGGAGTATGTTCCGTTTCATATCAGTGTGAAGTTGCTTTTTACTGTGTGCTCAAGAAGTCGCAAACTCTCCTTGACGACGTCATCCCATTTTAAGCTTTTAACCCATTGAACTCCGGCTTTTTGCATCGCAGCGTAGAATTGTTTTTCCCGGATTGCCAAAACCGCCGCTTGAGCAAGTGCGCGCGGCGAATTTTCGACCACCACGATCCCGGTTTTTTTGTCTTTCACCACGTCACACAGGCCGGAAACATTGTAGACGACCGCTGGTGTCCACTGGCTGGCCGCCTCAAGTACGACCAATCCCCAGCCTTCACGAACAGATGCATGAAGCAGCATGTGTGCACGCCCCATTCTCTCCAGCTTTTCCTTTTGGGAAACTTTTCCCAAAAAATCCACACTTTCGGTCAACCCATATTCATAAAGCATGTTCTTGAGGGTCTCGATATAGGCGGAATCGCCGCCGCCAATAATCCACAATCGTGCGTTTAGTTCTTCCTTCCTGATGAAAGAAAATGCTTTAATGACCTCCTCTATGCCTTTCATTTTTACCACCCGGCTTACAAACACGAATGTAGGCTTCTTTTCTTTTTGCGGCTGTGCGGCGGCGGGTGCGTTGCTTATCGGACAGGCAATCGCGGTACATTGAGCCGTCGGAATGCCCATTGCCTGTAAATGTGGAATTGTTGATGGTGCATCTGTCCAAAAGGGTATGTTTTTATATAACCGGAAATAGAGTCGTTCCAGCATTTTCCCAATGTGGTTCACTGGAAACGGTGCCATATAATCCCAGATTTCTCCCGCCACTTCGTGAATAAAGGCGATCTTTGGTTTTCTCACGTACAGTGGCGTGAAAAAGGGAATCCCATGAATTTCATCGATCACAAGGTCAAACTCGCGCGAATGCGCAAAATAATAGAGCGGTGCAGCAAGATAAACAGAGATTGATCCGGCGCGCCGGACAATCTTGACGCCATCGACAACTTCATCAGGTTTCGCTCCGGCAAATGATGCGGTAAACCACGTAACACTGTGGCCGTGCTCCACCCATCGCCGTGCGTGCTCCAGAGTAACGATTTCTGCGCCGCCTGCTTTCGGGTGCTTGGTGTCTCTCCAATTAAAAATAAGAATATTCATGTTACCCGATATTTATGCGGAAATTGAGGTCAGGATCGTACCGCCACTTTCTTTTGCTCGCGTCATCATAATATCTGCGAATCTTAAGCCGGTAAAACACGGCCAACGTATCCCTCATCATGTTTAAAATAATACGCCAGAAATTCGTGGAAGTAATATTACTGGAAACACCTTCGAAATTAAGCTCTACCGGCGCCTCAACGATTTTCGTATACCCAAGATAATGAGCAACCGCCAAAATTTCTATGTCAAATGCAAACTGTTTCACCAGTAAACGAGGGAGCACATCTTCAAGCACCTTCCGTTTATACAATTTCATACCGACCTGCGTATCCCTCACATCAATACTAAAAAGCACTTTCGTAAGCATTTGATATCCCCAGGAGAAAATTCTGCGCACCCATGGATATCTGACCTTCGAAAGTGGATGCCGTTTGCTTCCGACGACAATGTCCGCGTCTCCCCATAACAAGGTATCAAGCATAAGTCCCAATCCCTCGGGCTTAAGGTCTCCCCCCGCATCCATAAATCCAACGATATCCCCGCTACTTTGCGCCATGCCATAGCGCACGGCATATCCCTTTCCTTTGTTCACTTTATAGCCGACCACACGCACCCGAGGGTCACGGACCTTCTGAGCTGCTGCCATGCTTCCATCCAGGTCTCCGTCAACAACGGCGATAAGCTCAAAAGGCATGGGCAGCCCATTCAAAACCTTCACGACCTCACGAATATCAAGGGCAATTGTTTTTGCCTGGCGGTATACGGGGACAATAATCGAAAGTTTATTTTTTCCGTTCTGCATAGGGATAATACGCCAGCAATACGACAAAGAGTCCACCCGCCAAGAGCGCATTATTGCGGATGACGACCGCAAGACTCTCATGGCTAACCAAAATAACAATAACCTGAAGTACAGCAGCAAACACCGCAAATCTCCATATTTGCGTCTTCCCAAGGGCTATGTACATGGTCGACAATAAATTCGCGAGCGTATAAAGCGAAATAAAGAGTCCAAACATACCCAAATAGCCACTCGCCCCCAAAAACGCCTGTCCAAATAGAAGATTGACGACTATATCAGGGAAAAGAAAATATATGGCAGTCAAACCAAATGATATAGCACCCACGATTCCTAAAGCACCCGCAACAATGCTTCTATACGATTTGCCCAACTCCTTACGCTCTGCAAGCATGGGAAACGCAACCTGTCCGATGGAATACGAAGCAAAAAATATTATTTTTCCTAAGACTGATAATGAAGAATAGACTCCCGCATCTACTGGGTTAAAAAAATGCTTTACCAATACGACATCCAGACTATATAACGCATTAACGGAAAAAACCGTAACAAAGGTCGGCACTGAATAATACATCGCCGCTGCGGGAGAAATGGTTAATACGCGTTCCCTATGAGCGAAAAAGCCTTTCATCGGGATGAACGTCGTCGCATATGCCACAAGCGATGCTATAACATTTGCTCCCAGCGCCCAGCCAACACCAAACATGGACGCAACCGCACCAAAACCAAGCCTCAGCGCGCCACCCAGAGCATTAACAAGAGAAATAGCGACAAATTGTTGATACGCCTGCAGCACGCTGACATTCACGATGGTGAATACAAAGGCCCCAAACATGAAATACAGTAGAATAAGATTCATTTTTTGTTCTATATGGAGAAATGACGCTATGGCCCCGACCAATGGCAGAACCAAGACAAATGCCACTCCCTCACAGATAAGCAGCAATCGCGAAATCCGGAAAAAAAGCCGTTTTCCTTGACCATGATCGCCGTTTGCCCGAAGTTGAGAGAAGAATTTAACAAGAATGTTCTGCACGACCAGAGAAGGAGAATTAAGTATATAAAAAATCGACAGCAAAGCGGCCAGCTCTCCATAGCCCACAGGCCCAAGCGCTCGGCCAACCACCAAATGATACACGTAGGCCAAAACGTTGGTCACCATGGTACCGGCGAACATGACAGCACTGCTTTTGACGAACGGATGGGAAGAAAGTTTCTTAAACATATTCAAGAAGTCCGGAAAAAACGTAATCGAATGAGCGTTGTCAGGGCGGATATTCCATCTCTCCATGTCAGCTTTTTTCCTTCATGAAACTGGCGACCGTAATAGGCTATCGGTACTTCGTATATCTGGTGCCCGCCCAGAAGAACCTTCGCGGTAAATTCCGGTTCAAAATCAAAACGTTTTGCACGAATCGTCATCCCGTCCGTAACGGTGCGTCGAAACACTTTATATCCGGTCTCCATATCAGTAATGTTCGTGTTATAAAGGAGATTTGTCATAAACGTGACAAACTTGTTTCCCAATGCATACACAAACATCGTCGAAAGATGTGGTCCCAGGAAACGCGACCCATACACCACTGTTACTCTGGGATTGTCAAACGGTGCTAACAATGTCTTATAGTCCGACGGACTATACTCAAGATCTGCATCCTGAATAAGAACGATGTCTCCGGTAGCCTGCCGCAAACCCGTTGTCACGGCGGACCCTTTCCCGCCGTTTTTTTTCTGATAAATGACCGTTGCGTCCTTTTCCCACTTTGCAAGGACATCGCATGTTCCGTCCGTCGAACCGTCATCGATAATGATAATCTCCTTCTTCCACCCGGGAAGAGGCTCCTGTCGAACACGGGTAAGGAGTGTCTGAACGCTTGCCCGTTCGTTATATACCGGTATGACTATTGAAAGTTTTTTCATAGGCTTGCACCGTTTCCACCGCAACTTTTTTCCAGGTGTACTTGCCTGCCCACTGTAATCCCTCTGCTACAATCTGACTTCTTCGGCGCGTGGGTAACGACCGTATCATATCAAAACCGTGCTGTATATTAACGGGATCTGAAGGTGATACGAGGATCGACGGCCCAGCTATTTCACGCAGTCCAGGAGAATCACCGGCAACAACCGGACATCCGCATGCTTGTGCTTCCAGTACAGGAAATCCGAATCCTTCCGCAAAAGATGGGTAAACACAAGCAATCGCAAGAGAATAAAAAGCCGAAAGATCCGTATCTGAAACAAATCCGGGCATCACGACATCAGCGGCTACATCAAGTTCACGCATTAGCGCACGGATTTCCACAGCTTCGCGTAGGCGCTCGTCAGTAAAAGCCCGGCCGATAAGGACCAACTTCACACCTTCTCTGACGGTTTTTCTATGTCGCTGAAAGGCGGTAACAATACCGGAGACGTTTTTATTCCAGTTTAAATCGCCGACATACAGGAAAAAATCCTCTTCAAGTCCATATCGCGTCCGAATCGAAGCGAGTGCTTTACGGTCCTTCACCGGATGAAAAATCTCCCTCGGAGCAAGGGGAATTGCGATCGTCTGATTCGCTGGAAAACCAAGAAGTCGCGTAATTTCTCTTTTGGATGCTTGAGAATCAGTGATAATGGTGCGGGCAACCGCGCGCAATGCCCGTCTCTGAATCTGCCACTTAATCTCGCCTCTCAATCCCCGTGGAAAATGCTCCCTGTATGATATAGGAATAAGATCATGGATTGTCACCACCGTCGGTTTGGATATTTTCCAAGGTAACGTGAGAAAAAACGGGTCAAAAAACGGATAATGAACGACATCTGCCTTCGGATTCAAGGAACCCAATCCGTTAAAGAAGCTGAGGTCGACACCGGGAACATATTTTCCAAGCGCACTTATAAGTTCTTTGGTGTAAAGACCGATCCCTCTCCCACTATGTCCTCCTGACAGGGGTGCCGTGTTTATAGCGATGTGCATAATGAATTCCGGTAGAATTTTTCTTCCGATTGTTTCTAAGTATAGCCCATACGACGAGCCATAACAAACTCAAAAGAGATACACTATCAGCTATTTTTCTCATTCCCGTTTCCCGAAAATATATATGTATCTGATGTGTCCCTGCAGTTACCGGAAACTCCAAAATTCCCTCTTTTTCATAGTGAAACTGATCTTCAGCTCCGTCAATGGTCAGGGTCCAACCCGGATAAAACATCGTATGCACGGCGATCATCGCGCCTTCCGCGGATGTGACATCAAACCGGTATGAAAGTGGTCTTAATGAAACACCCGATACGTCTGCCCTGCCCTCGCGGACTTCTATTTTCTGTTCTGACCGGTTCTTTTTCCAATCGGTCCACCGGGAACTGAACGTATTGCCCAGCGATGAAGTCCCATCGGTAAATTCCCTCCTGGAAAGATAATACGCATCATCTCTGCGGGCATATATAACCGGCTGCATATAGCGATATGAGAGTGTGAAAGAAAGAAGAATAAGAAGAACGGTCACCCATCTGGGATACCGAGAAGCGACACCGGCACCCATGAATGCGACGACCGGCAGGACAAAAATTAGAAACCTCCATGGATACTGAACTAAAGGAAGTAGCGGTACCATTTCCCAGACAGGCTTGGATAGTTCCAACATAAGGAAGACTGCCGTCGCAAAAACTCCCACAAAAAAATAAAACAGAATCCTAGGCTTACCGTCTGGCTTACGAAGAAATCCCAGCAACAAAACCAAAAGTGGCACGATGCCAATCTGATACGACATTTCGTCGGCTGTTAATTCGTTCACGGAAAATCCCGTTCCCCACGACGGGATTATAAGCTGCACGAGCATGGGAAAGTGATCCGCATATGCCACGCTATTAAGGCCGGTTACAAATTGCGACTCCCATAACGCCGGCAGCCAAAAATAACAGGAAAGGAGCATTCCTACGACTATGGTCCACAGGAACGCACGGTTTGCCCGTGCCATATAAAGCGCCGCAACAGGTATAAAAAACATTGCCAGAATATTATGACTGAGAATGAGAAACGCACTGGCAGCCGCGGCAAGAACGAATCCCGAGCTTTCCACCGCCCAAAGAAGAACAAAAAACCATGCAACTGCCCATACCTCGCCAATGGAACCGCGTACATACATATCAACAAACCAATACGGAACCATCAAGCATAATGCCGTGCCTACCGCTGCCAGTGCACGACTGAAAACTCGTGACAACCAGGCAAAGCACCCGATGAGGGCTGTGAAATATCCAGCTGCCAGATTTAGTTTAAACGCGTCGACAAAACCGGTACCCGTCAAATGGAACAGAAAGGCCACATAGTTGGCAAACGGATAGTGAAACGTAAACAAAGGGACCCCGTATCCGCTATTGAGATCCGGCGCCCACCGCGGAAATAAGATGCCCTCCTTGAGCATGACCGCAAACTGCCAGAACCGAATTATGTGATATTCACCGTCATGGGTCGGAATAAATCCGGTGCCAAATAACGGCAAAGAGGCAATGAGTCCGACGAAAACGGGTAGGAGTATCCACAGGAATTCCTTTGCCGGGAAAAGCTTATGCATAAAAGGAGGAGTGAATAAGACTTTTTACTCCAAATCTTTTCACATACCAACCCATATAAAGAAGCAGTGGCACAACGGTAAAAACAATCCGTAATACCGGGCCGTTTCCGCCGTATTCTCTGGTGAGAATATACGGCAGATGCCTTAATACGAGTCCCATGCTTAAAGCGACGGAAAATCCGTGAATAAACGAGCCTTTTTTTATCGGGATAAGCGCTGCGAAAGGGAGGAACCATACCGCATACCATGGATATAATTCTTCGCGAAAAGGAGCTGCCACCACGAACACAGCAAATAAAAGCCAGTAGGCTATTTTGTACATCTGTGTCCGTTCCATGGTGCGAACAAAAAGAAGCGGCAACAAAATAATGGTCGACCCTTTCACCCCAACTGACGCCAGCCAAAGAAGAATACGAATCCATGTTCCTTTACTGAAGGAATGTGGCACGAAAGCGAGAACGGCAAAAAGCGCCATGATGATATCATTGTGACCTGACACGAGAACTTCCGTAATAACGAGAGGATTACATGCAAAAAAAGCAACTTGCTTCATGCTCTTTGTATAGTTCCAGATAACGATAAGGAGCGCTCCCCAGGCAGCGATGATAAGAGCCTTGAATGCGATGATCGTGAGCCATGTATTCCCTAAACCCGCAACATGAGGAATAGCGGACAGACCGAGCCATGAGGGTCCATATAAGGCAACTTTATTTGCCGCTCTGGTATATGCCAACCCCGGTTCGTTGGGTATTTCAATCGGCATTACGACATACGGATTCTCATGATGTCGATATAAGACACTTGCGGTTGTCATATAGTTGAAAATATCATAGGTAAATGCTGGAAAAGAAAAGAGAAAAAATACACCCATGAGAAAGAAAAAATTACGCCCCCTGCCCCACATCAGGGTGCGAAGGTCCTGCTCATTTTTCCTCAAAAACATCAGATAGTACATAAACAATCCCGCAACAATAGCTACGAAGATAACGCCTGCTACTTTCATGTGCACGTAGACGAGGGACGAAAGCGGCCCCTGAAGCGTAAGAAACCATGATGCATCTGTCAGATGCAAATTGAGATCCACAAACGCATAACTATAAATGAATAGTGACAAAAGGATAAACGCATATCCGACGGGAATCATCATAAGCGTTGACCTATTTCACGGACGACTTTTCGTGTATCTACTGCCTCTCGCAACAAGCGTCCGAGCGGAAGATCGGTGGCTTGTGACTTCTCCGGAATCCATTGAAATTCAGCCGGTACCCGAAGCGAAATATCCTCCAGAATCTGCACGTGCGCGCCTGTCGCAGCTCGAAGTATCGACTGAAGTTGTGCAATATCCTTTTTCTCATCCTTTGCTTTTTTAAGGTAAATAGGCAGCTGACGAAATTCGTCATTGCTTCTGCGCAGTGCATCTGTGGCTAAAAGATATTGTTTGTACTCAAACAAAGTCTTTGCTTCAATAAGATACTTGTCAGCAAGCGCAAGGCGATACCGATATGACGCAATACTCCCCCAATACCAATGTTTTTTCAACGTATCGACAAATCGTCCGACCTTGTAGAGCTTATTGCCGGGCATAGAGGAAGGATACGGCAGTACATAGTCTGCATATGCTGGCCGAGCTAAAGCAAATGAAATAACGAAAAAAAATATAAACCCCATTACTTTCATATAGTGCCCTTGAATTCCAAAAACTTCCGGTACGCGATGGGCCAGTGCATGGAAGAATATAATGCAAACTCCAAACCTGCCAGACCATCAAGGAACCCTTTGTGCCGGACAAACAACGAGAGAAAGGTGCCGACTGGCTTTATGAACATGTAAAGAACATAGGAGAAGAATGTGCGGGCTACGCGGTCCCGAACGAATTCATTGGCTGTTAATGATGTGTAACTGTCCGCCTTTCGCCAATAATCGTCCCGCGTACGATAGGAAAAATGAAGCATTGGATTTTTCGTATGCCCTATCTCTCCCTCGATGAGAATTTGCTCATGAACGCTCTTCATAGGAAATCGCCCCACCCCGCGTTTAAACAACCGAACGACATAATCCGGATACTGACCGCCTTTTTTCATAAACGTACCCCAGAAATAGTTTTTCCGTGGAATAGCGTACCCGGGTTTCGCAGATGGATCCTGCACGATGTGTGTTATCTCCTGTTTCAGCTCATGCGTTAGCACCTCATCTGCGTCCAGCTGGAGAATCCAATCCCCACTACACGCATCAAGCGCCTTTTGCTTATTAATGTGAAAAATTGGGGGATTATCGGTCTTAATAACTTTCGCTCCGAAAGATCGGGCGAGGCTTACGGTTTTGTCTGAAGATCCTCCGTCTACGACGACAATCTCGTCAGCCCACCCGCTCACTGATGTCAAACAGGCCCGTATATTCTTCTCTTCATTAAAAACAGCAATCGCTACCGAGATCTTCGACGTTTTTGTTGCCATAAACGTATTGTACCCACTCCAATCAACACAAACAAACTTAGGATAGTAAGGAAATTTGCCGCCTTCCGTACTTTCGTATCCCCAAATTGAATCGTTACGGTATGCGTTCCCGCCGGCACTCTGAATGTCATAAGGCCACGATGAGCCGGGTCCTGAAATTCAATGGAACTTTCCGTGCCATCAACAAAAACCCGCCAACCTGGAAAATATAAGGTATTCTCAACTGCGCGCACGGGATCTGCAACATCGAAACGGTACTCTCGTGAAATGGTAGTCCTCCCTACTTCCTGAATTTCAGCTGCCCCCTCCAAAATCTGAATATTCGCGGATGGCCGATGTTCCATGAAACGAACGGACCAGACCGGACTGCTTTCCCCTGTATCGGTGGTACTGTCGTAGATGCCCGTATAATAGCTTTCCGGACGCTCCATGTATGATTTTGCTCGCCACATGCCACTCGTGGAAACAACCGCAAGAACTACAAGAAACCACCCCAATGCGTTTCCGTTCCTCTTTACCAGCGCGGTAACGAGACTTCCGCTAATAGCAGCCATTAGAACGCTCACCGTAAGAAATCTCCACGGAAATTGAAACTTCTGAAGAAGTGAAATCGTTTCCCAAATCCACCGGCTCCAATCTGTTTGAATAAACAGGGATCCGAAAAAAGTAACTACCACCCCGAGTGTTAGCGTCTTTATTCCGCTGGCCCTATTCCGAATTGCCAGAACTCCGGCTCCGACCACTGCCACCCACTGAGCCAATCCGACTTCT
The DNA here is from genome assembly GCA_964553825.1 of uncultured Gammaproteobacteria bacterium. Classification (GTDB taxonomy): domain Bacteria; phylum Patescibacteriota; class Microgenomatia; order UBA10105; family UBA927; genus CAYUKU01. The sequence continues at coordinate 16,020 of CAZKLT010000003.1, forward strand.
TTCGTCAAAAAATCCGTGCCGCCGTAATTCCATGGTGAATAAAAAAACTTCAAAAACGGGACGAACCGCGTCGAAAAATCTCCTCTCGTCACGATATCCCGAAGGGTATATTTTCCTTCAAAAAATGCAGGAATCCAAAAAAATGCGCTCATGGATAAACCTAACGCCAGACTCGCGCAGGTGTGCTTCCAGAAACGAATCCTGTCTTTTGTCATAGAGAAAGAAAGATAAAACGCATACACCAACACAAGCGGGAGCACCATGATGCTCACCGCGTTGTGAGATAACAGTATTCCTGCAGTGCCGAAAATGACTAGCATGTCACCCGTATTTTTGCGTCCTGTGGCAAGACGAAAGAGTCCAAGGAAGATAAGGGGTGGAAACACAAACGCAACATGCTCTCCTATGGCACCTCTTACATACAGGTCAACAAACCGATACGGCGCAAATCCGTATAAAACGGCACCGACAAACCCAGCAATCCGTCCCCATACGGCTGATGCCCACAAATAAAATGTGACAACGCTGGCCACAAATGAGACTGCAAAAACAATCTTGACGCTATCGACAAATGATGCACCCAAAAAATGAAACAGGGATGCTGCATAAGAAGGAAGCGGATACAAAAACATAAGAATAGGGTGTCCATACCCCCAATTAAGATTCGCTGCCCATCGTGGAACAACAATTCCTTCAGATAATGACTGATAAAAATTGGCAATACGCGCTACATGGTCTGGAGCATCGTGCGCGACCATAATCCCGGGCGTTGCGAGATTAAATAGCGCAACACCGCAAAGCACTGAAAGAAGTAATAAAAATCGCTTCATTGCCGTATCACTGCCTTAATTGCCATTGTACCATCGAGGTTGGAAAAGCTGGCAATTTCGCGTGTACCGGAGGGGAGATCATCAGAATTTACTATATACAACGTGTCTGGTTCCAGAATTTCATTTTTGACAAGAGGCCGAAATTCGTATTTACCGAAGGCATGCGTCTCGGCGTATCCACCCGAACGGGTTCCACCCTGAGATAAATACACAGCAGGATCATAGTTGCTGTAATACAAGAAAACCATGTATGACTGGTAGAGATTCCGCTCGTTTGAAAATACTATTTTTTTGTATGCGTCTTCCTGGGAAAGCACATATGGCATTGCGCGGGAAAACGCATAATGAAATGATGCTGACTGCTCTCGCGGAAATCTGATGAAATAGTTAGTGAGGAATGTCCCAATTCCAACACCGCTGACAATACACATAAGAATCATGGCATAAATTCTCGCCCGCTTCACATGCGTCAACGCAAAAACGATTCCAACCGCACTGAACAACTCCCAGGTAAACAATGAAGGGTACGTTCGCATCGCATGTGGCGCACCAGTGGCAATTCCTCCGGGTAATGCTGAGAGGAAAAACCATAAATATATAAGCGTTTTTCTTCTGGAGTCAAGTGACTTTCCGAACAGCACAATGATCATTCCAAGAAGAACAAACGGAAATTGCCAAAAATACAAAAGCCCTGTTCCCGGTGCTTTGAAGGGCTCAGCATTTGCGTTAACAAAAAGCCAGCGGGGACTATAGTGAGATGTATACGCCTCCACAAAAACCTGCATCGGAAAAAGGTGGCTGCTGTTAAGGATTCTTCCCACCATGTCGCCGTTTTCAACCGCTTGGCGCCACCGCTCCATTCTCTTGGTATACTCTTGCCAGTGGGCCTCGGGCTTAAAGGTACTGGTTCCACCGAATCGCACGATCGCGCTTGGAGAAAATGTCATACCTGCAATCCAAAGACATACAACGGCGACTCCGATAAACAGCATGCGGAACTGCTTATCCATCACCAGGGCTGCGCCCAATGTTTGCCGATAAAGAAACACGAGTCCCATACCCAGAAGCGGTATAAATACCTGTCCTGCGTAATAACTCACTATTGCCAGCGTAAAAAAACTCATCGATGCCAAATATCGTAAACGCTGTGTTTCACCCTGCAAAAAAAATAACAGCCCGAATATGGATGCCGATAAGTATGCATTTGTTTCATGCCCGATTCTGGACAAGTATATATGCCATGGACTTGTCGCCAAAAGGACTGCGGCGACCATCGCTATGGCGTGTGCCCTCGTATCATTATTCTTCCTCCATAAAGCCATGACGATGCTATATGTTGCCCACACGGTGAGTACGCCGAGCACTACTGCAGGCAGCCGAATTGCGAAAGACTGAAGTCCGAATATACTGACAAAAGGTGCCACCAGAAAGAGATAAGAACTTCTCCTCCAGTCATCATAGCCCCGCTGGGAAATGAACGGGAATTGACCGAATTCATCGACACCCGTCCTTGCGACACTATACGCGTTATATCCGATAGATGCTTCGTCCATGGAAGTCGATGGTGGCACGCCGCCCAAATTCCAAAGCCGCAGCACCCCCGCCAGAATAAGCACGGCAAAAAGCGATACCCTACGCTGAAATTGAGCTTTCACGATAATGCCTTCAACCAGGAAAACACGCCCATCTTGGGCAAACTTCGGTTTGCCGACATAGCGCTATCTCCCATGACTTTAAAGCTCTTCTTGTTATGGATATACCAACGGTAATTTTCAATAAAAGACTCGAGGTTTGTCTTTTTGGGCTTCCATTTCAATCTGGTTTTCAGCTTTGTAGTATCTGCATAAAGAGATCTGCTTAACATGGTGTACTGATACGGTCCTAGCGGGGAGATGTTCAGTTTATCCAGAATCGCTAACGCAAAAACGGCAGGTGCTTTGGGAAGGGAAATAATGGCAGACCTGCTGCGTGCATGGGAAATAACGCCCTCGTACAATTTTCTCAACGGCATATATCCATCCCCGCCAATAGCATACACGTCAAATCCATTCACGCGACTTGCCGCAATAAGTGCATCACTGACATCTCCAGCATCGACAAATTGATAGATATTTTCCCCGTCTCCCAACAGATAAATATTCTTGTTTTCCGAAATAAATTCGTACAGGATGCTTTGCAATCCCAACCGACCAACACCCGTGATAACCGGGCAACGGAATATCTGGATCGCTATTTCATCTTTGTACTTCGAGAGTTCATGCTCAGCCTGAAGCTTGCTTTTACCGTATGCTTCAAGTGGTCGTGGCGTCGTCTTTTCAGTCACGGGAAGCTCAGCCGGAATTCCGTATGTCACGTTACTGGATGTGAAAACAAACGAATTGGCACCGGTTTGCACTGCTTGTTTCACGAGGTTAGCCGTTCCCTGAACATTCGTTTTCCAGGTCATTTCATCGGAAAGCGCCTTATTGGGCATTGCGGCAGCCAGGTGATACACGACCTCAAAAGGGCCCATTGCGGAGAAAAGATTGGACACATCAGAAACCGATAGTACGTCTCCGATAATCCACTTCAATGTTCGCGGATAACCAAGTGTTGGATCAGGCGGAAGCTTATCAAAGACGACGATGTCCTTTTCCTTCTGACGGAAAAGTTGCCGCAAAAGGTACCCGCCCAAGAAGCCCGCACCACCGGTAACAAGAATTCTATTATTTTTCATACTGCGCATAGATATAGTATAGGTACGATTTTGGGTCACCCTCCGTGAAATTTATACTCTTCCCCTTTTCGATGTCCCCTTTAACCTCTATCTTTAGTTTGGGTACATGGTTTCCAAAATTATTTCGGAAAAAAACATTCATATTGTAAAAGAGAATGTAACCCCAAAACAAGACGACTGCAACGGACAACACGACATTTTTTCTCTGCAGCGCTGTCACGGTGAGCCATCCGTATATCATGGCTACGATCGGTCGGGTTACGGTAAAATAATAATCCGAAATCTCACCGCTATACACAGCAAAAATAACAAGCGGAACGACAAACCATATCCCCGTAAGATATGCCATCCGCACGACCTGAGGAATCTTCTTTTTATAAGATTGCCAAAAGAGAAATAAAAACGCAGGGAGAGCAAAAAAGGCCGCCACCCTTACTTGAGGAACCCCGATAATCGCCACGAATTCTATCAATGCATCGCCTAACAACTGGGATACGCGAACGAAATGAAACCCATGATAATATGTCTGAAAATACGCCAGCATATTCCCTCCCACGAAGGACTTGCCGATCCCGGCTACCACAATCGGAGCAAACCATACGAGGAATATGACACTTGCAGGTACGATATAGCGCAATAGTCCTTTGGTCCGGATAAAAAAAGGCAGACAAAGGATGGTATACAGAAAAAAGAATATCGCCGTAAAGTGTATATGAAGCGAAAATCCCAAACTAAACGCCAAAAGCAGCACATACTTTGGCCTGCCGTCCATAAGTTTATACAAAGCCAGGAAAACAGCAATGGCCAACATCGGAAGAAAAATAACCGGCCAGGCAATCCTGTCCTGAATGATAATCCGTGCCGAAAATGTATAAATTGCCAGCGAAAAAAGCGCTACTTCATAGGAAAAAAGCCGACGAATGGCCACGAAAAGAACCACAGCTGTTACCAGTGCCACAACGGAAGCAAATACTCCGGCTGCAACGGGATCGAGATGGAAGATCCAATAAAAGGGAACAAGAAGATAATAATACGCAGGCCCAATATGGATAGGACTATTGAGCTTTGCCACCATACCTTGCAATGGCAGCTTTCCGTCCACCAGCATGTCTTTCATCACCCAGGCGTTAGAGACTTGATCCCAGGTAAACTGCATACGGTTTTCTATATCCCAGAATCGTAAAAAAACAAAACTCAGCAAAACAATGATGAGGAGAAATTTTTTCATGGGGTTACTGGTCGGCTATTCTTATCGCTTCCGTTCCATCGAGATAATCAATGGTCTTCATGGGATTGGGTATTTCCAGCGGCGTCCCGATATAGAGGATCGTTCCATCGGTAACCTCCTTTTCCCAGTGAATCGGCCGGAATTCGTAGATATCAAATTTGTTTCGGACCTCCTTAAACCCGCCTGAAGCGGTTCCGCCCTCGGCCAAATATTTCGCCGGATCATACGCTAGGAAGAACAAGAAAAACATATGCGGCTGCTCCAGATTTGTAGAAACGACGATTTTTCTATAGTTTCCCCTGACTGATTGCGCATATTCAACGGCCTCTTTGTATCCATATTGCCAATACTTGGAATACTCATGATTTGTATGGCCGAAATACATATGCGAGTAATAGACGATATTTCCAACAATAAACAGCATGATGACGCCCGATAAAAGCATCCATAGCCACCCCGGACGCTTATTGAGCGCAACGATGGCTCGCTCCAATCCAAACGCCGTGAAAATCTGGAAAACCGGCAGAAAAACAAGCGTTCGAATCCCATGCGGCAGCTCAGTGGTAGGTGCCGCGGCTACCGGAGCCAAAAATAACCATCCCCAAAGAAGCACTGCTAACTTGCCTCCGCGCCGGGCGACCACATACATACCCAAAAGGAGGAACGGCAATTCCCACAAATAAAGCATCCCCACGTCAGGCGCATGATGCCTCGCATTGTCTCCGGTGAGGAATAACCATTTGGGAGAAAAATGCGACATATATCCCGATACGAGCGTCATTCCCCATACGAATCGGCGGTTATCAAGAAGTGCTCCCACGATATCCTGACGCTCCCGGTCAACTTCAAGCTTCGCGACACTGCGCCGCAGCAATCCGGTCTGATCCGCAAGCGAGCTTGTTCCCCGAAGTCGTACAAGCGTAGTGGGATTAAGCAAAACCGGAATAAGCGGGAGAACCGTGATAATTCCGGCGACAACGAAAAGAACAGTGTTGAGCCGATGTCTTAACAGTGTGCGCCAAAAAATAATACACAGTAACGATACGAGAAGGGGCAAAAAAATTCGCTCACTATGATACGCGTATAATCCCAGCCCGAAAAGGATACCGCTTATCCATAGGTGTCTGCCTGTTCGTACAAATCGCAAAAAAAGTGCCACCGCCCATATATTGATGGCAACGCCGATGTTTGCTTCAAAGGCGATGCGTGAAAATTGGATATGCCATGGAGAAATAGCAAGCAACAATGCGCCAAAAAGAGCAAGGGACCTATGTGACCGCATCTTTCCGTCTTTTTTGACAGTAAGCCCCAGCGTTACTGCCAATTCCAAAATGAGCGCATATACACCGATAACCGCAAGAACGCCCACCAGTGCTGCGGGGAGTCTCACGGACCAGGTCGAAAGACCAAAAACGGCAACCGAAGGAACCGTGAGATACATGTATAGGGGAGGTTTGTAGTCATCAAATGACCGCAACGTAAGCGGGAACGGCACCCCATACTCATCTTTCCCTGTTTTTAAAACCGAATATGCATTGTATCCGAGCGCAGCTTCGTCCCAATCGGGACTGGGAGGCACGCTCCCAAGCTGCCAAAACCGCACAAAGACTGCGATACAAACAATAAGAAAAATGGCCCAATGTTTGAAGAAAAAATGGTTCATAAATCAAATATTTCCAGCACGGGCTCCCCATTAAGTTTATATACCGTATGAAGAACACGTGCACCCTGCGGAACGCTGCCGGGAGGCAACACATAGAGCGCCCCTTTCTTCAGAGGCGGCAATGTGTTTCCGACAAACTCAAATTCCCCGAAGCCCGATACATGATAAAAACCTGCATCATCGAAGTATGATATTTTTTGTTTTAGGTAATATGCAGGATCGGTTCTCTCATAAAACAGAACATACATATATGGCCTACCGATGCTTTCGGTGATATAAACGCGATCATATTTCGATTTAATCGGCGCAATAAACTCAATAGCCTGACGATATCCATATTGCCATTCTCCCGAAAACTCCCGCGGATAGTGAACATAATAATTATGCAGATAATAGGACAAGACAAACACATATCCGAACACGGTGCCTGCAGTCATGATCCTGGCTATCCATCGGGGGCGCAATACGGTGCTAAACCACAGTATGCCCGCCGCGATACAAATATGAAAAACGATCATTCCATTCTCTATTCGGAGCGCGTGCGGTGTTTCGCGGGCAACTGCCGCAGGAATAATGGCTGCGATCAGCCAGAAAAGTAGCAGAAGCGCCTGTCTTTTATGTCGAGACAGAAGAAAATACAGACCGACAATCAAAAAAGGAAACTCGATCACGTACAGTTGACCGACATCCTGAATGGAAAATTTCGGATTCCCGTCCCCTCTCGTAAAAAGAAACTGCGGATCGAAGTGATCAAAAAAATGAGAAAGGTAACTTCGCGCATAACCGATGCGTCTGTTATGAACAACCTTTCCCAGGATAGCGTGATCATCAACGGCCATGCGATTATTAGCGGTAAGCACCACCGAGGGATCAGTAAAAATATTCACTTCCTTGAACCGAAGTCGGGCTTCCGGTGAAACGAGATGTCCCATAATTGGTACGAGTGCGATCAACGCAATGAGCGCACCCTTCCAAAACCATAGAATTTGATGCCGAAGTGAATCTTTCAGCCACACAAGCATGCCGACGCCAAAAATAAGTGAAAAATAACGCGCACTGTTAAACGTGTATATGCTCGCAACAAAAGGAAGCAGTCCGATAAGCCAGTACGATGGGTTTTTCTTGGTTTTTGCTACCAGATAAACGCCCAATATAACGAACAGCACCGCAATATTTGCCTCAAATCCCGCACGGGAAAGTTGTGTGTGCCATGGAGAAATAGCCAGAACCGCAGCCGTAAGAATCGCCAGCGGAATACTGGCAAAAAGCTCAATCACAAGCACATATGCAGCGACAACCGTCAGAATGCCGGCAATGGCAGACGGCAACCGAACCGAAAGCTCATTCAGGCCGAATAGCCCAACGAAAGGGACGGTCGCATACACGGATAGTGGCGGCTTGTAGTCACCATATCCGATAAAAGCATCAAGAGGAAACTTCCGGCCATGTTCATCTTTGCCGGTCTTCAAAATGCTGTATGCATTGTATCCGATGGATACTTCATCCCACGAAAGCGATGGAGGCACGTTGGCGATCGAATACAGCCGAAGGAATCCCGCCAAGAGTACGATAAAAAGGAGTGTCAGACGGGCAAGACTAGGCTTGATCATAGAGTCGTTCATCCCAATCTTTCATTACGCCGAGCCATAATAAGGTTCCTATATACGTCACATGACTGTTGTTGAAATACCGGCTTACGTACCATACCGCAAGGAGCGTGATGGCGTATCCGATAAAAAATCTTGATATCCGAAGCTTCTTCATCATGAACCAAACCGCAAGAACCATAACGGGCAATCCCACACCCGCCTGCCACAGCCAAAACGGGTAATATGCATGTGTATCCGTGATAACGCCCAGATCATAGAGAACCATGCCCAAACCATAGCCACTCACGGGGTACCCGGTAGGAGTTCCTCCACTCAAATAGAGAAAAACGCTATCAATGAACGCGTTGCTGTCCCAGAGCAAAAATGGTGCTGTGAGAACGGCACAAACACCCACAGTGACGAGCCCATATCGGATGGTATGCACGGTGTTTTTTTTATTTGTCATGAACATATACATGAAATAGAATGGTGCGGCAAACCATATCGTCTGCTTCGACATAAGACTCAAACCAAACAATACTGCTGACCAGAACCATGACTTTCGGTCCAGAAGATAGATAGCCCAAATGAACCAAAACAATGCAAACGCATCGCTTCTCCCTTCAACGAAGTAGACGGAGATACCGGGAGCAAATGCCAATACGCCTGCGGCTATCCTCCCCAACTGCTTATTTTTAAACCACCGCAACAACAGGATGACTGATCCGGCCAGGCAAAAAAGGAGAACCATCCTTCCGTCAAAATATCCGAGTATCGGAGTTGCCGTAAAATAAAAAGCAAATGGAAAAAGCACATACCACGGGGGCATAACGAAATGGTAGAGCGCCGGATTAAGTGCATCTTTCCCCATTTCGCCATAATGCCAGTCTTTCATGGGAGTCTCAAAATACGTCTCTTTGTACGGATTTTTCCCGACCAAAAGAAAACGCATCGCAGCTTCCTGCTGGAGGATTATGTCATGAACGCCGTATATCGGAGCGGTCTTGTGCCGGTCGACCATAGCCGTTACCGTAATACACCCCAGGATAAGAACAAGTGTGGCCCAAAAAAATAATCTCTTCACACGTTCAATGACTGTGATTGACCAGGAAGGCGGGTACAGCGAAAATAAAACATGAGTGGTTAGTACGGCAAAAATAACCCCGAACAGCCAGTACGGCGTACCTTCGACCGGCAATATCCGGTAAAGCATGACGAGCGGAACTCCAAGCACAAAAAGAAGTACGGCATCGAGTGCCAACGCATTCATGGGATTATTGTATCATGCGCTCCGAACAGAGAGCGCAAACTATCCATCGATCCGTTACCAGCGTAGGTGGCCGCCTTTTTTCTTGGTATAATGAATGAATAATTCTATGAAGCGGCACTTTGCGATTATTACTCTTATTCTGGCGTGCACGCTTCCCTTCTTCATCACCCTCGCCTCCCCGCACCTACCTCATACCAGTGATGGCGGCGTGCATCTTCCGCGCATGGGTGCATACTTCAAAGCACTCGCGGACGGTCTGGTGCCAGTTCGGTGGGCAGGCGATCTTAACTACGGATATGGTCTACCCTTGTTTAACTTTATGTACCACACGCCGTACCTCATATCTTCGATTTTTATCGCCGCTGGCATGCCGCTTGTGCTCACCTTTAAACTTACGCTTTTTCTCAGTTTTCTTTTTTCGGGACTTTTTATGTATATGTTTACCCGAGAGTGGCTTGGTGATAAAAAAAGCGCCCTGTTTTTGACAATCTTCTATCAATTTGCTCCGTTTCGGTTGGTAGAAATACTCGTCCGCGGCGCAATCGGTGGCATATACAGCTATACGTTTCTCCCCCTAGTCCTCTGGGGCATTATCAAACTTTTCAAAAAGCAGCAGGTAACAAACGCTGCCATAACGGCGTTTGCCACGTTCTTCCTTATAATTTCGCACAACTCACTCAGTCTCGTATTTTTCGGTGTAATTGCACTTTTTAGCCTTTCGTTTTCTCCAAATAGAAAGGCTTTCTTCTGGGCTGCCGCAGCTCTGACTTGGGGCCTTCTGGCTGCTTCCTTTTACTGGATTCCGGCGCTTATGGAGCACAAGTATACATACGGAGACCTCTTTATGCAGGCGCTCTATAGAACGCACTTTCCACCATTTCTTAATTTCTTCATTCCAAACATCACCAATGCCCAGGCATTTCGTACCGCCGAAATCTCTGTGCAACTCGGATTTTTCCATCTTGTGGCCGTAATTGCGGCGATTATCGGATTATTGCGAGGCACATTTGACCGACAGACCAAGCGCATTATTTGGTTTGGATTAGGACTCCTTTTGCTTGCATTCTTCTTCATGCAGCCGGTATCGCTCCCCCTTTGGGAACATATTTCTTTTTTACGACAGTTTCAGTTCCCATGGAGGTTTCTTGCCCTCACCAGTTTTGCGACCGCCCTCATCAGTATTTCGCTCGTAAAAACGATACGCTCAAAGTCTATCATAACGGCCATACTTGTTGGCTGTGTGGTAAGCACGGGATATTTTTGGTATCCGCCGCAGGGATTCGACCGCGTAAACGAATCTGATTTTTGGAACTATCCGCTCAACACGACATATTTTGGAGAAACCGATGTGATATGGTCCGCCGGACCCGCCAAAGAATACCCCAAGTCACGTGTAGAGTTTGCGGAAGGATCGGGAGAAGTGATGAACTTTACCAAAAAAACACAACTCCATACATTTACGGTAATTGCCTCCTCGCCGGCAAAATTGGTCGATCATACGCAGTATTTCCCCGGTTGGCGTGCCTATGTGGATAACAAAAAAACGGAAATAGAATTCCAAGATCAAAACTGGAGAGGGGAAATTACGTTCGCTGTCCCCGAATGACGACACGAAGTTCGCGGTGCATTCGAAGAAAGCAAGATTCGATATTTTGCAAACACGCTTTCGCTTATAGGACTTGTGTCCATGCTGGCAGTAGCACTGGTGAAAAAACGACTATGAAACTTCGACAATGGTTTCCGTTTCTGTTTCTGGTTATTATTGCTGTAGTCTTTTTTTACAAATCCGTTTTTTTAGGTAGAATTCCATTCCCCGGAGACCTGCTTGTTGCGGAATACAAACCATGGCGAACGTATTCATATCTTGGATACAATCCGGGATCATACCCGCACAAAGCGCAGTATTTCGACACGCTAAGGCAACTCTACCCCTGGAGAACATTTAGTCTCAGCGAAACTCAGAAGAAAACGATACCGCTCTGGAATCCTCATAACTTCGCAGGAAGCCCGCACGCAGCCAACAGTCAGTCAGCGGTTTATTATCCCTTCAATATATTCTATGCCCTCCTATCCCAACCAGCGGCATGGACCGTTATTATGATATTGGGAACATTTCTTAGCTCTCTGGGAACCTACCTATACGTCCGCGCCATCGGCCTTTCATCCAAAGGGTCTCTTCTCTCTGCTGTCGCATACGGATACAGCATGTTTGTGACCACATTTCTTGAGTACAATTCCATTCACCATGTTATCCTCTGGCTTCCATTCCTGCTTCTTGCGATTGAACATCTCACACGTACTATGCGACCCGGTTGGGTGTTGTTGTACTGTATAAGCGCTACAAGCGCTGCTTTTGGTGGTCACCTTCAAATATTTGTGTATATCATGATTTTTTCAGGAATATATTTTCTGTGGAAAATACGCGGATACCCAAAACGGGTAAAGCCAATCCATGTGCTTGTTTATTCCCTCCCGTTTGGCTTGGCTGCTATACAACTCATTCCGACACTCGAGCTCATCAGCCACTCTGCAAGAGCGCCTCAAGAATATCGATTTCTTATTGATTCACTCCTCATTCAACCGTATCAGCTGGCGCTCTATTTCGTCGCTGATTTGTTCGGAAATCCGGCCACACACAATTACCGTATCACCGACAGCTATCCCGGAAACTCTGTATATGTGGGTCTCGTTACGTTTATTTTCTCCATTCTGGCACTCAAAAGCTGGAAAAATGCTTACGTTCGGTTTTTTGGAAAAACGGCATTTGTGTTACTTCTCCTTATGACTCGTTCCCCGATCACTGAACAGCTTTACCGTATTCAAATCCCATTTTTTTCAACGGCTTCGCCGACGAATGCTATTTTCCTCGTTAGTTTTGCGCTTTCCGTACTTGGGGGGTTTGGCCTGGACTTGTGGCTCACAAAAAACCAAAAATATACAAAACGGATTGTCCTGGCGGTCGGAGCGGCATTTGTTTTGTTCTGGCTGGCTTCCCGGGTTGATCCATCCGGCATAAGTGCAAAAAATCTTCTTTTCTCAACCGCGCTGTATATAGCTACCATATCATTGATCATATTTGGAAATCTTGTTTCCGCCTCACGGAAATTTCTTGCAATCGGCCTGATTGTCATAGCAGTCGCGGACGGATGGTATTTTTTTCAAAAATTTAATCCCTTTGTGCCACGGGAGCTCGTTTTTCCGCCGGCCGAGATAATAAACTGGCTTTCGAAAAACGCGGAATATAACAGGTTCTGGGGCGTACAGAATGCCGCGATTGAAGCAAACATTGCCACACAGTACGCATTGTATTCTCCGGATGGGTATGATCCTCTGTATCCGAAATTGTATGGAGAATTCCTCGGATTAGCCCGAAACGGACATCTGACAGACAAATTCACCAACAGGACTCGTTCCGATGCAGTCATTCCAAGTGAAGACAACACAATTCTTATAGATCCTGTCAGAAAAAAAGTTCTGGATCTTTTGGCTGTACAGTACATACTCGACCGGACGGAAAACGCAAACTCGGAAAACACCTTCCCTCCGGATACATACAAACTCACGTTTGAAGACAACGGCTGGAAAATTTTCAAAAATACCGGGAGTCTCCCGCGCTCGTATTTGGTCAATGCATACGAAACGTATGCAGATGCCCACGAGTTTGAATCGCTTTTTGAAAACTTTGACCCGCATAACACGGTTCTTCTTAAACAACCGTTTTCGCTTGCGCTTGATTCTACCAAGTCTGCCGGCATTGCAACCATCACCGCCTATACCGGCACACACGTTACCATCCGTACTGACGCGCCATCTCCGCAGCTCTTGGTACTTTCAGATACGTATTTCCCCGGGTGGACAGCGACGATCGATAACAAGCCAACGGAGATCTATCGGGCGAACTGGGCAATGCGCGCAGTAATTGTGCCGCAGGGCACTCATACGGTTGAGTTTAGATACACGCCCTCATCCTTTTCTTTCGGTCTAAAAAGCACTATGATGAGCCTAATTATCACGGCTGGATTGTGTTTTTCTGCGTGGAAAAAACGCTATGGCTAAATCTCATTATTTTATTCTTCTGGCAATTCTGCTGATCGGGGTTTTTTTGCGATGCTATAAACTTGGGAGCATTCCCAATGGTCTCTATCAGGACGAGACGGCAATCGGTTACAACGCCTATTCCATCAATATGACAGGGAGAGACGAATACGGAAAATCATACCCCCTCTATTTCAAATCGTTCGGAGATTACAAACTTCCCGTATACATATACTTGACTGCGTTAAGCGAACGGATGTTCGGACTCACGCCGTTTGCCGTACGCTTTCCATCTGCGTTTTTTGGGTCCGTGACCATTCTTGCATTTTATTTTCTCATACGCGCACTCACCCAGAATAAGACCACCGCATTGATCGGTGCAGCATTTCTTGCAATTAATCCATGGCATCTCCATTACAGTAGGGCAACCTTTGAGGTAACAATCGGATTATTCTTCTTTACGTTTGGGAGCGTGCTCTTGGCTTACGCATACGAAAAACGGCGGGGATTTTTTCTGGCGGGGACACTTTGCTTCATTATTGCCCTCTATACCTACAATCTTACCCGACTTTTGGCGCCTATCCTTTTTGTCGCGGTTAACTTATTCCTTTCAAGAAAACGGCAACTTCCTGGCGTGCGCGAATTGACCATAACGGTCATTATAAGCATCGTCCTTCTTATTCCTTTTGCACTCACTTTTTTCAGCGCTGAGGGAATTTCTTCCTCTGCAGGAACGCTTATTTTCACGAGCGCAGCAGTGCAGGCACCTCTTCAGGAATTACGCAGCTACCTTACCGTGCTTCCTCCGTTGGTGGGTAAAATATTTTTCAACTCCATTACCCTGACGGCTTGGCAATATATCATCAACATCTATTCCTACGCGTCCGTTGATTTCTTTTTTCTGCACGGCTCATCTCACGGAAATCACGGTATTGGAAACACTGGACTATTTTACCTTCTTGATTTCCCGCTTATGATCATCGGCCTCTATACGTATATGAAGGCACGGACAAAGACGCTTTCTCTTGTCGCTACCTGGTTCGTCGCCGTAATTGCGGTAAGCGCACTAACCCGGGAAAGTCCGCATGCAACCCGAAGCTTCTTTCTCCTGTTTCCGCTCATTGTCCTGACTTCTCAAGGCACACACACACTGTTCCTTTTTCTAAAGAACATCCAAACCCCTTTGTATCGTACCGCTTTTTTTATGATGGTTTTCCTAGCATTCGGGATGAACATTCTGTACTACCTCATGTCCTATTACCTCCGATTTCCCATCGCCTATGCGAAATCGTGGAGGGCAGCAGATGCTTCCGTCTCCCGATACATTGATGAAAATGAGAAACACTACGAGCGCATCATCATAGATCGCGCCTCCGGCTTTATTTATAGTTCGCTTCTTTTTTACACTGCGTTCCCGCCCGATGAATTTCAGCAAACCGTCAAAAGACTGCCTGACGATTCTGAAGGGTTCAGCGAAGTATCATCGTTTAGTAAATACGAAATAAAGGATATCTCAGAGGCTGACTTCCGCAAAGCAAAAACGCTTATCATTACTACCCCAGAAAAAAAACCTGCTTTTGCTTTGCCGCTTTCCACGTTTTACTATCCAAAACGCCCTGTCGTTATCGCACTCAAACAGCAAATTATGAGATTTCCGATCGAGGACATTGCGTATGTAGCCGTCGCGGGTGTTGCTCAATAAACGGCGATATCGCGGTCATTCTTGGTCCAGAAGCGGCGTGAAATTGTCCTTCGCTGCTTTATTTGAGGTATTTTTGCCACCGCCAGGCACACACCTGCCAATAATGTCGTCTTTCCCCGCACAAGCTCCTGCATGATGCGGATAGGTAACCAAAATATATGTGCTGCCCAAATTCCAGGATCAGAGAGATTTTTCCAGATAAAAAGGAATTGATTTCTGAAGGCAACACGCTCAATCCGATTCTGTTCAAACTGCGTTTTTATGGCGCCTTTCTGGTGATAATGCCAAACGTGTGCTTTCGGTTCAAATACGATTCGATATCCCGCTTTCATTGCACGGTAGGATAAGTCAATGTCCTCCCAGTAAAAGGGATTAAAAAGTGTGTCCATGCCGCCCATGCGTTCCCATAGGCTCTTCCGGAATGCGGACGATCCTCCAGAAGCCCAGGCAGTATCCGGCTTATTTACTTCACCCCGGGCGTGCACGTACAGGCCTTTTGTCCATCGGGCAACTGCGCGACCGCGCAAGACGGTTCGATTTTTCTCCGGATTCTTTTCAAGACACCCGACCGCAAATACCCTGGGGTCGGAAAAATGAGCAATAAGTGGGTCAAGAAATCCTTTTTCAGGCACAACGTCGGTGTTCAGAAGTACAACGATTTCTCCGCCCGCTGCGGCAACACCACTGTTCACACTTTGGGCAAATCCGGAATTTTTCTCCTTCACGATTGTTTTCACTTCCGGAAATTTTTCCTTGAGTATGTATACGGAATCATCCGTCGAACAATCATCTACGACAATGACTTCACTTTTTTCTGCTGCCGCAAGGACTTTCGGTAAATGTTCTGCAAGCAGTGCGGCACCGTTCCAGTTAGGGATGACGATAGAAACTTTCGGGCGTGCCATGAATTAAAAAAGAATACTATAAAGCGGACGGTAATACAAACGGAGCGTGTGATCACCCGGGGGCACTTGGACACCCATGAAGGCATGATTAACCCGAATGACGTTGACCGGCGTATTGTCGAGAGTTGCCTTCCAACCCGGATCATATGTTGAAGAAATCACGATTACCCTGGTATTTGCCGTTGTCACCTGGATCACTACTTCATTGTTGGAATAGGCGAGTATGCTCGCACTTTCCCCTATTGTCAACGGAACGGAGAGCACGTCAATCCCCGGCGACACGACGGCGGAGGGTCCCTTCTCCCGAAGAAGCACAGCCAGGGCTTCCGAGGCCTTAGTCTTCTCAAAAATCTGATCGGCTACCATTACTCGGGGGTATGCATTCTTGTATTCATAGACTTTCGTCTCGCCTTCTTCAAATACCTTTACAAGAAACGGACGGTCAATAGGGGTAAGGGATAACACGTATTTCACGTTAAAATAGGGAAGCAGCGGCGAATCGACATTATTCATTGTCAGGATACGGTTATACTCGGCCGTTCCACCATGAAGGTCCCCTCGGCTTGCAGCAACAAAAGCCCCTTCGTATATTTTGGAATAAACAGGATCATATCCTTCTATCATCTCGATACCGAAATACGAAGCTGCATTCGGAGGCAAAATCCGTTCATCCAGGGCTAGTGCGCGAAATGGTTTTGGCTGTTTCGCAAGAAATTGAATGACCGGCGTTTCCGGAAAAAAATAATCAATCGGAGTAAAGGGTGTAAATTTCCATCCAAATCGCAAAAGATCAAATATCGTCAGTCCGATAAAACAAAAAATGATCACAAGCCGCTGTCGAGCAAAGAAGCGGCTCATAAACATAAGGACAGCACCGGACAGAAACAACATGCTTGGCAATACAAGGTTGCGCTTCGCAACAGCAAAATTGGCTATCATGTCCATGTTCGTCTCGTGCCGGCCGGCAATAAATACGACGACCCAACAGGCGAATAACAACGCCCCAACAGGCACAATTCCGTAGATAAGTTTCCGGGGCTTATGCAGGAATTCATTCACTCCTATAGCCGCCAGGACTGCAAGCGCAAAATCGATAAGCACCAGAAGCCGCGTCGGTTGAAGGGCAGAAATAAGCGGCACATTTAACTGGTATGCAAGTTTCGCTAACACGGTGGGCAGTGCAAAAATTAGTCCAATCACAAGTGTCCATATCCAGATTCGTGCGGCGGCAGGATTTGCTGCTACACCCATGATGGCAAACATAAGGGGAATCATTCCTATATATCCCACGAATTCTGCCCAATTCCATACGCCCCAATAATTAAGCGTGGCGGGATTCCCGAAAAAATCAGGGACAGCAAACTGAACGAGATGCTGCCAGGGAATAAAAAATCCTTCTCTCAACCACGCCGCTCCTCCGGAACGAGCGGAGGTAAGGATGCTGCTAAACGTGGGCGCCCACTGGGGTATAGTCACCAGAAGTGCCACCGCCCCGGCAAGGAAAAACCGCCAAAACGGATATTTCTTTCCTTTTACCTGTGCCGCGAAAGAGTAAAACAAGGAAAATGCCAATATATAGAGGGCTATTTGGATATGACCGGCAAGAATAGTCATGGAAAAGGCAAAAACAAGCACAGCCGACCACCAACGTCGGCCACCAGCGATCTTATCTATTGCTATCAGGATAAGTGGCAACCACAAAGCAGTCTGGACGATGGTTCCCCACGTAAGCCACGCGGTCGTAAACCCCGAAAAACTCCATGCCAGAGCTCCGGTGAATGATGCCAGTCGAACAAGGCCACGATGCCGTAAATATACGTATAACAAAATGCCCGCCAAAAGCGGTTGCAGCACGATATACAGCGTCCAAGCGACCGGAAACGAAAACAAAAAGAATACTATATTCATCGGATAAAACGCTGCGCTTTGAATATTGGCCGCTAAAGGAGCACCGGAAAAGGAATAGGGATTCCACCACGGGATCTGTCCCTGTTTCCATGTGTCTATAACAATCTTTTTCCACGGGATCTGTTGACGTACCGGATCCGTAATGAGGAAATTCTTGAAGGGTACTCCCCGGGGATAGTCTGCAGCGTAATAATCACGCCACGGATGATACAGTCCGACCAGTGAATCGGAAGGCACCGGAAGCTTGCCGACAAAAACCTGCCCAAAAAAAACAAGGATAACGGCGCAGAGCGCAATTATCGAAACGATATCCCAGATATAACGCTTCATACCACTATTGTATTAAGTTTCTCATGAAACGCATCCAAGCCATACAAACGGGCCCTATGCTGCGCCGCCCTCGAAACCCGCGACCAAACCTTCGTATCAGAGGTCAATTTTTCCGTCATGCCGATTAGCTCAGTCGGTGTATTCCATAGAAAACCGCTCACCCAGTTACCGACAATTTCCTTCTGACCACCTCCCGCAAATACGACAGGCACTGCGCCAGCAGCCATTGCCTCGAGCGTTGTCAATCCGAAATGCTCTGCCAACTGTGGATTCTTTTCAATGTTTTCTCCATATCCCGCCGCGTGCCAATACACCCGCGCGCGACCGTAGTACGAAACCAGATTGTCGTGTGTCGCGTTGGGTACTATTTCGATTGGATAGCCCTTGGCCAGTGCCTTGAGCTTCTCCACAAACCCCAAATCGTGAGGAAGCATCCCCCCGGCAACAATGAACTTCCATGTTTTTAAAAACGTCTTATGCGCCCGCTTAAAGGCGTCGATGAGAATTTCCTGTTTTTTTGTGTTCATGCCGGTCGTAAATCTTCCGACCGAAAGAATAAGGTTTTCTTTTTTTGCCGGACGGAATGCCGTTTCGTCAACTGCGGGAGGAAGAACCAATGCATTAATCCCGAAAATCTTATCCACGCGCTCCTTTACAAATTGCGAATAACAAAGAACATTGGTTATACGGCGGAATTTCAACTTCGTAACGGGATTTTGTCCGTTTACCCAACCGGTAGGGAATTGGAAAATAAGAAAAGCCTTTCGGGAGAATACCAGCGGGATGCTACCGTCGCTCACGATAAAAAGAACATCATATTTCCGACTTTCGTTGGCCTTGGCAAGGGTGTTGCCCGAGAGCCAGATATTATTCACGAGGGTAACGCCGGCCAAGGACATGTGAAAACGTTTTTCAGCAGCCTTCAGTATCCCCGGATCATCCCAGAAAATACGAACATCATTTCGTTCGGCTAAACATGCTGCTATATCGAGACAATACCGTTCGCCACCACCGAGTGTATTGAGATAGGGATTATAAATGCCTATTGTCATAGGAGATACGTCGCGCCAGCAGTATCAAAACAATAAATGAAATAATTGCGACAGGTATACCTATTGTAACGGATCGTGGCCGGTAAAACATTCGGACCTCATGCGTTCCTGCCGGGACGCTTACCGCTCGGAATGCATAATTCGCGCGTAACAAAGCCGTCTCTTTCCCGTCGACACTTGCTTTCCAACCGTCCTCGTAGACATCGGAGAGGAAGAGCAATTTATCGGCAGAGGATTGAACAGAAAACACGACTTCATTCGGGGTATATCTGGTTAAACTCACTTCTGCACTTCCTTCCTGTGGAACAAAAGGTGGAGCGTGTTCCAAAAGGATGCGCTCACGATCAAAGGTCTCATCCATAATTAAAGCGCGCAACATAGCTTCACGATCTGTTCTAAGCTCATAACGCGAAGCAAGGAAAAACCTGGGCAACGCATGGGTGTTTTCGAAAATCTCATAGTGATCATCCTTGTATACCGATGTATAGAACGGATATTTCCAGTGTGGATAGGCCCACACATTGGTTCCGTCACTGAGGCGATGTATGATATATCTGACACCCAGGAGATCCAATACCCTCTGCGAATAGGCCCCTCCCCGGGCGACTGTAACCACTGAACGTTCCGGATTTTTGAGTGCTCCCTCATCTGCGAAGCGTACAAATTCACCGTAGCGTTTCTGATAGAGTGCGTCATACCCTTCTACTGACGGGAGCTGGAACACGCCGGTCAATTCATTACCGACATTTCCGAAGATACGATCCACCTGACCCCGCTCTGTAAGAAAACTGATGACATCCATGCCGGGATACATGTACGCCCGTGGGTCAAATGGCATCCATTTCGTTGCAAACCGGAGACTGTCAATACTACTCACTCCTAGCAGGACAATAAGGATAAAATATTTTACACCCGGCCGGAAAAAAGCCGTGAGCATCGCAACAATGCCAATGCCCGCTATGGTCGTCGGAAGTATGCTGTTTCGCCTGGCGATAGCAAGCTTATCTGCCGGCAGCACCTGTCCCACCGAGAGTAAAATCCATAGAAATATAATCAGCATGCCGATGCATGAAGCAAAACGGAGGAAGGGTTTATAATTTTTTCCTTTCCAGTCCTGACGGATCTGATCTAATCCCAGCGCCGATAACACACTCAATGAAAAACTCAAAAGCATAATAATTCTTCCTGCTGCGCTCGTAGACAGCACCGGAATTTTTAAGGCGAATAGCAAATCATTCAGTGGAGTCGGTGTTGCTAAAAGAAGCGACACCAAGCCCAGCGAAAGAAAAAACCAGACCAGTGGTCGACGTCGACGCACGATTGCGTAAAATGAAAGCAATAATGGGATAACACCAATGAAGCTTGCCCACTCGGCATAGTGACCAAACCAGTCATTCCGAGTTACCGGGTTTCCATAATAATCCGGCGAAAACGCCGTAACAAGATACTGCCAGGGAATAACTTCTCCCTTTACAAAGCTGGCGCTTCTCACTGACTGGGTATACGCGTCAAATGAAGCCATCAGTTGTGGCATCGCCATCGTTAAACCGAATACAATCGAGATAAGCGACCATGAGAGACGCGATGTTTTCCGGCTGAAGAATGCCCAGAAGACAGCAAACGCGATAGTCGCCATAACGACATAAATACTCATCTGAAAATGGCCGGACAAGAGCGAGAGCGCGATGCCAGTGGAAACACCGATTATCGCCCATGCACTAGGCTTCTCATAGAGGCGAACCAGAGAACCAAGAATGAGCGGCAAAAATAAAACGGCGTACCCCAATGTCCCATATGCCATCCAGACAACCAAAAATCCGGAAAACATGAAAGAGATGGACGCAAGCGTCGCCGAACTACGCGTAGCATGAAGCGTCCGGAGAAAAAAGTACATGAAAATTCCAGCCAGAAAGGGCTGCAAAAGTATTGCGATCGACCATCCGTCAATACTTCCGAGAACGATCGGAAGAATATTTACCGGTGAAAATACCGCGCTCTGATAATTCCCGGCATGCGGCGTACCGGCAAAACTAAACGGATTCCAGAGCGGAATCTGTCCCGATGTCCAGGAGCGTGTCGTAAGTAATTTCCACGGATATATTTGCGTAATCACATCGGGCATTGCATTATTCTTTACCGGCATACCGTACGAAGCGCTCCATGGGGGAAAAAAACTGACCAAATACGATGAAGGGAACGGCACCCTCCCCTGCGTAAAATATGGTCGCGAAAAAATTCCGACAAGCAGAAGAATTACCAATATAGGCCAAAAACGATTAAGGATTTTTTTGAGTATCATGGTTTTTTTGAAGTTCCCAGAGCTTTGCGTAGGTAATAAACATGCTAAATCCCTGATACATGCTCTCAATCATTCCAACAGTGCCTGCCCTCCACCCGCCCCCTTGTACATACGTCCTGAGGAAACCGGTGAAATACACGCGAATCAAACGCCAACTTACCACCGGGGGATGATTTGATTGTAAACGCAGCGCTGCTTCGATCTCGGACCACCTATTTGTCTTCGCAACCATTTCGGTAAGTGTTCTGTGCGTATCATGGATTAAGGGCTCCGTGATGGTAGCAACCGTTCCTTCAACAATAGCCGTTTCATGGAGGCTCCCCTTCCAACCTCTCAGAAACTCACGACGAAAAAATCTGTGCATCTTATCAGGTGTCGGCCACAGTACGCCAAGGTAATAATTTTTTCGGGTAATATAATATCCTTTTGGGGATTCTGCCTGGTACGAATCCATAACACTTCGGAGTGCATCTGCCAATTTTTGGGTTACTCGCTCATCAGCATCCAGATATAATACCCAGTCACCGTGAGCATAGGAAAGACCAATGTTTCTGAGTTCGTCAAACGCACCGTTCGTAGCAGAGACAACGTGGACCTTGAGACGTTTGGCCATCTCCTGGGTTTTATCCGTTGAGCCGTTATCAACGACGATAATCTCAGTAGCCCAGCGTACGCTTTCTATGCAGTCGCGTAAGCGGGCTTCCTCGTTCTTGGCGATAATAATGACGGTAAGCGTATCATTTTTCATACGTTCCATGCATATCGGTTACCGTACTTGTTGAATACAAAATCAAAAACCGCCTTGCGTAACACGGCAGGTCCGGCCATGACAAAACGCACCGCCTCGCGGATGAGGGCTATCTTCGTACGAATCGGAGCATATCGCATACCCACCAAAAGGCGATTACGCGTAAGATAATACTGATGCAGTCCGTGGCCGGGTTTTCCCGTTGAACCGGAATTCACATGCCAAAGCCGGGATAACGGTGCATACACGATACGGAATCCTGCTTGCTTGGCACGCAGCGAGTAATCCAAGTCCTCCAGATACAGGAAAAACCGGTCATCAAGAAATCCTATCGTCTCCATAACCTTGCGTCGTATCATAAGTGAACAACCGGTTATAAAAGCCGTATCTTCCGTTCGGTCATATTGACCCGTATCTACTTCGTCCACGCCACGATGAGCGGCATACATGTTTTTCCAATCAATAACACCTCCGGCATACCATATAACGGTTCCGCGTTCACTTTCTTTATAACGATCGTGGTGAAATTCCTTCCCGGGCGCGAAATATATCTTTGAACCGGCAAGCCCCACCGTGCCATCGTCAAATACAGCAATAAGATTCGTCAGGACGTCTTCGTCTACTTTTGTATCATTATTGAGAAGCCAGACAAAATCAGCTCCCCTCTCAAGTGCATATCGCATACCCCGGTTGTTCCCGCCCGTGAAACCCTCGTTAACGTCACTCACAAGAAGAGTAACTGCAGGGTGTTTCTGACGGATAACAGGAACAGAATCATCCGATGATGCGTTATCAACTACGACAGTGGTCACCTCAAAGCCGCGTGTATGAATTTTTTTTAATGATTCCAAACACACGAGCGTATCTTTCTTACCGTTCCAGTTTACGATAATGATAAAAACTTTTTTCATCGGAAGAATTTCCT
>CAZKLT010000003.1:39229-81003 GCA_964553825.1 uncultured Gammaproteobacteria bacterium
AACCTGAAGAAGAAGTTTCTCGACCATCGACCGGGATTGTGCGATGCGTGATGAAAGAAACCAAAACCGGACTTCACCTTTCGCCCGATTTAACTCATCACCAACTGCTGGAAGCGTCACCGTGCGTTCTGAGAAGGAATGCTTCTCCCATAGTTTGGCAAATACAACAAATGAATAAAATGCTTGCAGCACAGCAAGAACCAAACCATGAAGCCCATCCTTGTACCCTGCCTGAGCGAAGTATATTTTCACAAAATCCGATACCGGAAACCGAATTGCATCGTACCAGGCCAGCTGATAGTTGGTGGCTTGAAGCGATGCCACTTCATTTTCCGTATAGAGCGAATCCATTTTACGGATAAACTGGGAAACCGATTCATAATTGTGATGCACGAACGGATGCGCGAGCGTCCCCGTCTGACCATGCACTTCAAGATATTCATGCACATGTTTGGCAGGGAAACTTCCCTTCCCGCGTCGAAATAGCCGTAAATGCCGGTCAGGCCACCAGAGACCGTGTTCAATCCACTTCCCGAAGATAATATTCTTCCGGGCGATCCAATACCCCACGATAGTATCGTCGCTTTTGTTTGTCACTCGCCTTATCTCATCTGCGAGATCCGCGGGTATCTCTTCGTCGGCGTCAAGATTAAGAATCCAGTCTCCCGATGCCTTCTCAAAACCATAATTTTTATTCACGTTGAGCATCGGATTATTTTGCCGGGAGAACACTTTTGCCTTTAATTTACGGGCAATGGTTGCCGTCTTGTCCGTTGAACTGTTATCAATGACGACCGTTTCCTCTGCCCACGCGACAGATCGCAAACATCTTTCCAGTTTGCGTTCTTCGTTATAGGCCGAAATGACAACGCTTACGCTCATACCTTACCTCAATCGGGCAAAAATGGATCCAATCTCCTGTTTGGCGCCAAGCCAAACGCAACTTGAATAAAGTATAACACTTAGAACTGCGGTTATAGTGAGGCTAACTGGGTCGTGCGATATTCGGGACAAAACTCCTGCGATAAATGCTGACTGAATGGCTGCTGCAACAAGCGGAACGCCGACGCTATTGGTAAACGAAAAGGGCGCGATGCGTTTTGCAAGTCTTATTACGATACCAATCGTAAGCGTAACGGCAAATATGGCGGCTGCATACCCGTGAAACCCGACAAATGAAATGAAAATAATAGTCAAAATCCAGGTAGCTGCAGTCCAGCCGACCATAAGTGCGAGCGTGGTTTTTATTTTTCCGACCGCGTTGAGCGCATTGGTCAACGGCGTCGATAGCGAGGCGACGAGCGCTGCCATCGCAAACAAATAAAATGAAGGGAGTGCCGGCATCCATTTACCGTATTTCGGGATGAGCGCAATCATGGGTTCTATGAAAAAGATAAGTCCGACCGTAACCGGAAAAACTGCAAGTGACATGCCAAAAAGCGTTTTTTCTATTGCTTTGGTTAAATGCGCAGGCGAATGCTGAAGCCGGGAAAACGCCGGAAATGTTACCCGAATGACGCTATCCATAATAAGTCGAAGGGGTACGTCTGCCCATTTTTTTGCCCATCCGATATATCCTATTTCAGCAAAGGGAAGCATCTTCCCCAAAAACACGGTCATCAAATCATCCTTCAGAAGCGCCAAAAATGAATTTAGCTGAAAGGGTAAACCGAATTTCATAAGCTTTGAGGCGACGCTGCGCGTAATGCCAAATGTGATTCTCCACGGCGACACCATATACATCGCAACGAGTCCTAACACGGCACGGGTCGTAACCGCCCATGTGAAGCTTTCTATTCCCCGACCCTGCGCAGCAAACCAAACCGCAACAACATAGAATCCCACAGTTTCAAGTATTTGCGGAATGATGAGTTTTTGAAACTCCAGCGATCGCTCAAGAAGCACGGAGGGAATCGTTTTGAGGGAAGAAATGAAAAATGATGCTATCAGACTTCGCAGCAACCAAAGCCCCTCGGAGTCAAGTTGATAGAATTGAGCAATACTCCCGGAAAAAAACAAGGAAAGAAGTGTCAGGACACCGACAAGCGCCTGTTGAATAGTAAAGGTAGTCGCAAGATCCTCACGGGTTAGCTTCTCTTTCTTCTGAATGAGCGCCGCGGCAAGACCAATATCGGAAAAATAATTTAGGAATGAGATCACCGCAGATACGACATAAAAAACGCCAAATACCTGTGGCGAAAGAAATATTGTCAGAAGAAAGGTAGACCCAAAGGCGATAATCTGAAGGATAAACGTTCTGCTCGTCAGCGCCAGAACGCCGGCAAAAGATTTCTTCTTAATGCGTTCAATCTCCTCCGATGGGGTTATGTCTGCCATGGTTTCGTGACGAATATCCGCCACAATCCTTCCAGATCTCCTTGCGCCGTTTTTAACACACGAACCGTCGAACCAGGGTTATCTATCCATGTCACAGGCTCTTCATAAATGGTAAACCCGCTCTTTTCGGCCAATACCAAAAGTTCGGTATCGAAAAACCAGTCGTTATCCACTACCGTAGGCACGACTTCATCGACAACCCGGCGTGAAACAGCCTTGAAACCGCATTGAGCGTCTGAAAAATGAACCCAAAAAAAGAGTTTTATAAGGAAAATATACACTTTTGAGGTAATCGTCCGTAAAAGATTTCTTCCCTGAACATTTGCCCCTCTGGCATTTCTCGTCCCAATGGCAATATCCGCCCCTTTCAGTATCGAACGGACAAGCGGCGGGAAATGCTTCAAGTCTGTGGAGAGATCGACATCCATATAGGCATTCACATCAGATTTATACTTCTGCCAGACAAATTTCACTGCTCTTCCTCTCCCTTTTTCCGTTAAATGCTCCGCTTTTACCTGGGGGTGCTTTCGGGCAAGTGACGTAGCAATTTCATACGTGGCGTCCGTTGATGCATTGTCTGCAATAACAATCCTCCACGCAAAATCTTTTAGATTACTGTCAAGAAACGAAACGAGCTTGCGCACGCTATCTGCGAGCTCTTTCTCCTCGTTGTACACGGGTATGACCGCGTTAAGTGTTGGTTTTCTTGTGCTTTTTGCCATAAATAAATAAAAGCCCAAATGCGGCTATAAGGCTTATTATATTACCAAGCGTACGGATTGGGGTATTGGTAAATACTATTTCTACCACGTTCAACCCTTTTGGTATAAAAATGGTCGGAAGTGATGCTGATACGACCGGAACCTGCTCTTCTCCGTTGACCAGGTATTTCCAACCCGGAAAGACCGCCTTATTAAGCTGAACCGCTTCGTCTTTATTGGTCGTGATCGAGAACCGCTCGTACGTATCGGTCGTAACGATATATGCAACCGTCATCCCCTGACCAGGCACAATCGTTCTCCTGGCATACTGTGCCTCTGAAGTCGGACGGACAAAATCGGGGGGCAAATATTCGTGCGAGATATCGGAGACATCAAACCGCAGGGTCTTTTCTGACTCGAAATCAGTCAATGGTTTTTCATACAGATACTGCGGCGTAAACCATTTTCCGTAGAGAAAAAGGGCAAACACCCCGATAAACACAGAGGCTACCCACGCCCTGACTCCCTGTCCCAGACATGCGACGAGAACACCTGCCAATACGCTTAAGCCGAACATGGCGTAACCCAAAAATCTCCATGGATATTGAAGATAAGAAAATGACGGAATGAGTTCCCAGAGAAATGCGCTTGCTTCGTTTGACAGATAAATTCCCATAAGGGAAATGGCTGCAGCAAAAACGAACACATGCATGTACACAAAACGCTTTCTGTAAATAAAAGCAACTATGGTAACGGCAGAAGCAAACAGTATATGAAGCTTACCGAGCATGAAGGAAAGACCGTCGACGCATCCGGGGGTAGACCCGCCAAACCCCCAAAGGGAACTCCACAGTTGGCCTATGCAAACGAAATGATCATGAAAATCCGCGGTCTTACCTACCTGACTGGCCACGTCCGTATACCGCATTTCCATGATTGCAGGGAGCCAGAAAAATGCCGATAGAGAAAGCCCTATGAAAAGGGCACGGGCATAATCCCCAAAAGGAAACGGTCTTTTCTGAGACATCGCCAGAAGCCATTGAAAACACCCCGCGGCCACAAGCATGATCGTGGTGGCATATCCCAGTAAGGTATGGGAAAGAATAACTCCGGCAAGACCGATACCTCCCGCAAGTGCAGCGTGGGAAGACGAATTTTTCCCATGAATTTTCAATAACGCCCACAAAAGAAACGGGTAAAAAATAAGCGTCCAAAGCTCCCCCACTGCGCCCCGTACATAAAGCTGGACAGCGTGATATGGGGCATACATATAGAAAATCGATGCCACGATAGCTGCGGCCACACCCAAAAACGGCATGACAGCCAAATAGAGAACAACCCCACTGGCCATCATCCCGATCATCATCATGATCTTTGTGGCTACCAATCCCGGAACACCCAGCGCATACAAAACACCGCCGGCATAATACGGCAGTGGGCCATAGAAATTGAATATCGGGTACCCATACCCATATCCCAAATCACTCACCCACCGCACCGGGAGCTGTCCCCATCTGAGGGCTTTTCCCATTGCTACCACTCGCCCCACCTGTGTATCATCGTGCATGGGGAAATACCCGCGGGAAAAAAGGGGTTTTATGATTCCCAGCGATACGATAAAAACCAGAATCAATCCGAAGATTTTCGCTTTCATGTTCTTTTTTTGTCCTTCCTCCCCCTATGCCGCACAGCATACAGAAGAAATAAAAGAAAAAAACCGACGCTCACAATGTCCGCGATAAACCGGAAAACAGTCTCCCGGAAATTGGCAACCACTCGGTGCGTACCTTGGGGAACGGCAACACGCATAACACCAAGAGGACTCGTGTGATCGATGACCGTAAGCTTTCCATCAAGCGTCACCCCCCATCCGGGATAGAATGACGTATTGATCTGTAAAACACTGTCTTCGGAAGCAGTCACGGTTGCATCAACATATTGAGTCGTAATTTTATGTTCTACAATTGTGCCGCCACCTGAGTGAAATTCCAACTTTTCATTTGCCCGCGCCACCGGCTTTTGCGTAACCCAAATAGGAAGATACTCGTCATGCACGGTCGTCGTCGCTTCATTTGTCGTGTAATACCCTTCCGGAAATGACTCATACGAGACAAATCTACTGGCGATCCCTAATTGAAGCACACATCCGATAAGAAGGGAAAACAGTAGAAGGCTGTTTGTTTTTTTATTGGCATCAATGACGCTTGCCACCAACCATGCTCCCGCCAGAATGCTGACACTCAGAAATCGAAACGGAAACTGGAAAAGCATGATAAGCGTATCTGAGCGCCACAGAAAGGCGCTCACAGGCAGCGCCATACACGTCGCACCCACAAAAATCCAGAAAAATACATGCCGCAACGGATGCTTAAGCCGGAAAAATACGCTTGCAATCGCGGCGAGAGTGCCCGGTATCCCCACGAGCCACCACAAACTCCGTTGCGACAAGTAGTCCCGTGGATCCGAGACGACGATTCGATCAAATACCACAAATCTTCGCTCATATAGGGCGGGAAGCCAGAAAAACGTCGCCATCCCCACTCCCAATACCAAAGGTGCGAAGAACCTGGTAAATTTTCGGGTTGCCAATAAATAGATGATCGCCACTCCGAGAAAAAGAACAGCAAGCGAATTGTGGCTAAGAATAAGCAAAAACACACAAAGAGCAAAAAGCCACCGATTATCCCGCGCAATGGAAAAGTATGTCAACGCAGCCCACGGGAAAGAAAATATCTCACCAACCGAACCGCGCCGATATATATCAAACAGCAAATACGGAGCCGTAAGAAAACTGATCGCGCCAACTGTCGACGCAATAGAACTAAAATAGGTACTCAGCCACTGTCTGACAATAAGAGCAGCTCCAACAACAGAGGCAATAATAATAAGCTTTACGGAAACGATAAACGAAAATCCAAAAAGCTTAAAAAGCGACCCAAAATACAGGAATCCGGGATAAAGAAAATTGGCAACCGGATATCCGTAACTATAATTCAATCTGCCGAGAAACCTCACCGGAAACTGACCCTCTCTCAGACTCTGATAAAAGGCGCTTAGCCTGACGATCATCCATCCGCCGTCATCGGTCTGAATAAAACCCGGCCGCAGCAAAGGAAACAGAACAAGCAAACCCACAAATACTATAAATGCTATGGGTGCTATCTTCCAAAAAAATGAAGTCTTCATAGAGGCTGAATCCTATAGATCCGCATCCATACATCTTCCCTATTCCCTTTTTGGTACTGCCCCACAAGCTCCATTGACCAATCCGGGGGGGTTTGCGTTTGGTTGAAAAGTATAAAAGTCGTGTGATCCTTTGCGTCTGCGAGCATATCCTCCGTCAATTCCTGGGGAACCGGCCAAACACCTCGTACCTCAACATTGGGGTTGTCGATCTGATACATTTCTATTGCGTAGGGCATAAGTCCAAAGGTTCCCTCCGTATAAATCGTTACCTTACCCTTCTGCGCTTCACGCGTTATTATTTCGTTTACCTCCCTCACTCCCCAGCCGCTTGGCCAATCATCGATAAGTTGACTCTTGTCAGAGAAGGGAATCGGCGCGTACTTCGGATTCGTTAAGATGAAATAGTTTGTCCAAAGCGACGGCAGCACGACGAGGACAAAGAGAATAATTCCCGTCGGATTCTTTTTTTCGATCAAACCGAGAAGCGCCCGAGCAGCCAAAACAAGAAGCGGCATAATCATAAAAAGTATAAACCGCGGATATAAAACACGGCCGAACATGGACAAAGCAAAAAAGGGCGCAAACCACCAGGTAATGAGCAGTAATGATTCCCGCCATTTCTTGCCCATTTGCAGAAATCCGACCATCGCCGCGGCAAAAATCGGCCACGTGAGATAATTGACTGCCCAGTCGAAGAGCCCTTTCAGATTACCCGACACAAACTTAAACGGATGAATCAGCCACTCCTGGAATGAGTAAATAAACACCACGTCTTTCTGTCGAACCATGTGGAACAACGGGGAAAGCCGCAAAACAGCATACATCGCCTGAGATACAACTGCAGCCACCAGAGCCAGGCTCAACCACTGCAACAGCCTTTGTCTTACATTCGGCTTCTTCCAGTCGAAAAGTATAAGCGTCGCCGGGAGCATATACAAACTCAAAAAACCGGAGGACTTATTAAGCATTCCTGCCCCCAATACCATCCCCAAAATGAGTGCTATATCCAGCCGCAGATGCCGCACTAACAAAACAGAAAGAAAGACGCTCCAGATAAAAAATGTCCCTACGAGCGAGTCATACACAGCCAATCGGTCGTACATGAGGGTAAAGGGGGTCAGGAGATACAACCCGGTCGTCAGGAAGCTCACCTTCCTGCTTTTGAAGAGCTCAAAACTCAGAAACCAGATACCCACCATGCTGGCAGCACCCGCCAGGACAGACACCAGTCTTCCTGCGACAAGGGGGTCATGCACAAGCTTAAGCAGCACCATCATGATCCAGGTAAACATGGGTTGTTTTCCGTCTACGAGTGATATAAACCGCCAGGCTGCATCACGGGAACCTATCTGAGACCAACGGATGTAAATAGCCTCATCGGTGAATATGGGAAGGATCGTCAGATTGAAGAGTCTGGTTGCAAAAAACGCTGCCGCCAGAAGAAGCGAAACAAGAACGACAGAACGCACTTTTCCGAAAGAGCGAGCCATAATGAAATTATACCTGCTTTCTAGCCAGAAGAAAAATTCCCGCCACTCCCAGAGGCACGACCATGCCCAGTAGCCGTATAAAGGGCACCGGGCTGTTCCAATGGCCAAAATAAAAATACGGAGCATACATAAGAAGGAATCCGAGTGAGGCCGCTGTTGCGATTGTCGTGATCCACCGAATCCGCGGCAAAAGTGCAACAAACGGTATGATCCATACAAGGTACCACGGCAGAATTTCCCGCTGTGTAACGACTGCCACAATTCCCAAACACAGAGCGGCAAGATACATGACCGGTCTATACCCCAGGAACACCACCGGCAGGGCAAACACCGTCATCAACTTGGTTCCAGTGGCCACTGCCATCGCAACAAATGCGCCAAAACGATCCCCTGTGACCATAGCCCAAACGGACATCAACGCAAAAAGCATCATTACCATATCATTGTGGCCGCTTACCAAGGTCTCGAAAATAATAAGTGGATTGAGTGCGATAATTGCCATGCCCACGGCGGCATGTTTGGGATCCTTTTTTGTCAATATTTTTTGGGTATACCAGATCGCCCCAAGATAGGAGAGCACGGCGATACTCTTAATGCTCCAAAGTGTCGGAAGGAAAAATCCGAAGCCAAGTAAGTAAAACGGAAGCGTTAGGGCGATCCAAAATGGGGTATACGCACTAGGTAAATGCGTCCATCGCATGAAGGAAAGCCATGGCTCTACGCCAGTAAACTGCAAAGGTATAACCTCGTACGGATTTTTGTGGTAGACCAGAACTGTCTTTGCGGTAAACATGTAATTAAATATGTCATAGGAAAATGCAGGATAGGAAAACAGCAAAACACATGACAAAAGGTAGGCAATTCGCCAAATCATATCCCCGCTCAGCTTGCCCTGGCGGGCGAGATGAAGAGAAGCGATGTATAACCCAAAAAAAAGGACAACTAGCCCCGTGTACCAGGCTGCCGCCCATGGCCGCGCATAAAACCCTACGTATTGGAATACTTTTTGTATCGACTGGAGTATTCCTACCTGGGAAATGGTCAAACTTAAATCTACCTGGGTAAACGAAAAGAAGAATAAACAAATCGTAGCAAACGCATACCAAACAATCATGAATAATACCCTTTCACCGCGTTAAGACGTATCCTTAAAATATCCATGAATCCCTGCCATGAGTCCTTAATCGGATTCACTCTCCTGGTTTCCACGTAATGCCACTCCACCGGCACTTCTTTGATTTTGTATCCGCGTTTCTTTGCGAGAAAAATAACTTCTATATCAAATCCGGCGGTAACCATGGATCCGGAAACCTCTTTCTTCGTGCCGTACAACTTAAGACTTCGGAAAATTTCAATCGCTGCTTCTCTTTTAAATGCCTTGAATCCACACTGGGTATCGATAATGCCTTTCAGACCAAGAAGTGTGCTTCTCAAAAACATAAACCCACGCGCCATCATGATCCGAAAGATAGGTGCCCCCTGCCTTACGCCGCTTCTGGATCCGATGACGACATCATACCCCTTCTCAAACCAACCGAGAAGTTTCTCGATTTCTCGAATCGGTGTCGCCTGATCAAGGTCAGTGAACAGAACAATCGCTCCCTTTGATGACGCTACACCCGTGGCAACGGTGCCGGCCTTGCCCAAATGAATATTATGTATTACCCGAAATCCGCGGTTATTTTTCACAAATTCATCCAGAAGTGTCTTTGTGGAATCAGAGGAACCATCATTCACGATGATCGCCTCCCATGAATATGACTGCCGCTCCAGATACCGGGATACTTTATCCAGAGCTCCGAGACGTATATTTGTTTCTTCGTTATATGCCGGAACTACGACGGATAGAAATGGCGTGTCTTTACTCTTCATAGGGAATGAGTTTGTATATTTTCACAAACGGCGCTTCCCACTCTCCGGCAAGTTGCGCCCGACCAAACCCCGCTATCTCCCACAGGGGGTGACCCAGGGGCTTGCAATTTATTGTCTCACAAATAACGATAAGTTGCTTCGTAACGCTGGTTCTCTCAGGGTCCGTCTCCGTATTCTGGATGACGACGGGTGGATTTCCCCATATCTCAAAAAAATACCGATACGCATGGTCGGAGTTCCCGTCCGTAACTAAGGCAAAGTTAAACGGTTCGCCATTTGTCTGATCATATGCGGTTTGTGCAATCGTTCGGACTTGCGCAAGCTGGTTGTTCGGCGGATAGATGAATGGGCGTCCCTGCCAGTTGAAAACCAGGAGTGCCGCCCATGCGGCAAGAACCAAAAATCTCATTTTTTTGTTCATCCATACCCATTGGGCAAGCATGCCAAAAAATAAGAACGGGAAGGCAAACATAATACCGAAATAATAATCATATATTGCGCGCTGGTAAAACCCAAACAGACCGATAACACAAGTAATCCAAAGCGCCAAAAGACCAAACTGCCGACCGCCAATACGGCGAAGCGCAAACAACCCCAGAAAAAATACAAGAATCCATCTCGCAGTCTGAGACAATACGGTCAATGCAGTGATATACCAATCAGGATAGCTATTCCATAACTCCTTCGGCGGCATTCGGAAAACAACCCTGCTGAAAATTCTAAATGACACGTCCTGTATCGTGTTGGTAAAGTTCGAGGGGCTGAAGCCGGTTTCATTGCCGGTAGCAAGAAATCGAAGTATTGTTCTTGTGTTGGCGAAATCATGTCGGACCTCAAATGCTATGAACGGACTGGCTCCTACGAGAAAACCAACAAATGTCCAGCCAATGGCATTGCCAAGCTTAAACGTCTTCCTGTTTAATACATACCATAGCGCAACGACGGCAAAAAGGAAGAGAAAAAGGTAATGCAGCTGAATACCGATTCCTAAAATAATGCCCACAATGAGCGGATTATTCCGGTGAACCCTTTGAGTCATCCGCCAAAGAAAGTAGATAAGAAGAACCGCAAAAAAAGGAACCACGTTGGGATTCCAGGATGATCGGGAATACGCTATAACAAGCGGTGAAAATGCATATAAACTCGAGGCCACCAGGCCCGCAATCTCCCCAAAAAGGTCACGCCCGACACGGTACACCAGGTAGACGGTAGCAATGCCAAATAACCCAACCATTACGGCTGGCCCGACGGGATCCAGATTCCATGCCCACAGGAATGGCAACATAAAATAGTAATAAATTGGCCCAAGGAAAAATCCTCCGACGGATGCCGTCGGTCCGAGAAGGGTAAATTTATGGTCAACGATCATTCGTTTGACCACTAAAACGTCACGGCCTTCATCGCCAAGAAAGGTCAGATAGTTACCGATTTTATAGAGTCGGAGATATGCGGCAAAAAGCAGGATAACAACAAGAAGAATGAACGGCAGGTACCGATGGAATCGTTTGAATCTCGCTTTCATTGAGACGGTTTATTCTTTTTTCCAAATAACTCTGGAGTACATAATGTAATTCCATGCTAAGCTGGTAAGCACCCCAAAAACATAAAATATACGATACGACTCTACGCCATACGTATGGGTACCCGCAAAAACGATCCCGGCCTGAAGCGCTATAGCACCCAAAGAAGTTCCGTTAAACTGGAGAAATTTCATAAAGCGCCGCTGGCCTTCTATTTTACGGTCCTTAAACGTCCACTGATTATTCAGAAGAAAGTTTGAAACGATCGCACACTCAGCCCCCAATGCACTTCCCACAACCGGATGAAAGCCAAACCATACCAGCAACTCAAGCACGATCGTGTTTATGAAAAATCCCCAACCGCCAACGATAAGGAACTTAATAATTTTCCTGGCCCGCGGAGACTGTCTTTGTGAACGCACGACGTACAAAAGAACGTTCCGTATATATTCAGACGGTGCAATTTTTGAATGCCCGAATCTTCGATCGGTGAAATGAATCGGAACCTCAGCCACGCGGGCTCCTTTAAGCACTGCCTTATGAAGAAAGGCAATTTGAAAAACGTAACCCTTATACTGCGTCATATGTTCACGGACAAGTTCAAAGTATTTTTTTTTGTATGCTCTGAACCCTCCTGTCCAGTCATGAACGCCGGAATATCCGAGTCCGAAACGGACAAATGCATTTCCGACGACGCTAAAAATTTTCCGGTGGGTTCCCCAATTTGAGGGAATAGACCCCCCCGGGATATACCGGCTTCCGACAACGAAGTCTGCCCCACTGTCGAGCTTGGCTAAAAACTGAGGGATAACCGCAGGATCATGCGAAAGGTCAGCGTCCATCTGCAAAAGAACATCGGCCTCCATGGTATTCACGGCATATGTCAATCCACGAAGAAGGGCTTTCCCCAAACCTTCTTTTTTCCCTGATATGAGAACGACATCCTTGTATTTTTTTTGATATGCGGCCACGACATCACGCGTACCATCCGGCGAAGTATCGTCGACGACGAGATAAGACACCGTATATCCGGGAACTTTTTTCATCACGCCGCGAATGGCATCCAAAAGTGTAACGATATTCTCCCGCTCGTTATACGTGGGAAGTACGATAACCAATTTCATAAGAAGACCTATACCCGTTCGCGCCAGTAGTTGAGAAGATCTTCCATTGTTTTCGTAAATGGAATCTCCGCTTTCCAGCCAGTCTTGGCCACGAACTTGCTGTTATCGCCCAGGAGGACGGGCACATCGCTCGGCCGCATACGGGCCGCATCGGGACGAACTTCAATTTTTGACTTTGACATAGCGATAAGCATTTTTAACATGTCACCTATGACTATCGCGTTGCCCGTACAGATATTGTATACGTCACCGGGATCGCATTTCTCAACCGCAAGAATGTATCCCTTAACCATATCCCGGACGTCAGTATAATCCCGGCTTGCGTCAAGATTACCGACATTAACCACCGGATCCTGTTTGCCCTTTTCTATAAGCGCGATCTGCTTGGCGAAATTCGACTCTGCAAACGTATCACCGCGTCTTGGACCCGTGTGATTGAATCCGCGCGTTCTGACAATCCGTACGTTATAGGACTGATGATATTGATACCCCAGATAATCCATAGCGAGCTTGCTTACCGCGTATGGTGAAAGCGGCCGAAGCGGATTGGTCTCCTTGATCGGAACCTCATCTTCATGAACAAGCCCATATTCTTCCGAGGAGCACGCAATCTGAATAACCGGGTCAATACCCGCCATTCGGACGGCTTCAAAAAGATTTGCGGAGCCGACAATGTTTACCTCAAGCGTCACGGACGGAGATACCCAGCTTGTCGGCACAAAGGACTGTGCGGCAAGATGAAATATATAGTCCGGCTTTATCCGGGAAATGGTTGCGTACAGACTATGCGTATCCAAAAGATCCGCGTCTTCCAGGTGAAGCTTGTTCATTATGCCTTCTATATGTCCCGTGTTACTGCGTGGTCGCAAGAGTCCGTAAACTTCATATCCTTGGGATAGCAGTAATTCCGCCAGGTGACTCCCGACGAAGCCTGCTATTCCAGTAATAAATGCTTTTTTTGCCATACGCCTCCTTTTACATTCTGCCTACACCATAGTATATGAAACCAAGATCCTTCACTCGAAGGGGTTCGTATATGTTTCGGCCATCAAATAAGACTCTGTTTACGAGTCCTTTGGCTAATTGTACCAGATCCAGATGCCGAAATTCATTCCATTCGGTTAAAATGGCAACCGCATCCGCTCCAGAGGCCGCATCATATGCGTTTTTCGCATACATGACGCCTGCGGGAAGCACTTTCTTGGCATTTTCCATAGCCACGGGATCATAGGCGGTAACGGTTGCGCCCATTCGCAGCAACTCACTCACGATATAGAGAGAGGGTGCTTCTCGCATATCATCCGTGTTTGGCTTAAACGCCAGCCCAAGAATAGCCACCTTTTTCCCGGTGAGATTTCCCTGGAAATGATTGGAAATTTTTTCAACAAAATGCCGCTTGGCTTCCTTATTGATTTCGTCGACTGCCTTCAGAAGCGCAAAATCATACCCATACGCCTGCGCGATTGCTATGAGCGCCTTGACGTCCTTGGGAAAACACGAGCCACCGTATCCGACGCCGGGATACAGGAAGCTTCTTCCAAGTCTACGGTCAAGCCCGACGCCCTCAAGCACTTGTTCCGCATCAGCACCGACTTTCTCCGCTAAGACAGCAATCGCATTGGCAAATGATATTTTCGTAGACAAGAGAGAATTGCTCGCGTATTTAATAAGTTCCGCTGTTTCCACATTGGTGAGCACCATTTTTCCGTTGATGGTCTTATGCAGATCGAGAAGCAAATCCCGAGCACGTTCGCTCGTCGTGCCGATAACTACACGATCCGGAGACATTGTGTCCCCGATAGCCGTTCCTTCACGCAAAAATTCAGGTACGGATGCAATGGCGAATGACGCACCTTCGGGCTTAAATTTCGTAAGGATTTCAGAAACCTTTTTATTTGTTCCCGGCGGGACTGTGCTCTTGGTTACGACCACTTTATATCCGGTAAGCGTTTTTGCGATACTTTCCGCTGCAGCAAAAACACTGGAAAGATCAGCTTCTCCCGTCTCTTTCGGAGGCGTTCCGACACAAATGAAAATTATGGAAGCGGGCGCGACCGCCTCTTTATAGTCCAGGGTAAATATGAGCCTCCCTGCATCAACATTTCTCTTTACCAGTTCGGCCAAACCCGGCTCGTAAAACGGCGCTATACCTTTTTTGAGATTTTCAATTTTTTCCTTGGTTCTCCCCACGACCCAAACCGTGTTACCCAGATCAGCAAAAACCGCCGCTGTTACCAATCCGACATACCCATGGCCAATGAACGTAATCGTCATATGCTTTTCTCCCGTGAAAGGACTATTTTAGCAAGTCCTTCATCAAACGTCGACATGTGGACGCCCAGTGAGGTTATCTTATCATTATTTAGCACTGCATAAAACGGTCGCGGCGCGCGACCGGCGAAAAATTTCTCAAATGTCGTTGCCGAAACGACTGAAGGATCGATACCCATCCGGACTGCAATCTTCCTGGCTACCGTATACGGGGATATCCCATCCGTGCCCACGACATGATAAACCCCCCGGGCATCGGCCTCCATGAGCGCACCGATAGCAGTTGCTATATCATCAACAAACGTCGGGACGAAGAGCTGATCGTCTGGCGCCCCCACAGGAAGTCCCTGGGCCAACCTATCCATTATTTTATGCACAAAATCCGGCCGAACACCTACGCTGGCGACATACGGATTTGATATTCGGATAATGAGATTGTCTCCATTGGCTGCGATAATCTTTTCTCCTTCATATTTGGTAACCGCATACCATCCCAGAGGATTTGGGACATCATCTTCCCGATACACACGCTTCGTCCCGTCAAAAACGAAATCCGTCGATATATACAATACCTTTTTTCGTCCCCTGGCCGCTGCTTCCGCCACATATCGCGTCGCTTCGACATTGACGATCCAGCTTTTGGATCTTTGACCCAATTCGCGCTCTTTTTCGGCTCCATCGACGTCGGTAACCGCCGCAAAATGGAAAATCCAGGGAGCGTCAGATGCCGCTATGTGTTTGTAGGTTAGCTCTTTATTCGTAATATCGACGCCGGTTTCCAGGCTTAGATTCGAGAACTCATGTTTCGGGGAAAGAAGTTCAACAACACGGGAACCAACAAGACCTGATAAACCTGTTCCGAGTATCTTCATGCCTTTTTGTACTGTTTTTTGTAATAGGTAGCATATTCACCCGATTTAATCGTTTGCCACCAGGATTCATGCTCTTTGTACCACGAGATTGTGCGCCTGAGATAGGTATCAAAATCCGCTTCCGGCTTCCACCCAAGTTCGTTATGAATCTTTGACCAATCTATGGCATACCGCCGGTCATGGCCGGGCCTGTCAGCCACAAGCTCTATACTCGACTCATCCTGACCCATGATGGTCAGAATTTTTTTGACGACCGTCAGGTTATCAATATCCTCCGTCAGGCCTCCCACGGCGTACGTTTCGCCAATGGTCCCCTTCGCTAAGATGAGATCTATAGCGCGGCAATGGTCCTCAACATACAACCAGTCGCGAACGTTCTTCCCGTCACCGTAAACGGGGATCTTTTTTCCCTCCAGGATATTTGTTACCGCAAGGGGAATAAGTTTTTCCGGAAACTGGAAAGGTCCGAAATTGTTGGAGCAATTCGTGATGGTTATGGGAAGTCCGTACGTATGGTAGTAACTGCGGACGAGATGGTCCGATGATGCCTTGCTTGCAGAATACGGACTCCGGGGATCGTATTTTGTGTTCTCGCTAAACTTATCTTTTGTCCCCAATTCAAGGGATCCGAATACTTCATCGGTTGAAATATGATGAAACCGCCTCACGCCGGCTTTCAGAGCTGCCTCCAAAAGAACATGCGTTCCCACAATGTTAGTCAGGATAAATGGGGATGGCTCAGAAATAGACCGGTCTACATGACTCTCCGCGGCAAAGTGAACCACAACATCCGTACCATCCATGACTCCCGCAACCACGGACTCATCGGTGATATCACCCCGCACAAACGAATGCGTTTTGGCAGGAAGGCCTTCCAGATTGGCCAGATTTCCCGCATACGTAAGCTTATCGAGCGTAACGACGACATCACCAGGATGATTTTTCATCCAGTAGTGGACAAAGTTTGCGCCGATGAAACCCGCGCCGCCGGTAACCAGAAGCTTCATGTAATATTTTTGTTCGTTATGGGCATTCCTTGTACCCAATCGTATCCAATATCAGTGTCATCATAGCGAATTCTGCCTTCCTCATCTTTGGAATATATACCGCTGGTCACATAGACAAGGTGCGCGGGTCCTGTCAGGACTTTCAAACCATGCGCAACACCCGGAGGAATTTTAATGACCGTATTTGGCTTACCTTCGGCCCCAAGAACAAACTCCTGGAGCTGACGGTAGGTCGGAGAGTTTTGGCGGGCATCGTATAACGCAGCCTTAATGACACCGTCCACGGTATACCACCAGTCTATCTGGGTCTTATGGATATGCCATGCCTTGACGACACCCTGATGCATAAACGAATGAGACACCTGGCCAAAGCCTTCGGAAAAAAATGCATCCGTCTTTCTAATGATCTCTTCGAAATATCCGCGCTCATCGGGATGACGGACAAGCTCTTTGATGGCGACGCCATCGATCATAACTTCCCCTCCGCAACCAGCTGTGCCGCTTGTTGGTTGGCTTTCAGCAATTCATCATGGGATGTCCCTGCGTCGATCCACCAGTCTATAATCTGACACGAAAGGGTGCCCTCACGCAGATAGCAGTTGTTCAAATCAGTTACTTCTAGCTCCCCGCGCGCGGACGGTTTCAGTGTTTTTATATACGAAAACACTTTTTTGTCGTACATATATATTCCTGTTTGAGCAATATCAGACTTCGGGACTTCGGGTTTTTCTTCAATGGAAAGGACTCTTCCCTCTTTGTCCATCTCGATCACCCCGTACTGCTTGGACTC
The DNA here is from genome assembly GCA_964553825.1 of uncultured Gammaproteobacteria bacterium. Classification (GTDB taxonomy): domain Bacteria; phylum Patescibacteriota; class Microgenomatia; order UBA10105; family UBA927; genus CAYUKU01. Next base: position 56,400 of record CAZKLT010000003.1, read on the forward strand.
CGTATCCCTATGCACGCCGAAAATTACGGCGCCTGCTCCTCGCTGCTCTAAGGCCGAGACAGCGCTCCGAAGATCAAAATTAAATATATTATCACCAAGAATAACCAGCACTGATTCATCTTTGGCAAATTCCTCCGCCAGTGCGATTGCCTGCGCAATGCCACCTTTCGGATTCTTCTGGATAGAGTAATACAATTTCAGGTCGAAATCCTCGCCGGCCTTAAGCAGATTTGCGAAATGACCCGCGTGGTCTGGAGATGTGGTAAGCAGTACTTCTGAAATCCCCGCCCGTTTCATAGCCTCCAGGGGATAATAGATCATGGGCTTGTTGTACACGGGCAATAAATGTTTATTGGTAACCAATGTGAGCGGCTGGAGCCGAGTAGCAAGTCCACCAGCCAAAATAACACCCTTCATACGTTTTCCTTTCCCTAGCTCCAAAGAACAGTCGCCAGAAGCACCACAGCAATAGCGCTAATAAGGACGTATTCTACCATAACCCTCATATGCAGATCCTTTTTCAGGAAATGATACACAGCTCCCCAAACAATATAGGCAAATGCGGTGAACAGTCCGATGAGAAACTGAAATGTCACATTCGGTGCGGCGTAATAAAACGCCGCTATCCCACCGCTCAAAATTAAAAGAAGCACAATATAATGAAGGGTTACGATATGGTTCATAACAGTGATCCTTGGCTAATGGAGCCGATCAGTATCATAATGCTTGCCAAAAACAGGAAATGCGCGATATTGTGCCCTGCCACTCGCACCACCTTCTTCTTGGATACGATCCATGCATCAAGTAAAAGTACGCCTAACAGAACACCCGCAAATACAAACACAATCTCCCGGGTTAACGTCGGAATACTGACTGCCGGCCGCTTGGTCACACCCAGGAACGTTGCCGGAAACGTCTCAAACGGAACTGATGACACAGGGGCATGTACCTCGACCGGCGCCGTGGCTTCTTTGGTTTCCTCGGCGGCTTGTTGCAGTACGACGTCCGTTGCGGCTGCCTGTTGAGGAACAGTAACCGGTGCTGCCTGCACCTGGGCAACCGCGGGCGATCCTGCTGCCGCACCGAACATCTGGACAACAAGCGTTGTCTCCTCACCCTGAAGAACGCCGTTGACGACGGCAAATCCAATCTCTTTATAACTTGATTTCAACAGATTTTCACGATGAGTAGGCGACGCCATCCAGGCATCTACGACTCCCTGGCTGTTGGAAAAATTCTTGGCAAGATTCTCTCCTGCGACAGAATACCGATATCCTGCACTCGAGATGAACGTCCAGGGAGTGGCACCGGACGGACTGTTATGTGACCAGTAATTTTTCTCGAACATATCCCGCGCTTTGCGTGCAGCTGCATCGGATAGCTGAGCATTCAGCGTCAACTGAGATAACCCCTGGGCCGCCCGCTGCGCGTTGGTGGCTGCCAAAAGCTGTTCAACGTGGATATCGGTTGCATACCCTAAAACATCAGGCATCTGGCGATGAATAATGCGAAATCCGAAGTTAAATACGGCAAAAACGAGAACATAAAAAAGAAGTGCATCAATGTGAAGCACCTTGGATCGGTGATTATTGGATTCATGGGGAACAAATAAATGTCGGACAGCCGCAGCAAAAGTCATACGTATCCATCATACGCACAGGTGCGGGGAAAATTCCAGTACCGAAGCGTTACTGCTCGTCCTCTCCCATGACAATGACGATTTGGGTGCCGGCACTCCCCTCGTCTTTCATGATCGATACGCTGCCGGTAAGCGTTCCTTTCTTCACGGTTTGCGTGGAGCTGTTCTGAGCGTACATGGCGGTTGCCTCTGTGGTCCAACCGTTATCACGAAGAGCGGCTGTGTAGTACTTCGTTACTGTCTCAAACGGATCACTCGTAGTAAGCGTCAACCAAAATCCATTTCCTTGTCCGTTGTTGGCACCGGAAAGAGAGCTGGTGACTTTCGCGCCCGGATAGATAGGGAAGTCCTTTGGAAATGTTTCAGGCACCTCTCCGCTTCCGAGATTGACCGTCGTACCCGTCTTCTCATCGGTGAACGTCATTTTACCGTTTTCAAGATCCTGGATATTTGTCTTAATCCCCGTCTGGTTCTCTATCACCTTCCCCAGCATGCCGTCTTTCACTTTGGAAGCAACAAATTTTCCTACGGCAAAGGTTCCTATTGCAATAAGCGCAACCAAAATAAGACAGCCAATGCCGATATACACAAGCGGGCTGGTCTTTTTCTTCGCCTCCTGTTTTCCGTCATGCTTGGTATCTGCCATATGACTCCTTTCTACTGACTCTTCCTGTAGTGTAGGGGTTGTTCGTCGGGAAACGCAAGACCCACGTTCCCGTTTATGGGGATTGCCAAAACCCTTCCAAGCGCATTGGCGATGGCAAACCCCACGCGAAGCCCAGTATACGAAGTTCCTGCAGGGACAATGGTGATTCCGGTTATATCGCGGACCGTAAGGCCTGCTTCACGCAATAATTCCTCGGTAAGCGGCAGAATTGTCTGGGCGCGGGCAATACGGGAGGGTAGTGTGCGCTCGTACCGTTTTTCACCCGCGACAACGGCGACCATGATTTTTTCGGTTCCCGAAGTATCGATGACCAGTTGTGTTTTCATATTTCAACTACCGAAATGGCTCCGTGCCGAATAATTCGTGGTGGCACGACAGAACAGTCAATAACTGTGGATGCCTGCTTCAACGTACATATACCGGGAACCACAAAATCAACTAGTTTTGTAAGTTGAGGGTCAAGATCAGCTAAATCATAGGGCGTTTGCTCACCGTGAAAATTTGCCGAAGGTCCAACAATGGGTACTCCCACCTGACGAATTATGGCTAGGGGTACCGGATGATTCGGCATGCGCAACCCGACGGTCGCCGTTCCGCCGCGAATAGGGGAGGGCAGAGCGTCCTCCTTTACCCGTGAAACGATCGTGAGCGCGCCGGGCCAATAGGCGTTCATTAAACGTCGTACAATATCCGACGGGGAATCAAAGTAGGTGAGCGCCATGTTTTGCCCATCTACTAATACCGGTGTTGCCTGTGTGCGCGGCCGCCTGCGAATTTCAAACAACCGGTCTACTGTGTCGGGCCTGTCCACACGACACCCTATACCAAAGGCCGTGTCCGTGGGATAAATAATAATGCCGCCGTCATTAAGAACCCGCACTGCTTCTTCTATATCCGTCATAGCTGCACCTCGTGTGTTCCGTCAGACAGGGATCGAAACCAGACATCCCTGTATGCTCTGGCCGCATGGATCCCGAGCCGTTCTGGCCATTCAACTGCAACATAGTTTTGCGCATCGGCAAAAATCTCATCCAGGCCGAGCGTCGTCAACTCTGTCTCATCGCGGGTCCGATACAAATCGATATGATGAAAAAAACGATTGGAATCCGGGTGTTCATAACGTCGCACAATGATAAAAGTCGGAGAGAGCAGGCGAGTGTGGGTAAACCCGAGTCCCCGTGCAAACCCCTGCACGAAGGTGGTTTTTCCGCTCCCCAAATCTCCGTGAAGATATAAGACGTTCGGGCTCTCTCCCCTCTTTACAGAAGCTGCCAGTGCTTGCCCAAGCTTCTGAGTTTCTTCGGCGCTTTGGGTAATATATGTGTGACGCTGTACCATGCAAGTAGAATCCCTACGGCGTCAATTATAACATCACGCATTTTCCCTTCTCGACTTGGTACGAATGTCTGATGAATCTCGTCTGAAATTGCATACACGAGCGTCATCACGGCAGCCAGACGCATATTAGTCTTCTTTGTTTTGGCATCCGTAAGTCCCAGTGCACGGGCATTGAGTAGAAAAAGTACCGCATACTCAATCACGTGAAGCGACTTAAAAAAGAGAAAATTAAGCACATACTCATGAGAAACCGACACACTCCTGCGGCCGGAAAGAAGGAAAATAAGGATCATCCAAAGGATGGCCGGAAGCCATCGCCAAATTATCTGCATCATTCTTTCAGTATATCGTACTTTACCCGGCGGCATGTCGTTTCTGCCAAACAAATACGCCGGCAAGGAGTGCGAGTCCGGCTGCAACGAAGGCAAACGTGATGGCAAAAACGCGAAGGAGAGGACGGCTGTCCTGGGAACGTTCAGGCTCATGGCCCTGGTTGGCTTCTGTTGAGCCCAACACGTCAGGTGTCGGTGTCGCCTCCAGTGTAGGCGCCTGAGTCACTGTAGGCGTTCCTTGGGCGGTCGTCGGTGTCGGCGTACGGGTTGGCGTGGATGTTCGTGTCGCGGTGGGTGAAGGCGAATGTGTTGGCGTTGTTGTGGTTGTTGGCGTCATCGTTGGCGTCGCCCCGGTAATAGTAAGAGCGGTCTCAGCAGACCAGGTTGGAGAACTGCAGCTGGATGTGTACCTGCCCATTTTAAACTGGTATTGGCCAGATCCCACGAAGCTCGTATCTGCAGAATCCGGTTTTACCTTGAGCTTCCCGCTCCAACTTCCTTCGACGAGGTCGCTGGCCGTTACCTTAAAATACTGGGTACAGTTATCACCGGATGCGTTGATCCATGAGCCGCCGTTGTTCCTGGTAAAACCAAAATAATTGCTTCCGGACGAATAAAATACACCCCGGAGGTATGAATCGCTCGTACAACTGTCGCACACGAGTGAAACATCAATTTCCACTTCCTGATCCTTATCGATACTTGAAGGCAATCCAGAAACGCTCACGCTGGTTGCCGCCCACACCCCGGACGGAATGATGAGAAAGAACGCCAGAGATAATAAGAATGGGAAAGCAAACCCCATACGACCATTCGCGCAGACCATTACTGCACGTGCAGGTAAAAACTTATCACGCCATCACCGTGATCTATGTAGACGATATTAATAATATTTCCTCCAGTCTTGCATAACTGGGAGGATCGATAGGAAGTGCCATCGGCGGGAGCTCGAATGAGATCGCTACTCGTAGAGACCATGTCATAACCTGTGTGTATTCCTCCAGAATAGGTATAAATTGAGGAGTATGGTGTGTGACCAAATTTTTGGGTTAATCGAATAGGATCAGATATTGGCCAACTCCAATTTCCTGAACCTAACGTAACATCAGTACCATATTGTTCATCTCTAATAGTTTTGCTTGATAAGTAACCGCCAGGATCTACCCAGCTACTGTTTTTTCGTACTTCTAGATGAAGATGCTTACCTGTTGAACAGCTTAAATTAGGATTTTGGTGCCAGCCCGTATTTCCCACTAATCCTATAACATCTCCCCGCTTCACTTCCCCAAGTTTAATTCCTTCCTTAAGTGCTCGCTCTAAAGCCAACTTCTCAGCCAAAGCTTGAGCAAGTAACTGCTGGTAGACGATTTCACTGCTTTTAGTCTGCTCTAGCAACACCTGTTTCTCGCGCTTTTGCCGATCAAGCTGCCGGGATTGATCTTCCATTTGCGCCTTCAGGGACTCATGCTGTTTTTTCTTATCTTCCCGCAGGTCCTTGCGTTCTCCATACGTGTCTTGGGTGTTTTGGAGCTGCTTGTACAGTTCGGCGTCTTCTGCCTGGACATGGGAGAGATATTTAACCCGCGTGAGGAAATCCATAACATTCTGGCTGAATAGCACAATCCCAAACTGGGGCGCGCGGTGTCGTTTATAGGTCTCAGGAATTCTATGAAGCACAAGTTCGAGCCGTTTTGTTTTGAGGACTTCCAAACGGTCAATTTCATCATTAAGCTCTTCGATTTCCGTTGAAAGCTTGTCTATCCCGTCTTTAATACTGGCGATCCGCAGGGTCGTCAGTCCTATTTGGGAATTAATAAGGTTAATCTGTTTAGAAAGCGAATTTTCTTGACTTTGAAGCTCTGTAATTTTTCGCTGGTATTCTTCGATTTTATTCTGGACATCTGCCGTTTCCTGTGCGCGCACGGCAGCAACACCCAATCCCAAAACGCACAACAAAATAGCAAGAATGCGAAGCATTTTCATGAAAAACCCGTTCTAAAACTTAAGATACCGCCTTAGACCAACAAGGCTGCCGATACTCCCCAGGAGAAAACCAAGAAGCATAAGGGAAACCAAAAACCCAAAAGCGAAAAGAAGGAATGGTGTTGAAGTCAGCGATCCGAACACGAGCCCAAATACCGGGATCATCCCCAGGAATCCAACGACAACCGGCTGCACCCACAAAACGATACCCATGATCAACATCCAGGAAACAAATGATCCGGCGCTCCCGTAAAAACCGCCCTCCAGAACAAACGGCATCCGTATATACCAGGGCGAAGCGCCTATAAGCGTCAGGATTTCTATTTCTTCTTTTTTCAGCGCTATCTTCATCCCGATAATGGTCATAACGATAAGAACAGAATTCAACGCAAAGAGTCCGACCAGAAGCACGCCCACGATCCGAATAACGCGTGTCCAGTTGATAAGGGAATCCACAACATCCTTCTGAAACACTACTTCCTCTACTCCCTGGGCGCTTTTGATGAGCGGCTCCAGTTCGCGTAAATAATTCGGATCCGTTGCTGATACTTCAAGAGAGGCAGGTAAAATATCTGCAGTAACCATTTCCAATAAAAGCGGGTCGTTCTTGTTTTGCTCCCGGTAAATAACCAGTGCGTCTTCTTTGGATACGTATTTTATGGAAGCGACTTTCCCGGTTTGCATGAGGGTATTTTGCAACGCCTGGGCTTCCGCGGCAGCCGCATTGTCAGCAAAAAATACCGTTATTTGCGGTTTACTTTCAAAGTACTGCAACACGAGGGATGATCCTATGGAGGCCAACGCAAAAAGCCCAACCAGGAGCATGGTAAGAAACAGCGTCATTACAGCCGCTGTTGATTGATACGGCGACCGCCGTATGTGCTTCCACATGTCCTCAGTCATTTGCATGTGTCTTTTTCCCCTTTCCTCGTGGCGTTACATGATATTTTCCTTTTTCTTCATCCCGAACGATCTTCCCGTGCTCAACGGTGATCGTTCGCTTTCGCATGTCATTGACGATTGAGACGTTATGCGTCGCCATGATAACGGTAGTTCCGATCGCATTGATTTCTTTGAGAATATCGAGGATATCCCAGGATGTCTGAGGGTCCAGGTTTCCCGTAGGCTCATCAGCCAGAAGTATTCCTGGTCCGCCAACGATGGCGCGGGCTATTCCCGTCCTCTGCATTTCACCGGCCGCAAGCTGCATTGGGAAATAATTTTTTTTCTCTGCTAACCCCACTAAATCAAGCACGTCCATCACTCTGGTGGCAATCTCTTTTCTTCCTTTCCCAAGAATCTCAAGACCAATAGCAACATTCTCAAACACGGTTCTGTCTGTCAAAAGTTTGAAATCCTGAAATACGGTACCGATTTTCCTTCGCAACATATAGACGTTTCCCGATGACACAGTGGCTATGTTGAGGTTATCAACAAAGATTGTACCCTCGGAGGGAAGAATATCACGGATAAGAAGTCGCAAGAACGTCGTTTTACCTGCTCCGGAAGGACCAATAAGGAAAACGAAATCACCGTCGGGAATTTCAACGGTTATATCGGACAGGGCACTTTTGTGTCCGGCAAAATTCTTGGAAACATGGTCAAATCGAATCATTCCAGTAGTTCAATTTTTCCGACATCCATAAGCCAGGAAGCTTTTTTGGCATCCATTGTCTGTCCCCAGACTCGGACTTTCTTCCCGACATATTCATCCATGTCGACCACTGAAGAAACAAGATATGCGGTTTGTGACGGACCTCCTTCGCGAATAAGCTTATGAGACCCTTCCCCATCCAGGCCTCCGGCTTCAATCGTGCCCTCGGCTGAGTCTTTGAACGTCTTGGTGTCCGTACTCCCTACCACTTTATCTGTCTTGATAATTTCCGGCTTGCCGCCGATCATGCCAGTCACTCCCTGTCGCGAAGCCAGCAAATACCCGGTACCCGCGCCGAGGAGAACGACGACGACATAGACCACCATCATGATCCGTTTATCTGCTTTCATAACGCGCTGCTCTTCCGCATCTTCGAGATCAACATTGTGCACGACCGAATCGTTGGCCATCTTCCCGTGTGTGTGTGCCTTATCCATACTTCCTCCCCTTCCAGTTCATTATCGCGGCTCAGGATATTTTTTTCAAGTATTCGACGATAAAATCTTCGATATCTCCGTCAAGCACCCGATCCGTGTCTCCCGTTTCATGCTGCGTGCGCAGGTCTTTCACCATATGATATGGATGAAGCACATAGGAACGGATCTGGTTCCCCCACCCCGGCGTTTTGTATTCACCTTTTATCTTATTTTGTTCTTCGCGGACTTTGGCCTCTTCCAACGCCCAAAGTTTTGCCTGCAAAATCTTCAGGGCATATTCACGATTCTGCCCCTGATACCGTTGGGCCTGGGACGCCACGATGATTCCTGACGGCTTATGGATAAGCCGCACGGCGGTTGAAACTTTGTTTACATTCTGACCGCCCTTGCCGCCGCTTCGGTAGAAGTCCCACTCCAAATCTTCTTCCTTGATTTCAACGGCTGCACCTTCTTCCAGGACGGGGAGCACCTCCACCATCGCAAAAGACGTTTGCCTCAGGTTGTCCGCATTAAACGGTGACTGCCGTACTAGCCGATGCACACCGACTTCCGCCTTCAGAAATCCGTAGGCGTAGGCGCCGGTCACCGTTAGGGTAACACTCTTTATCCCAGCTTCCTCTCCGGGCGTCTGATCAAGTTCTTCGGCATCCCATCCCTTACGCTCCACGTACCGTGTGTACATGCGGTAAAGCATGCTCGTCCAATCCATTGCCTCCGTGCCTCCCTGACCTGAGTGGAGCGAAAGAATTGCATCGCTATGATCGTATGGTCCCGATAAATAAAGAGCAAATTCCAACCGTCCAACGATCTCGGAAAGCTCTTTTTCAGCACCTTCCTGGATATAGAGCTCCAATTCTTCGCCTTCCTGGAGTTCTTTCTGGAGAAGCGCCATTTGCTTCATTTTCTTTGCCGCTGCCTGAGAATCATTCCAGAAACCGGGATGAATGCTTTCCGCTTCCAACTCACGGATTCGCTTGCGTTTCGTATCCAGATCCAACTTGGAGAGAACCTGAGTTGCCCGTGTTTTGAGTTCTTCGTTCATGGAAGCATTGTACCTTAATTTGAGGCGGAAGTCTCAATAGCCGGCTTGTCTGGCGGCTTGCAAATAGCTTCCTTCACGTATTCCTGCTGTTCCGGCGAAAGATTATTCATCTGGCGGCTTAATTGATTGACTGCATTTCCCACAATCACTTTCTGTATTCTGTTGCTGACCGCTGTTTTCACGCCGTTTGCTGCCGATGCAACGATTTGCCCCGGATTGATAGGGACTATATGTGCCTCATCACTGACCCCCAGAACATTTGCCGCTTCCTGACCAGCCGGCGTTCTCAGGACCATGTCGTGGACATCCTGAAGGAGTTTTGGCCGCGGACGATCCGTCAATCGCGGCCACAACAAACTACCGCCGGCCAACGATGATACGGCGACGAAAAAGGCGATCATGAAATGTCCGACAGATCCCACAAGGCTATACTACCACGTTTTGTATTTCGCCCGCCGCACATGGTACACTGGCTCGATGACAATTATGGGTCTTGATCCGGGCGTTGCACGTGTTGGGTGGGCAATCATAACGCCCGAGGCAAACCGGGTAAATCCCGTCGCATACGGATGCATCGAAACGGCCAAGGAAACGCGCCTGGAAACCCGCCTTCTGGAAATCTACCAAGCCGTCCTGAAACTCATGAAAAAATACCATCCCGACGCGCTTGCCGTTGAGGATCTTTTCTTTTCCAATAACGCAAAAACAGCAATGAGCGTGGGGCAGGCGCGGGGTGTTGTCCTCTTGGCGGCCGCGGCCTGTAAGACTCCCGTAGCCTCGTATACGCCTCCCGCCGTGAAGCGCGCAATCACCGGCGACGGCAACGCAGACAAAAAACAGGTCGAACGCATGGTTACCCTCACGCTCCGGCTGAAAGAAACACCCAAACCGGACGACACCGCAGATGCCCTTGCTATCGCCATGACACACGCGTATTCTTACAAAATAAAGAACTACCTATGATCGGAAAACTGACCGGCACCATAGAAAATATCCACCGAAACCCACTCATCCTTGATGTGGGGGGCGTCGGGTACCTTGTCCATGTTCCGGAGACACTCCAGGCAAAACTGTCCCCCGAAGGAAAAACGACACTTCATATTCATACGCATGTGCGGGAAGATCTACTGGATCTCTACGGGTTTATCGACGAACACGAACTCGTGCTTTTTGAACGCTTATTGACTGTCTCGGGAATTGGCCCGAAAACGGCGCTTACGGTCATGGCACGTGGCGCGGCGCAGGTAGAAAAAGCAGTAAAGCTGGGTGATGTTGATTTTTTCACGGCAGTTCCGAGACTCGGTAAGAAAAACGCGCAGAAAATTATCATTGAGTTGAAAAACAAATTAGGCGACATGAAGGATTTGTCTCTCACCGGCCAGGGCATGAGCGAAACGAAAGAGATAACGGAGGCGCTTCTATCCATGGGCTTTGACCGGCGTGAGATACAGGAAACACTCAAAAATCTTGACGCAGACACGCCCATAGAAGAAAAAATACGCCAAGCCATAAAAGCGCTCGGCAGATCATTCTAGTATGACAAAAAAAACAAAATCAGAACCGGTTCCCGTTTCGGCCGACGAAGAAAAGCTTTTCGTATCGCTTCGTGCGTCTTCGTGGGATGAGTTTGAAGGCCAAAAAGCCGTAAAAGATAATCTCCGCGTTGCCATAGAAGCGGCCAGAAAACGGAAAGAGTCCCTTGAGCATATCCTTCTCTACGGACCACCGGGTTTAGGGAAAACATCTCTTGCCTATATCATCGGCAGGGAAATGGGCGTAAACGTACGGGCCACCAGTGGTCCTGCTATAGAACGTGCGGGCGACCTGGCATCAATCCTCACGAATCTTGAGGAAGGCGATATTCTCTTCATCGACGAAATTCACCGCCTTCACAAAAGTGTTGAAGAAACGCTGTACCCGGCAATGGAGGATTATTTTTTAGATATCGTTATCGGGAAAGGCCCCTCAGCACGCACCCTCAGGCTCGACCTGCCACGATTCACCATCATCGGGGCGACGACGAGGATCGGACTCCTTTCATCCCCGATGCGTGACCGGTTCGGTGTTATCGCACGATTGCCGTTTTACGAACCTCCGGAACTAGAACACATTCTGGCGCGGGCAGCGCGCAAACTTCACATCCAGCTAGATGAAAATGCCAGAAAAGAACTTGCCAAAAGAAGCCGTGGGACACCAAGAATTGCTCTCCGGCTCCTCAAGCGGGTGCGAGATGTAGCGCAGGTACATGGAGACGGCTCGGTCACTCCGGAAATACTGGACACGTCCTTGTCCATGCTGGAAATAGATACAGCCGGCCTGGACAGTTCGGACAGACGACTTCTGACGATGATGATCGAAATGTTTGAAGGCGGTCCGGTGGGAATAGAAACAATCGCCGCCGCGCTTTCTGAGGATATCGGAACCGTGGAAGAGGTCCTCGAGCCATATCTTATGCAAATTGGATTCCTCAAACGCACGACCCGGGGAAGAGTCGTCACTGCCAAGGCATTTGGTCACCTCGGGAAAATCGCCCCTCAGAGCCTTCTCTCCCTCATGGGCGACTAAAAGCGAAACTTCTTGGCAACACCCGCCCAAATCTCCTGATTACAGGAGTTGTTCGAGAGAAGCCTTGATCGATTCAAATGGCAATGCTCCGGGGATAAGGATATTCTTGCCGTCTTCCGTACGCAGAAGAATATTGCCTGGCGTACCGGTAACACCCTCTTTGGTTCCCTGTGCCATGTGATCCTTCACTTTCTGTGCGTATTTTCCGCTATCCAAACAGCTCTGAAACTTTGCCTGATCTACACCCACCTCTGCGGCGAGCGGACCCAGTTTATCAAGGGCAAACCCTGTTCCGTTGGCTGTGGTGCGTTCGTAAATAGCATCGATGTATTTCCAGAAGGCATCATCCCCTCCCTGTTCCCATACACACTCAGACGCTTCAGCTTCCTTCTGTGCGTTGGCATGGAACGACAACGGATAGTGTCGGTAAACCCATTTCACTTTCCCCTTGAATTCATCTATAACACGCTGTGCAGTCGGATGAAATGTCTTACAAAACGGACACTCAAGATCGGAATATTCCAGAAGCGTAATCTTTGCGTTTTTGTCACCGCGAACGTGGTCATCCTTAGTAATCACCGGCACAACCGCAGCTGACGTCGGAACATCTACTCCGCCACCTGCTGCTGGCGCTGACGGATTATTGGCAACCACGCCGCCCTTTTCCAGGATCTGCACCTTCGTCCACAGGGATCCCATGAAAAAAGCACCGACAACGATGATGAGCACTAATACCGATTGGAATAATCCTCCGGAATTTGCTGACGATCCCCCGCGATGTGTAGATTCCATAATGTCCTCCTTCTAACAAACGTTCATCCATTGTATGAACCAGGACTCATTTGCGCAAGAGAGCAAAAACGGGGAGTCTTGACAGTAATTGGCACTCGTGATATAAGAGTGCTAGAGCAAAAAGGAGGGAGGTGACTGACAATGGTGTTAGATATTACCCCACGAACATTTTGGCGATTCCCTGCCATAGCAAACCCGTGGGATGACGATGATGACTGGGGCCTCATGACCAACTGGCCAAGTGGTATTTCCATTTCCGAAGATGACAAAAACGTCTATATCGAAGCGGCCATACCTGGTGTCGACCCCAAAGATGTGGAAGTAACCTTTGATAAGGGCATCGTATGGATTAAAGGCGAAGGGAAGCAAGAGGAAAAAGATAAAAAATACTATCGAAAAGCCGCAAGCTCCTTCTCATATCGGGTGGCAGTACCCGGAGATATCGATACTGCAAGTGAACCCGCAGCAGCCGTAAAAAACGGCGTCATGAAAGTGACATTTGCCAAATCTCCGGCCATGCAGCCCAAAAAAATTTCTGTTCGGGAGGAGTAACGATCGAGGTGACGATCACAAGGCCCCTAGCGTCATGTCTGGGGGCTTTGGCGTTTTAGACATTTACACTTTTTCCCGCTTTATCGCCGGAAATACCGATAACGAGATACGAACGTCCGGTGTCAGTCGTATTCCTCATTTCGTGAATTTCATTCGGATACACGACCACGACATCGCCACGGGAAAGCGATAGGTCTTTTCCGTCCAGCATCATGACGATCCCATCTTCTATCATCAGAAATAGTTCGATCATATCCTCGTGATAGTGAGCGCGGAAGGATTTTCCGGGAAGAAGCGTCGCCCAATTTATCATCTGGATATGGCCATGGATGTCCCGATGCTCGCTAAGCAAAACCCGCTTTATCGCTCCGGGATCAAGCGGATCTTCGTGCGATGCAGGGACTTCGTCTTTGTCCTGAAATCTGATTATTTTCATAGATGAGACATATCATACACCTGGCGTGGCGAATCAGGAAAATGCACCTCATCAAACAATACATACGAATGCGGCGTTACGACATAACACATATGCCCGTCGGTATTTGCGGCGATAGCGCGGATTCGCGCCTCATCCAGACCATACCGGTTCGCGTAATGGGCAAGCATTTGCGTCACTTCCCGGGGATCAATCAGTTTTCTCGCCGTTCCTTCAAATTGGATTCCTCTGACATCACTTCCCGGAACGTGCGGGAGCACTATGGTTCCGGCAACATGTTCATTGGCGTCAATCTCACGCGAGTGTCGTCTTTCAGGAGCGGAAATCCAGATGAGCCGGAGCGCTTCATCGAATGCGAAATAAACGGTACACACCCAGGGCGCATTCTGACGTGAAGTCGCCACCTGCATAAGCCGCGCCTCGGCAAGATACTCCTCAACAAATTTCCGTATCTGGATTGTCGATTCAGACATACTTCTTCTGTAGTATACTCCCCTCCCCACTATCTTCCTACGGTAATGTTTTGGGCCAATGGTATGCCCACCGAAGAAAGAAGAATTTAACCGGTTTGGGAACGACACGATCAAACAAATGAAACAGGTACGCATCCAATCCTACTTTATACCTCAGGCGTGGGTGCGGATCCTGTGCTATCCGATACAACGTCCGCGCAACGACGGAAGGATCTTTTCTTGTGATAATACGCGCGTCTTTCATCCGCTCCAACCGGGGAAAAAACTTACTTGTGACGGCAAAATAGGCAGATTTCCGATTTTTCATAAACATCGGGTGTCGCCGATTTGCCGTAAAATTGGTAGAAAACGTCCCTGGTTCGACAAGGACAACATGAATACCAAATGACGCTAACTCAAAAGCCGCTGCTTCAGACAACGTCTCAAGGGCAAATTTAGACGCGGAATACACCCCGTAGAGCGGAAAGGAAACCAATCCGTTCACGGAGCTTATATTTATAATTACTCCGTTCCTTTTTTCACGCATACCGGGGACAACAGCCTTCATCATGCGAACCTGCCCGAAAAAATTCGTTTCAAACTGCTCCTTCATCTCGTCCACCGTAAAATCTTCAACCGGTCCGACGAAGCCGAAACCGGCATTGTTCACAAGGACATCAATCCTTTTTTCGACTGCACGGATCCGACGCATGCCCGCTTCGACACTCCGGTCGCTCGTAATATCCAAAACAACGACGGTAACGGGAAGCGATTCGCGGGTTATGGCGTCCGTGAGCTCCGTCGATGCGCGCCTGCGCACGCAGGCATAGACACGATATCCCGACCGAGCAAACATTATCGTGGTTGCGAGACCGAATCCTGAATTGGCGCCCGTTATGACTGCGACACGGTTTTCCATACTATTTGCTTACGGAACGTAATATACCAAGAAATAGTGCCTCATTCCTGTGAACAAACCATGCGACATACACCCAGAGAGCCGGATACACCACGAAATACTCAAACCACTTCCCGGTCCTGATGCGAATTGCTCGCACAGGTGGTATGCCAAATGTCATCTTCAAAGGGAAAAGAAGCGGCACCCCATCTTCGGTAAGACTGTCGGAAAGAATATGAGAAAAAATCCCAATCATCACACTCCAAAGTATGATGGTTGGATCGATGTACTGTTCATTGAAAACTTTGGGAAGACCCCACTCAAACAATTTGTATATCCCGAAAACGCCGATCAGCGAATGGGTCAGCGTCCGGTGCTTGTAGAAGATACGCCGGAGCCAGCGACCCAGAATATGCCCCTGCGGAAGCATTTCCCAAAGCCGGTTTCCTGCTGTATCCATATCAGGAATCGCCGCGCCTATGTCCGCGGCAATAATCGCAGCGATAAGCGTCGGGAGATTGAGATGTTCCGGTGGAAACAGCGCAGCTGCAGTAACCAATGAAGCGAATGCGAAAGCATCATGCGTTTTAGAGGTCATACTGAAGTAAATCTGAATTGCTCAGCTCGTCTTTGGGTAGTGGCATTTCTTCCACTTTTTTCCTGATCCGCACCAACAGGGATCATTTCTCCCCAAAGTTTTCGCACTGTTTACTTTCGGTGTCTTTACAGGCGGCTCGGCATTGGTTCGCATATTCTTGGCAGCCTGACTGATGGCCGTTTCCTGTGCTAACACGGCAGCAGGCTTGCTTGATCCGACCTGGGTACCTGCGGGCAGGTTCTCCGGCGGCTTCATCTGCACCTGAACCTTGAAAATTCGGTGCACAATCTCGCTATCGATGGCAGCAATTAGCCGTTCAAACATCGAAAATGCCTCGTTTTTGTACTCAACCAATGGGTCCCGCTGGCCATATCCCCGCAGGCCGATGCCTTCCCGCAGATCATCGATGGCGTCCAGGTGGTCCATCCAAAGGTTATCGATGACCGAGAGCGAAACCCATCGCTCTATTTGCGCCATAATATCCGGAGAAATCTGTTTCTCCCGGTTTTCATACATGTCAGAGGCAATTTTCGTCAGGAACTCCGTTATTTCCGCCACGTCGTGCATCTGCTCAAGCTGCTTTACCAACTGCTCCTGACTTGGCGGATCAAACGGGATAATAGAGCTAAATTCCGTCACGATTTTCTGCCGGTCGATCATGCCGTCTGTTGCATAAACCATAACGACGCTCTGAATTTCCGCGGTAATGGTTTCAAGAATTCTGTCCTTCACCCGCTGGCCTTCCAGTATCTTGCGCCGCCTGCGGTAAACGATCTCACGCTGCTTGTTGAGGACATCATCATACTCAACGAGATGCTTACGTGAATCGAAATGAAATCCCTCCACCTTCACCTGGGCCTGTTCGATGGACCGCGACACCATCGCATGTTCAAGCGGCACATCTTCCGGGAGTTTGAAAATAGTCATAAGTTTGGCGACCTGGTCTCCGCCGAAAAGCCGCATAATATCGTCTTCCAGAGATACGAAAAAGCGGGTGCTGCCGGGGTCTCCCTGGCGGCCGGATCGTCCTCTCAGCTGGTTATCGATACGCCGGGATTCATGGCGTTCCGTGCCGATGACATGTAACCCTCCAAGAGCAAGCACTTCATCGTGCGCTTTTTGCCATTGTTTTTCCTCTTTTTCCCATACCTTTTCATCTGCAACTTCCCACTTTTCCCGCCGCGAACCACCAAGGATGATGTCAACACCACGACCGGCCATGTTTGTGGCCACGGTTACGGCGCCTTTCTTCCCGGCTTCGGCGATAATCATGGCTTCCTGCAGATGATTTTTGGCGTTTAACACTTGATGGGCGACACCCTTACGGGTAAGAAGTTCACTGATAATTTCGTTCTTATCGATCGATGTCGTACCCACAAGAACCGGTTGACCCCGTTTATGCGCTTCGGCTACATCAGCGGCTATTGCGGCATATTTGGCACGCGGAGTTTTATAAACGCTGTCTGCATAATCCTCTCTCACCATGTTTCTATGTGTCGGAATTGCTAGCACATCCAGTTTATAAATTTTCTGGAATTCTTCCGCTTCCGTTACAGCGGTTCCCGTCATGCCTGCCAACTTCTCATACATACGGAAATAATTCTGCAACGAGACGGTCGCAAGCGTCTTGCTTTCCTGCTGGATGGCGACACCCTCTTTGGCTTCAATGGCCTGATGGATGCCTTCGCTAAAGCGCCGGCCGACCAAAAGTCTTCCCGTAAATTCGTCAACGATGACGACTTGCCCGTCTTTAACGATATATTCTTTCTCCCGATGGAAAAGAGCCCGCGCTTTCAGAGCGGCTTCAATGTGATGCACCGTCTCAAAGTCCTTCTCGTAAATATTGCCCACCCCCAGAAGCTTCTCTACTTTCAGAATTCCATGATCCGTCAGATGCGCCGTACGCAGCTTTTCATCGATGACGAAATCCGTTTCCTTATTGAGCTTCTCCACGATCTTGGCGTAATCATAGTACGCGTGGGTCGCAGCCATGGCAGGCGCGGAAATGATATGCGGCGTCCGAGCTTCGTCGATAAGCACGGAGTCTACTTCGTCTACGACTGCATAATGGTATTCCCGCTGCACGACCTGGGAAATATCTGAGACCATGTTATCCCGCAGGTAATCAAATCCAAATTCGCTGTTAATGCCGTAGACGATATCTGCCTGATACGCTTCTTTACGGGTAATAGGCTTCAGGTGCTTCAGTCGCCAATCCACCGATGTGTTGTCCTCGTACTCGGGATCATAGAGAAATGACTGCTCACTGATCAATGCTGATGTTTTCAGTCCCAGCAGATGAAATACCGGCGCCATCCATCCGGCGTCACGGCGGGCAAGATAATCGTTTACCGTAACCAGATGGACACCCCGACCGGAAATCGCGTTCAGATAAAGGGCGGGTATGGCAGAAAGCGTTTTTCCTTCACCGGTTTTCTGCTCGGCAATCTTCCCCATGTGAAGGGCGCACGCTGCGATAAGCTGTACGTCATAGTGGCGTTGCCCGATGGATCGGAAGGCAGCCTCGCGAACCAATGCGAAAGCATCCGGAAGAATGTCATCGAGTGTCTGTCCGTTTTTCAGCCGCTCCCGGAACTCAGCAGTTTTTCTGGCGAAATCAGCCTTCTTAAGCTTCTTGGCTTCGGCTTCCCGGGTATTAATCTCCTCAACAATTCTCCTGAGACGTGTGATTTCCTTTTCGTGGGTATCAAGAAGTTTACTAAAGAATTTGAACATCCAACTATTTTACCACGTAGAAGAATATATTTCGAAGCACTGGTTGATATCTGACCTTCGTAAACCGTTTGGACAATTTTTTGGCAAACATACGAACCTGCCTTTCCTGGTCTTTCGCATGGAAATAATTCATGATCATTCGCCCGCCTGGTCGCAAGATACGCGACAATTCCGCAATAAACGCATCGTCTGTCGCAAAATCCGGTACGTCATTGGCAACATACAAATCAACGACAGCCAGATCAAACCTCCGCCGCTCTTTTTGGACGAATGTCTGCGCATCGCCACACACAAGCGTCAATCCGGGGATGTCATCAACGGAGAAATACTCACGGGCCAAACGGATAATTTCCGGATCTATATCAACGCCCACAATGGTGGCGCCCGGAAATACTTCAGAAAGACGTCGCAACACTTCGCCGCCGCCGACACCCAGGACAAGCATCCGCTTTGGAACTTCCGGGAATTGCGATGCGTCGGCAAGCCCTAGTCTCCACAACTCGTTGGGATACGGACCAGTCTGCTGAATTCCTTCTACGAGCATCGTCTTCTGCCCGCGAATTTCTGCCACTTCTATGCGGCCATTGACCGCAGACTGCGCCCGGGCGATATGCCGCGTGAAGATGTACGAAAGCCACGTCATGATTATCTGCGGATCTCAGTTTTGCCGAAATACGGCTGCAAAACATCAGGGATCCGCACGGATCCATCTTCCTGCTGATAATTCTCAAGGATCGCCACCAAAATCCGTGGAGAGGCAATCGCCGTGTTATTCAGCGTATGACAGAATGTCATCTTCCCATCCTTGGTCTTATAACGAATCTTGAGTCTTCGGGCCTGGAAGTCTCCCATTACCGAATTGGACATGGTCTCCCCGTACCCGTTTCTCCCGGGCATCCATGTTTCGACATCATACTTCTTCACCTGGGGTTCACCCATATCACCGGTGCACATAAGAAGTACTCGATATGGGAGCTGCAGATCCTGTAATACCTCTTCTGCGTTTGCAAGCAGCTCTTCATGAAGAGTAAAAGAATTGTTCAAATCGTTGGTTGAGATAATTACTTGCTCAACTTTGTTAAATTGGTGTAATCTATAGACCCCTCGCGTATCTTTTCCATAACTTCCCGCTTCCCGACGGAAACACGGCGAAAAGGCGACAAATTTCTTCGGGAGATCCGACTCATTAAGAACTTCATCACTAAAGTACGCAGTGACAGGCACCTCGGCAGTCCCGGCGAGATACTGATCATCTTTCTCCAGGTGATACACCTCTTCTCTCCCCCAGGGAAGCTGACCATTTCCGACGAGGGTAAACTCACGCACTAGGCTGGGCGCAATCAGAGGCGTATATCCTTTGGAAATCAGTTTCTGAAATGTGTAGAAAAGAACAGCAAATTCCATCTGCGCCGCTTCATTCTTGAGGAAATATGCCCGCGATCCGCCGACCTTGGCGCCGCGGTCAAAATCTATAAGGTCAAGCGAACGGGCAAGCTCTATATGATCCTTCGGCTGGAAATCAAATTTCGTTGGTTTACCCCACGTCTTTATTTCCTTATTGCCCGTTTCATCTTTTCCGATAGGGACAGTCTCATGAGGAATATTGGGAACAGTCAGCATGAGTGAAAGAAACGTCTCCTCAGCTTGACGCAGCTCATCCTCGACGCCCTTAAGTTCTTCCTTGAGCTTTTTTCCGGCTTCGCGGGTCGCCTCGTCACTGCCTTTTAGCTTGTTTCGATCGGCACGCAGCGCCTCGGCCCTTCCGATAAGTTCACGCCGCTTGTCGTCAGCGGCAAGAAGCGCATCCCAGTTAACCTCTCGATTCTTGTGTACCGCTGCCGCTTTACATACCTCAAGATTATCCCGAATGAATTTGATGTCTAACATAGTGCGCCTCCCATAAAAAAAACCGCCAGCCACTTATACAATAAAATATAAGGACGAGCGGAAACTCGTGGTGCCACCTTATTTGCTTCTTGTTACCGCTATTACGGGCATACCCGATCCGGTTGCGACACCGGACAGCTCGATAGTTGGAAGCTATCTCAGTTGCTTTTCTCCTTAATAGTAACGCGGCATTATTCGGAAGTCAACCAATTCCGGATAATGGGCTTGAGCTCTTCTAATGCCTGTCTCCGGTGGTTAAAACGGTGATTCTCCTCAGGCGTTAAAAGGTCATGGTTGTAAAATTTATTCACTTGGGGCAGGAATAGGATTGACCGATACGGGAATCCTGCCGTCCGTGCGTCAGCCGGCTTGTGAGGAATGATGCCACGGATTGCGGCGGTTGCAGTGTAGACGCGTCCTTCCGGAAACACAAGGGCAAGAACCGCCCGAAGTTGTGCGCCCCGCTTGCCATCGGCAACCGCTGCCATTTTCTCAAACGTATAGGCTATGAGCTCTTCATCGGTATCTTCCCGATCTCCGTGAATCCATCGGTGCGATTTTACGCCGGGTGCACCGCCAAGCGCATCGATCTCAAATCCTCCGTCATCCGCTACCGTAGCCAGACCCGAACGATCTGCATAATACTGCGCTTTGAGAACCGCATTTTCCTCAAAGGTCTTTCCGGTCTCCTCGACGTTTGTCGTAATACCCACATCGCTCAATCCGACGAACTCCACAGGTAAATCGGACAGAAATAATCTGATTTCATCCAGTTTGCCAGGATTCGTGGTAGCGATGAGCAATTTTTTCATACTATAATTCTTATATCCCGAACGTATGATACAACGATTTATTCTCCTGAGTCCGTATATTTTTATCTTCGGCACCCTTATTATCGGGCTTATAACGCCGGGATACAATCATCTTTCACGGACTATCAGCCGGCTGCTTATCGAAACATACGGACACCTGGAAGCGCTCGTCATACTCCAGATGGTCATCGCCCTTGTGCTCACGGGTGCACTGCTCAGTCCCCGCATTACATCCCTCCACGCCGCGCTTATGGTTCGCCGGTCTATGTACGTCACGGCCCTGGTTGCGTTCCTTATCGCCATCGTTCCCACGGATCCGGTCGACAATATGCGATTTTCAGAAGTTACGCTCACGATAAGCGCAAGAATTCACATCGGACTGGTGCTTACGTTTATTCTCCTTACGCCGATTGGCATTGGAAAACTACATCGCACATTCCGGGATGATAAGGATCTGGGTAAACTCGCCATTCCCACTGCCGTATTAGGATATGGCGCATTTGTCCTAAGCATCATCTGGTTTGTATTTTTCTACTTTGGGATTCTGATGGAATACCGGGGATTGTTCCAGAAAATAATCGTGCTCCCGATTGTCTACTGGTTTATCCTCCTCACCCGGAAACTTACTTCCTTAAAGCCCTAACTCTTCGTGATGTTCCTGCATTGCGCCAAGGGTGATGGAAATAAACTCCGGTAACGGGATTCCCAGTTCCTCCTGGCAGTGAGCAATCTGCTCGCGTTCTACCGCGGCTGCAAATGCTTTTTGTCCCCATTTTTTTTGGACTGATTCGACAGTCACCAGCGCGAGCTTCTTTTCGGGCCGCACCAGCGCTACGGCAACGATAAATCCGGTAAGCTCATCGACCGTTTCCAGTGCCCACTCCATTTTCCCTTCCAACTCGGCTAGTCCGGTATGTTTGCGGTTATGGGACATGAGCGCGTGCACGATTGGTCCCTCTTTTTCGCCCATTTCAGAAAGCCAGGCAAGTGTATTTTTCGTATGAAGATCCGGGGTATCTTTTGTCTCTTCCCAGTCGGCATCATGCAGAAGTCCAAGCGTTTCCCACATGTCAGGATCGCCGTCCAGCTTCACCGCCAAAGCACGCATGGCATACCCCACGGCATACATATGACGACGGAGATTCTGATTTTTGGTGTGGGCGTGCAGGAGTTCCTTCGCCTGGTCCTTGGTGATCATCGGACGACTCCCTGAAATTCCACTGTTCCGCCACAGTGTTTCACGATGAGCGCCACGGACTGCTGAAGAGATCGGGCGACGAGCTCTGGGGTGACATCAAAAATACCATCGACATTTATCCAAACATCTTTCGTTTCCTGGGTCACCATGGTTCGCTGCGCATCCCGATAATTGAAATCAATGTTAAATCCGCCTTCTTGGTCATAATACGCAAGCTCTTTGGGAGAATATTCCGTTGGCTTTTCGTCTCCCAAAAGGAGTATCTGATCACCTGCCCCAGGAAACCGCAACATGGTCGGGAATTGAATATTCGCCGCATCAAACGCCCCCACCGAAACGCGATGCTTCATAACGATCAGATTATACGCATCGACACAGGTGTTGACCGTATAGAGACCCTTACCCAAAGCCACCCGACGAAGCAGCGCCTCAGGACTTGGTCTTCTGGAATGCCAGTCGACCCCCATCGCTTTATAAAGAGTTCGGTAACTTACGATCTCCGGGAACGCGCCTATCTTCTCTGTCGTCAGACCGGCGAGCTGTGCTACGAGTGCGTCTTTTTCTTTTTCGAGAGCGGCGCTTTTCTTCTCGATAGTGACACCCTTGATAAGGGCAACACCCACGGAAATGGTGGGGAATGCCTTCTTCACGTCCTGGTCGATGGAGAAATGCGACGGCTTGGTGATAAACGACACCTCTGTCTTGGGTTTTGGTTTGGCCACGACTTCCGGCCGGAGGGTCGGGAACGCAATGACCTCTTTTATGGACCGTGCGTCGGTTAATAGCATGACCAATCGGTCGATGCCAATGGCAATACCACAGGTCGGGGGGAATCCATGCTCTATTGCCGTCAGGTAATCATAATCCGTCTGATGTGCTTCATCGAATCCGGCTTCTTCGCGTTTCTTCTCTTCGACGAACCGTTTGCGCAGATCCAACGGATCGTTGAGTTCCGTATAGTTATTCCCCAATTCCGAACCGAAGGCAAACATTTCAAACCGCTGTGTGAATCGCGGATCTTCGCACTTCTTGGCAAGCGGCGAATTCTCGATGGGATAATCGTAAATAATCGTCGGCTGAATAAGTTTCTCCTCAACCGTTTCCTCAAAAACAAACGCGATGCACTCACCGATACTTCGCATTTTTCCTAATTCCTTGAATTTGTCTTCGCGGATGCCTTCTATTTGTTGAACTGCCTTTTTTGCTTCCGCTACCGTTTCCCAGGTAAGCGGATTGACGCCGGTAAATTTTTCGATTGCCTCGACCATTCGCATGCGGGACCAGGGACGCTTCACTTCAATCTCCGTACCCTGATACATGAATTTCGTTTTGCCAAATACCTGAAGGGCGATGTACTCAATAATTTCCTCAATGATATCCATGCCATAGGAGTAGTCCTCATAGGCAATCTGCGCCTCGAACATGGTGAACTCTGGATTATGGTCGTGATCAACACCCTCATTTCGGAATACTTTCGTCACCTCAAACACCTTGTCAAATCCTCCTACGATCAGTCGTTTGAGATACATCTCATCAGAAATACGAAGGTAGAAATCGGCTTCCAGTTCGTTATGATGCGTGACAAATGGACGCGCAAATCCGCCGCCGTAAATCGGCTGAAGTGTTGGCGTCTCGACTTCAAGAAATCCCCGATCCGTGAGAAAGTCACGAAGCGCATCTATTACGCGGCTGCGGGCAAAGAGACGTTCCCGCACTTCGGCATTCAGAATCGTGTCGAGGTATCGTTTCCGGTAGCGCTCCTCCACGTCCTTCAACCCATGCCATTGGTCAGGAAGAGGAAGCAATGTTTTGGCGATAATCTGAAAATCGGAAGCAAAAACGGTAAGCTCACCTGCCTGCGTCGTATCAACCATACCCTGAACCGCCACGAAATCGGCTATATCCAGAAACGGCACAATCTGAAGTGCTTTGGCATCACAGGTATCGGATTTTATGGCGACCTGAATCTTTCCTGTCTCATCCTGGATATCAAGAAAATAAATTTTCCCGTGGCCGCGCATGCCCACGATGCGCCCGGTAACCTCGGCGGTCTTTCCTTCCATTTTCCTTGCCTGGCCAATCGTGTGTTCACGCCGGATCGATGAAGGGTATGGGTCCACCCCCATATTCCGCAATTTCTCTAACTTTTCCAACCGGACTTTTTTCAGTTCATCAATGGTTGCCATAATAATTTCCCTCCATATTATCCTATATAGCCACTATGCATTCAATCGGCAGCGCCGAATCCTTCCACAAACGACCGTGCCACATCACCCAGTTTCGATGTATTGTATCCGCCCTCCTGCACCAGGACAGTGGGAATTCCCAGTTCGCCGATGCGTCGTGCCATGCGCGAATAATACGCAGTCGTCAGCTTCAGTCCACCGATGGGATCCGCCTGGTGCGCGTCATATCCAATCGACACAACGAGATACCGAGGCGCATAGGAACATAGTTTCGCAAGTGCTCCCGTGAGTGTCCGGTCATATCGCGCGTCAGCAGTGGCAAGCGGCAGCGGAAAATTGAAATTATATGGGGGGGGGGGGGGGGGGGGGGGGGGGGGGGGGGGGGGGGGGGGGGGGGGGG
>CAZKLT010000004.1:0-73137 GCA_964553825.1 uncultured Gammaproteobacteria bacterium
TTTGAGGCAGGCAATCGCGTCGAGATTCAGGGACTGGGCGGCCGGCGAATTGTCATCGAGCCCGACGACACGATAACGTTCACAAAGAAACCGGTTCGCCAGTCGTTGTCCGGACTCCTGGGGTTTGGGTATTTGGCGGAAAATGTCGGAATAAGCCGTTCAGAGATCGAAGGCGTGCCGTCAACGCAGGTGAATACAAATAATGCACAAAAAGGAATAAACGTTCCAGCAGGACAGGTAAATCAAGTTCCTCTTCAAGCGCCGTTGGTCGTGAATGTGCCGGGGTCGACCACACAAAACACCAACCAACAGAGACCCGTGGTTCAGCCACCCGTAAATCCGCCTGCGCGTGTAACGACGCCGACGACAACGCCGACCAATACCCCAACCCCAACACGTACCGGTACGCCTACGCCAACGGTGCGGCCACCAACACCATCACCATTTGTGCCATCACCAATCATCTCGCAGCCGCCAGGCCAAGGAAGAATTGTCTTTGGTCGACCGCAGTTTGATGTGTGGGGATGGCTAAAAGGACATTTTTTCCGTAATGCGCAGTGGTATTCCGGCGGGATTGCCGTGTATATCATTGGAGATGCGCTTTGTACTGTCGATGAAAAGTGTGGTGAACGATTCCATACGCTTTGGGAGCGGGCAGTAGTTGACCCTGCGTACAGAAAATTGGAGTACGATGCGCGCGGGAAGTACATCGAAAACGACACGGATCACTCAGGGCTTGAAGTGGATCTGGAAGACCGCTATGGTATCGTGATTTATTCTGCAGTCGGAAAGCCAATATCCGATGAAGAGCTGGAAGCTATCGCTCTCATGTACGAATTGCTACCGGGCCGCCTCCACACTGTTGAATTGCCCAACGGAGACAATGGCCCGTATATATTTATATTTCATCAGCCGGTTGACTGGGAGGCGTACGAGGATGAGCCCTTTGCCTACACCAGCGGCGAGTGGGGGGACATCGTTATGAACGATACCAGTCACTGTGATCCGTATAGTCCATTCCCGTGTGGCAATATGACGGATACATACATTCATGAAGTGCTTCACAATCACGATACCGGAGTTGTTTCTTCAAGTTACTGTGGCGGTACAAAGTCCTGTGAAACACTCACCGCCTTTGTGAACGCTGCCAAGGAAGATGGGGTAACGTTTAATACCGATGGGGAGGTGCAAGTAACGGAGGCGGACTCGAGATGGGGCAACTGGTGGGTAGAAAAAAAGTTCCCGGATCATGAGATGTTTGCCTACATGGGTAGCGCGTATGTAACCAACCCAGATTTTATTCGCGACTATTACCCGACGGTATATGATTTTTACCGGGAATCCGTGTACGATGGAAGAGAATATGAGGAGACTGTAACAGCCAACGGAGAGAATACGATAGAAGTGAATTAACTATGGTAGAGCTTGGAAGTTCGTATAATCAGCTTATAGAGATGCTTGGGAAACCTCAGGGAGAAGCGATGAGCGGCTCGACCCGTGTCGTGATGTATAAGTCTCCCTCCATGACGCTTGCAGATGTGTACCGTTTGGAAAATGATCAACTCGTCATGCAGTCACTCAGTTTTTATAAGGAACCGAAGGTCATGGACGAATATGTCATCCGGCTGGGAACGCCGGAATACTCGGTACGGAAATACGCCGCCGATACGCCGGATTCTTTGCGGACAGTTGTCCACGTCTGGCCAAAAGCGGGACGTGCTGTCACAACGACGGGAGAAAGCTATGGAAGTGTCATTCGGGAGGACACATTCGCGCCTATGGAATTGCAATCGTACTTAATGACATGGGGGAAAGATCTCGTGGGGCATGAGCAGGTTGTGCGTGCCGCAAGTCAGTCAGAATCGGTTGACGTTCGATCGTCTAACTCGTTTTTTTCCTCAGCGGTGTTTCCGCTGGGGGTTATTCTTTTGCTTGTCGTAATCGTCTTGTTCGTATGGCGACAACGCATACGGCAATCCCGAAAAGCGCACTAACGGCAAGGATTCCCTTGAGCGGAGATGGTCTGTATGCAAATTCCACTTCATGCACTCCCGGAGTTTCCAGTTTCACAGCAACGTAAAACGGGAAAACGATCATGGTTTCTGCAGGTTTTCCGTCGATGGTCGCGTTCCATCCCGGATGAAATGTCTGGCGTAAGATGACAAGCGACTCGCTACACGCAGACTGAGCGTCTACAGTTGCACGAAATGTCATGTCAGCCATCATGTGCTGGGAGTGCACGGAAATGCCCGATCCGTCGGCGCATCCTTCCGGAGGAAGATACACCGGCATTTCTGCAAAAAGGGAGTGCGATGTGCCAGCAGGAACAGTATAAGTAGCCTCGTCGATCATCCGGAAGTTGGGGAGGCCGACTTTCTTGGGGAATGTCGGATCAAAGGTGAGCTCCGGGTAAAGGCCCTGCGTGTGGTAGTCGGATTGGATCCAGAGTCGGACGACATTCACAAATGTCTTTTTTTCCGTGCTCACGATGGCTGGTCTAATCCCTGTCGTTATATATCCATCTGTCGCCACTTCGTACAGCTTCCAGGTGGCGGTTTCGGTGAGCAGTTTCCAGAAAGGTTGGGCCGGTTGTGCCGGTGGGGTAACGACATACCGGATGTTGTAGAGCACGTAATCTTTCGCCTGGTCTTCCGAGAAATATTGTTCGATATCGGAGTTCGGGCTCCAGGTTTCAGGGAGCCAGAGGACGGTCGGTATGCCGTAGGTCGAAAGATGCATGTAGTAGGGAGTTTCCGCGATTTGAAATGCCCGTCCCCAGGATCCGCCGCGTCCGGCAAAGACGCGCCCGGGATTGGTTTTTTGCAGTGCACGAAGCGTTTCAAACAGGCGCGCTGCGTCGGGTTCATGGGCCATGTAGTTGCCATTTGCCTGGCGGATAAGCACATCGTTGTGTGCGGCGTACCTGACGGTTTGCGGGTAGACGAGCGCTATGAGAATTCCCACAGACGCCAAGGCATAGAATGGTCCCGGAATACTTTTGGTGAGGCGGGAGAGGCGATCAATGATCCACTCCAGGGCAAGCGGGAGTAAAAAGAGGCCAGACAGATGAACGCCCACGATAAACCGAGAGAGATGGAATTCACCCATGCCAGGTATGAGATCAACGAGTCCTCCCCAGGTGGTGCGGCCAAAGTAAAGGAGTATCCAGAAGAAGAAAAGATACGCAAATGGTGCATATGCACCGGTAAGGGCGATCAGCGCACCCGCCAGGATCAAATACGTGAGGACGGGAAGCCGTCCAAAATCAAACAGATCGCCGTTAAAGAGTCTGATAATGATTTCCTTGGCACCATAGGAATCAAATTTCCAAACAGGATCCCAGAATGAGATATTGTGGTAGTCACCATGGATAAGGATGGGCACGATCCAGTAGGCAAGGATGATCCCAACAGCCCCTAACAGAATACCAAGTCGTACGCCCATAGTTCCTAAGGGTGAAATCATACCCTTCCAATCCGAAAGCAGGATCGCGTGGAAGCAGGGTGCTATGGCAAGGGCGCCAATACTGAGAAACGCCATAACGCCCAGGCCCAGGTGTCCACCCGTTGTTGCGGCAAGGAAAAAGATCGCCGGGATTGCCAGCGAGATTGGGTGTTTTTTTGTGATCGCGGAAGTGAGATATCGATATGCATACGCGATGGCCAGAGGAAGCCAGATCATCGCAAACAGTTGGCTGCTGAGGCCATATCCGCGCCAGAGGAATGACGGCGGATCAAGACCGTACAAGCCATCTGTTGATAGTTGGGAGGCGAGAAGTGCTCCGATACCCTGTGCCAGCGGCGAAAGTCCGATGACCCGAAGCGCAAGATAGACAGAAACCGGAAACAGGCTTAAGAGAAGATAAATAATGATGTGGTAATACGAGTATAAGGAAAGTGCCGGGAGAAACACGTGTAAAAATCTCCATGTCGTCACGACGGCGATTTGCGGAATATGGGAATAGTAGTAGGGGAGATTATACCCCTCAGCCCAGTTGGGGACCCAATGGTCCACAAGGAGTGAAAGACCACAGAATGGCTTGAACGGCCATGAACAATTTTGTTGTGCATAGTCCCATATTTGGTTTGTCCGGTCAACGAGAGCGAATTGGAAGGTATTGTCATTTGGGTCTATGTGTGCCGTCGGTTCCAGACGATAGAGCCACAGGTTAAACGCTATGGAGGCGATAAGCAGTAGAAATGCCAAATAGTGATCCAATTTTCTCATAGAATTTGTCATTCCAGCGAACGCTGGAATCCACTACTTTCAAATAAGCGTTTCATACAAATCATCCCATGTAGGATTTCTCCCCACAATGAGATCTATTTTCCAATCACGTTTCCACCATTTTAATTGTTTCTCCCTTTGAATTGCTGCAGTGACGTTTGTATAGATTTCATAATAAACGAGCCTATGAATTTTGTATTTTTTGGTGAATCCTGACAGTAATTCATATTTATGTTGCACGAGTCTTCTTCCAAGGTTATTAGTAACACCGATGTATAACGTACCATTCCTTTTGTTTGCAAGAATATATACAAAATAATGCTTGACCATATGACATGGATTCCGGATCAAGCCCGGAATGACAGGGCATTATGGATACAGATAGGTATTAAGCCAGTCTGCATGATCGTCGGTGTTCCCGTCCCCGCCATCGGTAACGACGAGTTCCAGCGTGTCCACCCCGGTAATGTCGATCTGTGCATGTCTTGGGTATTCAAATCGTTTCACCAGCGGTGACTGGAATAAGAGTTTCCCGTCGCCGTATACTTCAAACACGACGCTTCCCTGCGGGCCGCCATTGGTGTCTACCCCGTAGTCAGTTGAAAGCCGGGAGAATTTGCCGTTGATATGATACACATCCCGCGCCGGAGCA
Organism: uncultured Gammaproteobacteria bacterium; assembly: GCA_964553825.1. Classification (GTDB taxonomy): domain Bacteria; phylum Patescibacteriota; class Microgenomatia; order UBA10105; family UBA927; genus CAYUKU01. The sequence goes on from CAZKLT010000004.1 coordinate 4,880, forward strand.
TGCGTGCCGATGCCCGTGTGATAGAAGGCGTATTGGACGGAGAGGGGCGACCATTTATCAAACCCAAATCCGGCATTGGCCGGCATATTTATCTGCCTGCTGCCGTATCCTGCCACCGCGCTCACGGGGGTGATGGTTGCCAGAGCTACCGGTTTTTTCCGGATAAGCGGCATATTGGCGCCAATGAGCGAGAGCACGAGCAGTGCAACGGTCGCCGGAAGCACCATTCCGGCAATTTTCGACGTTCGGACGAGGAATCCAAGAAAGGTAAAGAAAAGTACGGTCAGTGCGAGCGAAGCGGTGATCGTAAGAAACGGAGTATTGAGGGCGGTAAGTATAGGAATGCCGTTTTTGGGATAATTGACGATCAGCGCAGTGTGAAGGTTATAAAAATAGATGACGGTATAGGCGAGATAGAATGCAGAAAAGAGTTTGAGATTCCGAAGAGATTCCTGGTGGGATTTGGCAGACAGAAAAAAGCTTGCCCAAAGAAGCAGGAATATCGAGAGCGGAAACGCGTAGCGGTCATGGGATTGTGTTTGGAAAAGGAAAAAAGCGCTATTTACCACAATAAGCGATTCAAGAAACCCCTTCAGAAGGAAGGACTTGGCAGTTGTCCGTATGCCTTCCAGCCACTGTCTGACGGTCGTAAATAAGTACAATGAGCTGAAAACCCACAGGCCAACGGTTTTTGCATTTACCATGCCGATGGCCAGTACTTTATCGGATAAGCCCATACCGCGGGCGCCTGAGAATATCCACCAGGGATTATAGGCATTGAGAGACAGCCAGGGGAAATAGTCGTAATTGCCGACAATGGAGGCCATAATGCGCCAGGATTGACGTGCAAGAATGAATTCGAAATTGAGGCCGACAAATGCAGCAAGAGCACTTCCGACAGTTGTTACCAAGCCGGGAAGCCCATAGAGTTGCCACGCAAACAGGAAGAAGACCGGGCCATAGATCATGTTTTGGAGCTTCGTCATCATGGCTACCATATAAAATATGCCAGCCCACGCAAGCCGGCGTTCCAAAAGAAGGACGAGTGCGATAAGAAACAGAAACACGCCGACACTGTCTATCTGTCCCCAGAGGGCGCCATCAATGAGGCTAATGGGACTCAGGAGATACACGATGCCGATAAGTTCCCAATAGGAAAGTTCCCAGAGGGTGAATGGTGCAACAGGAAAGCCAAGTCGCTTGGCGTTTTTCCCCATATAGAGGAATATTCCGAGAATCCCGAAATCTGCAGCAATCGGGAACAGCTTGGAGATGGTCAGAAAAAGGAGATTTGTATTTTTCCACATCTCATTGAAATTATGCGGGTCGGCAAACCACGTATAGATCCACACCATGAAGGCAAGGACGTAGGCAAACGGGGTAGGGTAGTTAAAGTTGGTGAGCGGGAGTCCTTCGATGACGCCATGATCGAGAACAGCCATGCCCCAGGATTTCCAGAACGATACATCCGCCTCAAAGCCGGGGTTAGGTATCAGGACAAGCCGGGCCAAAAATGCCAGACCCAGAAGAAGGTAAAAAAGAAGCGGCCGTTTCATTGAGAATTCCAGGTAACCGAATCAACGATTGCGTCAAATGTCGCTTTGGGCAGGGGGCCATTGGCCAGATGAATCACATACTGACCGTCAGGGGACACAATGAAGACATCATCGTTTGGTGTTTGACCTGCCGTGTTTTTGTATTTGGCTTTGTAGCCGGTCAGGCCGGCCGTGTTGGTAAATGCACTGATTTGGGAAACGCCGGTCAGGCCGCTAAACTGTTTCCACCAGGCTTCCACGTACGCGCGCTTGTTTCCCTTGAGATGTTTTTTCAATTCTTCCGTGCGGTTAAGATCGTCTACCCCGATGAGGACATTTTGTTCCGGCGGCTGATTATTGATGGACAGTGCGTAGATATCATACGGATCATTGGGGAACGTGACGAGCTTCAGCGTGTCCGGGGCCTCAAAGGTATACGGATAGATACGTCCCTTTACCGTTACCTTTCCGTCAGACGACGGGACAATAATTGGTTGGGAGGCAGCGGGCTGCACGGTGGGTGTGACGCCCAGGTACGTCCCTCCCGCAGGAAGGACGATCGTGCCGGATTTTTGGAAGGCGAGATTGTGCTGAAAAACGACAAAAAGGATAAGACTCGCGCTTACCATGCAGGTGATAAGGAGGGTATTTTTCATGGGCCGGTTCATTGTACCATAGCAAATTTTGGGCTATACTACGGGCTATTCGCTCTATGTATCCCAAAAGCGGGATGTCCAATATAGCGTTTGTAGCACATTGAAAGTATTGGGGACAAGGGGCCGGGAAGGCGGTGCAAAAACTATCATGCGTGATGGCTTTTGTGCCGCCTTTAATGGTTCCCGTGAGACGGAGAGCGCAGACGTGTGTCGACGCTTGGCAAATACATTCGCCCGGAGGAAGCGATGAAGACTGTACGGACAAGAGTGGGTAGAGTATTGGGATTCTTACTGTTTCTGGGAGGGGCAGGATCGCTGTGTTTTTCCATGGAATGGGCAACCGAGATAGGCAATGCAACGCCTATCGTCGCGAGTGTCATCATAGGACTCGTCGGTGCGTTTATGGCCATGGGCAAGCAAAAGCAGAATGTCTAAAACGCCATGAATCGATTACGAGACGTACTGCAGGGACCACTGGCGCGAATATTTGGTTTCATCTGCTTTGTAACGAGTGCATGCGGGTGCTCGATTACGGCTGATATGACCGTGAATCACGGCGGCAGTTTCCTGCCGACACTGCTTCTGTTCATCCTTGCGATGATCAGCGGTGTTGTCATGCTGGGACCGCCACGCTCGTCATAAAGATAACCAAACCCACCCCAATGCAAGGCTCTAGAATACTGTAACTGGCGAGAGCCGGTGTTTTTTCCTCCCTTAAACACTCATAGCCGGTTACTTTTTTCCGTTGTCGATAACTCGCCTTCATAGTAGACTAGACAGGTGAGAATTTCGAAAAAAAGCGTTGTCATTGGGCTTATTCTTTTTTTTGTCCTGTTTTCGTTTGCCCCGACGTTTTATGAGTGGCATGCGCGCTTTCGCATTCATGACGATCGGTATTTTGAGCTGGTGCATAATTTTCCGACTGATTACAATCTCTACCTTTCCCGTATCCGGCAGGGGAAAGAGGGGGCCTGGCTGGCGACCGAAAAATATACCTCAGAACCGCATGCGGGCAGCTTGAGTCAGATTCTGTATGTAATTATCGGTAGACTTGCCCATTTTTCTCATGTTCAGACGCCTTATGTCTGGTTTGCGTATCACGTTGCGCGTGCATTTTTTGCGGCACTGTTGCTGTTCGTCATTTGGAAGGTGTGCGAGTGGGCATTTGCCAAATCCGGTGAACCGTGGCAAATACTTGCGTTTCTATTGGTTGTGACTGCATCAACATGGCCCAAATTTGAGACGGTCGCCGGTTGGCCGCGGTTTGGAGGATATATGCCGTGGTACACCATGGCAGACAGTCTTCAGAGAACAACGTTTATGCCCCACGTGACCCTCGCCCAAGGACTTTTGGCGTTTATCATTCTGGTGTTCAGCGGCGGCGTTGTGACAAAAATTATTCCGGCCAACTGGGTGTTTCTCGGAGTTTTTGGTATTGTCCTTGGCATCGTATTTCCTCCGGGCCTCATGTTTCTGTATGGAGTTCTTGCGTTTGTGTCCGCAACTGAGCTTCTTATCGTGAAAAAGAAAAAAGGCTGGATACATGAATGGTTCGTCAGGGATTTTTACGGGAGACTCATATTTGGTATTCTGACCATCCCGACGTTTATCTATTACGCACTGCTTTTGGGGAAGTATCCGTGGAAACGACTCGTTGAATTTGACGTGCTGCACCCGACCAAATTCTCCTACATGGAATATTTTCTGGCTGTGGGCCCCGTGTTGCCGCTTGGGCTTATCGCCATCATCGTACTTCTGCTGGGGAAAAAGAAAGAGGCATGGGAACGGTTAAAATATTTCGTTATCTGGGTCGTGGCGTGGTTATTTTTTATGTTTCTGTTTAACCAGATACCCCAGCAATCACCGACCCGGTTTACCCAGATGGCGCCGCATATTCCCTTGGGAATTCTTGCCGTGTGGCTCTTCACCCAACTGGCGGGGCGTTTCCGTCACGCGATGGTCGTGCCGATTGCCATCGTGTTTCTGGCGCTGGGAAGCATGGCATCTTCCTATATGTGGCTCAAGGATTTTGTGGATCACAAACTGCGGGCAACGCTGCCAATCGTGCCATCGGGAGCACAGGTGATGTATCCGATGCGGGAGATTATCGACGGACTAACCTGGCTTCAGATATATACGCCGAGAAAATCCGTGGTTCTCACCGCGATGACGACCGGAAATTATGTCCCGGTCTACGCCGGCAATACGGCGTTTGTCGGTCATGCCAATACCGTGCAACTAGAAGAAAAACTCATAGCAGCCCAGCAGTTTTATGCAGGCCGTATGGGAACGCCTGAAGGTATGAAATGGCTTGCCGCCAATGGAATTTCGTATGTATTTTTCGGCTTTGAGGAGCGGGAATGGGCGCAGGGTGTTCAGGATCTTCGCAGCATCTATCCGGCCCTTGAGCTTGTGAACGAATCGCCCAATGTGAAGATATACAAAGTGCCGGGCAATTAGTTGGTTCTGAGGACCCGCTGTTGGATCCAGAGACGGAGCAATTCCCGAATCGTTATAAGAATCATAAGCGGATTGGCGCCCTTGGCGCGTCCGGTGGTGCGCGGGTAGTAGGGAACGGCCACTTCCGTGAATTTGTATCCGTTTTTCCAGGCTTTGTAGATGACCTCAGGTTCTATGAGCGCACTTCGGGGGACAGCCGTAATATCGATGGCGTTCAGCACCTGTCTGCGCCAGAGGATGCTTGTTGATATTTCCCGTAGTTGCACGCCGAACAATGTCCGATAGAGTGTGTGAAACACGTGGGAATTGAGCTTGCGCATCCATGGCTCCGGATTGTTTTTGCGGTAGCCCACCACAACATCTGCATGATCGACTCTGTTGAGGAATAGTTCGCAGTCGGAAGCATCGATTTGCCCGTCTGCGGGCAGGAGAAAAACGAGATCCTTGGAAGCCTTCGTATAGCAGGAGCGGATTGCCCCCGAAAATCCTTGGTTTTTCGGATGCCTGATAACTCTCAGTCCCTTATATTTCCTGGTTAAACCCGCCAGAATCCGCGGAGTTGCATCAGTCGATCCGTCGTCAACGACGAGTACTTCTGCGTTTGCGGCGAGCCGTTTTGCTGCGGCAAGAGCGGCCACGACGACGCGTTCGATTGAGCCCTCTTCGTTAAATGCCGGAATTGCGATGGTAAGGCTGTTCATGGATTTGATCGATTATAGCACGCAATTTTTGGGGAGCGGAAAGGATAATATCCGGGCAAAGCGCGCGCATGCGGGAGGCAGACAACAGCCCCCAGGATACGCCGATGCTTGTGATGGAAAGCGCGCGGGCCGCGCCTACATCAGCGTCGGTATCTCCGACAACCGCAAGCGGCAGGGGAATAATCGTTGCAATAACCGGCGCTTTTTGGTCTCGCGGAGTCAGAACACGATGCTCGGGAAACCAGCGATCAAGACCAAGCGCCGCAAGCTGCGCCAGGAGTCTCATGCGCTGTTTGCGCAGTGTTACCAGATAGGGCACATATTGACGAGAGATTTCCTCAATGGCGTGCACCATGCCGTCAAACGGTGTGTCAAGCGCAAGCAGTGCGGTGTCTTCAATGCGTGCACGGAAATGCGTAAGGAAGGCGTCTGATGCGGTATGCGGGATCGACCGCCCGTTTCGCCGTTTGGTCCAATACGATGTTCGGGACAGAGGGACATGTCCCATATCCGCAAGAATGGAACTATACAGTGTCCAGAAGCGACGATGAACATCCAAGATCGTTCCGTCCAGGTCAAATACTACTGCGGGGTGCGCATTTTCAGCCATAGGATTTCTTCTTCTATGTTATCAGGGAAGATGTATCGTGGAACAAAGGAAAGTTCGCGGCGCGCGCGGGCGATTGAATACACGAGATCATGCCGCTTTATCCGGCTGGGGATGGTGTAAATCGGCAATAAAGGATTGATGCGGTCACGGATGATCCGGGCAGCTGCTCCCACGGTGATTGCATGTCCGGTGCCGATACAAAACAGACCGTTCGCCCGTTTGTCTATGGCCAGAAGAATCGCCCGTGCCGCGTCCTCCTTATGCAGATAGTCGCGTCTATTTTCGGGATTTTTCACTTCTATGGTTTCGCCGGCAACGGCACGCGAAATGAAATTGGGAATGGCACGCGAGATCATATCTCCCGGACCATACATGGGTGAAAATCTGAGGACTGCAGTAGGGATACCCACGGATGTTCCGGCTTTGAGTATCAGCTGTTCTGATTTGAGCTTGCTTTTGCCGTACCATGTCGTCGGATGAACCGGGGTACGCTCGGTAATTTTTTTCGTGCGGGGGATTCGTCCGTATACCTCAATCGTACTTGCATAGAGCAGACCTTTGGCGTGTTGGCCGAATACCGCGATGAGATTCTGTGTCATGCGCATATTGGCGCCGAAGAGCATTCCCGTATCTTCGACTGCCTTCCGGGGAACAACTGCGGCAAGATGTACGATATAGTCGATTGCCGGGAATGCGTTTCGTGCGCGCTTCAGGCTCGCTCGATTTAACAGATCAAACCGCGGCCGGCGAAGTTCCCATATGTGATACCCGTTCTTTTCCAAGAGGCGGGTAACCGAAGGTCCCAAAAATCCCGTGCTTCCGGTGAGAAGGATATTCATAACTGTTATATCGATTTCTTTGATCGCGCAAAGAAACGGATGAAAGAAAGCGCGCCCACAGCGAAGATGTCCCTATGGTTCATCGTTTTGGAACACCTTCAAGCGGGAATTTTCGCTTGTTTTATTTGTTTGCTGGTTGTCAAAATCGGAAGAAAATCCATACCCCGAATCCATACGAGGCCCGGTGGAAGGGGATTAACGCGTCGTTTCGGAAGGTGAGGCATTTCTCCGAAAGCCAGCTTGGTGTAGATAAGCGGCATATTCAGGCCTGCGTTGGTGAAAAATTGGTGCGTCGTAAAGAAGCGGCCGATATTTATTTCCGTGGGATTGGGGACTCCCCGGGCGTCGTAGGTGAGGTCTGCGCCATACAAACCATGGGGAGCCGGATCAAGGGCAAGAATCGCTTTCCTGGCTACCTTGTCCACGGTCGCGTCGCGAATAGTGACGCCCGCGCCCGTTACTCCCGTGATTCCTGAGGGGGCTATTTTGCCCATCTCCCAATACAGCCGTTCGCGTCCCTGAGCAACGATTAATTGTCCTGAATGCCAAATAGACATCCAGGTAACGCTTCTTTTTGAGAGGTAGGATGCCGCCGTAAAATGTCCCCAGCCCTCATGAAAGTCAATCCATGCCTTTGCCTGTTTGACGCTGGTGGCAGCAAGGGAGCCACGACCGGCGGCGCCCTGAATATCGCGTAGCCAGAGTGGAGTACCGAGTGCTTCAAACGCGCGAGTAAGATCAGCGGGCCGCCTGAGAAGCAGGGTTTGGGGAACGGTAAGACCTGCTTTTTTCCATGCGAGGTAGGATTGAAATTTATCCTGACAGGTGGAAACGACACCATCTGCGGGAAGAAAAACCCGAGCGGCCAAATGGTTCCGCATACGACTTATCCATGCGACCTCCTCGTCGTTCTGTGCATGGATAAATGTTATCCGTTCCTTCTTGATAATCTCGTTGATGACGGCTAAAAATCGTTTATCCGTCGCTTTGGGTACCAGGTATCGTGTATCCGTTTCGGCGCGAGCCAGGTAGTAGGGGTTGGCGTCGGTGCCGACGAGGTAGAACGGTTCGCCCGCTTCCCGCAGGGATCGAACGAAGTTGGTAGAAGGAGCGCCGCCAGCTCCGGCGATAAGTATGCGTTTCATAGTATTTTTGCCATTTCTTTGCTCACCCAAAGAAATGTGCAAAAGAAAGGGTGCCGCGGTGAAGGTTTTTTTGTTTTTCTAGCCTCGCGCAGTGCGGCTGACCCTCGGTTGAGGATCAACCGTGTCCGCACGCTTGCCGCTCGGCAAGCAAAACTACAAAAACACTTCAATGCGGTTATCTATTCAGTTTGCTCACTAGGGTTAATATGTTTTCGATAACATATTCCTGTTCTTCTTTCGTTAAGCCGTGATACATGGGGATAGTGAGCGTTTCTGCCGATGCGCGCTGGGTATGGGGGAGGGAAAGCCGCGGATATAATTTTCTGTACGGAGTTTCCAGGTGAGCTGACGGTATTCCCCGACGCGTGGCAATACCTGCATCAAGCAGTTTCTGCATGAGCCGGTCACGGAGCGGCGCCCCTGCCCGCAAACGGATCATATAGGATTGGTAGGTGTGGAAATATCCTTCAGGGACGAAGGGCGGGACGATGACGCTATGTCCGGAGAATGCCTCAGTATACCGTTTGGCGGTTTTCTGCCGTGATGCCAGAATCGTCTGGAGTTTCGTAAATTGAGATAGGCCAAGTGCCGCATGGATATCACTCATGCGTAGGTTGTAGCCGATGAGGGGATACGATTCAAAAAGAACCTTCTTGCTGGCGTCACGCTTCTTGACGTCGATGGATGCGCCATGTGCCCGCAACAGTGAAACCGTGTGGGCAAGCGATCTGTTCGCCGTAACAAATACGCCCCCTTCAGCGGTTGTAATTGCTTTCCGTGGATGAAAAGAAAAAGCCCCCCACGTGCCCCAGTTGCCGACATGTTTGCCATTGATCGTTGACGCCAATGCGCAGGCACAATCTTCAAATAGCTGTATTTTTGCTGCCCGGGCTATCCGGAAAAGCTCCGGAAGATTTGCGGCCAGTCCTACCTGATGGACGGCAAGGATGCCACGGGTTTTTTTCGTGATTTTCCGTGCGACATCCTTCGGATCCAGATTGTAGGTGTCAGGATCTATATCCACAAAAACGGGCGTAGCGCCTGCGTGGACAATACAGTTGGCGCTGGCGATAAAAGAAAATGACGGGACGAGTACTTCATCACCCGGGCCAATGCCGCTTGCCAGCAGCCCAAGATGCATCGCAGTCGTCGCGCTTGATGTGGCCACCGCATAAGGACTTTTGACATAGGCGCCGATTCGTTTTTCAAATGCTTCAACCTTCGTCCCTTGCAACACCCATCCGGAACGGACAACAGAGGCTACTGCCTGTTCATCTTCTTTGGTAAAAAACGGTTTGGCAACAGGAATAAGTTTTTTCATATATATCTTGATCATTTCTTTGTTCGCTCAAAGAAATGATCGAAAGAAAGAGCGGCCAGTGAAAATATTCTTATGATTCTATCTTCGCCTGATGCGGTGGATCCTCGGCTGAGGATCGGCCGTTTCCACACGCTCAGGACTCAGCAAGAATCAACACAGAATATTTTCAACGGCGTAATTTTACCTGCCTCACTTTTGTATCATGTTTTTCGAATTTACGAGTTGACCCGACGATCTTGCCTGGGACACCCATCACGAGTGAGTAGGGAGGGATGGTTGCATGTTCGGGTATCACCGCCCCGGCGCCCACGACTGAGTGATGCCCAATCGTTACTCCCATAAGCACTACGGCGTTGGCCCCTATGAAGCAGTAGTCACCGATCGTCACATTTCCGGTATCAATTTGATTATAGCGTCGTTCACTGATACAACGGTGTACGGTTGAGTGGCTGATAATCTGGGCGCCGGTGGCAATATTGCATCCGCGGCCGATCGTAACACGGGCGTGCTTGGCGTCGATCAGCGTGAACGCGCCGATCCATGTTTCTTCCCCAATAACGGGGCTTCCCAGAATCCATGCGTGGGGATTATAGGGGTTGGGAGGTATGCCTTCGGTGGGCGTGCGTTTCATTACCAGTTTTTGTCGGGTACGAGTTTTAACAGTTTATTGGCGTCAGGATAGGATTGTTTCACCCAGGCGATATATTTTTTTATGCCGGTCCTGATATCAATCTGTGGAGAGTAGGAAAGGGTTTTTTGTGCCTTGCGAATATCTGCGTAATGCCGCATTACATCATTTGGACGGGCAGGCTTCATGACGGGTGTGTCAGGCATGCCAATTTCTTCACTGATAATGCGCGCAATTTCACGGATAGTGACTTCTTTCCCGCGGGCAATATTGATTGCACTTCCCAGGAGCGCATCTGACTGTGACGCTTGTATGATTCCCGCAACGGTGTCGGTGACGTAGGTGAAGTCCCGCGTTTGGGCCCCTGTGCCAAAGATCATCGGCGCCTTTCCGTTGAGCGCACGAACCACAAAGCGGGGAATCACCTCCCCGTACACGCCTTCAAAATGACTTCTGGGTCCGTATGTGTTGAAGGGACGAACGATAAGCGTCGGGAGTCCCTGGTGATCGTGAAAATGCTTCGTGTACAGTTCGCCCATGTATTTGCTCATCCCGTACACGGTTGTCGGGTTTATGGCATGTGTTTCCGGGATTTTGGGTGTTGTGGCGCTTCCGTATACCTCAGACGATGAAATGTAAATAAACCGTTTAACGCCCGCCTTTTGGGCAGCAAGCAGGGCAGTGAGGGCGCCCGTTGCGTTCACCTCGTGGACATATTGCTCGTCTGAAAGAGACAGGCGTACGCACGCAGCGCTGAAGTGAAATACCATGTCAACGGATTTCATCGCCCGGGTAAGCGCATCGCGGTCCAAAACATTTCCGTGGATTACCTTTGTCGCACCGAAATGCTTGAGCTGATCCGGTGTGGTTACGGAAGAGAGAAATGCGTCGTAGACAGTGATATCAGCCTTATTTGCCAGTGTTTCTGTAAAATGAGAACCGATAAATCCAGCGCCTCCGGTGACGAGAATTTTACGTCCAGATAATTTCATGCCCACGCATAATACCATACGCCTGTCTGCCGGTGTATTGCGTCATGTTGGACACAATGTAACAATGTAGATATCCATGGCAGACGACAAGAAAATAGCTTCGGGGTTACACCTAGCCCAAAGTGATATCGCGCAGTATATTCTAGCGGGTGTTTTCGTGGGGCTTGTGTTAACCGGATGCTTCAAGTACACGCAATTAATCGGAGAGGCACAGGGACTCACGCTTCTGAACCGGACGATGTCTTCAGGCACAATATTCCTTCTAAGTGCCGTTCTGCTTATTGGCCCGATGAACCGGTTATTTGGCGGCATATGGCGTACGCTGTTTATCCTGCGCAAGGAAATAGGCATGTATACGTTTCTTGCGGGATTTGTGCACGTGTATTTGTCGATGTTCCCTCTGGCGCGCAGAGGGCCGTGGGGCTTCTATGAATCGCGGCCGTGGTCTGCCTATCCGGGCCTGGCGGCTTTGCTTCTGATGGCGATTCTTTTTTTCTTTTCCTTCGTGCGGACACAGAAAATGTTACCTTCTTCGCTTTGGTGGAAGCTTCAGTATACGGGTGCGCGTATCGCACTTTTGGGACTTGTCGTCCATACCGTTGTCCTGCGGTGGAACGCATGGGGCACATGGCTTGGGCAATGGTGGAAGGGGGAGACCATATATCCGCCGCTTGCATTTTTGGCGGTTGTATTTGCCCTGTATGTGACCAAAGTGAAACTGGCGGAACGATGGAGCGGGGTGAGCGCCAGGAATTATGTGATCGCCGCAAGTTTTTTCCTTGTTATTTTCGTGACATTTCTTTTTGTGTTTCCGTCTCTGCGCTAATCACGCCGCAAAAAAGCGTTTCATCGTCCGTACAATGAAGGAAATTTCCCGGTCTGTCAGTTCTGCATATATGGGCAAGGTAAGCATGGTTTTTGCCCGCATTTCTGCAACGGGAAAATCGCCTGTTTTGTATCCCAGGAACCCAAGAGCCGGAGTGAGGTGGAGGGGAACGGGATAGTGGATACCCGTATGAATGCCCTGCGCATTGAGGTAGCGCGCCAGTTTGTCCCGTTTGGCTGTACGTATCACAAACAGATGGTAGTTTTGGATTTCATCCTTTGCCGACGCGGTGGGAAGCATGATATCGCCGACTCCCGCAAGTTCGCGGAGGAAGATACGGGCGATATCGTTTCGTTTCCGGTTCCACGCATCAAGATGTTTGAGCTTGACTGTCAGAACAGCGGCCTGGATGGTATCGAGGCGGCTGTTGACGCCCAGGCGTACATGGTCGTATTTTTTCTTTTGGCCGATATTGCGAAGTATGCGGATTGTCCGGGCAAACCGTTCCTTCTTTGTGACAATGGCGCCGCCGTCCCCGAAGGCTCCCAGATTTTTCCCGGGATAAAATGAGAATGCCGCGATATCGCCGAATGCTCCCGCCTTCACGCCCGCCAGCGCGGACCCGTGCGCCTGTGCGGCATCCTCCATGAGGATGAGCGAATGCCTTCGGGCGATGGTTGAAAGCGCTTTCATGGGTGCCGGGCGCCCAAACAGGTGGACGGCGAGTATTGCTTTGGTTTTTTTCGTGACTGCCCTGGCCACCGCGTCGGGATCGATCCTGCCCGTTTCGTCACAGTCAACGAATACGGGGGTAGCCCCCAGCTCAATAATGGGCAGGACGCTTGCGATAAACGTGTTGACCTGAACGATGATTTCGTCGCCCCGGGTTATGTCCGTCGCTTCAATCATGAGTTTGATGGCGTCCGTTCCGTTGGCAACGCCGACACAATACGGCACATGAATATAGGAGGCAAATGCCTGCTCAAATTCGCGTACCGCATCGCCGAGGATAAAGTCACCCTTTTTGCATATTTCGCCAATCGCCCGGTCTGCGTCTTTCTTTATGGCCGTGTATTGTCGTGCCAGGTTGACGAGCGGAATATTCATCGGGAAACGGGGCGGGCAGGATTTCCAATAACGGTTGCGCCGTCCGGAACATCGCGCGTAACGACGGCACCTGCTCCCACAAGCGCGTTTTTGCCGATGGTGATACCCGGGAGTATCGTTGCTCCGGCTCCAATGGAGGCGCCGTCACCGACGTGTGTTCGGTGCATCTGCCAGTCGCAGGCTTCTTTTTTTGTGCCGTCAGGATTGGTCGCTTTAGGATACCGGTCATTGGTGAAGGTAACATTTGGTCCGATAAACACGCCATCTCCGACCGTGATTCCTTCCGGGATGTATACCATGGCCTGCAGTTTGCAGTTTTTGCCTATAACGACGCCGGTTTTGATTTCGACAAATGAACCAATAGACGTGCCTTCTCCGATCGTGCATCCGTAAAGGTTCACTTGATCGGGATGATGAATAAGCACGTTCTTGCCGAGCTTTACGTCATTTTTGATCATAGTTTTTTTGATCGGTCCCTCGCAACAACAGCAACTGGCTTGCCCTCATGCCGTAACGATTTTGTGGCTGCTTCAATACAGCGTACCACCAAGAGACCCTGATTGCCATCGGCTTGTGGACGTTTCCCGGTACGGATCGTGCGGGTAAATTCAGAAACGACACCAAAAAGCGCTTCCCCGACGCCAAGCTTCGGGACAACCGCAGTACCGCTTCTGTAGCCAACGCGTAGAGCATACGCCTCTTTGGGATCAGATGTTACGGAAACGCTTTTGTCGTATATTTTTATTTTTTCTGAGGGCTCCATATCGTCATAGACAACCATTTTTTTTGTGCCGACAAAAATCATCCGCCGAATCTTAATAGGGGATAACCAGCTGACGTGACTGTGTAAAAAGAGGGACTGGTCATAGGTGGCCGTGATGTGGGCAACCGTTTCCTGGTGGAGGTCTTCCTGTGCAAGTCCTGTTGCGGAAATTTTGGTCGGCGTTTTGCCGAACAGATACTGCATGATAGAAAAATCATGAACGGCAAGATCAGCAACGACGTTGCTGTCCTTTTGGAAAAGTCCGAGGTTGGTGCGGACACTGTCGACATATATGACGCGCCCCAAAGTGCCGCGGTCAAGGATTTCCTTCAGTTTCCGTACTGCGGGCGTATAGAGAAATGTATGATCGACCATCAGCACTTTTTTTTCACGGTCAGCAAGTGTTGTGAGTTTGAGAGCGTCCTGTGCGGATGCCGTCATCGGCTTCTCAACCAGGACATGTTTGCCTGCCAGGATAGCCTTTTGAGCCAGCGGAAAGTGGGTACTCGGTGGGGTGACAATGATCACTGCGTGCGTTTTGCTATCGGCAAGCACATCATCTATATTTTTTGTTGTCCGGACCGTGGGATACATGCGGGGAATTGCCGCAAGAACCCTCGGGTTTACATCACAAACCCACGAAACCGATACGTGGGGAAGGAGAGCGAGGTTTCGGACGATGTTCGGGCCCCAATAGCCAAATCCAATAACTGCGATACGCATCATACTGGCGCCAACAATACAGGAAGCGTGCATAATTTGCAAGGCAACTATTGAGAAGCTTGACAGCAAACCGGAGAAAGTACATCATAAGGAAGAGTTCGTTGCCGGCACGATACTATGTTTGAATCAAACAGCAGTTTACCGTTTGAACCCCATCATGCTCCCGGTCTTGGTAAGTCTGTGCTTATTGCAGGAATGCTTATTCTTATGGTTACGCTGGGCGTTGTCGTCATGTTTTCCCAGCAGAATACGGAACTTCGCAGTAGGGCAGCGTATCCGCCTGTCGGCGAGTTGTGTAATGGAAATCCTAAGCCGACCTGTCTGAAAAGCGGTGAAGTTGCCGAGTGTCGTGATCAAGGATGGGTTTGTAAAGTGCCAACACCCACGCTGCCGCCGCAGGTTACCCCCGCCAAGCTTAAGTCAGGCGCCGACTGTGGAAGCGATTGTTACCGGGCGTGTGAAAGCGGCGTAGGCTGGTCTGGCAAGTGCCGGACGAGACAGGCGTATTGCGAAGCGCATAAAAATCCCGTTATGCGTGCAGCCTATGGTTTGGTAACAATCGAATGCCCTTAAGATTGAGAGCGACATCCTGTATGCGTTGACAATCCCCAGTTGATACAATGAGCTAATGCGGCGCCTCGTTACGATTGCACTGATCATTCTCCTTGGATATCTTCTCTGGTGGCGTTGGCAGGTGGCACAGACCCGATTTTTTGATGTCGATGAATTCAGCTATCTGCATTGGACGGCAAATATTGTCAAAGGCGAGCGCCCGTATATTGATTTTTTTCTCATTTTCACGCCGGGTTTTCTTTGGGTTTTCGCCCCTCTGGTCAAAGCGTATTGGATGAGCGCATCTGTTTTTCTGGCTGCACGCGGACTTGCGTATCTTATTTTCCTTGCACTGCTTGCTGCCGTATCATTCCTGTTTGCCAGGACAAGAAACAAGCGGTGGGTTCTTTTACCGGCAATTATTCTTGCCTTTCTTCCGATGCCCTACGACAAGTTTCTGGAGGTACGTCCCGATAATTTTGCAACATTGCTCGGTTTCGTGGCGCTCACGTTTGAATCACTGGCATTTGTGCAAAAGAAGCGTGTGTACTGGTTTCTTGCCGGAATGGTGTATACCGTTTCGGTCATTGTATTTATCAAGATGATACCGTTTCCGTTTATCGGCGTACTTGTCGCATTAGGTGCATGGATGAAGCGGGAGATTGATGCCCGTGATGTGCGCACATTTATATTGGGCATGGTGATCCCTGGGATACTTCTCTTGGGTTGGATGGCAACCCTTGGTGATCTGGGCTACATTTTATATTCGGTCCTCAAGCTTCCGTTTGAAACAAACCGCGTGGGTCAGGTGGATATCATGGAACCGCATTTATTCTTCTTTCCCAATGCATCATTTTATGGCGGATGGGGTATGACACTTGGTCTAATCACAAATCACTTTTGGTGGGTCATGGGTCTTCTTGCCGGGGTGTACCGGTTATTCACGCCGTATATTACGGCGGCGGGGGATACGCGGAAAACTTATGTCGAATACCTCGTCGGCGGCATATTTATCGTGTCGGTTTATGGATACATCCAGTTCTTCCCTCTCAAGCACAGCCAATATCTTATACCGATTGCGGTGTTCATCGCGTATTACAGCGCCGATTGGCTCAGCGCTCTTTTCGAATGGGTGGAACGCAGAAGTCCGTGGCTTTTTCTGTGTATATTATTGGCTGGATCTTTCGTGCTTGCACAGGCGACAATTACCGTGAACCGTATGAAACTTGTGGCCTCAAATTCTCCTCAACTTGCCCACATGGAGCAACTGTTGAAAACCGTTCCGGCAAACGCACGCGTGTTTGATCTCGAAGGAAAAATGCTGTTCTGGGAGGATGCCTACTATATCTGTTGCGTGTCGGTCGGAAGCTTTGTGCATTATATTTCCCGGCCTCCGGCGCCGCTCATTTCCGCGTTGAGTGCCGAAACGGAATATATTTTTCAGGGAGAAAGCAACCGGCTTTCGGCGCTTTCACCATCAGAGCGTCTCCATATCGCAACTTACTACGAGCCAGTCCCAGGCTGGGGAGACATGCTTCTTGTTCGCAAATAAGCGTTTTGTCTGAGTGCCCAGAGATACAGGCGAAGATACTTAGGCATCCGCTCGAAGAACCGGAATTTCGAGTGTCCTCGGGTTCGGCCTTTCCAGAATGTCGGCATTTCGGTGATCCTGTGGCCGTGGAAATACGCCTGAAGTACCAACTCCATGGATGCTTCTACGCCGCTGTCTGACTGTATGGTGAGACTTTTTGCAATTTTTGTTTTGTACATTTTATACGCGTTACTCACATCCCAGGTTGGGATTCCCGTCAGGAGGCGCATGCTCGTGCACACAAACCGGGAAAACAACGATTGAAGCCAGGGGCCACCTGCCTTGCGGCCGCCGGACATGTACCTCGAGGCGCAGACGACGTCCCATCCTTCACGTATTTTCTTCACCATCCGGTCGATATCTTTGGGATCATCACACAGATCAGCCATAACGGGAACGACATACGGAGTTACGGTCTTTCCCAAGCCCAGTGAAAGCGCGGAGCCAAAGGTGCCCGTTTTCGATATCCGATGGAGAAGGGATATGTGCTTGTGCTTGCGCATATAGGTACGGACAATAGTTGCTGTCCTGTCCCGGGCATCCGTATCGTTTACGACGAGTATTCGGTGCGGCGTCTGAACGGATTTTCGCAACGAATCAAGAACGGCCTCAATGGTATCAGTCTCGTGTTTGGCTGGGATGAGAATGGTGAGGATGGGTTGCATTATCGCCTGTTATACACGTATCCGATTGCCTTCGCAATCCACCAGAAGCAGAGGAAAAAAAGAAATGTTTGCGTGGTAATAATATGTCGCGCAAATTCCCATGCTCCTCCAAAAACAAGACTGGAGAAAAGCTGGTATCCCTCTATAAGAACGATGCTCAAGAGAAAGGTATGCAGGGGTGTCTGTTTTTTGAGAAAAAGCCAGACGGTAAGCGGGGCAAGAAGGAGATACATAATCGTTGATTTCTGAATGACCTGTATCATCCCGTCCAGAACATCAAAAAACGCTCGGGTTGGGCTCCACGCGGAAGCACGGTATATGACGCCGTAGACTTCCGTATCGAAAAACGCCTTGGGAATATCCGCGACTACTGACCGCATAAATGCCCCAAACTGATCGCGTACAACGAGGGCATTGAACCTCTGCAGATCGGCAACACGGTCGTATATTTCGTTATTGTAATGGACAAAAAAGTACCACGGTATAGAAACATTCCCGCCGTTTTGTTTGTATTCCACAACCTGTGCGTGCAGCGGGAGTACCGATGCGGCCGCGTCTACCGGAATATCGTACAAGAGAATTCTGCCAAAAACGGAGAAGTCGGTGTTGTAGCTAATACCGCGGAAATTGTGAAGTATCCGATTTGCCGTAAGGAAGGTGGCGGGAATCAAAGTATAGAGAAGAAGGCAAAAAGCAATGAGGGTAAAAACGCGTTTTGTCCGGTGCATGACCCACACTAGCGGAAGCGTGAGAAATGGGAGAAGAAGTCCAGCCGGGCGAAGCATAAATGCATACGCAGCAAGCCCGGTAAACAGGAGCGCCGACACGGTGGTGACCCGGTGAAGCAGGCGCACAAAGAGCCAAAGAAGGACGATGAGCAGCGATATATAGAGTGATTCCGTCAGAAGTGTCCGATCCCAGATAAATTGATAGAGATTCAGCCCGGTAAATGCAGTGAATGCAAGGGAATACGGAGGAGAAATATTCAGGCGGATGAGGGTGTCAAAAAGGAAAATAAGGGAGAGCACGCTTGCGATCGTTTGTATCACAATGATAATCCAGAGTCGCTGGGTGAATTCTCTCGTCCCATAGAGGGGATAGGTATCACCGGTTACAGCCATAGCAAGGGAGGTGATCATGGTATATCCGGGGGTTCTGTTGGGATTGAAGAAATTGGTACGCACATTTTTCCCAAAAAAATTTTCTTCCACATAATACCCCTGACTATCAGGTTTCAGATCAATGCCGCCTCCCGCGTACGATATATACCAAAGACGGACGAATGCCGACACAACGAGTATTCCCAACAAAAGCAGCCGGTAGAATGGGGGTATTTCTATTCGCGACATAGGCAATAGTATCAGTATATAATAGCCGCAAATGAAAACGGCAGTGATTACCGGTGGCGCAGGATTTATCGGGTCTCATGTTGCTGCCAGGCTTGTCCGTGACGGATATTCGGTTGTTGTATTTGATGATTTGTCTTCAGGCAGGAAAGCCGCAATTCCAAAGAGAGCGCGTTTCGTCCGCGGAGATGTTCGTTCCCAAAAAGCCGTGATGGGCGTGGTCGCGAAGTTCCGGCCAAGCGTGGTGTGCCATATTGCCGGTCGCGCTTCGAATATCGGGTCGTACATGGACCCGTATGGCGATATAGCGGTGAATTATATAGGGTCTGTCAATATCGCCACGGCGTGTATCCGGTATGCAGTCCCGCGGCTCATCTATGCATCCAGCATGCTTGCTCACGGCGCAGACGGTCCGTCCTCGTATTATGGCGTATCCAAATATGCCGCAGAACGCTTTCTCCATCTGACGGCACAGCGTGGTGATATTGCCTCTCCTTTTGCAGTGACATCCTTAAGAATGTTTAATGTTTTTGGTCCGGGTCAAAGTCTTACAAATCCCTATCAGGGTGTTCTGGCGATCTTTGTCGGACGCGTTCTGCGGGGGGAGGAAGTTACGATTTTTGGCACCGGAAGACAATCACGGGATTTCGTATTTATCGACGACGTGTGTGATGTGTGGAGCCGTGTCATTGAGAACACCAAGAGCTGGGGGAAAGTGCTTGATGTCGGCACCGGGAAGCCTACGTCGATAAAAAAACTCGCCTACGACGTTATACGGGCCGCAGGAGGGGATAGGCGGACGTACCCGATCACGTTTATGAGTCAGCGGCCGGGTGACATTGCCGGTTCGGTCGCCGATATGAAAAAGACACGCGCGGTGATAGGGAAATGGAATCCGACGGCGCTCTCCCACGGTTTGACAAAAACCATCGCCTGGGCAAGAAAGACGTTATGAACGGTACGCGGAGGCCAGTTGAGCAACAATTTTTTCGGTGTCGTAGGTATGTTTCCAGAACGGGTAGTGAGATTTGAATTTCGAGACGTTGGAGATATACCAGATGTGATCGCCTTTCCTCGGGGTTGTTTTGTAGGTAAGTTTTGCTTTTTTCTTCACCAGTGGCTCGATGAGTTTGATGGCTTCCAGAATCGAAACGCTGGAAAATCTGCTTCCTCCCATATTGTACACTTCCCCGGCCCTTGGATGGCGCCAGAAGTGAGAAAACGCATTCACCAAATCGTATGCGTGGATGTTATCGCGCACTTGCTTGCCTTTGTATCCGAAGATGGTATACGGCGTCTCAGTGGCGATGGCGCGGACCAGGTATGCTAAAAATCCATGCTGCGAAGCTGCAGCGTGTGCGGGCCCGGTAATGCAACCGCAGCGGAATATGCCTGTCTTCAGACCGAAATAGCGGCCATATTCCTGGACGAGGATATCGGCTGATACTTTGGAGGCGCCAAACAAACTATGGAGGGATGCATCGACACTCATGGTTTCATCAATGCCCCGATACAAGGGATGATTTGTGCGAAGTTCATAGCGCGTCTTGCTTTCGTAGACCGGAAGAAGATTTGGCCGGTCGCCGTAGACCTTGTTGGTTGAGGTAAAGATAAATACGCCTTTGGCGCTATAGCGCCGGTACGCTTCAAGCAGGGTGAGTGTTGCCGTGGCATTGATGGAAAAGTCTGTCGCTGGGTCACCTGCCGCCCAATCATGTGATGGTTGTGCGGCGGTGTGGATAACAAGGTCAAAGTGGTATTTGGCAAAGAGCTCCGTGATTTTCCTCGCATCACGGATGTCAAAGGAAAAATGCTTGTAGGAGGGGTAGTCTTTTTGCAGTTGGCGTGCGTTTGGCTTGGTGCTTGCCTCAGGGCCGAAGAAACGGCTGCGCATATCATTGTCGATCCCGAATACGGCACACCCCCGGTTGCTGAAAAATTCGACGGACTGGCTTCCTACCAGTCCGGACGATCCGGTGATAAGGACTTTCTTCTTCGTCATGACGGTATTCTAGTCGCAAGCCTGCCAACCCGCAACCGCGTGCTACAATATGGGGCGTATGCACTGCGTTATATGTTCATCTCAGTCGCTTAAAACGCTGTTTGTTCACAGGGCGGGACACATGGCGCTATGTAACATGTGTGGTCTCGTGCAGCTCACCCCCATGCCGTCTTCCAGGGAAATCGGGAAGTTGTATCACGAAGATTTCGATCACTTCGCTCCGTACATTGAGCAAATTGCCGTACATCGGATGTATTTCCGTCAGAAAATAAAAGAAATAAAACAACACATGGGGCGCTCACACGCAGGCAAAATCCAACTTCTTGATGTCGGATGCGCTCTGGGTGTTCTTCTTGAAGAAGCCGGGAAGTTGGGGATTGCGGCAACCGGTATCGATATTTCGCACGATGCCGTTGCCTATTGCCGGTCAAAAAAATTATCGGTTCTACCAGGAACTCTACACGCTTTGAATAAAAAATTAAAATATAGGTCATTTAGTGTAGTGACCGCATTCCAGGTAATCGAGCACGAGCGGGATCCGATAAGATTTGTTCGAAGGATACATAAATTACTCAAAAATGGTGGTTTAGTCGTCATCGCTACGCCGGACTATGGGGGCTTATGGAGGAAAATTATGGGTCGGCACTGGTTTGGATTTGCGCATCCTGAACATGTTGTTCTTTTTTCGGAAAAGAGCATGCGGACGCTTCTGGGTAACGCCGGATTCCGCGATATCCACATACGGAAAGATACACCCCGGCCCTTTCCGCTCTCGTTTGCTTTTCGCAGGGCGGCTGATTATTTCCCATGGCTTGCCGGTATCTGTGTGCCCATTGCCCGATTTTTGGACCGGTCGAAGATAAAAAATCCTATTAATCCATGGGATGACATGATAGTATTTGCTAGAAAGTAGCCGGAACCACTGCCCCCCGAAATGTACACATGAGACGCATTCTTTTGTCGGTTGTTATTCCTACCTATAACTCATGGATCACCGTTGACCGGTTGCTTGTGTCGCTGAAAGGATCGTCTTACCGACACTTTGAGGTCCTTATCGGGGACGATGCGTCCCATACGGAAAAACCGTCGCACCTTCTGGCGCTCAAGCGACAGAAAATAGGAGTAAGAGCGCCCGTATTGGTCCGTCTTCCCGTCAATCGGGGGCCGGCAGCGGCACGGAATGCTGCCGCGAAAAAAGCAAAAGGCGCTGTTCTGGTGTTTCTCGATGCTGATGTGACCGTGTACGCAGATACGCTCGCAAAAATCGCCATAAAATTTCAGGACGATCCTGATTTGACGGCTATTACCGGCGTGTGGGATAAACATCAGAAAACCCGGGCATTTTTTCCGCAGTTTAAGGCGCTTCGCGATTGGAGTTACTGGACCAATGAGCGGGGGAGCGACGGCTATTATTACCTTTTCAGTACCCGGGTTGCCGCTATAAAAGCAGATGTATTTACCCGGCTCGGGCGGTTTAATGAATCGTTCCGGCAGATGGAAGACGTAGAATTTACCTACCGGATAGCGCAGCGGTATGCCATTATATTTGCACCGGATGTGCGGGTGCATCATGAATTCGAGGGATTTATCCCCGTTGCCCGGAAGTATTTCTGGCGCAGCTTTTATTGGATGCGCCTGTACCGCGTGCGACGAAAATTTGACCCTGTGGCAACAACGGTTTGGGAGAGCTTGGCGGCTCTCTCAGCGGTCGGTGCCGTGTGCTTTCTTCTGTTTGGCATGCTTGTGTATTTTCTTTGGCCCGTACCGTTCGTGAAGATGATGAGTCTTTCGGGTGCGGGAGTGCTTCTTTTGGCTCACATCATTTTATTGGCGAAATTTTTGCGGTTTGTGGCCCGCGAGAAGGGCTTAGCATTCATGGGCAAGGCATTGGGGACCGGGATTATCTTATACTGCGTCATCGCAGCGGGATCTCTTTATTCCTTCACCGCTTCGTATATATCCACGCAAACTCGGCGTCCCCGCGGGAAATAGTGTGCGTCAGCTTCCAGGCAGCAGGCAGACGACGCTCAAACTCATGCCGAAGAATGTGGGATGATTTATTCACGAGAATGATGCTGTCTGCTTCGGCGGCGTTGTAGACATATTGGTCTTCCTCCCCCAGATAATACCAGGTAAGGTGCCCTCCGATAGGTGACCAGAGTGCGATGGTGCCTTTCGTTTTGTGAAGGTAGTCGACGGCCTCCCGCACGGAAAGCGCCTCAATGTCCCGGTCATACTGTTTGTTTGGGTTCCGAGCAAGGATGTTGAGGTATCCCGTGGAATACGGAAAATAGAGGGCATTAATAAACACCAGATGCGCCAACACACCCAATGCCAAGCCCTGACACTGCGCCAGTGGAGTGCGGTAACGCCTCTGAAGAATGGTGGTCAGATTCCAGAGTCCAATGGCTGCAAGAAGCGATGCAGCCGGCAGAATTTCCATAAAGTGCCGCATGCCGTCATAAAAGGCGGCATGAGGAAGGATGGCCCGGAGGGGAGGGACGAAAAACCACACAAGAAGCAGTATTGACCCCGAGACGCCGGGGCTTCTCCTGACGATCAAGCCAATGTTCGTTGCCAGACCAACGGCAAGCAGGAAAAGAACGGGTAGCGGCGTGGAAAGAAGAATGTTCATCCATGGGTACCACCAGAGGCTTTTGCCGGTCCCCACCTCGTAGAGCGTGCCGTTCCAGAACAATTTATATCCTTGTCCGACGGTGGTGAAGTAGGTGATAACTTCCGCAAATCTGCCTATGGGATCAAACCAAAGATACGGCCATGCGACAACGCAGACGACTGCCCCCAGGGTGAGGAATAGAAGGATATGGACAAATGACACCCGTCCGCGAGGCGGTTTTGCGATCATGCGGGTCGCCAGAAGCGTTGCTGTCCAAATGACAGGCACGTAGACGGCATTGAATTTGCTGGCCACGGCAAGCCCCCAGACCGTACCGGCAGCCAAAAGATTGTTGAGTTGGCCGCGGATGGTGAACCGGAACAGTACATAGAGTGTGACCGTGAAGAGTGCTACCTGTGCCGTGTCTTTGAGATTGGATACGCCATGCCCCCAGAGGGTTGGGTTTCCGGCAGTCAGACCGGCGGCAAATAGACTCACCCATACGGGGAGGCCGAGTTTTCGGGCAAAAAGAAATACGCAGGATACGAGAAGGGCAAAAAAGAGCAGCGTTGCCGCGTGAAATGCAAGGATGATATCCGGTCCCGTGAGCGTGCCACCAATCAGCGCAAATCCCTGGGCGATGAGTGTGCCTATCATGTTGGGGAACGGGGGATACCGTGCGATGGCGACTTCCTGGCTGAAGATGAGTTTGCCGAAAATTGATGACGACGGGTCTCTTGCAGTCAGCGTTGACGGATCAAAGCCTTGGGCAAAAAATCGGGCATACTGTCCGCCTGAGTAGATGTTGTCCGGTTCGTCCCATGCGGTGCCGATGCGCGTGAGAAGCGGTGCGCCGATAAGGAACATGGCAGCGAACAATACGCCGGCAATCAACAGATTAGACGGAATAAAACGTCGATTGATCACGAGTTTCATGATACTCGTCAATTATTGGGTATTTCAAGCGGGGGCACAAAAATCGGGGTAGGTGCGGGCGTGGAGAGCGTGGTCGGTGTTTGCGGAGTCGGGATTTCCGGAGATACCGGTCCCTGAAGTCCGTTGAGTTCGTTCGTGATGAGGGAATAGTCTTCCGATCCGGCCGGAACATACTTCTGTGCCTGTGCCCACGCTTCTTTCGTACGCTCGAGATCCCCGTTGAGTTTGTACGCGTTGCCGAGGTTATACCAGGCATTGGCATAATCCGGTTTGAGCGTGGTTGCGCGCTCAAATTGCGTTATCGCTTCGGTATAGTTTTTCATCCGGACGTACATGCCGCCTAATTCAAGCGGCAGCACGGGGTTCACGGGGTCCCGTTTTATTGCTTCTTTGAGGGTTGCCACCGCCCATCCGTCTGCACCCTGCGCTACGCCAATAAGCTGTTCATAGGTGCGCGCGAGATTTTCCCATGCGAGGATATTTACGGGATTGAGGCTTACGGCAGTTTTGGCTTCACGGATCGATTGAGAGACCAGTTGCGCCACCAAATCCCGGTCTTCCAGGGCAGCAGCGCTGCTTGCGTCCGGTTGTTCACTCAGGCTGGTAGCCAGGGAGGTGGCAAGTGCGAGATTGGTTTGACTGAAATAAATCCGCAGCCTGCTATTTTTCGGATTTGCTTGAATAGCCTTCGTTTGCAATGTATACGTCTCAGTTCCGTTGTTACTCCGTGCCGCTGCCAGTGATCGGGCAAACAAGCGCTCAGATGCATATGCCTTTCCGGTGAAATAGAGCGATCCGGCGATAAAAAGCCCGATAAGCGTTAGGAAGAAAATCCGTTTCCCCGAAGAGAGCTTTGCGGCGGGTATGATTGTGGGCGGCGCATGCGTCTCAGAAAGCAAAAGGAGCACAAAAAGCGTCAGCACCACCGATACGCTCGGCGGAGACAGAAGTATGGCCAAGATGCCCAGGAAGAGCGCCCAGGATAAACCGGGAATTGTGTGTCCAGGTCGGTTTCGCCAGAGGGTGCGCAGCGTAAACAGAAGCGCGCCCAACCCCAGGAGCCCCCACACGGTCATGTAATGAAACAGTACGGAAGAATTTGTGAGAAACCGGACGCTCCAAAGCGGGGTAACGTTTACGCTTGCCGGTCTTGCGGCTGAGAACGCTGCAAGAAAATTTTCAGCGCCGACGCCAAACAGCGCCTGCTTCGGGCTCTTGAGGATTTCAAGCGTGATTGCCCATCCCTGAGAAAAGGGGAGTATGGTTGCGGGAATTCTCGGAATGAGTTCCCACAGGGTTACCCCGATTCCAACCGCAATAACGATAGTCATAATAAGAAGAAGGACCATATGGGTCTCGTGGTTGCGTTTTACCGCGCGTATCGTATGACCAACCACGAGCGGGAAGCTTAGCAGGAGCATGGTGGCTGTGGCCAAGGTTGATCCGGTCGGTGTCCAAAGGGGATCGGCAAGAAATGCTACGGAAGGAAACATAATTCTGCCCATTCCAAGGAGCTGGTAAACAGCCAGAAGCGAGAGTATTGTTGTGACCCAGAAATATGCCCAAAGCAGCCGGGTGTGCGTGTGTTCATCCCGAACCATCGGAAGGACGCAGGAAACAAGCGCAAGGCTCCCAAACAAGACGATGCCCAGAGGGTGCATGAGCGCCTCGACTTTGTTCGTAGAGGCCATAATGAGGCTTGCCGTACCGGCAAGGGCAAGAAGTGTCAGGCTTCTCGTTGTGGTGCCGAGCGAAAGGGCAACCTGGGAATGCCGGTGAGCCAGTGTCCACGCGCTTCCGGCAAGGGTCGCGAGCGACAGGGCGATGATGAAAAAGAATTTCCCCATATCGTAGAAATCCTGTACAGCCGGAAGAAAAAAGATTGCAGCCAAAGCAAGTGCGGCGGGAAAAAGCCAGGAAACGAGCGCGGAGGTGTGCTTCATGAATACTGTTTATGATACGGCATCAAATCGATCACTGCAATTCCATGAGCCGCTGGTCTCCCTCGGGACTGGACGGATCCAGCTGTTTGAATGTGAGGTACGCCTTTCTCGCTTCGTCTGTTCTTCCGATTTTCGCATAGAGGTCTCCCAGGCTGATATACGCACGCGGCTTGATTTCATCGTCTGTTGTGGCTAAAAGAAGATACCGCTCCGATTCTCCGTACCGGTTTGCGTTCATATACATGCTGCCCAAAGCCAGCCAGGCCTGTGCTTTGAAGGGGGTCTCAAGACACCGCTTGAATGTTTCCTCTGCAAGGTCGTAATTTCCCTGCTGAAGGTATACATTGCCCAGGCCTATATAGCCGTTTCCCTGCGGGTTGATAGCTATTGCCTTTTGAAGCGGAATTATAGCATCGTCAAGTCGTCCCATCTGCAGGTAGAGATTTCCAAGTCCTTGAAATCGATCTGCCTTCGGATTTATTGCGATTGCCTTGTGTATCGTTTCCTCAGCGAGGGAAAATTGCCGGGTTTGCACATAGAGTTCTGCCAAGCCGGTATACAGATCCGTATTGGGATCCACCTCAAGCGCTTTTGTGTAGTAGCGTTCGGACTCCTCGTACCGGCGCATGCGAAGGTAGAGGTCGCCGAGGGCAGCGTATAGTCCTGCGTATGTTGGGTCTATGGCAAGCCCCTGTCGCAGTACTTGTTCGGCAGAATCGAACTGACGGTATTGCATATAGAGATATGAGATCCCAAACAGCATGCCGGTATCCCGCGGGTTAATCTGAAGGGCACGCGTAAATGCTTGCTGCGAGTCGTCATGACGGCGAAGGACGCGGTACAGTTTGCCCAGATCGAAATACGCGCCGGTGTCGTGAGGGTTCAGTCTGATGGCGGTAAGAAAAAACCGTTCAGCTTGCGCATATTCACCACGCGTATATGAGACGCGTCCAAGTCCTGTGTATGCACCGCTATTTTCGGGATTATGTGCCAGGGACCTGGTGAATGCTTCCTGTGCCTGAGTAAGCTGGTTAAGCTTGATATGGGCATTGCCAAGTCCGTTTAACAACTCGGTTGCCATGGGATCATCCATGACACCGCTTGCATAGGCGTCAGCAGCTTTTTGAAATTGTTGTTGCGCGAAATATTCGTTGCCCAAAACGAGGAAGCGGTGTGCGGTTTCATCCCGAACAAAAAGAATGATCGGATAGGTCATGTGTGTGGAGATACTGCGCAAGGGCACATACGGCATGCGTTCCATAATGTACGGTGCACAGGCCGACCGGGCTTGTTGCTGATCCTCGCGAGATAATCCCACACAAGATACGAATAAGTAGTCGGTTTTTTCTGGAAGGATAAGCAATCCTTTATAGATATCCGTAGAAACCAGTTTTGATCCGGTTTTCTCTTCCAGCAGATGCCAGAAAAAGTATCCATAGTTAAGGCTGTATTCCTGCAAGGCGGCGACCTGTTGGACTTTGAAAGTATACACGGCATAGGTAGGCTTCGAATCGCCACGTTTCGGCAGCAGCGCAATCTCCCGGCGTACTAATTCTGCTGCCTGCTGTGCGGCAGGGTAGGGACGCTTCTTTTCCCACCGGAATCCGTCAGACTGCGAAAAGAGCATGAAGCCGGCAAGCGCGGCAGCAGCGATACGCAGCAGCGGATGGTGAGCCGAAAGCATATCCGACAGCACCAGCGCAGTTACAATACTGCCGAAGCCGAGGGCAAGATGCAGATAGTGTTCGGACGGCGCCAGGGAGAAGATCGGCATGATTAGAAGAGGAATAAGCGACAATGCGAGCACGGCGAGGATGCTATTTCTTTCCCGCGCTGCTTTCCCGCGAAGGATCACAAACGCACTGAAAAAGTATAAAAGTCCCATCATCAGCTGGGATAGCGAAATAGATCCGATAGTCCCGGGATAAGGGAAAAGGAACATGCCGTACAGACGTGCGTATGTCTGGAGTCCCTGCAAATACTGTGGAAGCGTAGGGGTCAGAAGTTCTGAAAATTGATTCAAAGTAAATGAGCGATGAAACGCAAGTGACCAGGCGACACTGCCAAACGCAAGGCTGATACAGCACGCAGCAACTGCAGCTGTTTTTCGGTACGCATTGGCATGTGCAGGAAGGCGGCGAAGCACAATGAGGACGCCAATGATGTACACGGGGATATATGCGACCGATGAAAGGTATAGTCCCGTTGCAGCGACGAAGGCGGCAACGCTCCCAAGAAGAAAACCAAGTTTTCGCGATAGCCATGCCTGAACAAGCAGCGCGATGCTCACCATAAAAAGGGGCTGCATCACATACGGTTGGAAGAAAAACCTGGATGACCGCATGCCCCACGCGGAAAGGCTGATGAAAAGTACGCTAAGGAATGCCGCACGTATACCCAATACGCGTCTGACTATTTCCCAGATCGTAAAAGCCATCAGTCCCTGCATGGCTATATTCAAGGCGTTTAGGGTGAAAATACTGTTCCAGAGCATGAGGGGTACAGCCAGAAAATAGTAGTACAGTGGGCTGTTTATGGGTGCTTTTCCCTCAAAGGCTGTGGTGCCCACCAACGGGAATTCACCGTGCTTTATGATATGGGAAGCCACGAGATACTCCAGTGACGGATCTACCGTGTTGGGGTCAGGATAATTGAATAGGTACAGGTATGAGCGCAGGATGAGAGTGCCTGCGAGAAGTGTAATTAGTGCTTTGGTTGACAGTGTCATAGGGATGGTGTCATCATTTCTGAAATGCACTCATGATAATACGTTATGAAGCGATTGCCTATACACGGACTGTTGGTTTTTTTCCTGATTATTTTTGGCATTGTGAACCGTGCCGGCCGTTTGGATATCGCGTTTGATCCAGAGGATACGCATCTTGATTATCTTGCGGCACATCAGATGGTACGCTATGGACAGATTCCGCTGTCGGGATCAGGGAATCCTGTACTTATCGATAGCCCTTTATATTATTACATTACTGCAGCGTTTGTTACGCTGAACGATAGCCTCCTGTTTCTGTCCATCGTGAACTTTGTCGTTATCCAGCCGATTCTGTTTGTGCTTTTTTACGCTTTGGCAAGCGCGCTGTTTGGCAAGTGGGTCGGCGTGTTTGCCGTAGCTCTTGCGGTTACCAGCTTTGAGTACGTTGCGATGGGTAGTTACTTTTTCCAAACGAACGTCATGCAGGTTTTCGCCAACGCGTCGTTTCTGTGTCTTGCCCTTGCATGGCGGCACAAACGCAAGGCACTGCTCGCCGCCAGCGTTGTGTTGTTGGCTATAGCGCTGACGATCCATCACTCGGTGCTGGCGTTGTTGCCGCTTTTCGGGTTGCTCACTTTCAGGCTTATACCGCGCGCTCAGCGGGCTGCTGAATCGGTCCGGCTGGGGGCGCTCTGGCTGGGTTTTGTTTCCCTTTTCCATATCCCGGTGCTGATGCTGTTTCAAGCCGAGCCCGCATCCCTGGAGCGCGTGGCTGGCAGCGTATCGGCAGGGTACATAGGCTCCCCGGATGAATACGTAGGAAAATTTTTTGCCAATCTCCTGCAGTTTGTGTACGCGTTCTCGCTTCGATGGGTTGACAACGCACAAGTCGTAAATGGTGCATTACTGCTTCTTCTTGTCCTCGGTGGCGTTCAGTTCTTCAGACGGTCTTCTGCACCGCAACGGATGATTCTGGGTATTATGATTGCAGGAATCCTGCAGCTTGTGCTGCTTGCATCGCTGCTTCGTGTGGGAGTCTGGAATTTCACGTTTACGTCGTTGGCAGGCATCTATCTGATAACAGTTAGTGCCGTTGTGTTGCGGTGGTTTTCCGGCGGACTGCTGTCAAAAGCTATAGGCATCGCCTCTGTCGTCGCGGTGATGTATGCCTTTTCCAATGCCGGATACCTTATGGGCGCTCCGGTATATCCACGGCTGTGGAGGTGGCAGCTGACCCAGGAATCTCTTGCCGCCATTTCGCTCACCGTTGAAAATATCCGCCAAGCGGAAAATCGGCACGACGTGTCTTTTTTCCAGATTGAACGAGTCCATCGCAAGCCCTCGGGCGGACTGTTTGTGGATGTGTATTCGCCGGCGGGAATTCAGATTATTGCCGATTTGCTTTACTGGCCAGCCTTGCAGCAGCGGTTCGAACAGCCATTTGTCCGCATGGAGAAAGACGGATATTTCCCGACAATCCTCAATACGGATGATTATGTTTTTGTCATTTGTGATTCAACCAGGGCGACATTTTTGGGGAGCGAGGATTGTCTCGTCCGGTATCTGTCCGATCGACCGAGCCGTACCTTCGTGCGTCATGTGTATGCATCAGAACTTATCACCGTGGAGCTTGTACGAAGAAGTGATGTCGCCAGGAGATTCTGATGCGGCTCGGTACAATTTAATTATTTTTCTAAGGCATAGAATGATGCCGTAAGGTGTTCGACAGGGGCGAAGTCATCCGTTAACAGCAATTCTCGGGATGGTGCGACAGGTCCATCGTACCGGTGCAACAGATAGCCGGCCAATTCCTGATTATCCGTTGTCCACGATGGGGCTATCGACGATGACTGTGCAATAAGGACGATATTCTGGATGATGTCCGTTCGGGTCGGATCCAACACAGGGAACGCAAATACCTGCGGGAATATATGGGCATAGGTTGCCCGTTGCGCCCGGAAAAATGCACTATGCACGCCCTGTGGCGCCGAAATCATGTTAACGACGATGACGCCGCCGGGATTGAGAATATTCCGCAGGGCTCGTGCCCACTCTATAGTTGTCAGGTGAAAGGGGATGGAATACTGCGGGTCAAACGCGTCAATAAATACCGCATCGTATCGGTGTGGCGTGGAATGGACGAACAAACGTGCATCCGTCGCATACGTGGCAATCGCAGGATATTCGTTCAGGTGAAAGTATGATCTGGCGATATCAACAAGCTGTCCGTCTATCTCCACGACATCGAGTCGTTTTTCCGGATTGCGCCGGATGAAATCCTTCGGAAATGAATATCCTCCCGCCCCGATAACCAGTGCCCGCTGGATTGCGGGATTGAAATGGAAGGCCAATCGGAAAAACTTGAGATACGGGGCAACAAGGTCAGTATCCGCATCCAGAAACATGCTGGATTGGGATCCGTATGGGCTGGTTTGAAGGTAGCGTACCGGTTTGCCGGTTTGCCGGTCGGTCTGGTCTCGGATAAGGTATCGCCCATAGCGTGTGTCTATATCTGCGATAGCCCCGGGCCAGCTGGTGAGCGCGGGCGTTTTCCACGCGGCGAACATGGCGGCTACCCCCGCCCATAGAAACGAAACAATGACGATTTTGGAAAGACGGTTTGGAGCCCACGCAAGGGCGAGTGCGCAGAGGATGACCGCCAACAGAAGAAGCGTTTTAGCATTCCCCAGGGCGGCAATCAGATAAAAACCCGCAAGAAACGTCCCGGCAATGCTGCCTACGGTGGAGCTGGCGTACATACGGGCAACGGTAACTCCGGCATTCGTCAGCGAATGGAGGGCAAGACGCGTGGTATACGGCAGCACTATACCCAGGGCAACGGTGGGCAAGCCAAAGAGGAGAAGCGTGGCCAGTATCGAGCGCACCCGGATATCGCCGATACTGCTGTTTATCGCCAGAAGCAGTCCGGGGGCGAGAAACGCACTCAGCGTGAGGCTAATGGACGCTCCAAGCAGGATCCACTGGAGAATGTCCGTTTTTCGCCGGTCAGCAAGTCTGCCGCCGAGTTCGTATCCGACTGCCAGCGTAGCCATGATTGTGCCGATAATGGCTGTCCACGCGACCAGGGAGGAGCCTATGGCCGGAGCCAGCACCCGGCTTGCGGTAAGCTCAAGCATCATCACGACGGCACCTGTCGTGCCTGCTGTAGCTTCAAGCTTGATACCTGAAGGAGGCGTCATAGTCTGTATCATAGCACGCGGGGCGCGTCCCGAAGCGAAATAAGCCTATAGCATTTGACGTGCATTGTGGCATAGGGTACAATAGGGTAGTCGATCGCACATTGACATGTTGCACGACAGGCGGAACGCCACAGGCGTGAAATACCCCGTGAGGCACGGGGATTTTTTTTGCGTGTTTGGCTATACGCCTATCGGTTTATCACGAAGTAAGAAAAGGGCGGCAGTAAGTCTTGGATGTGATCCAGGATTTTCCGCCGCTCTTTGAGAGGGTGGTCATCGCGAGTTTAAAGGAGCAAAAACGGGGGAGAGTAACGGAAGAAAAAAGAGTAAAAAGCGATTCCGGACGGACGTCCGGAGAAGGAAAAAGAGGTAAGAATGGCTACAGTAAAGAAAGGCCACCCAAGTAATTTCCAGTTCGTATGGCGCGTGGGGTTAGTTTTGACGGCTATCCTGTTTGTTGTGCCCGTGCTTTTCCTGGCGGTCAACGCGCAGGAGCCTCCTGTCCCATACAACCCACCCGTGATTTTAGAGGCGACTGACACGGCTACGACGATGCCTGTGGCGACTGACACGGTTGAGCCCACCAACACGGTGCCGGCGGTAACGCCCACCTCAACCCGCATCCCGTGTCCACCTGTCGGCGAGCCTGCAGTTTACGGGGAAATCCGGGTTGTGTACCACGAGAGCGTGGGGGTGGATGCGTGTAATCTCATCCAGCGGTATGTTTCTCTAACCAATGAGAAGTTTTCTGCCATGGGATACGAGACTGGACCAATAGAGGTGGCAGTATTCACCACTGTTGACGCCGTCACGGATTATACGTATGAAAAAGCCCGTTTGGCTGGGTGCAATCCTGACAGCAAGGACATCATCAGGTCCCAATGGACTCGTGGCGGCGCCATGAGTACGCACGGTGTCGCGTTGTTCATGACCACCGGATGGTGGAATGAAAATCCCTTGAACGAGCGGATTGTGGCTGTCGTCCATGAAACAACACACGTGGTTCAGGGTAACTATGCCGGAAGCTGTGCGCGTAGCTGGCAAGTGCCAGATTGGTATTCCGAGGGACAGGCGCAGTATTTTGGCCGGCTTTTTGAATCCCAGTGGGGAATTATGCCGGCGGATATACGCTCGAATCTCTTGGGGTGCCGCGGACAGTTATCCAATCTATCCGGTGATTGCCTATACATGCAGGGGGAGCAAGCATTTGTTCTCCTTGCTCACCTTTATGGTGAGAAAAGCATGGATGTCTGGGTAAAGTTCGCCGAGGGAAAGTCGTTCAACACGGCTTTCTACGAAACATACGGCACAAGCGTCTCCCAGTTTTCAAGTGACTTTGATGCTTATGTCAAGGGAGGCTACCGTTTGCCGTAAATCGTGATGACCGATACCAAAACCCGGGGAGCGAGTTTGCTCCAACTTGTTCCCTGGGTTCGTATCATTTTTTCGTATTTGTGATACGATAAATATTATGGATGTGCAACAGTCGCAATCACCACCAGGTGTACCACAACAACCAATACAGCCAATACAAGCACCGCCTCCTCCCGTCCCTGTCCAACCGCAGGCACCGCCTCCCACAACCGTGCAGGAGCAGCCGGTGAATGTTCACAAACGTTCCTCCCTGGGTATGTGGCTTTCTATCGCTTTTTTTATTCTTCTGGTTATCGCCGGGAATGTGTATATATTTCTTCCAAGAAGTGAGATTGATGTAGCAAATCCGGCACCCGGACGGACAATTCATGTGAACAAATTGTTTCTAACCAAGCCGGGCTGGCTGATCATCAGCCATGTTTCAGTCGTGGAAGGAGTTACCGAGATTGCCGTTACTGCGCTCTTGGGACCGGAAGATTATCGTGATTTTGACCTGCCGCTTATGAGCGACGCGCTGGATTTGGCGTCAGGGGATTTACTCTACGCAACACTGTATGAGGATACGAATGGCAATGAGGGATATGACTCGCGTATTGATAAGCCCATGCGAGATGCGTTATTTCGCCCCATTCGCGTCAGCGTACGGGTTCAGTGATTGTCCGTACAGGTATGCAGGGTGGGGGTGATTGTGTGTGAAGTATCGTAATACCAAAACATCCTGAGTGTTTTGGGCGCACCGTCAGCTCTTACTATGCAGGCGTCACGACCGATTGCGCAAAAAACTACCTGGTTTATCCCCATTGGGATAGCCAGCGTTTTCCTCGTATTGCTGGCTGGCTGGTTTATGGCCACTGCGCGAAGTTCCGTGCGGATTCAGGATCAAAAACCCGGACGAACCATCCGGGTGGCCGAACTTTCCCTTGCGCGTCCCGGCTGGCTGGTGGTCAACCGTGTGAATTTGACAGGCGGCGACGATGAAATTGCTGCTACACCTCGCTTAACGCCCGAGCAGTATAGAGAGTTTGATATTTCCCTGAAGGATGGGATGCCAGATCTTGCAACGGGGGATTTTTTGTTTGCTGTATTATATGAAGATCGCGATGGAAATAAACTGCTTGATACTCTGGTTGATCGACCTATGAACAACCGCTGGGGCAGGCCGATACGTATCTTATTGCGCGTCAAATAATGTTAGAAGATAGTCGTGTTTGGAAGCATTTCCTGGAGAGTAGTGTAGGTTGCGGCGTCGATAGCATTTCCTCCCAGATACAGGTAGCGCAGGTTTGTGAGGCGAGACAATTCCTCAGGGAGCGTGGTGAGTCTGTTGCTACGCAGATCCAACGACGTTAATGCTGCCAGATCGCCGATCGTAGCCGGGAGATGGGTAATTGCGTTGTTGTTCAGTCGAAGCGTAACGAGTGCAGTCAGTTTCCCGATTTCGGGGGGGAGTTCTGTAAGCTTGTTGAACGGTAGTTCTAACGCGGTCAAACCGACGAGGTCACCGATTTGCGCAGGCATCTGCGCCATCTGCGTATTGCTGACGCGAAGAAACGTGAGCGATGAGAGAAGTCCAATTTCCTGAGGGAGGTGCCGGAAAGAGGCGCTTTCTATGGTTAGCCGCTCAAGGGCAATGAGCGTGGCGATTTCTGCTGGAAGCATCTCTACAGTATCTTGCGGTGAAATATTGAGATCCTTCAGGTGCGGATTTTCGGCGATGATCGCAGCGAGGCGCGCAGTGTCTGTCGGCTGCTGTAGTTGCCCCTGCGAGATGGTGGTGCCGCCAAAATGTGCAAACCGTGCGGCAAGATGCGGCGTAAGCTGCACCAGGCTGATAATCGCAGCTGCAAGCGATATGATGATGACCAGGGCACTGAGTGTGCGGCGTGCTGTCATTGACAGTATTTAGTATAGCATGTAAGACTAAGACTGCATGATGCGGTGGATTGTCATTGGTTTTTGCTGGCTTGTTGCGCTTGCAGCACAGGGCGCGCGTTGGAGCCTGCAGCAGTCTGCCATAGCTGTCCATGACCAGCCCATCGGGGATACGGTTGTTGTGGATCGCGCGCGTACACCTGAACCAGGTGTTTTGGCTGTTGTAAACTCCCTTTACGGCAAGCCCTATTTTGAGCATATCCTTGATCAGGTAGACCTTCCCCGCGCGGGGACATATACACAGGTACAGATGTCAATCGCACAATATTCGCTCGGTTCTTCCCAGGCGCCCGAAGGCACAGAGGGGATATTGTCTCCAGGAAGCCTTGTCTATGCCGTGCTTATGGTTCCTAAGGCGCCGGGAGAAACACCGGAGCCGATGCGTGATATTACCGGAAAACCGCTTGCCCACCCATTTCGATTACAGTAGCTAGAAGTGTATATCGACATCCGGAAGTATGGCGCGGATGCGTGCCTTTTCTGTCTCAGAAATAAGATTTCCTCCCACATACAGTCGTTTTAGTGTACCGTTAAGTTTTGTCATGGAGTCAGGCAGCGTCCTGAGCCTATTGGACCGGGCATCCAGGACGGTCAGCGCCGTAAGATTGCCGATCGAATCGGGAAGCGTGGTGAGGCGATTGTCATAGATGTGCAGCGTGGTGAGGCGCGTAAGCGCTCCGATGGAATCCGGAAGGGTCTCAAGCGCGTTTCCGCCCAGCTTCAGTGTCTCCAGCCGTGTAAGATTGCCAATCGTATCCGGAAGGTGCATTATGCGCTGGTCCTGTATTTGCAGTCGGGTGAGCGAGGTAAGCGACCCGAGAGAAGCAGGAACGACGCGTACGTTTCCCCGGACAACTCCATAGCGGGCGAGCTGTTTCATGGGCAGAAGGGTGTCGATGTGAAGCGCGTTGATGTTGCATACCGGCGAATAGTCCAGCGTCGTTACCCGGGGCAATTTTTCCCAGACAGCGCGCAGTGACCTGCCGGCATCCCGGTCATACGTGCCCAGCGTCTCACAGTATTCCACCGGATCGTACGCCAGTTGTCTTGCAACGGGTTGAACCAGGAGTGTCGCGCCGGATACCCATCCGGCAAAAAGGGACACACCCCACAGAAGAAGGGAAAAAGCCGGTGTGTGTCGTGCCTGCATGCGCATAGAATTCGTATACCTGCTATCATTATAGCAACGATTATGACAGCGGCGAAACAGGCTCTCTCCTACGAAACGTGGGGCATCTTGGTTGTTTTCTTTCTTCTTGCGGCTGTGGCGTATTTTATCCGTTTCGTCGATACGCCGTCGCGGAAAATTTTTGGTGCGCAGATGTTTAACCAGGTTACGAACCGTGCGGACATGCCGATATGGGAGAACCCCGATTTCCCGCGTCAGGCAGGTTTACTTGAGATTTTTTCCATAAATGGCATGCTTGTGTTTGATGGTCACTTTGAACGACCTCTTCCCAAGACATCACTTGTCGTGTGGGTGCATGTGGGAAGCTGTCGGCACATGGGAGAGAGGCGCTACGTACTGCCGCCGACATCAGCAGAAGCATCGGTCTGGTGGACGAGTTTGTATGCGTTCCCCTGGGAGCGGCTTTCGGGTGAGCTTCCGCTTGCGGTTTCGTTTCGCGATCCGGACGGTGAGCATGCGATATATTATTGCGCTGATATTCTGATGGAACAGGAAGGAGAGGCACCATGAGTGCATGGATACTCGCGGCACTTGTGTTTTGTCTAAGCGCGGTGGTTTCGGCGTACGTATCGCTTGCGCGCACAGCGTATGATCTGGTCGTGAACGATCAACCGGTCGGGACATCGATTGTGGTTGAGCGGCTGGTGCTTGAAAAAGGAGGCTATCTTGCCATCACACCGCTTTCCGGTCCAAACACGCAGCAGTCAGTTTCCGACTATATGCCTGCAGGCGTATTTACTGATTTCAATGTGGATATCTATTGGGGAGACGAGCTTGATCTTCCGGCGCAGACGCCGGTAGTTGTACGGATCCTCGTGGATAACGGGGATGTGTACTTTGACTCGGAATTTGATGTACCTGCCCGAAACGCGCAGGGGCAGATGTATGAAAAAACGATTGTCCTTCGGTAGACTGGCCGTTGTTGTCGCGCTTGCTGTCCTGTGCGGCTTGGCGGCAGGTGCTTTGTTTAGAGGAATCAGAGGGGAGACGCTGAGGGAGCATGTCGCCTCCGCGTTTACATCCTGCGCAGAACCCACGAAGGAATTCGACTACAACTGTCTGCGAACGGTCATGACGCCGCTTGTGCGTGAGGATACGCTTACACCCGTAATGGAGCACCTGCACGATATTTTTTCGTCGCCTGATGTTTCGCTTCAGACGCATGGTGCGCTGACGTGTCATCCGTCCGGCCATGTGGCAGGAGAGATAGCCGCAGAGAAACACATAGCGTTTTCCCGTATTACGCAGTTGTGCGGCGCGTCGTGCGATTACGGATGCACACATGGGGCATTTGTGGTAACGCTGCGGCGTGATCCTGGCTTTCTGGACAGAGTGGGTACCCTGTGCGATGAACTTTCTTCTTCCGGTATACGGCGGCAAATGTCTTCGTGTGGGCATGTCGTCGGCCATGGGTTGGCCGAGGTATTTGCCAGCAACACTGACAAGGCTCTCGGGTATTGCGATGCGATTGATGATGCGTCCGCGCGTCATGCCTGTGGGCAGGGGGTTATGATGGAACAGCTTATTGGACTGCCAGACCGGCCAAAGAATATACCGTTGTCGTTGGAAAGCGTGCTGGTATTTTGCGACAGCCTTCCGGGTGTCTATAGGAAAGAGTGTTTCGATAACGTAGGAACGTATGCCGGACGGATTACGCAAACGGTACAGGAGGCGAAAGATGTCTGCACGCATGTTCCTGCTGAGTCAGCCGTGGCGTGTGTACAATCTCTTGGCGGCGTGGCGTACTATCATTTCCGGCATGAACCGGAGCAAATGAGCGCATACTGTCGCTCGATGGACAGTGCAGTGCAGGCGCCGTGCGTTCGGGGCGTTCTGGAGACCAGCGTCGGCGAAAAAGACCGCTTATGGTATGGCAATGCCCTCTGCAGGACATTTGCGCAATCCGCCCGCAGGGATTGTTTCGCATACTTCGGTATCCAGGTGGGCATGGCCTGGGGAGACCAGGTACGGGCAGATACGTGCAGTGCGCTGGAGAAAGAGGATATGCAGGCGTGTCAATTATGAATATCCGCACCATTTTTTCCCGCCTTCCGGTGCCCATGAGGTGGGTCATCCTGCTTGGGGCAATCGGGATAGCGCTTTTTGCCGTTACCAAGACAGGATATACCGACCGCCGGCATCCAGCGCTTCTGAGTGGCAGGGAAGTCGTACGGGTGCGTGGACAGATTACGCGTGTCATGCGGACGAAAGGGCCGCGGGTAGCGTATGCATACGCCAAGACATTGTTTCCGTACGACACATCGGGTGTTTCCCAGCACTTGACGATGCATATCTTTGCGGAAGTGGCGTACGGCCGGTACGGCGCCACCGCCATGGCGTATTGTGATCGGGAGTTTTCATATGGGTGCTATCATGGCTTTTTGGGGCAGAATATTGCCCGTGAGGGTCTGGACGCGGCGCGAGATCTTTTTCTGGCATGTAAGGATGAACCGAATGTCATCGCATGCCAGCATGGGATCGGGCATGGCATTATGCAATATATGGGCCACAGACGTTTGAAGGATGCTCTTGATGCTTGTGTGCAGATCGGCGCACCCGTCGCCGCGACCGGATGCTTCGGTGGTGCGTATATGGAGTATCACTTTCCCGCGTTGTCAGCCGGCGGGGCACAGACGGCGATGCGGTTTGATCCAGAGAATCCGTATGACGTCTGTCCTGAGCTCCCGACTGCGTACCAGTCGTCGTGTTACTTCCGTCTGGCCGAGTGGTGGGAGCAGATTCTTAGCCGTAACTACCGCCTGATGGGCGGACTGTGTGCCAGGATAGGGGAGAGCGGGATGCGTGAGCAGTGCTTTACCGCCATCGGGGCAACGAGTTTTACCACCGGGGGACATATCCGGCAGGGGGTTATCGATGCCTGCAATCAGGCGACAGGCAGCCCGGGATACGAGCGGTACCGGGATATCTGTTTGCGGGGATTTGATACACAGAGTCAACGTTGATCAGGCTTAGTTCTTCCAGACGTTGTGGACCAGGATGCCCTCCGTGAAGTAATTGTGCTGTTCTCCCGGAAGGCTGAGGTTGTAGACGGGCGGATTTTCGTCTACTGCTGTAATGCTGCCCACGAGTAGCTGGTTTCCCTGGGGGTCAAGGAGCATATCGTTCACGCGAATAGCGTCGGCTCTGAGCCACGCCTTCCTGTTTTCCACCCAGATATTGTGACCTTTCGTGACACGCAGTGTCCCGTTGATCACCAGATACCCTGCTTCCTGCGACTCCGGATCTTCCGAGGGACTTGTATGAACCAGAAGCGCGGCTACAGGATTGGGTACCAGAGTTTCTGTCGTTAGGTCGTAGGAGAGTACAACGTCGCCCGGTCTGATATCCTGTATTTCCTTCAGGGTGCCGTCTGCCATAAGTACCTTGGTGCCAGCCAGGAAACATCCGCCATAGCTGCCATATGATGATTGCCCGTACCCATAATAGCTTGCTTGTCCATAGCCATAGCTGTAAGAATAGTAGCTGCTTTGGCTATAGGCATAGTAGTTGGATTGGCTATAGGCATAGTAGTTTGCCTGGCCGTAATTATAGTAGGTGGATTCGGAGTAGGAATAGCAATTATTGGTGTACTGCCCATTACCGTCGTCGCAATCTGCACTGAGGGACTTCATGAGGCCAATTCTTCTTCTTCCGGGTGCAGACGCATCATAGTATTGGGCAGTGGGACTAAACCACCCGTCTGCATCCGCGTCATCAATCCAAAGACCGTTGCCTACCAGAAGCTGGCCGCTGCCGATTGCAATACCACCCGCGCCGTTGATGATAAATTGTCCGGCAATGATTTTCTGGCTTGACGAGAGGGTCAGATTGTAATCTCCCAGAGTGATGGTAGCGGAATTTGTCGTGGATGATTCGCTGTTTTGCGGGTTGTCTACCCCGTCAATCGTATATGAGTATGTACAGGAAGCCGTGAGGACGACGTTGCCGTATGTTGTCGCAGGACGGGCACAATCAGCTAACACCGTGTGTTTCGGCGCGAGAAGGAGCAAGAATACGAGTGCGCAAAGTAATGCAAGGGGTGTGAAAAGTCTTTTCATATGTTAGCGAAACGCAAAGCCGCCTGTATAGGTTTCATCTGTGCCGACCAGGGTGAAGTCGAGATAGTATATTTCGTTGTAGGTGTCGTCAGAAATGCGAGTCGCTTGCCACGTGCCGTTGGTGTCGGTACCCGCGATACGCGTAAATGTGAGTGGTGTTTTCTTCGTATCGGTGTCGAGCCGCGCCGTGACCGACGTGATGGGGGATGTATGGGTGGCCTTTACGGTGATCGTCTGAGTGACACCGGGTTTCACGCCAAGCGGATCAAGGCTGAATTCGTAGATTTTGGGGCCCTTGGCTTTTGGACCCGGAGCATATTGGAATGTTTCTTTCCCGGGATTAAGAAGTCGGGGAGACGGCTTGGGTCGCATGCTGGCGGTAGGAGTAGCGCCGCCCGATTCTTCTGCGGGCACACCGCTTAACCAAGAAACCATCTCACCCTTTTGCGTAAAAATGTAGAATGCCAATAGAAGTACAATAGCACCAATGCCTATAAAAAGAGGGGTATTGGAGATGCCGTTGGACCTTACCTTATTCACGATATGATTTCTTTTAGACTTTGCCTTATGTAATTTCATGACAATGTCCTTATCTTCATCCTAGGAATACGCACATCTCTTGTCAAGGGGTAAACGTGATATACGTTACTGACCGTTTACTATATAGTTGATACAACGATGTAAGATAGATTACTTGAGACTGAATGAAAAAGGTGATATTTATCGGTGTTCTCGTGTTCCTTTTTGTTGCGTGGGCTTTCCGCGCCAAACCCCAGGTCAAATCGTACCCTGAAGTGTCCTATCTTGCAGCGCAGACTATGGACTTCGGACAGTTAAGTACGTTTTTCACCAGGCTTGCGCAAACCAAGGGAGCCGCCTATGCGTTTGAGGTTCTCGGACAGGCGTCACTCCCGCCAAATACGGATATGCACCTGCTTGGTCATGTCGTGGGAGATGAATTATATAAAGAAAAAGGAATTGACGGGATGCGTATTTGTACGCAGGATTTTCGGAATGCCTGCTCTCATTCCATTGTTGTGGGATATTTTCTTGCCCATGGAGAAGAGGGATTGGGGGCGATAGCCGAAGCATGCAGAACTGCTCCGGGAGGAAGTGGCGCGTATACCATGTGTTTCCACGGCCTTGGTCACGGTATTCTGGCAGCTGTTGACTACGATCTTCCCCGGGCTGTTGCCCTGTGCCAGAAAACGGGAACACTTCCGTACGGATACCGTGAGGCTTCCGAGTGTTCCAGCGGGGCCGTCATGGAGATTATATCCGGAGGGTTTCATAATAAGACACTTTGGGAAAAGGCCTCAAAACGCTATCTGTCCTTGACCCAGCCGCTTCTTCCCTGTGTCGCTGACTATATGCCGGCAGTCGCGCGGCCGTCCTGTTTTGAATATCTCACTGGACACCTGGTTACGGCTGCGGGCGGCTCACTGGATACGGGTGTGCCGACGGATGAGGTCATTGTGCGCGCTATGCAAATGTGCACTCAGGTGGTTGACGCAGCTCCTCGGGATGCGTGTTACAAAGGATTTGGAAAAGAATTTATCGTCCTTGTGCACAATCGCGATACGCGGACATTGACGGATATGAACGATGAAGAAATGAACGAAACATACCGCCTGTGTGGCCTTGCTCGCGATACGCGCGGGGAACAGATGTGCCTGACGCATGCGCTTGATTCTCTCTACTGGGGAGGCGAAAACGATATCCGCGGGGCAGTACGGTTCTGTGCGCTGATGTCATCTCCGGTTATGAAGGAGACTTGTTTTGCGCACTTAACGGGTGCTATACAATTCTTTGCGAAGACCCCGAGGGAGAAAAACGAAGACTGTGGAGCGCTTCCCGAAGCGTACAGAAGCAGGTGTTATGAATAACAGAAAGGCGATAACAGGAGGGACGATTGCCGTTTTTGCCGCATGCGTGTGGGTGTTTTGGGCAAAGGCGTTCGTCGTGGGAGACGGCAGGAGTATAACGTTCCGTCAGGACGGTTACCGGCCCACGCGATTAACCGTGCGCGTCGGGGATTCCGTGACGTTCAGAAACAATTCGGGCAAGCCATTCTGGCCAGCCAGCAATAACCACCCAATCCATGAACTGTATCCCGAATTCGATCCGCGTAAGCCGATTGCTCCCGGTGAGTCATGGCAGTTTACGTTTACCCAAGAAGGAAAATGGCGTTTTCATGATCATATATATCCGGAATTTCGCGGCACGATCATGGTGCTCCCTCCGGGGAAAACCACCCTTCCGCCGCTTGACTGCAGTGCGTCTGCTGATGCCCAAACAAAAGGTCGCTGCTGGGAGGAAACCCTCAGTGATGCCCTGGAAACACGCGGCATTGCGGGCGCGTTCAAGGAATTTTCCCGATTGTATAAAACGGACACCGACTTCATACGCAGCGGGTGTCATGTGCACGCCCATAGGATCGGGGATGAATTTTTCCAGGCATATGCATCCAAGCTGCGGAAGCTGGAGGGCATAGAATTGCCCGTGGAAACTATGAGCTGTGGATACGGGTTTTTCCACGGATTGTTTGAACATTTTTTCCGGAAGTATCCGGATGTAGAATTGGCGCGGGCGATTTGTGACGACTTGGATTCGCGCTACAGCAAGACAATTCCGCTTATCCGTATCAACTGTTTCCATGGCGCCGGTCACGGACTGATTGCGGATCCTCCCGATCCTTCATCCTGGGGAAACCCAAAGTCGCTTGTGGCTGGGCCGCTTGCGCTGTGTGCGCAAATTTCCCATATACCCGATGAATCGCATGCCTGCATTGACGGGATATTCAATGTCGTATCCAGTTGGATGGGGGACGCCAAGTACGGTATGAGCATAGACGCGGCAGATCCGTTCTGGCTTTGTGAATCAGTCCCCGACGTGGCAAAGGAATCCTGTTATTATGAACAAATTATGGTAATGAGCGAGATGGAGAATAGGGATCTGCTTGCAATTACGCGGAAATACGTGGCACCGATTGCGGATCCGCAGATCGCAAGGCTTGTTATGTTCTCGCTTGCGGCATCGTTCATGCAAAAAGACGTCGCACTTGCCGATCACGCGCATATGCTCGTGAATTGTAGAAATGTGCCCGCCGGTCTGAAAGAACGTTGTTTAGAAGGCGTGTTAAACGGTTTTAAGGGACATGGCGAACCGGGAAATGAATACAACAAAGCGCTGGCATTCTGTGCGCTTCCCCAGATGACGCGGGAGGAACAGCAGGTCTGTTATCCGTATCTGGTAAGGATTCTTTGGGAGTTATATCCGGCCCAAAAAGTGTTGTCTCTTTGTTCAATGATTCCCAGTGAATACAGAAATGCCTGCGAAACACGGATGATTCAGCAAAACTAACGATGAAAACTGTCATATC
This sequence comes from uncultured Gammaproteobacteria bacterium, assembly GCA_964553825.1. GTDB lineage: Bacteria > Patescibacteriota > Microgenomatia > UBA10105 > UBA927 > CAYUKU01. The sequence continues at coordinate 48,680 of CAZKLT010000004.1, forward strand.
GCACCGTTTCCCTTTCGTCATAGGTTTTGTTCTCGTGTTGGCTATCGGCGCAGGTCTCTTTGCGGGGAGTGGACAATTTGGCCGGCCTACCTGTGATCAGAAAGATGCGGAAGCACTGAAAAAATGTTGGGAAGCGGTGGTGTCAGTGTCTATGAAGAAGGGAGATATCGCAGGCGCATTTGATTCGCTGGCTGACCTCTATGGTGCCGCACCTAATCTGGGAGAAACGTGTCATAGTCTTACTCATGAGATAGGCCGAACGGCGTATCGGTTGTTTGCGCGCGATGTTGACTTTGGCATTACGCCGAAAACCGCATACTGTTCCTATGGCTTTTACCATGGGTTTATGGAAGAGCTGGTTTTGGCAAAAGGCGACATGAAGCTTGCGCGGGAATTTTGCAGTTATGTGGATCAGCAGCTTGTAAAGGTGAGTCCGGACGTGACGCTTCAGTGTTATCACGGTATCGGGCACGGAACCGTCAATAATCATGATCCAAGAACATGGGGAGATCCGCAGAAGCTTATCGACCCGGCCATTGCGCTGTGTGAGGAAGTGGCGACGAATGACAGCGAAGTAAACCGATGTGCAACCGGGGTCTATAACGGACTTGCCGTTTTTTACAGCAACGGCGAATACAAATTAACGCTTGACCGAAATGATCCGGTCGGCATTTGCAGAAGGCAGCCAGAGAAGTACCAGGATGCCTGTTATGTCAGTTTCAATACGCTTCTTTTGGGGTTGACGGGATATGATTTGGCAAAGGCTGCGACGTACCTTGCCCATATTCCCCAGGATGTGATTGCACAGCATGCCATGATTAACCTGGCATCTCCCGTCGGCACCAAACATATCACGGAAACAGACCATGCTCCAACGATTTCTGTCTGCCGGTCGCTGCCCGCGCGTATTCGGCTTGCGTGCATTCAGGGATATGCGTTTGGTTTTTTGGAACACGGTGAACCGACGAAAGAATACATAAAACCTCTTCAATTTTGCGAATCAAATCAGCTTACTACAGAAGAGCAAAATGCATGCTTTGAGTACATTTTAGGGTATCTTCCCAGATGGTATGCCAAAGAGAAAGTTTTGATGATTTGTTCGGATCTTAATCCGAAATGGAAGGAATATTGTGAGAAGCAAACTATTCAATAGAGCGCATGCATTTTTTCTGTTTACGGCATCAGGAATTTTGGGCCTCATTGCTTTTGTTGCTGTCGGCACCTGGTTTTCCAATACCGTTATTACCTTGACGGATGACGGATTTTCTCCGAGGGTGGTAGTAGTGAGGAAAGGGGCGACAGTTCGCTTCAGTTCAAATCGTGGGCGATATTTCTGGCCCGCATCCGATCCGCACCCCATCCATACGAAGGAGCTGAGTTTTGATCCGAAGCGTGCCATTGCCCCGCAGGGTCAGTGGGAGTTTGTTCCCATGTCAGCAGGAATTTGGACATACCATGATCACACCGCTCCGCAGTTTCGCGGGACGGTTATTGTACTTGCGGGCGACAGCAGCGTTTTGTCGTATGTGTGGGGACGTATTGGTCAGTGGGCTCGCATCGTTTTGCTGAACACGCAGCGGCAAAGCGATGCATATTTCCGCGACTGCGGCCCTCTGGGTAAGGACTGTTGGGACAGAGCGTTTCTCGAAGTGGTCAACCGCGAGGGGTCGCGGGAGGCATTAAGAATGGTGGATTATCTGCGGCGGACGTATCCTGAGTTTGCCAATTATTGCCACCAGTATGCCGATTTTATTGGTGACATTTCTTATTGGAATATACCTGCGGCGCGCAGAGTTCTTGATTTTGACATCTCGCTTGCCGGGCAGTGCTCAAGCGGCTACATGCACGGATATATGGGAGAGTTTATGTCACACGGTATTTTCGCGCAGGGTGTGGCATTTTGCGATCAGATTAGAGCCAAATACCCGGGAACAGAAGCGGCATTGGAGTGTTACCGGGGGATCGGCAATGGGCTTACCTTTCAAAACGGTTTTCTCTATTGGAATGATGAAACAGCGATCGTCGATCACGCTCTTGCCGGTTGCAGCGGGTTGGCAGAAGAAGATGCCTGTCGAAGTGGGGTATTTGTGGGGATAGATCACATGCATTTTGGCGTACACGGTTTTGAGTTACGACGTGATCCGAATGATCCGTTTGCGCTTTGCCGTGGCCGGGATACCGTTACCGAGGCTGCCTGTTATGATGCGACGATCTCATCCTTTTTTGCGGCGGTTGGTTATGATTTGTCCGAAGCGGCGAAGCATCTGCGCATACTACCCCTTATTCATGCCAAGCGCGTGGTGGAGCAAGTCGTGAAAATTCCTTACGAGCTGGAAGATTTTGAACGGAAAGGCGGAAATATGACCATTATTGCCTGGTGCCGATCAATCGGCGGTGCCTTACATCCTGCATGTTTTCGGGGATTTGTCCTGAAGTTATACACGATCGATGTTGAGTATAATGGACAAAGTAGTCTTGCCCGCGAATTCTGTGGGAATTCATTTCTGAATCAGTCAGAGAAAGACATGTGTCAGCAGATATTCAATGAAGCCATATAAACTCATTATTCCAATTTCATTATTTTTTCTGGTTACCGCTTCCTATGTGGGCCTGTATCGCGGAGCGGGATCGACGCCCCAACATGCAGCGCAGCGTGTCATCAGTCGGTGTCAGAACGAAGCCCACCGACCTGCCTGTTATGAGCGGGAGATTCCGAAACTCATGAACACGCTCTCCATGGAAGATGCCTTTGCCGTCACCCGTCTGGTGCAGGACGCTGATCCAGCGTTTGCATACTGTCATGTGGTAGCGCATAAATTAACCGCGATAGAAACAAAAAAGAATCCTCTGAGGTGGAAAGACGTCATGCTCAGGTGTCCGCAATCGGCGTGTAATTACGGCTGCCTCCACGGATCGCTTATCGAACGGTTCCGCGGAGAAACACTCAGCGATACGCAGATCGCTCAAACCGAACTCAGCATAAAAGATCTCTGTGAGCCGCGCCCGGGATTTGCTCCAACGGAAATTGAGCGCACGATGTGTTATCACGGCATAGGACATCTTGCGATGTATATGACCGGAGGAGATCCTGCGCGCAGTATTCCGGTATGTGAGCGGCTTGCGAAGCGGGACGATGGCCGGGAGTATATAAAAACGTGTGTTGAAGGCGTATTTATGACTGTTTTTCAGAGTATCGATCCTGAAGATCTCGCCCTCGTTATCGACATTAGGCCCAACAAGCAGGATGTTGGCGCTTTCTGTGAGCAGTACGGTGTATACGTGGCCAACTGCCGACGTGAATCTTACGCGATGTTCGCAGACGAAACCCAAACCGCCGAAGGACTCCGCTCTTTCTGTTCCTATGCCCGCGGAGAAGAGGAAAAGCGGGATTGTTATTGGGCGGTGATTAACGCCAAAACGACGATATTCTTTGAACAGTCCGATTCGGTTTCCCGGATTGGAGCATACTGTCGATCGTTTCCGGCAGACACTCGCAGCTGGTGCTGGCGGGGAGCGGCTATGCGGTTAGTACAAATAGATCCGTTGAGGAATGTCCGTGCGGCTGATTCCGTCTGCGCTATGGGGTCGACACAAACAGAAATCCAATCCTGTTATCAGGATTTGCTTTATTATGCTGAATTCTCGTTTGAAAAAAACAGCCAACCATATAAAGAGTATTGCGGCGGCCTTGCCGAATCCTGGAGACAGCAATGCGTCAGTCAATAAAAAGGAAACCATTGATCGTGGGAACACTTATAGCAGCGTGCGTGGGCTTGCTTGCCGTTGGCGTCTGGTATGTGTCGCGGGGAGCGAGCGTATCGTCAAAAATGGTGGCAGCCTTGGCCTCAAGCTGCGCTCAGTCAACGGAAACTGCCAAAACGCAGTGTTGGGAAGATCTCGTGCGTAAGGTTATCCGGGAGCATGGCGTACGGGCGGCGTTTGACGTTATATCCGCTCTGCATGATGCAGATGCGCAATTTGCACAAACCTGTCACGCCATGGTGCATATTGTGGGACAACAGGCATACGGAGAATTTCATACGACCGGACGGGTTGATTTGTCAGCGAAGGCAGCGTCCTGCGCATTTGGGTTCTATCATGGATTTATGGAGATGTTGGTAGCGCGCAAAGGGACGATTGCCCAGGCGCAGCAATTTTGTGATTATGTCGATCGGATACTCGGAAATGAGACACCGAATGCGATATATAGCTGCACTCACGGGATTGGACACGGATCTACCGATATTCATAATCCTCAGTATTATGGGAATGAGCGGGCGGTCATAGCGCCTGCGATTGCAAATTGTGAGGCATTTGCCCGGGACGATCATGAGCTGACGCTCTGCGCGACGGGCATATTTGATTCGATTGCGCTTGCATACTACAACAACGGAGAAAATGGGTTTGTGATGAAAAAAGAGGACCCGCTCTGGCTCTGCCACGAGCAACCCTTAAAGTATAAGGAGGCGTGCTATCGTGATATGATGCCAGCCGTGATTTGGATGGGGGAGCACGACCTGACCCTTGCCGCCCCGATCGTTTTCACGCACGCAGAGGACGACTACAAGGCGTTTGCCCTTGAAGCCCTTGCGGAAAACAGCGTTCGGTTCATTGTGAACAAAAAACCAACCACCGTATATCTGCCATATTGTCGCTCCCTTACGGGAAGTCTCTCTGATGCCTGTGTACGCGGATTGGCGGCAGGAGCGATGCAATTTGGCAGACCTGATCGTGAATATGAAGACGCGTTGGTATTCTGTAAAGACGACCTGCTCACTGCCGGAGAGAAGGATATCTGCATGAAGCGGATTTTGGATTATGCACGCGGGCGGTATTCGCAAAAGCGGGTTTCTGATATCTGCAGGGAAACAGAAGAAATCTGGCGACCGTACTGCACACAACTATGAAACTGAGCGGTGGGAAAAAGCTATTGTTGGCGGGACTGTTGGTGCTTCTTGTGGCGGAAATTGCATATCTTATCGTCCCAACGCTCAATCGTTCGAAAGACGATCTTCTGACGCTTGCGTCCCAGTCGATTCTGCGTGCATGCGAAAACAACCAGCACCGGCCGACCTGCTATGACCGGGAGATTCCCAAGCTTATGAACCGATTTACCCTTGAGGATGTTTTTGCGGTTACCAAGCGTATACAGTCTCAGGATCAGTCCTATGCGTATTGCCACGTGTTGGGACACGCAGTCTCTGCCGCCGAAACGAAAAAAGACCCGTCTCTTTGGCGTGAAGTCATAACACGATGTCCCAGCGGCGTGTGCTCAAACGGGTGTGTCCATGGGGCCTTTCAGGAGCGATTCCGCACCGACGTTCTTCCGGATCATGAAATTGAGGTGATAAAGCCCGACTTGCTCACGGTGTGTGAGCCACGGGATTCATGGAAACCCACAAGTCTTGAGCAGGCAACGTGCTACCACGCACTTGGGCACCTGCTCATGTATATTACGGGTGCGGATCTGACGAAATCCGTGGGACTGTGCGATCAGCTGGCCGGGGTAAAAGACGGGAGCCAGTTTGATTTCCGTCATATCTGCTACGATGGCGCGTTTATGCAGATATTTCAGCCGCTTGAGCCGGAAGACCGGGCGCTGGTTGCCGGAAAACAGCCGGCCAAAGCAGATGTGTCGGCCTATTGCAGCGTTTGGGAGGGGCAGCGGCAGGTTTCATGCATCAGTGAGTCGTGGCCGCTTTTCCTGAACGAACTACAGGATCCTTCTTATCTCTCGACGTTTTGCGGGCAGCTTCCCTCCGATTTCTCACCGCGGTGTTATACCGGTATGTTTTATATACTCGTCGTACAGTTTCGGTTTGACCTCTCGCGGATGAAAGTCTATTGCGACGGGCTACCCCAGAATTTGAGCGGGGCATGCTACGCCAATACGGCATCCCGTCTTATTGAGACTGACTGGGGAAATGTGTATAAGGCAGCCGCATGGTGCAAGGACGCCGGGAGTGTCACCGCGCAGCAGGACTGCTATCAGGAGCTTGCGTTTTATGCGTCATATAATTTCCATATGGGGTCGCCGGAATTCTATTCCCTGTGTGAGGCCCTGCCTGAGCCCTGGAAAGACGCCTGTCTGAAAGGTTCGACGGAAGGAAATCTGAAGCCAGTGAATCAATAGTATGCGTATGCAACAAATATCATCGCCAATATGGTGGGCGTTTTGCGCGCTGGGCGTGACGGTTGCCGTTATCAGTGCCGCTGCGGGCATGATGGCGCCGCCGGAGCCGAGCGCCCCTGTCACCGATTCAGCGGGTGCCGTGCGGCAACTGTCGGGTATTATCCGCGCGCGCGGAGTAGATGCTGCGCAGGCGTTTTTTCTTAAACACTTCTTCTCGTACTCTGACAACCACAGGCACTATCTGGGCCATCTAATCGGTGAGCACATATATAAGACATATGGTATGGACGGCATTAGCAGGTGTTATTCCAGTATGGAGTTTGGCTGTATCCACGGGTTTCTGCTGACTGGCTATATGGATCGGGGCGATCCGTTTCTTGACGCGGTCATTTCACGTTGCAGTCAGGATTTGCCGGAGGGGTGCATGCATGGGCTCGGTCATGCGTTTTTGCTTATACGGGGATACGATATTGCCGATGTACGGTCCAGTATTGACGCCTGTCTTGCCCTGAGCACGCAGTTGCCGTACCGGCAGCAGTGTATTCAGGGGGTATATATGGAATACAATGACCGGTTTCTGGTTGACGGATCGCTGAGCGCAAATTCGTTTAAACCAAGAGCATACGATCCAGACAATCCATATGCTCCGTGTGACACCGAGCCGGCACAGCTTCAGCCGATTTGTTATCGGGAACTCGTGTTGTACTGGTCGAATATTTCTACACTGAACCCAGAGCTCATGGCTGATCTGTGCAACGGATTGTCCGGCGAAAACCGCTATGAGTGTTATTGGAGCTTGGGCGGTCTCGTAGCCGGTGACAGTAAAGAAATAGAGTCTCCGCTTGTCGAATGCTTACAGTTTGCACCGAAAGATTTGTCCGCATGTCTGAAAGGCGCAGTCCTATCAGTGGCATTTCAGAGCCAAAGGCCCCGTTCTGAATTCTGTGCACCACTACCTGCTGCTGTAGCTAAGGAGTGCCGCACATGGTAAAGATAAAGCATATTATCGGCATCGGCCTTCTTGTAATTGCAGTAGTTTTCGGTGCGCTGTACGCAGCCTCATCCCGCAGCGACAGCCTTTCGCGCGTTTTTGCCGGCGGTGACTTGTCGCCGGGGAAGCTGCGGGGTGCCTTCATGGCGACCATCCAGCGTGACGGTCCGGCCGAAACGTACACCAGGCTCAAGGTGCTGCTTGCCGGTATCGACGCTCCTCAGCAACACAGCATCGCTCATATATTCGGGAATGTACTTTATAAAACAAACGGACTGTCGGGCCTGACGGTCTGCGATGCCAGCTTCGGATTTGGGTGTTACCATAGCTTTTTTGGCGCTGCCATCAGCGAAAAGGGGGAGAGCATTGTCACAGAGCTTGATCGTATTTGTGTTTCGGCGTATGGACCGATGGGACTTGGGTGTCCCCATGGGATAGGGCATGGCCTTGGAGCGTATTTCGGGCCGGACAGGATCGACGAGCAGCTTGCCCTGTGCAGTACCCTCAGCTGGAAAGGGAAGTATCTCGGGTGTCAGGGTGGCGTTTTTATGGAATATAATACGCCCACAGAAAGCCAGAGTGATACAGCCACAACTTCCGTGCGGCCCTTTGATCCCGATCGGCCGTACGGTATCTGTCAGCAGATTGACGACACATTTCAGCCGGCCTGTTTCCTGGAGTTGTCGGGCTGGTGGGAACAGGCTATGGGTAGGGACTACGCGAGAATAGGGGCGTTATGCCGGCACGTGCAAGGCAGGAACAATCGGGACAGTTGTTTTCTGGGTATCGGATATGCGGTAGCACAGTCTACCTGGTATGATCTGCAGCAGACGCGCGATGCATGTGCAGCCGCAGGGGATGCCGATGAAGAAATGCTGTGTACCGCAGGCGCCGCGTGGAGCTTTTTTGCCAATCCGGCGGTGCGGGGGCAGGCCGCGGACGTGTGTCAGCGTCTGGCGAACGATATGCGGGCAGATTGTGTTAAGCGATCCGACCTACTTTCCCTATAGGATATGAGAAAGTTTCGTGCATTTTTACTGCTGCGATACCGAATTGTGATCCTTATTTTGGCTATTTTTCTTGCCTGCGCAGGCGCCATCTGGTTTTGGGTTCCCCAACCGCGTACGGTGGCTTTGGGTGAAAAAGGATTTGAACCCGCTGAACTTCGTGTGCCGGTCGGTACGGTGATCACCTTCGAAAATCACACACAAAAAACCTTTTGGCCGGCCAGCAACTTCCACCCGTCGCACAAGATATATCCAGAGTTTGACTCGAAGAAGCCCATACCGGCGGGTGATTCCTGGAGTTTCCGTTTTTCGGTTGCCGGAGTATGGCGTTACCATGACCATCTCAACAGCCGCCACACCGGAACAATAATCGTGTATGCATCACCGTTTGTCCGGGCACAACAACTGTGCGACGGCGACATTGATGTCCTGCCGACGAAGACGCAGGAGCGCTGTTGGATACAGGATATAGAAAAGACGCTCGTGACAAAGGGGATTGACGCGGCGTTTGAGCAGTTCGGCCGCCTGTACGAGACGAAAAATGCATTCTCCGCCGACTGTCATGATGTTACTCATTTGCTGGGTGAGGCGGCGTATAGGGATTATGTGCGCCACGGAACAGTCATAGAGTCGACAAAAACAGCCTACTGCGGGTACGGATTCTATCATGGATTCATCGAGGCGCTCTTGTTTACCACCGGGGATTTTCAGCAGGCAAAGTCCTACTGTCATGCCGTACAAGAGAAGCTGGAAGAGAAGATTGTCTCACCCAATGCCATTTATTCATGCTATCACGGGCTTGGTCACGGAACATTTGATACGCAGGCGTACTCAGAGTGGGGCGACGACGAACAGATGCTTGCATCTGCGCTGGATACCTGCGACCGGGTAACCCGGGGCGAGGAGCAGGAATTGGTGAAACAGTGTGCAACCGGCGTGTTTAATGCCCTGGCCAATGCGTACAACAACAATACGTATAATCTTTCGTTCGACCGGCAGGCGCCGTGGGGCGTGTGCGATAATCAGAAGAACGATGAGCACAAGAAGGCATGTTTCCGTGAAGTTACCGCATCATATATAAAGGGGACCGTGAAGGATACGAAGGAGGGCCTTACGAAACTCTCGCAGATCGTAGATCCCGTAGGAGCGGGGGCTGCCATGTTTGCGTATATGAGTGAGGAGGCGCGATTGGGAATGGACGTGATTGCCGCAAGTGAATTCGTCCGTCTTTGCAACACGCTTCAATCTTCTCTGCTGCGCGCGGCGTGTGCGCAGGGAGTGGGGGCTGGTTTATTTCTGTGGGGCAAACCGGGACACGAACATGAGAAGGCGATTGCATTCTGTATGACCCAGGGACTGGGAGTCGAAAGTCGGGATGCGTGCATGACCTATATTGTGCCCCGTATACGCACTGTGTATAACCGGGATAGAGTTTCGGCCGTCTGCCGCGCGATTGATCCGGCATATCAGCATTTATGTCAATGAAACTGATTTTTCTATTCGTATGCTTCTGTATGGCCGTGGCTTTCCGGACAGGTGTTGCGCTGGCGGCGCCGGCGACTTCGGGAGCCCATATTGTTCTGACGAATGACGGATTTCAGCCGAAAGTACTTCAGATCCCCGTGGGCAGCAGCGTTACGTTTACCACAACGCGGGGACGGTATTTTTGGCCCGCATCAGATGAGCATCCGTCGCATAGTATATATCCGGAATTTGACCCCCGCGCACCCATTTCACCGGAGGATTCGTGGTCCCATACCTTCGAGAGACCTGGCGTGTGGAAGTTTCATGACCATGTATCGCCGTCGTATACAGGAGAAATACGAGTGATGGAAACGGGTGACCGGGTGGTTCCGATAGAAAATAAGGAAAACGTAATTGTAAAACAATCCATACTATTAAAATTGAATAATTGGATTGTTCAGAATGTTCTCCCTCTTAATTATCGTCGGTGTATGGATGAGGAGCTGAATCACGGATCCAGAATCCAGTGCTGGGAGCATGTAGTGGTGAAAATAACCCAGCGCAAAGGACTCATCACGGCACTTAACTTCGTGCATCGGCAGAGAAGCCGCGATACTGCCTTTGCATCCGACTGTCACGTCTATGTGCATCGCATCGGGGAGGAGTATTACTGGAAGTTTTTCAATGATCGGAAAATTGAAGTATCGGATAAGTTTGGCCTGTGTGATCAGGGATTTTTTCATGGGTTTATGCAGGAATTTACGAGTCATGGGACAAATATGGTACAGGCGAAACGGTATTGCGACACGCTTCTGTCAAGAATGAAGCAAGATGAGCACGGAGAAATGCTGATTCAACAATGCTACCATGGAATCGGCCACGGAGCCGCATTTCTGTATGCCGCATCATTGTGGGGTAATACCGATGAAATTATACGACGATCGATTGCCGACTGTCGGTCACTTATCGATGGAAATCCGCGTATGTGCATCAGCGGAGTCTTTGGCGGAATTGCGGCGATGCATTGGGGTCTTCACGGGTTTACGCTCGAAATGGACCCTTCTAATCCTTGGGAGCTCTGTAAAAACCAGGTGAAACCCGAGAACTTGGAATGCTATGATCAGCTTGTCCCCGTGCTTTTCAGCAAGGTTGATCTGGATTTAGAAGCCGCGGGTCGGTTGGTCGCTCAAATATCGGATGCGGAAATTCAACGTGTTGCCATGATACATTTAGGGAGCATGCCTTCGTATACGATTGTGTCCAAGACGGAGGATTACTCACAGATTGTTCAATCGTGCCGACGTTTTGCCTCCCCGCTTGATCGCGACTGCCTGTATGGATTTTCCGGTGCAATTACCCGTATTGGCGCATTGCCCGAAGCGCAGGCGCGGTCTATCCGGTTTTGTGAGTCGTCATATCTGACTGAGGCCGAACGAGCAGTCTGTTATGATAGTGTCCGTCAGCAGATATCCATACATTATTCCGAGCGGGAAGCTGTACGGTTCTGTGAACGGATATCGGCTCGGTACCAGCATTCGTACTGCAGTAATCAGCCATGAAAACATATCTTGCTACAAGAGGAACAGGGATTTCTGTGATCTGGCTTTTGGTGGTTCTGTTCGGTGTGGGGACGGCGCTTGCGACCCGCGTGTATTATCCGGCCAAAAAGTCGCTTTCAGCCTACGCAGACGATGTGTATGAAAAATGTGCTCCGGCGCCGCATGCCCCATCCTGTTATGACGAGGAAATTCCGAGACTCATGGACCGCATATCTATGGAAGAGGCGTTCGAGGTGACCCGGTTTGTCCAGCAAAAAGACCCGCGATACCTGTACTGCCATGTACTTGGGCACAACATAAGCTACCGTGAGGCGGATCGCGATGTATCGAAGTGGAAAGATGTGGTCGCCCGGTGTCCCACGACGTTTTGCAATAACGGGTGTCAGCACGGTGCGCTTATGCGCAGATTTAACGCGGAGAGTCTCACCGATGCGCAAATTCAACAGGTGAAGCCGGATCTGCAGGATGTTTGTGAGCCGAGAGGGAACTGGAATCCCCGCGAAGTAGAGCGCTCCATGTGCTATCACGCCTTGGGGCACCTTCATATGTTTATGACCAATGCGGATATTAATAAATCCGTGAACTTATGTCAGGATGTGGCGACGAAACCTGATGGACGTAACTATGTGCAGACGTGCACGCAGGGCGTCCTTATGTCTGTCTATCAACCGCTTGAACCTGAGGATTTTGCGCTTGTGCGCGGATTGACCCCGACGAAGGAAACAGTGAACGCATTTTGCGATCAGTTTACGGGTGAAGCCTGGTTTGCCTGTCATAGTGAATCATGGCCCTTGTTTCTGCAGGACATGAAAGAACCTGCCGGTCTCATGCGGTTTTGCAGTTATACGGATGAACCGTACCACAAAAAGAATTGTATAGGCACGGGCATGAGCATTCTCACTGTCTTGATGGTCGTGGAGCAGGGAGGCAGGCTTGATACACTTACGGCGTATTGCGATCAGTTGTCGGGTATCCACAAGGGGGATTGTTACGCGCATGCCGCGTTTCGGCTTGTGCAGATAGATCCTCGATATACCGCCCTGGCCAAGTCCGTGTGTGATGCCGCTTCCCAGTCCGGTGTTGGCGATGCGTGTTTCTCGTATCTGCTTCAGCATGTCGACCAAAGCTTCGCTCCCGGACAAGAGGCAGATGCGTTTTGTTCCGCATTTGAGGAACCGTGGCAGACAAAATGCTCGACGCGGACCTATTGATATGCTAATTGATCCTTAAAAGATACTTCGATTGGTTAATCTATAGTAAAAGACTCTCTGATATAGAAATAGAAAATGACTATATCAAAGTATGGTATTTCATGTGTTTCCGATGCGCCTTTTCTATTATGGAGCATATGAATGCGATATCTTTATGCATGAGCGTAGTGGAAGAAGGAAGATAGAGTCCATGCCGCCCCAAATGCTCAGCAACGGGGAACCGTGACGGCGCAAATTGCTTCCAGTACGCGGGTTGGAAATGAATGGGAACAAAGAAGGAGCGCGTTTCGACTCCCTGATGCGCAAGGAGTCTGCGAAGGCGGTTGCGATCCATACCAAAACGATCCGGATCTACAAGCACGCCGTACATCCAATAGGCGTGTTGCGTCTGTGGGGCCTGGTGGGGTGTCGTGATACCGGGGATGGGGGAAAGGAGCTTGGTATAGAGCGCGGCATTTGCGCGTTTCCTAGCCAGAAGCTTGGTAAATCGTTCCGTTTGACCCAGGCCGATGGCCCCCTGGATATTGGTCATGCGGTAGCCAAAGCCGACAATCGGGTGCCAGAAGTGTCGGTCAGCCGAAAACGCATGGTTGCGCAAAAGATCAATCCGGCCTGCAAGGGCGCGATTGTTGGTTGTAACCATGCCGCCCTCGCCAGTCGTGATTACTTTGTTGGCGTAAAGGGAAAATGCCGCAACGTCGCCAATCGATCCCACGTGTTTGCCTTTGTATCTAGCGCCGTGCGCCTCGGCCGCATCCTCTATGACATGTATTCTGTGCTTGCGGGCAATCCGAAGAACGGGATCCATGTCTGCCGGTGCCCCGTATGTGTGCACGACAATCATGGCTTTTGTTTTGCGGGTGATGGCATGGGAGAGCTTCGTGGTGTTTATATTCCACGTGATCGGATCGCTGTCCACGAGAACCGGGGTGGCGCCGCAATAAGAGACGGCATTGACGGTCGCAATCATGGTAAACGCCGGAAGGATGATTTCGTCGCCCGGGCCGATGCCAAGGGCCACAAGCGCGATATGAAGGGCAGTTGTGCCGCTGTTGACCGCCAATGCATAGCGTGTATGTGAAACGGTTTTGGCAAATGCCCGCTCAAAGCGTTGTACAAATTCGCCGGACGATGAGAGCCACGATGAGTCAAAAGCGCTTAGGAGATACGCTTTCTCTTTTGAAGATAGGTTTGGCTCACACACCGGTATGATGCCGGAGCCTCTGAGTTCCGGCTCCGGACCGGGCAAAAAATCGGATATACGGTTCAGATCATTTTTGGGAATAAATGAAAGTGGGGGAATACCGGTCTTCATGTCTCATTTGGGCAAACGGGTATCATACTATACTGCCGGCTCACTCTGCGTCAATTCCTCGATCGCCATAGGGCAATAGCCGCGGCCGAATATGAGATGAGCATATGAACGAGACGTGACTTGCTCGTCCCCCCCAGGCGAGCGCCGTAGTACACCGGGATTTCGTCAATGTGCAGGTTGGCTTTCCGCGCGAACCATACCAGTCGCAGGTGATACTCACCATATCCGTAATAGATGCGGCCAAGTGGTAATTTCTGAAGCGCCTTTTTTCGAATTGCATAAAAACCGCTTGTACTGTCAGTAACCGGAAAACCAAGGATATATCTGATGGCTGTGTTAAACACCCGACTTGCATGGTATCGTAAGCCGCTTTGCATTCCTCCGCCGGGGAGGAAGCGGGAAGCGACCACTATGTCTGCATGCGTGAGGTTTTCAAGGAGTGTCGGGATGACCGCAGGATCGTGATTGCCGTCAGCATCCATCCCTATGCATATCCGGCCTGAAGCTCTTTTGAGGCCGTATAAAATAGAGCCGCCTAAATCCCGGGGTCCGGGATGAGAAAAACATTTCAACCATGGGGCTTTCCGGATCGACTGTCCGATATGGGTAAGTGTACCGTCAGGACTTTGATCGTCAACAACGATGATTTCGTGCGATATGTTCTTGCATACTTTGTGTATATTTTTTATCAATTTACTTATTGTTTGAGACTCATTGTACGTCGGGAGGATGAGAGAGAGGATTGGTGTCATGGTTTGTGGGCAAGGATGAGAAGAGAGGATCCCCAGGGGCGGGGAATCCACGCAGGGAGTCGTGCTTCCGCCGTTAGGAGGATGGTGAGCATTCTGTTTATACCAGGAGCTACGGGAGTGCTCCAGCCGGCGTTTCCGATGCGCCGTGAGAGGACAACCAGAGGAAAGATACTGCTAAAAATGTACATACAGCGGTCAACGGAAAATCCCGCGCCCTGTATCAGAGCAAGAAGGCGGGACTTCGTATACCGGTATTTGGCGTTCCACGCTTCATCGTGCTTGCTCCAGAGCCATGGGTGGGCGCAGTCCGTGACAAGCAGTGAGCCGCCCGGGGCAAGGACGCGGTATGCCTGTGCAAGCGCGCTGGCCTCATTGACGTTGCTGTGATACAGAACATCGCACAGGGTTACGAGATCGAATGAGCTAGGCGGGAAGAGGAGTTTGTTTGCTGAGCCGTTTTTCACGATGAGCCCCCGGGTTCGGGCAAAATTCGCTGCGACGCGATTGATTTCCATCCCCAGAACAGGGCCAAATGCGGCAAGAGCGCGGGTGGTGCCACCGGTTCCGCATCCAACATCAAGAATACGGCCGTGTATCCCCGCGTCGGACAAAGCTGCAGTAATAAAGGCGCGTTTCCCTGCGAACCAGAAGTGCGTATCCTCAAGGGTAAACATCGCACGGATGTTGGCGTCCTTCATGGGTCTATATGCAAAGAGCGGTAGTATAGGCCGGTGTCCCATCCTTGGGCACGAAGCATGCAGAAACAACCGTAACGTCCGGTTGCGTCAGGCCTGGTTGCGGCGTTATGTCTGGAGGGAGTGGTAGCGTAATAGGTGTTCGGACAGTAACACCAAGCAAATTGCCGTTGGTGTCTGATTTCATCGCGCCGCATTCCGTGATGGTTTTTTGTTCCTGGGTTACAATCTGAGTGCAGGAGGAGACCGATCGATCTTTGAGGAAGCCTTCATCAAGTATGTCTGAAAGGAGCACTTGCGCTTTTTCTTTATTTACTTCTGATGCAAGCGGCATGTGCCAAACGCGTATATAGTTGATCGCCTCGTTATTGGATGTTAGACCAACTAATACGCTCATAAATTTCCCGTCGTGGTTCCAGTTGCCCATGAATACATCGCCGCGAGGTCCTTCGGCTTTTTCAGAAACGCGCAGCACTAATTCTGAGGGAATGAGGCTTTTTTTCGTTGCGGTCTGCAAGAAGGAAGCGACCTGTTGTGCAAGCGGTGAGGCGAGTGATGTTTTCAGCGTAAGATCGCCATAGACAAGCGTCTGCTGCGGTGCCCCTGATTTATCCATAAATCCCGCAACGCGAGGCCATAGGATAAATCCGGCGAGAAACGCCACGATCACTGAAAGAACAACAATACCTTTAGTAAGCATTATGGTTATTGTAGTTATCCGAATTTTTCTGTCAAGATGATGTTGCTTTTTACTAAGTGTGTTGCCATACTGAACGTATGAAACGCGACCCCTGGCGTGATGGGTTTACTTTGGCGGAAATCCTCATCGTTGTTGTTATTCTCGTGATCTTACTTATGGTGGTGCTTCTCAGTCTTCGCACGCAAGTGTTGCGAGCTCGTGACGCGCGAAGAAAAGCGGATATTAACAGGATTCAAAAAGCGTACGAGGAGTATTTTAATGATAAACAGTGTTACCCCTATGAAACGGCACTGGAAAATTGCGGGAGTTCTGATCTGGCGCCATATTTGAGAAAAATTCCCTGCGATCCGAAAAACAATGAACCGTATCTGTATGTACCAGGGTCACCTTCGTTGTGTAGCGGGTACCGGGTGTGCGCCAAGCTTGAAGATCTGAATGATGCCGACATCGCGCGCATCGGCTGTCATCCGACCGAGGGATGCGGCTGGTCTCCCGGGTTCAATTATTGCGTCTCAGTCGGCATGGCTGCAGCAGCGCCTGGCGCAGCGCAAGGAAGCGGTGAGGAGGAGGGTGATGAAACCGTTACGCCGACACCTTCCTTGCCGCCTGAACCAGGAGAATGGGCGTGTACGCCGGGAGGCGCCTGCAACATTTATGTTGATCCTGTCGGCGCGGGTTGCCCGGTAACGTATGCAACGGTTTGTACGTATAACGGAGTATGGCAATGTGATAATCCCGCTAATCGGTGTACAGACTAAACGGAATGCGGTACAGTAAAATCATGAACAGAAAATCAGGATTTACCCTTATTGAGCTTCTTGTGGTCATCATTATCTTGGGAGTCCTTATCACCGTTGCTCTCGTGAGCTTCCTTTCTTCGCAAAAGAAATCGCGTGATGTGAAGCGAAAAAATGATCTACGGCAGGTATCGATCGCACTGGAGGCCTACTACAACGATCGGGGTCGGTATCCGGCGGGCGACAGCCTGGGTCGCATTGAGGGATGTGCACCGGACGGACAGACCGCATGTGAGTGGGGCGAAGCCTTTGAAGATGAAAACGGGACCGTATACATGGTAAATTTGCCGACGGAGCCCACCAGCGAGCAGGTATATTTTTATATGGCAAATGCTGCAGGAAGTCAGTATCAGCTCTATGCGCGGCTGGAAAATACGCTCGATAGTGAAATTCCTCAAAGTGCAGACGCCAGTCGGGCGTTTGCCGATACCGCGTGTGAATCCGGAGTAGGAACGCTCTATTGCAATTACGGGGTGTCGAGTGCCAATATACAGGTGGAAGAAGGAAGGACGGTGGTCTATGAATAAACTATTCGAGCGAATGAAACATAACGACGGATTTACCCTCATTGAACTTCTTGTCGTAATAGCTATCATTGCCGTGATTGTCGCTTTTGCCGTGGCTAATTTTGTGGGAGCCCGGTCCCGCGCGAAGGATTTGAAAAAGAAAAGTGAACTGCAGCAGTTTAAGAGTGCGCTGCGGCTCTACTACAACGACTTTAATCAGTATCCGCTTCCGGCGTCAGCTGTGGACAACGACATAGAAGGGTGCGGCAACGCGACTCCGCCTGTCGCCAGCTGCGGCGCTGTTTGCGGCGGTCAGTTTGCCGCCGGTCCGACACAGTGTGATTCGGTATACATGAAACTATTGCCTGAGGCGACTGATTATGTCTGGACGTACCAACAAATGTCAGGGGGAGATGATTTTTGTCTGTGGACGACGCTTGATAATGCTTCTGATGCTGAAATTGCTCGGTCTCAAACCCGCTGTTCCGGCCTCTGCGGAGCTGCAGTTCCGCCGACAGATTACGTTTTGTGTGCCGATTAGGCAGCCTCAAAAATATCATTGTTTCCGTGGTTGACGAATCTCATGAGCATGGGTAGGAGAGACACCGTAGTCTTTTGTGTGTTGGTGGCCTTAGTTGACGGGTTTGCCTCTTGTCGAAGAGAGGTTATAGGCGAATACTCCGGAGTAAACATGCCACGCTGTTCTGTGCGTCCGTTTGCATATCGGTACATCGGTTAGTTAACAATCCACCAGTTGAATTCGATATCCTGCAGTATAGCTGTGTCCAGCGCGACCGTGAAGCCTTCGCCCGGTATAGTATCCATGACGTAGAGCGCCTGATTTCCCGTTGAAGAGAGGGGCGTAAGGTAGATAAGGGTGTCAGAGGAAACTCGTGTGTTAGCAATAAAGATAGCTCGATTGCCAGCAGTCAGTGTACTTCTTCCGACAGAGGCACCGAGGATTCCTGAATCTGAGGCTGAATCCGTGAATCTCAGTTCGCTTATGGTCAGGGCACCGCTTACGGTGGCTGTTTGCGCAAACAGGGTTCCGGAAATTGAGGCATCTCTTGCAGCAAGCGAGCCGGAGAAGGTAGCGTTCCCTGCCTGATCGAGCGAAGCGACCATAGTTCCAAATGAATCTTTAATCGACAGGTTGCCACGCAGGTCCAAATTTCCGTTGATCATCACATCGCCCGTGGTGGTAACGACGATTGTGCCGCCCATAATGTCAAGAGCAGCGAGGCGATTTTTTTGAATATACAGGGTGTCTGAAACCGTCTCGAGCGTATTGTTTTGGATGTGTACGGATCCGTCTACAACCATGCCGCCGGCAACCGTAGTTTGTCCAAGAATAGCTTGTCCGAATGCGGCGAATGATTCAGTAATCGTAATATCTTTCGTAATCTCCACATGCGATTGTGTGGCCGTCGCGCCAAGCGCAAGGAGCGCGGATGTCGAGGCGTTATAGTCCGGCGTAGGAGTTGGCTCGCGGGTGAGAGTGGCGGCCAGCGAGGCGTTGACTGCCTCAAATTGTTCTTCCAGATCACCAAACCGTGTGGTAATGCGATCCGCGTACAGTGTGCCTGACACCGTGGCCTCGTTTGCGACGATTTCGTCAGTGCGCACGGCGTCTGCTGTCAGCTCGCCCGCAAGTGTTGCGTTCCCTATGGCATCGAAGGAAGCTGCCGGTGTGCTATCCTGATCCGCGATTCCGAATGTTTGCGATGCATCAAGGCGAATCTTGATGCCGGCTGATTCGCTGGCAAGCGGAGAGATGGTGTCCGTCTGCAAATTGGAAATCTGGGAGACAGGGGAGAGTGTTTGTCCGGGCGCGTTTGAATTGACCACCTCAAGAATGTAGTCTCGTAACGTTTGCCCGCCCACGGTTATCGAATCGGCGGCCAGTTGACGTGTCGTAATGACGCCTGCGCGCAATGATCCGATGACCGCCTGAGAGTACGCGGCAACTTCGCGGATGATTTCGCCGGTTATTGCGCGCACCTCAAAGCGAAGCGGATCGCCTGCCTGGGTTTGGGAAATTTCGAGATTTTCAAGGCTTTGACCTTCTTCTCCGATCACATCTCCGTCTGTTGAAAGCGCCAGTTGTTGGCCATCATTGAGAATGAATCCGGGCGATTGGTCATTTTCAGGTCTCGTATTGGCGAATTGGCTGGCATCAAATCTCGGTGCCGTGAGGCGGTATGAAACAAGCGTCGGTTTTGAGGCGTAGATCGTCAGTGTGAGATTTTCCGGGTCAACGGTGTACCATGTCCGGGCGTTGGATGCGGCTGAAAGCAGGACGACCAGATCATTGACATGGCGGTATAGGTCGGTAACCTTGGAGAACAGCCAGAGATCAGAGCCCACCTCGGCCGTGCGGAAATCAATGACTGTCTTATACCCGACGCCCGCGACGGGAGTGCTGACGGCGATACTGCCTGCTGTTTCTTCTTTGATGCCGATCATGCCGGCCATGTAGGTGGCATATTTTTCACCGTTGATCGTATAGGGAGGATCGACCGTTCCGACGTTAATTTTCCCGGTGCCGCCGCCAACCGTAAGCATCGTTTCGCCCGTGACGCCGTTAATGCTCACGTTTCCGCCAGCGGTGATGGAGAATTTCTCAACGACGCCCGCGTCTCCACCGGGAGAGAAGCGAATACCAAAGGCTTCGCCATTGAGGATGTCAATTTTTGGATCAGCATTGGTGCCGTACATGGTAAGCGTGGAAGCCGATGATGCGACGCCGGCAATATGAAGCGAGAGTGATCCGGCGGGGTCCAGATAAAATTGGGGATCCGTGATGTCTTTCAGTTTCTGGACACGGACCTCTCCCTCTGAGTCGATATGCAGACGTTTGGACAGCGTGCCGCCTGAGAGCGTCGTGAAGAAGAGTTCCGAATTCGTCGTCGCATTGAGGAACATGGCAGACATTGATGCGATGTCCGTCAGCGTTCCTGAGGTATTTTCGGCCCGGAATTTAATGCCGCCGCCTGTTCCTGAAGCGCCATTTCCGGAATCCACGGCCTTGTCTATCGTGAGGATATCCGCAGTCTGGTTTGTGACTGCGTCGTTATAGGAAAGATGGAGTTTGGAAAGCGGTGACGCAGTGCCAATGCCAACATTGCCGCTTGCATCAATGATAAAGGGCGTCGTGTCCGTGTCGGTTCCATCGTCATTGACCCGAAGCGATGTGGAGGTTGAGCTGCCGCCATTGGTGACCAGTAGGACGGTATTGGCATTGGATGCTCCCGAATTGGTCAATCGCATGACGGAGCCCACATTTGAGGCGCTGCTTCCGGACATGGTGATGTCTATCATGTTTCCGCTCGTAAACGCCGTTGAAGAGCTTGAAAGTGATAGGGCGCTGCCTGTTGTTAATCCATTGAACGTGCCGGTAATACCATTGCCGGTCGTCATGGAATTGGCTGTCAGTTGCAGAAGTTCCCCTCCTGAGACGATCGTACCCGTGGAATTGAGGTCGAGAATCGTACCAGTGGTCAGTGAGTTTGCTGTGAAGTCGGCCACCGTGCCGGATGTCATGGCGCTTGCCGCCATATCCATCATAATGCCCCCAGTGTGGACAGCATCCGTAAATGTCATAGACGTACCGGTGGATGCCTGGGAACTGAGGTAATTGTAGGTCAGTACGCCGCCACTATCGATACGGAAGGCCGGTGTGTAAATTTTCTCCCCGGTGGTCGTATCATCGTCTGCGTTTTGGGCATTGTAGACCTGGAAAACATTATTGATGGTAATGTTATTCCGGCTGAGCGTGGATGATCCCAAGAGTGCAAGCGCACTATTGAGAGATATGGTACCTGTCTCCATCCATACGCGCGTTGTTGTGTCGTTGGTGCCTGCGATTGCCAGTGTCGTGGAGTTGTTACATGTCGTTGATCCGCCATTGTACCCGATACACGGGCTGCCGATCAGCGAGATGGACACAACGTCATTGGCGCTAAATTGCGTCCCGATGTCATCGTCTTTGTCAGTATTTGCCGTCGCATCATAAAGATCTACCGCGGTGTCTGCCTCCAACGCTATTACCGTGACGCCGCCTGTGTTGCCTCCTGTGTGGTTGAGACCGGCATACAGGTATCGATGCAGATCATCAACGGCGACGCTTGTCGCGTTGCTGGATGTAGCTGTTCCGCCTGAAGCGTTCCCCAGGAGGCGCTGATAGCTGTTGGTTCCGGTTACTCCGGTAATGCGGCTGGCGGTATGATTCTGCGTTGCACGGGCACCTGATTCGTACATGCGCCGGACGAGATCCGCGCTGATGTCTTCTTGGGTAAAAAATACTTCGTCGATTGTGCCACGGTAGAAGTTTGCCACCGTGTCAGATGCAGCAGATAGGTCGGCGCCGACGGTGAATGCTACGGAATTGTTTGGCGTATTGTAGCTAACAGCATCAGAATCAACTGCTACACCATCGACGTACAAGTATTGAACGTTGCTGTTGTTATCAAAAACGCCAACGACATGATGCCAGAGATTAGTGTCCGTGATTGCCGGTCCGACGCTTGTCGTTGTCGTTGAGGATCCGTCCGTTGTGGAAAATGACGGTATGTTGCTGGCAGACAGGAACAGGCGGAATTCCTGATTACCTATGGCGTTGCCCCAGTCGGCAGCGATTACATCGGTATCTGTGCCGGTGGCGCTTCGTTTTATCCACGCTCCGACTGCGAAATTGCCGGTGGTGGTATCAAAGTCGCTGTCATCGTCGCAGCTGCCATTGGGCGTGCCGGTTTCCGAACAGAGATAATCGCTCGTGGCTTGGTTGAAAGTCATGCCTGTGCCGCGGGCGCCGGTGGCGCCGAATGTGACGGAGCCGAGGTTCGTGAATGTGTTGGCAGCGTTCGATACATCCAGGATAGACCCGTTTCCGCCTGAGGATTCCGTCATAGGCAAGGCGAGTCGGGCATCTCCGATAAGTTCCTCTGATATGTAGTCCTTGGTGTAGAATTTCGCCTGACCGTCATCCAGGCTGGTTTTGTAGTGCTGGATACGGGTGATGCCATCGGCATGAGCAACATAGAACACGTCTGAACGGTCATCCGCTGCCGATGACCCATCGAGCACCACAAGTGCTTTGGGTCCGGTAGAGACGTTCTGTGCCGTTGCTTTCTGGAAGAGGGGAGGATCGGATGCCTGATCCCAGACCTTTTCTGGTGTGCCAGCCAGCTCATTTGCACTGTCTGAAATGACGTTATTCCAGACTTCCGCCTGTTGCTGTGTTTCGTTGAGGGCGTACAGATCGCCGAACCGGCTTATAAAGACGCTGCTGTAGTCATCGCCGGACACGTCGGAGTAGTTATAGATGGTTCGGACGGTTTCATTGATGACGGATACTCCGGTGTCGGTTCCCAGTGCGACGAACCGTGCGCCGGTTTGTGAATAGGTTGCCATGACACTATTGATGGAGTTGTCCACGATCGATTGGCTGCTGAAGCCCAGAACGGAGCCAGTGTTGTAGGTATTCTGGCTGTTGCGGCTTGCGATGGCATTTATACCGACGTACTCATCTGTACTGGTGTACTTAAATGCCCGATCCTGACGGAAGTCGACCGCGTACAATCCGCCGACGGTGCCGGTATTTCCGAAATAGAGTCGTCCATCCAGCGCCCAAACGGTGGAACCTGTGGAGTTGGTGGTCTGGCCGACCATATTTTCCGTCGTCGTAGCACCTTTATCGAATCGCATCCATAGCGTATTGTCGGTGGCGTCATATATATAGACAGCGCCGGTTGTGCCGGATGTAGCAACGATGATTGCTTTTTCCGGGAAGTCTTTTTTTCCGCATCGGTCATCATCGCCGTCATCGCTCCCGTCGCCAGCAACACCATCACCGCTGATGTGATCGCAGTATCGCGCGTCCGCCTGGTCGATGGTTTCGTTGTACCAGCTGGAAGATTTTGCAGTATCGTCTGATCTCCATGCTCCCGCGTCGATATCTTTGGCCGTGTCGTAGACGAAAACGTCAACAACGCCCGTAATTTGCCGTAGATCAGTTCGGATATTGGTTCCCAGTATTGTGTCGGCGCCCAGAATATTTCCTGTATCGCCATTTAAAAATATGAGTGCGCTTGCCGTTGCCGTGGTGCTTGGATTGTCAGTGGGGGAGAACGTGTCGCTTCCCAGGGCAATACTGCGGTTAACAACGGGGTAGGGGTAGATAAGGTTATTGGTCTGCGTCATTATGGGGTCTCCGCCGGCACCCATAAGTCCCGTTGATCCCGTCGCACCCGAAGGCCCTGTTATACCTGTTGATCCTGTCGATCCCGTGGGACCGGTTACTCCTGTGCCTCCAGTCGTGCCTGTAGATCCCGTTGGCCCTGTGATTCCCGTACCCCCAGTCATACCTGTGGGACCGGTCACCCCTGTACCGCCCGTCGCACCGGTTGTTCCTGTCGATCCTGTGGGACCGGTCACCCCTGTACCGCCCGTCGCACCGGTTGTTCCTGTCGATCCTGTGGGACCGTTGTCTCCTGTTGCACCGGTTGATCCGGTCGCACCGGTTGATCCGGTTGATCCGGAAGGACCCGTGACGCCGGTCACCCCTGTACCGCCCGTCGCACCGGTTGATCCGGTTGATCCCGTGGGACCCAAGTCTCCTGTGGATCCTGTCGTTCCCGTCGGTCCGGTTATACCGGTTGCGCCCGTCGGTCCGTTTACGCCTTGCGCTCCCGTTCCACCGGTCGCACCGCTTGAACCAGTTGCGCCCGTCGGACCTGAAGCGCCGGTTAATCCGGTCGCACCGGTTGAGCCCGTGGCGCCCGTCATGCCCGTCGGACCCGTCACCCCTGTACCGCCCGTCATGCCCGTCGGTCCGGTTTCACCGGTTGCGCCGGTTGGTCCCGTCACACCGGTTCCTCCTGTGGAACCTGTTGATCCTGTCATACCCGTCGGTCCCGTAACACCCGTTGCGCCCGTCGTTCCGGTTGTTCCGGTCGATCCTGTGGGACCAGTGACTCCGGTGCCTCCGGTTGTTCCCGTGGAACCGGTTGGTCCCGTCACACCGGTTCCTCCCGTCGTTCCGGTTGTTCCGGTCGATCCTGTGGGACCCGTAACACCTGTCCCGCCGGTCATACCGGTTGGGCCCAGATCACCCGTCGTTCCGGTCGATCCTGTGGGGCCGGTCACACCTGTTCCTCCCGTGGAGCCCGTCGTTCCGGTCGATCCTGTGGGGCCGGTCACACCTGTTCCTCCCGTGGAGCCCGTCGTTCCGGTCGATCCTGTGGGGCCGGTCACACCTGTTCCTCCCGTGGAGCCCGTCGTTCCGGTCGATCCTGTGGGGCCGGTCACACCTGTTCCTCCCGTGGAGC
>CAZKLT010000005.1:0-1087 GCA_964553825.1 uncultured Gammaproteobacteria bacterium
AACGCTACCTGTTTTCATCACGGAAACCGGTTGGGTGCATCGCGAAGGGAAGACCTATCAAAACGGACTGCTCACGTCGGAACAGGTGGATGCAAATATAGTGATCGCTGCAACAAACGTATGGAGCGATCCGCAGATTGCTGCCGTCACTCCGTTTGTCTTCAATTATCAAGACGAACCGTTTGATATTTTTTCATGGAAACGCATGAGCAACGTCGGTGGGTATTACCCGCAGTATGATCGGTACAAAAATCTTCCCAAAACGAAGGGCGTCCCAATACAAAAAGAGGCGTATAAACTTACGGATACCCTCTTGCCGATCATGCTTGTTACGGGGTCTACCTACACGCTGACGGCTCAGGTGACCAATGAAGGTGAAGGTATACTGACGTCGGACGGATACGAATTGGTGTTCGACGGTCAGGATCAGGGATTTTCGCTTCTTTCCGAGTCAGTGCCGACACTTGAACCGGGGGAAAAGGGGACACTTACGGTCCATCTGAAAGCTCCGTCTGTCGAGGGAATCTATCGCCTGGGATTAGGATTTCTTCACCAGAACCGCATTATTCCTCTCCAGACGCAGGACATAAGAGTTATTCCTCCACCAGCGGTAACTGTCCAGGCGCCCCTGGGGTGGCGTGGCGATGTGGACGCCAACGACGTAACCGTTCTTATTTACGACGAGGCAAAACTCATTCACAAATATACGGGCCTGTCGTTTGAACGCGGACGCGTGCGCGTACCTGCGGTTGATAATGTGTTGCCGGGGCATCTGTATCGCGTAGTTTTGTTGGTACCATACTATCTGCCACGGCAGGTGATTCAACCCTTTGAGACGCCCGAGACGACAGTTACGCTGAAGGCACTTGCCCCAGTCGACTTCAATCTGGATGGCGCGTTAACACTTGCTGATTTTTCGGCGATGATCCGGCTAAAACCGAATTTCATTCTCTCTCTGTTTGTGGGGCGGTAGCTTCCGATTCTTGTACGTTTGAAGTATACTATTAGCCATTGGTGGCTGTAGTTCAGCGGTAGAGCGCCTGCTTGTGGAGCAGGATGTCGCGGGTTCGAATCCCGTCAGCCACCC
>CAZKLT010000005.1:1187-50152 GCA_964553825.1 uncultured Gammaproteobacteria bacterium
CACCCTAAAAAATACACAGGTGCAAAATCTCATGATTCCAACAATAGACGCCTACAACGACACATTAAAGGGCGCTGATAAAGCCATCGCACAAACGCTGCAAAAAGAAATCGTGGCAGCGTTGCCAGACGCCGAACATAAAATTTGGCATGGGCATCCTGTGTGGTTTCTTGCAGGCAACCCCATCGTCGGATACAGCAAACTGAAAGACAGCGTTCGGCTGCTTTTCTGGAGCGGCCAGTCTTTCCCAACTTCAGGCCTTGCCCCGGAAGGGTCGTTTAAGGCGGCAGAAATTCGGTATACCGATGTTACCCAAATCAACTCCACGCATCTTCGGGCATGGCTCGCTGATGCCCGCACTATGCAGTGGGACTACAAAAATATTGTGAAACGCCGCGGCGAACTGATCCGGCTGAAATAATCCCAACAGTTTTCTCTCCGGTTACGGTTTCACCGCTGCAATCGTTTTCTGCTGCTCCCGGGTAAGGGAAGATACTTTGTAAATCGTCAGCAGGAGTGCAAGAGCGCCGAGTCCCTGTGTTACCGAAAGCGCCTTGTCAAAGTAAACGTAATCAATGACCACGGCTGAGAGCGGCCATGTGAGTTCACAAATCGTTGCGATCCTGGCAGGTGTCCGCTTGAGTCCGTAGTAATAAATGAATAGCGCAACCATTCCCGTGGATAGTGCGATGCCAAGCAGCATCATCCACTGTGTCGCGGTAAGCGTCGCCACAACAGGCGCTCTGCCAAATGCGATCACCAGTGCCCCAGCCAAAAGCGACGCCAGGCCGAAGCGCACCGCTGTGGTTACGAGGGTGGGCAGCTGCAGCAGGGCATATCGGCTAAAGACGGTGGATGATCCCCAGGAAAACGCCGCTGCCACCGCAAATAACGCCGCGATAGCTGTACCCCGACCGGTTTCCCAGTTTACCCGCAGGTCAGGGAAGGAAACGAAATATGCCGCAACGAGGGCGACCAAAAACCACGGAATATACCGACGTGAGAGCGGTTCTTTGAGAACCAATCGCGCAAAAACAAGTACCACCAGCGGTTCGAGCTGCTGTAGAAGGACGACAACGGAAAATTGGGCAAATTGTACCTGACCCAGTGCTGCGGTGTAAAAGAGCGTACCCAAAACACTACTGAGAACGGTCACCCATGCAAACGCGCCCCAGGTCTTAAGCGGAAGATGGGTTAGGACATGCCGCTGGCCATAGACAAAGGGCAAGAGCAGAAGAAATCCGATGAAATGCTCCAGAAAAACCACAACGATGGGAGGGAGCGAATACAGACTTACCCGCAGGAGGCCATCAAAGCTCCAGAGAAGCGACGCAATAACGATGAACAGCGGTCCCATAGTGAGAATGGATTTCATATACCAACCTTTCTTTCGGGGTATAGAAGAAGGTCCCGGCATACGCCAGGATTTGGTTTTCCTTCTTATTTCCACACGTGTGTGGATGTCCGGCTCAGCCAGACTCCCGACTATACGGTCGACTCAAGAGTTGCACTTGATCATGCCTTGATGCGATCTCGGCTCGTGGGTTCTACCACCGATTGGGAATTGCACCCGACCCCGAAGGATGGTGTCATCATATACTTTTGTTGCGAAAGGCGTCAATATCCCATACAATTTAAGCGTACGCTAGGATTTCTATGACCGATACGCACCCGACACACGAGGAGCCAATCAAGGCATTGGACGTTATACCCCCACCCCAACAGAACGCTGAGGCACACCCCCTTACGGTTGAATTCATCCATTTGACGCAGACGTACAGTCAGGGACTGCAGGGCAGTAACAAAAGTGTCACGCCGATTCATGTAGACGAAATCGCTTCACGAATCGCGAAATTCTATGAAATGGTCCGGAAAGTCGTGGATTGGAAAGAAGACAATGTCCTGCGCAGAAGCGCAATCGAGCGAGCGCTGAAACGAACGCTGTTTCCCAAATTATCAGGGGTTACCATCAATACCGACCTGAACACCTATAAGGTAGCCTACACCATCACGGCCGACCTCATCCGCGGCGGACATTTACCCAATGGTGAGATTCCGCAGGAAGCCGTAACGGCCGTGGAAAACGCCCTGAAAAAGTATCTCTATATCCTGGAGCACGCGCAGTTTCCTTCGTCTGATTTGATTCCACTGAAACGGAAAATTAATTTTGCGACATTCATCATCGAGTTGGCTTCCTGTGAGATTGAGGAAATCCTCACCAACCCCGTAAAAGAGCGCACGCTGCTGCAGACGATGACCGAGTCCCTGACGGCACGCATCCGAATTCTTCCCGAAGGATCGATGTCTGAGGATGAAAAGAAGACACACGTCTTTATCGCAACCTGTCGGACACTTTTTGATCTGGATGACCATTTTATTCTTTACGAACTCATTAAATTCAGCTATCCGGGGTGGGGAGCGCCCGATGCGGAACTGCTGAAACGTTTAACCGTCGAGATACCTAACCTGTGGTTAACGAGCCATCATGTCCTTGAACATCCCGTGAGCCGGCAGCTCTATAGTATTAGCGAGCGGGTGGACACGGTGTTTATGCTCATCGGCGATATCATGGACCTACACAAGGAGTCGCCGCAGAAACTGGAGCATGTCCTTGCGGATAAAGCACTTCTCACCGCAGAGCTGACGCAAGTGTACGACAAGCGGTATGTCTCTCTAAAAGCCAGGCTGATGCGGCTGGCTATTTTCTCCACACTCTCCGTATTTCTCTCCAACTGGGTGACGTTTTTCATCGTGGAAATTCCGCTTGCTTCCTGGTTTTATGAAGGGTTTAATTTTCTCACTGCTGCCATAGACTTTATCGTTCCGACGGCGGTCATGTTTGTACTTGTTTCCATCATTCGGGCGCCGCCACCGGAAAATTTCGAGCGGGTGAAACGCTCCGTATTTCAGTTCGTCTACGATGACGAGAAGCGAAAGCACTACGATGTATACCTCCAGCGGAAAAGAAATCCCGCTGTGGCCCTCGTGATGAGCATTATGTATTTGGTCATGATGTTTGGTGTCCTGGGCGGGGTAGGATATATATTTTATATTTCCGGAATGCCCGTGACGTCGGTCATTTTCGATACGTTTACGATTGCCCTCACGTTCTTTGCCGCCGTGCTTATCCGCAACAAGGCAAAGGAACTCTCGGTGGATGACCGTTCAAGCGTCTGGGAGTTTCTTCTGGATATGATCTCCGTTCCCATTGCGCGGATAGGATCGGTCATGGCGGCAAAATGGAAAGAATACAACATCATCGCCATCCTGTTTACGTTTCTCATCGAGACGCCTATGGTTGTCGTTTTTGACTTTATTGAAAGCTGGAGCCAGTACCTCAAGGAGCGC
The DNA here is from genome assembly GCA_964553825.1 of uncultured Gammaproteobacteria bacterium. Classification (GTDB taxonomy): domain Bacteria; phylum Patescibacteriota; class Microgenomatia; order UBA10105; family UBA927; genus CAYUKU01. Next base: position 4,536 of record CAZKLT010000005.1, read on the forward strand.
AGAAGCGAGCTGCATTGATCAGGCTACCGCAGGAACGTCTGCCGGACTGAAAAGAAAGGGCGCTTGGTCCGCTGGCATTGGCATCTCGGGAAGGAAAATTGCGGTATGAAGTCTGGGTCCGAGCATGGGCGGATAGCTGGTATCGGCTATCGCCTCCCGCGCAAAAACGCCGACATGGTGCACGGCAGAATTCCCCAAACTCAAAACTTTTTCCGATGCTCTGATGGTTGCCATGGTTGTTCCGACATCGTCGACAAGCAGTAGTCCGTCTCCGTTTGGACAGAGTGATTGGATTGATTGCAAATCTGTACTGGAAACACCAATATATTTATGTTCATCCGGCTTGAGCGTGACGGGATGGTATTCAAAAACAACTCCGCCCACACCCACTTGATGCCGCACGGCATCGTACTGACGGTCTGTGGGCAGGCGTATGAGGGGAATATCATTTTGCAGCTGCAGAAAATCCGCAGCTCCCCGCGTGGCATCGCGGATGACCGGCTCGGATTTTTTCGATCCCGGCATCACAACAAGCGTCGGGGCCTGCGCCGCAATCAAAAGGGACATGTGGTCGGCAACGGATTTTGCCAGCCGCGCGTTTTTTTTCGGATTGGAATCCAAAAACGCGATGGCAAGCGGGGATTCCTGCGTTCCCACGTTCACAACCGGGAGACGAAACGTTTCTGCGGCAATATGCACCTGAAGCCAGTATCGCTTTTCATTCAATTCTAGATCACGCGCAGTAAATACCCGGGGGAATCCCAACAGATTTTGTGCTTCGACCGCTCTTCGTAAAACTGCTTCAGGTTGTGGCATAGGAGGGCAGTCAGTCGCATTGTACCTATTCGGATTTTCTTGTCAATAAGGCTAATTCCCATGGTATAATAGCTGTGTTTCGTAGGCGCCTATAGCTTAACGGATAAAGCAGTAGTCTTCGGAACTACTGATGGGGGTTCGATTCCCTCTAGGCGCGCCGGCGAATTTTATTGAACATAGGGCGCATAGCTCAACGGTAGAGCAATTCCCTCTTAAGGAATCGGTTGGAGGTTCGAATCCTCCTGCGCTCACAAGGTCGCCCGAATATTTCATATGTGGTTCGTGTATATACTTCGCTGCGCCGACGACTCTCTATACACCGGAGTCACCACGGATATCAACCGAAGGCTACGACAACACAATGGTCTTTTGGGTTCAGGTGCCCGATATACGCGCAGGAAGCGTCCGGTTGTCTGTGTATATAAGGAGCCGGCAGCAACCAGAGGAGCGGCTCAGATCCGCGAGCACGCAATTAAACAATTACCCCGCGCGGCCAAAGATCTACTGATAGCGACGCAAAAGGAGTAATATAGAATTATGGCTGAATTTGATCTTAAGGATCATTTGCGTCGCGAGCACGCTATTACCCCGGTTTCTACCTATCTTCGGGAAATCGTCTATGGCGGAAACGACGGCATCGTAACGACATTTGCCGTGGTGGCGGGATTTGCCGGCGCCCAACAGGATCCGGCGAGCTCACCCATCCCCTTGGTTTCCGTACTTCTTTTTGGTCTTGCTAACTTATTTGCAGACGGATTGTCGATGGGTTTGGGCAGTTTTCTTTCCCTACGGGCGGATCAGGATGTGTATAAAAATGCAAAATCCAAAGAGCATCACGAAATAATGACTGAACCCAAAAGCGAGTTTGACGAAACCGTTGGTATCCTGAAACATAAGGGATTTTCTGCGCAGGATGCCACAAGTCTTGCGACCATCTATCGGAAGAACACAGCGTACTGGACGGAGTTTATGATGAGAGATGAACTTGAAATGTCCAATCCGGAGAAAGAGAAACCGCACCTCGTCGCGTTATCCACCTTTTTCTCATTTATTCTTTTCGGTGCGATCCCACTGGTGCCCTATATGCTGTTTCAGCGGGGCGAACATGTCTTTCCGATTTCCGTTGTTTTTACGGCCGTTGCGCTGCTGCTTCTTGGACTTCTGCGGGCAGTCGTAACCCAGCGAAAAATGATTCGCGGCATCCTTGAGACCGTATTGGTGGGCGGCATATCCGCTTCGGTGGCGTACCTGGTTGGGTCGTTTTTCCGAATGTCGCGCTCTTATGCAGAATTTGGATTGACGTTTCTTCCGCCCTATGTCAGTATGGATCTATGGCATCAAAGTTTGCGATGGTTTTTTTGTGGTTCCCTCTTACGGTGTTTCTGCTGGTTGTGAATCTTTCGCTTCTGGTGCTGACCTCGAAGCAATCGCAAATCGCGCGTATGGACGCACAACCACCGAGTGCGCCCATGTTCCAGCTCACTGCAGCTGCTGGCACCAGTCAGGTTTTGAGTGCAAATATCATATCCGCTGACGCGCGGGTATATCTGGTTGAATCGTTTCTCTCCAAGCATGATTCGCCTATGGCGCCGTACGCAGATACGATCGTCGCTGAAGCAGACCGGTTCGGTATCGACTTCAGACTCATCCCCGCAATCGCCATGTGTGAATCCAACGCAGGGAAGCGCATGCCCAAAAAAGACGAATTCAATGCATTTGGCATAGCAGTATATACGGGTCAACTCAATGGCAAGGCATTTACCAGCTGGCCGCATTCTATCGGTTGGGTTTCCGAGTATCTCAAGACACGGTACTATGATCGGGGTATTACCGAGCTTCGTGATATCGGTGCCATCTGGGCGCCTCCGTCTGTTGCCAACGGGCATTCATGGTCAACCTGTGTGGAAAGCTTCATGAACGATATAATATAGGCCTCGTTGTCGGTACGGTTTCTGCGCCCATTTGACTACACACAGGCAGTAAAAGATAACCAGGATAGTGCGTAAGCGAGTACTTATTGTATTCATAATATCCCATAATACTTGACAAAGTGTTTAACAGGTGATACACTTTGTGCAGATCCTAAGGTAAATGACTAATCTCATTTGCTTTAGGATTTTTTTGTGGTGAGCCGGACTAAGTACTACCAACTTCATCCATATCCGGCGACCTGATCTTTGCCCCTTTTCTCGTAGTTTGCCTCGATGGACTTCTCGGTCTATCGAAGTGAGCTAGGAGCATATGAAACACAATAGATTCGTACTCTTCATCATTGGTGTAGCTCTCCTGATAGGGTCAGGACGACCCGTATACGCTCAGGAGACCACTGCAGACAGCGCAGCTCAGCTTGCCGGATTTGCCTCGCTTATCGTTGACTCACGGGTGACTCATTTAAAGTCGTACCTGAAAACTTTCGATTCACCGCTTGCGGATGATGCGCATGTGTTCGTACGGGAGGCTGATCGTCATGGGCTCGATTGGAAACTCGTTGCTGCAATCGCCGGTACCGAATCAACCTTCGGGAAACGCATCCCCCCGGGCTCGTATAACGCATGGGGATGGGGAATTCCGACCGGTGCCCAATCGGGTATCGGGTTTAAAAATTGGGAACAGGGGATAGCGACCGTTTCTGAGGGCCTGGCCACACGATACTACGGTCGTGGTGCTAAGACGATTTATGATGTCGGCTGGATCTATGCTGCCAACGGTATTTCCTGGGGCAATCATGTTACGTATTTTCTCAGGCAAATTGAGAATTTTACCCCCGTGGGCCCAGAACATCTTCCCGTATCCATCTAATCTGGCCATCAGGAAAGGACGTTTTCTTGATATAATATCCCTGTGCGCCGCAGTGGCGGAACTGGTATACGCGCAGGTTTTAGGAACCTGTGCCCAAAAGGCTTAGAGGTTCAAGTCCTCTCTGCGGCACTACGTATTGCTCATGTCCATCGTGGATGGTACAGTAAAAATTAATGAGGCATTATTTCTTCATCCTGTGTGCAGTGATCGCGGCGCTGGGCATCTTCGCCAGACCTACGTTTGCCACGTATGAACAGGCCTATCAGGATTACCTGTTCCAGTTTGATTCGTATCGTCAACGATATTCCGAATTCCAGGTCGCCAAAAACGAATATGAGAAGTTTAAGACACTGACAAGCCAGGCAACCGCTTTGGATAAAACCAAAATCATGCTCGCGCAGCGGGACCAACTCCTGCGCAGTTATCTTATCGTTCTTTTAGAAAAGCTCAACGATCCGAATTCCGGACTGCAGGCCACCATCAAGGGACAGTACCAAACCATCCTCACCAATGAAATTATTTTTTTGGAAATGCATGCCCAGCGAATACCGTCCATCGGTTCACTTGAAGACGCTCAGGATGTTTCAGGCGAGCTTGAGTCGCATTATGGCGTTCTTCAGGCGTCTATCAGACAAATACTGGTCATTCTCTCAGTCGGCCAGTTGGCGATTGCAGCGCGACATTACGATGAGCAGGTAGCGCGCGCCCGCGCGCTCATGGCGACCTACGGCCATACGATGAGCCTGGGGAAACAGGAAACAGTGAACCGATGGCTACTGCAGATAGCTACGAAACGCAATTTTTATCAGCAAAAAATAGACGCAATCACCGTCTCAAATGCGCAGCTCTCCTCAACCGATGAGGAGGAACTGGACACGCAATTTAACGCAATCATGCGCAGTGTGGGCGAAGCCCGACAATACCTAGTTGAGGGTGCATCGTTTCTTATTGAATTTAAAAACTCTTTGAAATATGCCAACTGAACCAACAACACCACCGATCTTGCCGCAAGCGGAGCGACCAATAGAGCAGCCTCCTGACGTCCCTGTGCAACCGGCTACCCCTCTGGTGGTGCATCCTTCCGATCGCAGCAAAAAGCGCACATTTGCTATCCTTGCGGTGGTCGTCATCATGGTAATTGCCGTATTCGGATCGATGGCGCTCACCAGACAGCAAAGCGGCGGAACCCAGACGACGCCCACGCCCACGCCCGTTTCCACCCAGTCGGCGGAGTCAACCAGGCCATTGTCGTCCATAGCCACCGAAAGCGCCTTTCTTGAATTTGAAAAGGCCTCAGATGAGCTTGTCCGGGGCATCCAGAACGCCCAAATTCTCAATCAGGCCATATTGCCGCCGACCCTGGACCTTCCTCTAGGTTTTTCTCTCTAAGTGTGGTACAATTTGAGCCTATGAAATCAACTCTTGCGCGGCAACAGGACGGCACCATCGAACTGACGATCACCATTCCCTGGAGTGAAGTAGAGGCGTTATATGAAAAAGTCGTAGCAGATCTAGTCAAAAACGCGGAAGTAGAAGGATTCCGTAAAGGGAAAGCGCCCCGGGCCATGGTTGAGGCGAAGCTCGACCGCACTAAAACATACGAAGAAGTCCTTAAGGAGCTTATTCCCACTGCCTACGGGAAAGCGGTGGAAGAACACAAGCTGCGTCCGGTAGTACAGCCGAGAATCGAACTCAAAGAAGCCACCGAGAAAAAGGACTGGATCGTGCGTGCGCTCACATGCGAAAAGCCATCCGTTACCCTGGGTGAATACAAGAAGGCGATTTCCGAGCTCAAAACCACCAAGGCCAAGAAAATTTGGGTCCCTGGAAAAGACGAGGAACCACAAAAAGGGGCTGAGGATCAAAAACCGCAAAAGCCGACACTCGACGAACTGCTCAAGACGGTATTTGAGAATGTGAAGACGCAAATCCCGGCACTTTTGATCGACCACGAGGCAAACCGCCTTCTCTCGGAGCTCATCGATCAGACGCGAAAGCTTGGAATGAGCGTGGAACAATACTTGTCTTCCACCGGTCGCACGAGCGAAACCGTTCGCAAAGAATATGAAGAACAGGCAATCCGTACTCTGACGCTAGAATTTGCCCTGGAAGCAATCGCCGATGCGGAGGGCATTCTTATTTCTGATGACGACATCGATACGGTTATCAAAACCGCAAAAACAGATCAGGAAAAAGAGGCGCTCGCAGCTCAGCGCTACTACATTGCATCTGTCCTTCGGCGCCAAAAGACGCTTGACTTTTTAGCATCTATATAATAAAGGTGCATAAGAGGAGCATACTCGGTAGTTTATATGGACAACTCAGCATTTAGTTCCGGCTCAAGTAAAAAAGCAACCCCCAGGTACGCCAATGATTCGATACTGGAATCGCTGCGCAGCTTGGGAAGCGGCATTGGCAAAGCGGTAACCAAAGATCTCGCATCCAAGGTTGGGAATGATGCTTTCTCCTCTGTGGTCGGGGGGCCGAAAAAACAGGGTGAACTTCGACCGAATGCTCCCGTAGATATGCGCGCTGAACGTGCGCCATTTCCGGGCTACCGACGGCCGGAAATTCAACAGCGCGCTCCCTTTGTAGCGAAGGAAGAACCGCGCCTGAAAGAACAAATTGAAGCGGTACGCTTGGAGCTCAAAGCGCTTGCGTCGTCCATCAGCAGTCTCAACGTTGAAATCGAAAAGGCAGTCAATGAAGTGCCGGTAACACCGGGCGTGTATCACAAAAATTTCTTTGACCGCCTCCGTTCGGTTATTCGACTCCTGAAAGAGCAGGTGGAAGACAGTCGGAGCTGGCTGTCTTTGTATAGCAATAAAAAACAAAAGAAGCAGTATTGGGGCATGTACAAGAAACATGGCACCAGTTTTGGACTTTCTCACGAGCGGACGATGGCAACCCAGGCCGGCTAACACAGAGACTAGCGTTCATTTTTCCCAGTGAGGTATAATAAGTAGGACTTTATTTCCCGTGCGCCTCACGACGCAACAGTCTGTGATAAAACACCATATCAATCCGTCGCCCCGTGCGATGTGGTTGAGAATAGGGGGCGACACGATAAAGGAGAGACGTCGGGAAGAAAACGATAGTTTTCAGCCCAGAGCGGGCGTATAGCTCAGTTGGCTAGAGCGTTGCATTCACATTGCAAAGGTCCGGGGTTCGAATCCCTGTGCGCCCACCCGCTATGATTTTACCCATCGTATTTCCTGCCATACTTGCCACCGTTATAACGGGAAACGCAAGCGCCGTCTCTGAGGTGTCCACCACGGCAAACGGAAATACTGCCACCGTCGAGACCACCGTTACCACAATCGTAAACGGCGAAACGAAAACCGTCAAAAGTAACGAGGCAGGAACAATTCGCGTGGAAACGACTGCGCAGGGGACGGCGGGGAAAACTACCACTAATCCTCCCACTATAACCCCACTTCCCGAGGAAATACTATCGGCAACCGTTCAGGCACAACAGCAGGAAAGCGAAACCAAAAAATCCACACTTTTGACCGTGATAACGCAACAGTTGAGCAACGCCGTTTCACATTTTTTCAAAATATTCAGTGTGCTAGGTCGCAAACCCTCTTGACACCGCAATAGAGCGTGTGTTTATATATACCTACTATAGGTAGTAATTTTTCCTGCCATGCTGCCCGCTACAAACCATTGTGAGCGACAAAAACGATTATTCAACCACAAGACTCTCTCCACGCCTGATATCCGATATAAAAGCGGCACTCAAAAATTTGGAGTACGGTTCCGTTGAACTGTATGTAACCAACGGTGTCGTCTGCCAGATAACAAAAAGACAAATTAAAAAAACGAGTTCAGACATGCGCGCGGTATAGCGCGCAAACGTATTTCGCCGAGCGCTATCGCAGGCACCTTTGATACGTGTGTATCAAGGTGCCTTTTTCGTTGCCGATCATACGTATTGTGATCGAATCCTATATTAGAAAGGAGGTGAAATAAATATGAACGTAAAGAAAATCGCAGCAGTCGGAGCATCAGCTGTCATCTATTTGGCATCTGCAGCTCCCGCATTTGCAACTTTCCAATTCCCATGGTGGGGTTTCGGCGGCAGTGACGAATTGTCCATCCATAACGAGGACACCTATGTCAAGGCTGAAGTCACCACAAAAGCCAACACCGGCGGCAACGATGTCGAAGGTGAAAAGGGCCATCGAGGATGGTTCTGGTGGTGGGGTGGTAACGATGACGAAGCTGGAACAATCGAAACAGGCGACGCAGCAGCTCTCGCGGAAGTTGGCCAAATGGTCAACATGACCGATGTAGCTGGATGTGGTTGTTTTGATGATGTGTCTATCCACAATGAGGACACAACCGTAAAGGCTGACGTCTACACCAAAGCTAATTCCGGGTACAACTGGATTGGCGGTGCAGGCAGCATCATGACCGGTGCCGCAGCAGCAGCATCAGTCGTTTCCCAGATGGTCAATGTGACCGTCGTAGGCGAATAACATCTTTGCAAGGCTCCGGGGAAGAGGGAACCTTCTTCTTCCCTGGAGACCTGCAGGTGAGACATGTACACACAAACAACAAAACCACTGTATCAATGGATCGCGGGCATCATGACCATCTTAGTCATGTTCGGTTCCCTGGTTACGCCGCTTGCCCTGGCACAGGAAACAACACCGGACGAAACGCCCACTGAGCAACCGACGCCAACGCCCGAGTCTGACGTCACCACAACCAATACCGACACAACGACAGAAACAAATACAGGCAGTGAGGCCAACACCGGGGGAAACGAGCCCAGTTCAACGCCCTTTGTCACGCCCGATGATGCAGATCCCGAGGAATCGACAGAGAGTGTGGACCAAGTAGAGGAGACAGAAACCCCCACTCCGACTGACGTACAGACTGCCACTGATTCGGCACTCCTGGTCGAGAACGATGCATCGGTTTCCGGATCAATTCAAACAAATACGAATACCGGAAGTAACTCCGTTACATCCAACGGAAACGGATCATCTGGAGGCGGATCGTCCGGATCGCAATCGTCTGGATCTACATCCACACCGACGCCTACACCCACAACCGTTACCTTATCGACCGGGGACTCGGTAGCCGTAACGGTTCTGGACAACAATGTAAATAGTACTGAAGTAAACGCTGAAGTGGTGTATCACACCATCAATTTGTACGCGAACGAAAGCGGAACGATCGATCTGTCGCTACCCAGTGAATTGGCGGCAATCCTGATTGCACAGCAGCCCAACGACGAGGAGATTCATGCCCTTTTCTCAGTCCAAAGCAATGCCACCGTTACCAATAACGTAACCATCGATTCAAATACTGGGGCCAACTCAGCAACCGGAGATGACACAGTAACCATTACCACGGGGGATGCCATTGCACTTTTGTCACTTCTGAATCGAATAAACTTCCTTATGGTCGATTCTGTTTTACATGTCGCTGTCATTAATATATTCGGTACATTTACCGGAAATATTCTTTTACCGGACCTTTTGGCCGGATTATCTACTACCTGTGAAACGTGTGGTGGCGTAAGCGTCGATAACACCGCAGAAGTTACGACGAATGCGACACTCACTGCAGACACCGGAAATAATACGGTAACTGCATCAGATGGTACCGTGACCACCGGAAATGCGACAGCAGCGGTGCAGTTATTTGATTTCGTCAATACCCTCATCTATGGGTCACAGCATGCCGCGCTCTACATTCATAATTTCGGGACCTGGAACGGACAGTTCCTTGGCTGGGCCGACGGGACGGGCGGTGTTTCAGAGGAACTTGTCGTTCCTTTTGGAACCTGTGACTCCTGCTACGACGGGATTTCTGCTGCCAATCACGCCAATGTAACCAACAACATCCAGATGTCAGCAATAACCGGCGGCAACACCGTAGCGGCTAGTGGAGCCGGATCTATTGAGACGGGAAACGCGTTTGTTCTGGCCAACATCATCAATTTCGTTAATACAACCCTCATTCGCTCCTTTGGATTCTTCGGATTTATCAATATTTTCGGCACTTGGAACGGCGACATCGGCTCCAAGAGTCTTTTCCCGGAGGATCCGGTCCCGGCCATTGGTGGTGCCAGAGTGCAAAACCAGAACGATTCGTCTTCCCAGCGGGAACAGGGCGGGCTGCTCACCGTAACTACCAGTAACAATGTTGCCGCATATGTGCTGCCAGGGGATACCGTGACGCTCTTTGCCAATATTAAAAATCCCGGCTCGGGCGCCGTTTACGACGCAAAGATGATCATCATGCTTATTCAGGATAAAAAAGAGGTAAACACCATGGTTACCTCCATCGGGAATCTCGCAGCGGGAAAGGGAATTAAATTTAGCTCTGGACTGGTCTTGTCCAAATCCGCACTGAAAGGAAATTATGCTATCCGCGTTGCGGCGTATGGATACACGGGACCGGATAATACCAAAGTATCTGCGTGGGGCGAAAGCTATTTCACGATCCAGACCGGAGCCACGGGAGGAGCGGACACAGAAAGCCAGTTTACGGAACCTGTGGCAGAACAGGAACCAGCGGTGTTGGGCAGGACAACAACATCACCCAATCCGTTCAATCCGAATATCCTTTTGGCGTTGCTGGTACTTCTTCTACTTATACCTGAATACATTCTCTTCCGGGCTCTTAAGGACAAGGAGCTTGTCCGTGTCATCCTTGCTCCCACTGTGCCGGCTTTTGCCCGTCTGCGCGCGCTCCATCTCCTTTTGCTATAGTGACGACGCCGCAGTTGTATAATCGGCGTATGCTTGAAATTATCTTTCTTCTTATCCAAAGCCTGTTTGCCATTTATCTTCTGTATTACCTCGTTGCCTTCCTAAGCGGCGCCCCGTTTGTGCCATCAGCGCTGGCAACGTCTAAAAAAATGGTGGAACTGTCCGGTGTGCGATCCGGTATGCACGTGTATGATCTGGGGTCAGGCGATGGGCGCATCCTTGAACTGGCCGCCGCCAGGGGTGCACGCGCGATCGGCTTTGAAATCAATCCGCTTTTGGTGTTGTACAGCAACATACGTTTGCTTCCGCTCTGGGTATCCGGCAAGGCCAAAACCGTATGGAAGGATTTCTGGAAAAGTAATCTCACTGGTGCCGATGCGGTATTTGTGTACCTGCTTCCCTGGCGTATGAGCCGCCTACAGGAAAAATTGAAACGCGACCTGAAGCCCGGCAGTGTCGTCGTAACAAATAGTTTCATTTTTCCGGATTGGAAAATCTGGAAGCAGGATACCAAACTGCACGTTTATGCATATAAGGTTGAATAAATTGACCCGCATCAGGAGCGGACGTACAATAAGCGTATGCTGACGTTTGACGGACAACAGGAAGGCGAACGGGTGTTGTACGAAATTACGCCACATCGGGTGGTAGAAGGCTTCTTGATAGGACGCATTGTCCTGACTGCCACGCTTTTCTTTGGCATCATCCTGATCATCGGTTCACAGACCGACTCAATGCACGTTTCTCTGTTCGGTGCTGTTTTTGTTCTTGCCGCGCTTTTCCTTGCATTTTGGTGGACGAAAACCAGATCCAAATATTCCCGCGCATATATCACCGATCGCCGGTTCGTACGATTTGAGAAAGTAACGCCGTTTGCTCTGTCGAAGCGCGCACTGTTCTGGAATGAAGTGCTGAAAGCCAAGGCCTTCGAACCGAATTTGCTGCTCAAATCCTATAATGTAGGCACCCTTATCGTTGAACCGCAGGTACAGACTGAGGAAAACATCGTTATCCCGCATGTTGAATACGCAGAGGATCTGGCAAACTACATCGACAAGCTTCTTTACCTCTTTAAAAACGACCTGACTTCCATTGCTTCTGTCAAGCCATTCGTCCCCAAGCCCCGCGGACACCGGGATGGATAAGTCGCCTATTTTGATCTAGTAAGTACGCCTTGACACTTCCAGTCGGAATTGGGTACGCTCGTATTGTCTTTAGAATACATGAAACGTGCATTTCGTCCTGCCTTGTTCTTCTCTCTTGCCCTTAGTTTGGTTTTAGGTCTTCCCCGCACCGTTTTTGCCGCACCGACATTACCGGCCTTTCCTGCATTCCCGGAAGTATCCAATGTATTTAACCGAAATCTCACCGTCTGTATCAAAGATGACGGATCCGTATATGCCCTTGGCGGCGGTTTACGCAGGGCTCAGTGTCATGAAGGGGACGAGCCGCTAATCCTTGATCTGGAAGGACTTCTGGGAGCAACGGGCATACAAGGCCAAACGGGTGCGACCGGAAGCGTTGGCGCAACAGGAATCGAAGGAGAAATTGGACCAACCGGCCCGACGGGAGCCGTCGGAGCAACTGGAGAGATCGGCCCGACGGGTCCAACTGGGGATATGGGAGCTACCGGAGTGGCAGGACCGGCCGGTGCAACCGGCCCGCAGGGAGAATCAGGCGTCCCTGGACCGATCGGAAGTACCGGTGAAGCCGGTGCAACCGGAGCATCGGGGACGGTTGGGGACACCGGTCCTACCGGATCACAGGGTCCCATAGGCGAAACGGGCAGTACCGGTCCTACAGGCTCAAGCGGTTTGGCGGGTGCCACCGGAGCGAGCGGCGTTGACGGACCAACCGGCGCAACAGGTCTGCAGGGAGTCACTGGTCCCAGTGGTCCTCAGGGAGCCGTCGGAGCAACTGGAGAGATCGGCCCGACGGGTCCAAGCGGAGTCGGAGAAACAGGCGCTCATGGTCCGACAGGACCAAGCGGCCCTCAGGGGGCAACCGGTGTGGGAGGCATAACCGGACACGAAATAGTCACCACGAGCGATACGTCAACGACGGATCCAAAAATACTTACCGCAACCTGTCCGGAGGGGAAAGTTGTGGTTGGCGGGGGATACACAAGTTCTACGCAGGATATAGAGATTCAGCAAAATTATCCTTCCGCAGCAAGCGCCTGGAAAATTGACCTGAACAAAACCGGCGCGTCCACAACATGGACTGCAACGGTGTATGCTATTTGTGTGAGCGCACTGTAAGGGCCCTCCTGTTGACAGAGACGCTCGGTATGGTAGTATACGGATACTTCTCACTTGCATGAGACCTCACCAACCTCAAAGAGAAGCGCACTCCCGGCGTAATGGGAGAAATTGAGATCACCAAAGGTCAGATGGAACCGCCCCGAAAGGAGCTCTGACTTGCAGGTGATTTTTTTTATGGGAGGAACTATGAAACCAGAAGCACTTGCATTACTCCGCCACTCAAGCGCACATCTGCTTGCAGCCGCTGTTATGGAGCTGTGGCCAAAAGCCAAGCGCACGATCGGGCCCGCTATTGAAAACGGATTTTACTATGATTTTGATTTCGGAAGCGACAAAGTGTCTGAAGACGATTTTCCCACGATAGAAGCAAAAATGACCGAACTTCTGAGTCATTGGGAGAAAAACTGGCAGGGATTTCAAAAACGGGACGTAACCATCAAGGAAGCACAGGAAATGTACGAGGGAAATGAGTACAAGCTTGAGCTTATCTCTGAATTTGCGGCCGCCGGACAACCGCTCACCGTCTATACGTCCGGTACGTATTCCGATCTGTGTCGCGGTGGACATCTGGCAGGCGACATGAAGCAACTGAAATTCTTCAAGCTACTTTCGATAGCCGGCGCATACTGGCGGGGGAGTGAGAAGAACAAAATGCTCACGCGCATTTACGGAACAAGCTTTCCTACGAAAAAAGAACTTGAGGAGCACTTAGCGCTCCTCGAAGAAGCCAAAAAACGCGACCATCGCAAGCTGGGCGCCGACCTGAATCTCTTCACCTTCTCTGACCTTGTGGGAAAGGGTCTCCCACTTTGGACGGAAAAGGGCGCAACCGTGCGACGGATCCTCGAGCGGTTTATCGTCGACGAAGAGATTAAATGGGGCTACAGTCACGTCTATACGCCGGATATCGCAAATTTGTCGCTCTATAAAACATCGGGTCACTATCCGTACTACAAGGATACGATGTACGCGCCCATCAGCATTGAGGATGAAGAGTATATGCTGCGGCCTATGACCTGCCCGCACCATTTTGAACTGTATCGAAGCCGCCCCAGAAGCTACAGGGAGCTGCCGATTCGATTTGCTGAGGTAGCCAAACTGTATCGATACGAAAAATCCGGTGAACTGACGGGCCTGATGCGTGTTCGCAGTTTCTGTCTTGCCGATGCGCATATCGTGGCCTCCAAGGCGCAGGCAAAAAACGAAATTAACGGCGTCCTGGATCTCATCGATCACGTTGCTGGGGTACTGGGACTTACGGCGGGAGTCAATTACCGGTACCGTTTGTCTCTTGGCGACCGATCGGATGACAAAAAGTACTTTAAGGATGATGCGGCCTGGGAACACGCGGAAACACTGCTTCGGGAGGTACTCAATGAACGCAAGGCTGACTATTTTGAGGCGCCCAACGAGGCGGCCTTCTATGGTCCGAAAATTGATGTCCAGATGAAAAACATCTGGGGGAAGGAGGAAACGGCATTCACGGTCCAGTACGACTTCGTTATGCCCAAACGGTTCGGCCTTGAATACATCACGGAAGAAGGGGCGAAGGAGGAACCTATTGTTATTCACCGCTCATCCGTTGGCGCTATCGAACGCACGATTGCGTTTCTCATCGAGTTTTACGGTGGAGCCTTTCCGCTCTGGCTGTCGCCCGTGCAGGTGGGTATTATCCCCATCGCTGAAAGACACCATGACGCTGCCAGAAAAGCAGCTCGGCACCTTCGGGCGCGGGGTATCCGTGTGGAGATAGATGAAAGAAGTGATACGATGCAGGCCAAAATACGCAATCTCACGTTGCAAAAAGTGCCATATCTGGGTATAATAGGAGATCGTGAAGCTGATTCGGGCAGCATCGCTGTCAGAACCAGGAAGGGCGAAGACCTCAAGGCCATGAGCCTTGAGGATTTCGTCAGTCGTTTAGGTGACGAGATTGAACACAAGCGCTAGATACTATCGTCTCAACTATCAGATCACCAGCCTACAGCTGCGACTTCTTGATGAAGAAGGGAAGCAAATAGGCGTGGTCTCAAAAATTGAGGCACTACAAAAAGCCAAGGAGTTGGGGCTGGATGTGGTAGAAATAGCGCCAAATGCGAAACCTCCGGTCGCCAAGCTCATTGACTATAAGAAATTTAAGTATCAAGAGGCGAAAAAAGAGCGAGAGAGCAAAAAAACGCAAAAAAACGTCAGCGTGAAAGAGATACGACTGCGACCGTTTATCGGCCAGCACGATTTTGACACACGACGTGATAAGGCAAAAGAGTTTCTGGAAGAAGGAAATCAGGTAAAGATTTCCGTTTTCTTCCGGGGAAGAGAAATTACGCGAAAGCAGTTCGGGTTTGAAGTAATGAACAGATTTGTCGCTTCACTGGAGTCAGCACGACTCGTACGCGAGCCGCACATGGAGGGCCGTACGCTTGCTGCTATGGTGGTAGCCGACAAAAAAAAGGAATAACATGCCGAAAGTAAAAACAAAAAAAATAGTAACAAAACGCTTTAAGCTGACCAAGGGCGGAAAAATTGTCCACCGTTCACAAGGAGCCCGGCATCTGAGAAGCGTGAAGAATAAAGCCAGACAGCGAAGACAGGATTCGCCCAAAACACTGACGAACGAGAAGCTTATCCGTGTAGTAAAACGCTATCTGGGAAACTAAGGAGACGCATTATGAGAGTAAAACGTGGATTAACATCGCATGCAAAACATAAGAAACTGCGTGTAGCCAATAAAGGCTATCGCATGACCAAGCGCCGCCTCACTCGAGTGGCCAAGGAAGCGTATCTTCATGCAGGAGAATACGCATTTGCGGGACGAAAACTGCGCAAGCGCGAATTTCGGCGCTTGTGGATTTCACGAATCTCCGAAGCGGTCAAACAAAACGGACTCTCCTATAGTGCATTCATTAGCAAGCTGAAGGCAAACAACATCGAGGTCGATCGGAAAATTCTTGCCAATCTCATCGTGGAGCATCCCGATGCGTTTGCCGCAATACTGGAAAAAGTAAAAACCGTAAATTAATTTATGAACGGGAAATTCGTATTCTCATTTTTCTTTCTACCCGCCTAAACGGGGTTTTTGGTGAACAACCAGAGAAAGAAACCCCGCAAAACGGGGTTTTTTGTTGGCTTGCGGCAACGCCGTGTAATACATACAATGAAACCAAACAACCTATGAACGAATTTGTCTACTTAAAAGACAGCTATCAAAAACAATTAACCACCACCGTGGTATCCTGTGAGAAAAAGGGCGACCACTGGCAGATAACGCTTAAAGCCACGATTTTCTATCCCGAGGGGGGAGGGCAGCCGTCAGACCGGGGAACCATCAAGGGAAAAAACGCGGTAGCCCGCGTACGGCAGGTTCGACTCAAAGGCGAACATATCATTCATGAGGCCACTGTTGATGGGGCTTTTTCGCCGGGAGACCAGGTCGAATGTGAAATTGACTGGAAGCTCAGGTATTTCCATATGCGCGTGCATAGCGCCGGGCATATTGTTCACGAGGCAGTCAAGCTTCTTTATCCACAACTCGTGCCCACGCGGGGCGAACACGGAAAGGATCCGTACATCGAATATGAGGGCAGTCTCCCGATAGACAAGAAATTCGGCATAGAAAAAGAAGCCAACGTTATCGTAGAGAAAGCCGTATCCCTAACGACGGAATTTGTCACCCTGGAAGAACTGCAGAAACGCGCAGCGTGGACACCCGCGCATCTGCCAAAAAACAAACCGCTTCGCATCCTCTCTGTGGGTGGGCTTCCGCCGATACCTGATGGCGGCACACAGGTGGCCGCTTCATCGGAAGTTGGACCCATAACGATAGGGAAAATCGAAAATACGGAATCCCACGTCCGGGTGCATTATACGATTGCGGAGGCGCCATCCGACGTCATCCAGGCGGAAACTGCAACGCTGACCGCGGCTGAATTAACCGGCATGCTTCTAGATACACAAAACGAAACACTCCAGGCTGTACGGGAAAGCACCGCGCCTCCGGACCAGATACGATTGGATGCCCTAGGCGCAAAGTCGCCGTTTGCAAAAATAAGCCGCCGGATCGTCGATGTCCCTGCCGGCGAACGGCAATCGGTCGGTATCGTCATAAATCAGGTAAAAAACAGTATCGAGGCTGCGCTGACGGCGAAAGCACAAATTCATAGCACTACAAAGGCCCAAAAGCAAATTGACGTGACCATGCCGGGCACGCAACCGCCGATCGGTCATTTGCACCTCGTTTCCCAAGCGATTATGGAAATCACCCGCATCTTCGAGCGCATCGGGTTTACCCGCGTCAGACACCCGGAAGTAGACTGGGACTGGTATCCGTTTGAATCCCTTAACATGCCGCCGAATCATCCGGCCCGCGACGAGTGGGAAACATTCTTTATACAATACCCTGGCAGGCCATCCAGAGATCCGAAAAAACAGAAAATTGTGCTCACTCCGCACACGAGTAACGGCCAGGTACGGGAGATGGAAAAAGGGAAACTTCCGATCCGCATGATTAATATCGCAAAATGTTATCGTCGCCAAATAGATATCTCTCATGTGCCGATGTTTCACCAGTTTGAAGGGCTGTATGTGGACCGAAACGTCTCAATCTCACACTTAAAAGGCGTGTTCGATCACTTTGCCATGCAATTCTTCGGACCCGGACGGAAAACCAGGCTCCGCCCGTTTCATTTCCAATTCACTGAGCCTTCCTTTGAGGTTGATATCACCTGCGGCATATGCGCAGGCACAGGGATACTGTCAGATGGCGCCAAATGCAGACTCTGCAAATCCGGCTGGCTGGAGCTGGGAGGCGCCGGAATGGTGCATCCTGTGGTTTTGCGAAACGGCGGAATTGATCCCGATGAGTTTTCCGGATTTGCCTTTGGGTGGGGCATCGAACGGACGTCCATGATGAAATCCGGCACCCAACTTGATGATATCCGTCTCTTGTATGGTAATGACGTGCGGTTCTTACAACAGTTTTAACCTATGAACATACTCGTACCGGATTCGTGGCTGAGGGAACATTTGAAAACAAATGCAACTCCTGCGCAGATTAAGGAGTATCTCTCCCTCTCAGGCCCGTCAATAGAACGGATTTATGAGGACACAGGTGAACCGGTCTATGATATTGAAATTACGACCAACCGTCCCGATGCCATGTCGATCGTCGGCATTGCCCGGGAAGCGGCGGTGATCCTCCGGCAATTCGGGCTAAAAGCGTCATTTCTGGAAGATCCTTACGACGTTGACGAGAAAACCTTTGCACAAAGCCATGCAAAAGAAACGGGACTTACCCTGACGATTAAGACGGATCCCCAGTTGAATCCCCGCTGGGCGAGCATTGTCCTGACAGACGTAAACGCGGGCGCGTCTCCCAAGTGGCTTGCCGGCAAACTTACCGCTACAGGAATTCGCCCGATCAATACGATCGTTGACATCACCAACTACCTTATGCGCGCCTATGGGCAGCCAGCGCATGCCTTCGATTACGATGCCATCGGCAAGAAAAACGGTGTCCCGTTTATGCACCTTCGCGCATCCCGAAAAGGGGAAACCATTACAACGCTCGACGGCAAAACCCATACCCTGCCCGGCGACGATATCGTCATAGAAGACGGCGAAAAGCGACTCATTGACCTCTGTGGCATCATGGGCGGGGAAAATTCCAGCATACAACCGACAACCAGACGGGTCATCCTGTTTCTGCAGACATACGATCCGGTGCGCATACGCAAAACGTCCATGCGACTTGCACACCGAACGGAGGCAGCGGGGCTGTTTGAAAAAGGTGTGGACAGTGAGCTGGTATTACCGGCGCTTATGAAAGGCGTGCAGTTGATCGAAACAGTCGCGGGCGGAAAAATCGCAAGCAAACTGTACGATATCCATCCGCATCCATACAAACCGGCAACCGTATCCGTAACCCGGACAAAAACAGACAGGTATCTGGGCGTATCGCTTAGGGACAATGAAATAAAGCAAATCCTTTCATCGCTTGGATTTAGGCCGACAATCACGAAAAATACGATTTCCGTCAGCGTTCCCAGTTACCGCAGAGACGTATCGATTGATGTCGATATCATCGAGGAAATTGCACGCATATACGGCTATCATCGTATCGAAAGCCGGCTTCCTGCAGGTGAGCCTCCAATGGCCGCCCCAAGTCCTGAGCTGGCATGGGAAGAAGAGGTAAAAATCCGCCTCCGAGATTGGGGATATACCGAGTTATATACTTATTCAATGCTATCTGAGGAGCAAATGAATATGTTTGCGCTTCCGAAGGATAAGGCATACAAACTTGCAAATCCGTTGTCTTCGGATTGGGTTTATCTGAGACCGTCCTTACAGCCCAGTGTGCTTGCTGCCGTTAAGAATAACTTGAACGTGGTTGACGATGTGCGGATTTTTGAACTCTCAAAGATTTACCATTTTGAGGTAAACGCGCTTCCCCGTGAGGAAGACATCCTCGTGGTCGCGGTAAGCGGTGATACATTCTTGGAACTCAAAGGCCTTGGGCAGGCTATTATCGATCTTTTTGGCGTCAACCAGACGGCGCGGGAGCATGGAGTTTCAACTTCATGGAAGGATCCTGACAAATGCGTTTCATTTGGACCGTATGGCTCCGTCGGGGCTGTTTCAACGACACTTCTCTCAGACCTCGGCATAAAAAAACCAGTGACCATTCTGGATCTTTCGATCACGAAACTGGTCGCAGACCGGAGGCCAACAAAACGATATGTGCCCATTCCCAAGTATCCGCCAGTTGTTGAAGACTTTTCGTTTGTGGTTCCTGATGATTTTGCCGTAGGTCCGCTTATGGAGGGGTTAAAAACGGTTCACCCGCTGATTACCAGCGTCACGCTCCTTGATGTGTACGAAAACACGCGAACCATTCATGTCACGTACCAGCATCCGGAGAGAAATCTCACCGGTGAGGACATAGAACCGGCACGGACCCAGATCCTGGCCGTAGCAAAAAAGAGGTTTGGCGCCGTACAAAAATCTGCATGATTCCATCGCTCGATACGACTCAGTAGTATATGAAGCCAACCGTCCTTTTGGGCGTCACAGGCGGAATAGCCGCAGTAAAAGTTCCCGCACTTATTGCCAAACTCCAGAACCGGGGCTTGGTAGTTGAAACAATCCTGACGCCATCAGCTGCCCGAATCATCGATTCTCAGGAAATCAAAAATCTCACGGGAAAACGTCCCTATACTACCTTGTTTCCCCGGTCATTTAGCGCTGATACGATTTTGAACACCCGCCATGTTGAGCATATTGACCTTGCAGACCGGGCAAGCCTCTATGTGATCGTCCCGGCAACGGCCAACAGCATCGCTAAGCTTGCCCACGGCATAGCAGACGATTATCTGACAACAACTGCGCTTGCCGTCACCTGTCCGGTGCTTGTTTGTCCCTCAATGAATGTTCATATGTGGCATCATCCGACCACACAAGAAAACGTCGCGAAGCTCAGACATCTCGGATATCACATTGCCGGACCGGCCCGCGGCATGCTTGCGTGCGGATATGAAGGAACGGGCCGGCTCATCGACACAGCGATGTTAACACAGACGATCGTTTCCTTTTCTTCCGTAGCCAAGCCGCTGCTGGGTAAAAATGCACTGGTGACGGCAGGAGGAACTATTGAACCCATCGACGACGTACGCATGATCACCAATAAAAGCTCCGGAAAAATGGGCGTTGCCATGGCGCATGCGCTCGTTCAGGCAGGAGCGACGGTGATCCTTCTGCGCTCCAGAACATCCGTCTCACCGGAACTTGCCATGCAGGAGGAAGAATTTGATACTGCAGAATCATTGGAAAAACGTATGAAAAAGTATCTCCCGACGATGGATATCTGCATTCATGCGGCTGCCGTATCTGACTTTTCGGTAAAAAACGCACGACACGGCAAAACATCAAGCGACACACCGCTGTCCCTCGAACTCGAACCCAGAAAAAAAATACTAGATTCAATCAAACGCATACATCCATCAGTATTCCTTGTGGCATTTAAGGCAGAATCACGCCTTTCACCCAAAAAGCTTGTTTCCCTGGCTCAGGCACGGCTCGCTCATGCATCCGCTGACCTCATTATCGCCAATGACGTCGGAAGGGATGCAACCGGCTTTGGCAGCGACATGAACGACGTGTATGTCATAACCGCGGCAGGACAAGTTACCCACATACCACTTTCACCAAAATCCGTTGTCGCCCAGGAAATCATCAAATTCCTATGAACGCTGCTCAGGCCTGGGCACCGGGGAATATCAGTCTTGTTTTCGGCGTCGTACCCCACACCCTTGCGCAAAAAACGGGCTCGGTAGGAATCGGATTTACGATAAATGAGGGCGCCACGGTAACCGTGCAGCGAGCCAGGAAACACACGATCTCATATAATGGCATCCAGCTGAATCTTCCCTGTGTGACACAGACGATTCATCAGCTCACAAAAATTCCTCTTGCCGTTTCTATTGATTCGCCTCTCCCGCTCGGATCCGGTTTCGGCATGAGTGCTGCGAGCGCTTTGGCTGCCGCCTATGCCGTCAACGAGCTGCTTGACCTTCAGAAACACCCCTTGACGCTGGCGAAAGCGGCACACACGGCAGAAGTACTATCAAAAACAGGGCTTGGTGACGTGGCAAACGAATATTTTGGCGGCTTCTTCGCCAAATTCGTGACGAGTGCACGGTTTACCGTCCAGAAACTGCCGATACCGCCAATTTCTGTCTACTGCATTTCATACGGAAAACTCCTCACTTCATCGGTATTGGGAGATTCCCGGCTCGTGTCAACCATAAATACAAACGCAAACATAGCACTTGAAACACTTGCCAAGCTGCTTGCTCGGCAAGAAACACTGTCATTTGACGTCATCGCATCACTTGCCAATACCTTCACCCGCGCCTGTGGCCTTATGACACCAGAAATTTCCCGGACCATTACCGCTATTGAAAAGCGGGGAGGCGTAGCGGCAATGATTCTTTTGGGTAATGCGGTCGTAAGTACCATTCCGTTTGACGACGCCATCGCTCTTCGCATGGATTCTAAAAAGGCAACCCTCCTATGAGGATACCTACATCTCATCCCAGATACCTGTCTCTCCTAACGCGCAAGAAGATAGAAACGGGCGTACAGCTAGGCATCACCTCTCCAAACGGCCTTATAGCGCACGGGAGAGGGGAGGCATTCGACTATCTTCTGGGAGAACGAACCCATGCGTTTGCCATGGCGGCCATTCGCCACGCTGCGAAGCTTTTACAAAAAGCGCGCCATCCGGTTCTATCCGTCAACGGTAATACGGCCGCCCTTGTCCCTGAGGAACTCGTCAAGATCGCAGATCTCCTCAACGCGCCACTTGAGATTAATTTATTTCACTCCTCCAGAGACCGTATCGCACGGATTAAGCATTATCTGGCTTCATTCGGTGCCAGACGTATTCTCGTTCCGAATCACACCTTCCGGATTCCTGGACTTGCCTCACCCCGAAAATATTGTAATCCTCAAGGAATAGGGAAGGCCGATGTAGTCTTTGTGCCCTTGGAAGACGGGGACAGAACCGAAGCACTTGTTGCCCTGGGGAAAACCGTTATAACCGTTGATCTTAACCCACTTTCTAGAACTGCCCGGAAAGCAACAGTGACCATCGTTGACAACATCGTCCGCGCCGCTGGCCTTCTCTCTGGAGAAATCAGGCAAGGCAAATTCTACGAGAAAAAATATTCACATCAAACAACGCTGCGTGCGGCTGAAGCCGCATTACGGGGTGGGGGTCGGCGTGGGTGAGGCGTATGGCTCATTGATGCCCACTCCTATGTCATGTTCTGCGGTTTTCCCCTGAGCGTCAACTGCTCGCGCGCGGATCCGATGCGAGCCATTGGCAATAGTAATTGTTTCCGTGAAGCTTTTGTCTGTTCGCTCAGCAACTTTCACACTGTCAACATAAATTTCAACCTTGCTTAGTGTGTTGGTGCTTGACGCTTCAATGCGGATTTCCACGGAATTACTGTTTATCTGTGCATTATCTGAAGGACTTTTTATGGCGATACCGATTTCGTCGCCCCCCTGATAGGTCTCCGTCGGAGGGTGAAACTTGGCATCTGCCTGCCCCTTCACCCACGCATCAATACCTTCCTGCCAACGATTCTTTCCATCAGTAGAGATAGGGTCTTTTTCCTTTATGATGATGAATGTCTTCGTATCATATTCACCTTTTGCTATTTCCACCGGATTGGCAAGTTTGCTGTTATCTTTTTTTGAAACCTTTATTGATTCGTACACCAGGGCACGTGTTGTAGGCTCCGTACCCCGCTCAAAACGCTCTTTTCTGGTTGCCGATCCATCTACCGGGGTACCGCCGCCAAAAGCATCTATGTCCATCTCAATAATGTCATCGGGTTTCGTAAACGGTTCGTTATTTTTTCCGTCAAGCGCCTTGAGGATAATCCGCCGCCAGATGGGAGCCGCACCGGTAACACCGGAAGCAAGCGTCGGACTCATGGGGGAATTATCGTTGTTTCCGACCCACGCCCCAACGACGATGGATTGGGAGTAGCCCATGGTCCAGTTATCACGCTTGTCATCGGTCGTTCCCGTTTTCACTGCCACGGTATGACCCGGAATAACAAGAAGGCTTCGTGTACCGAAGACTTCTTTGCGGGCATCATTGTCTGAAAGAATGTCTGAAATGATGTAGGAGATTTCTCTCCCTAACACTTCTTTTGGTGAAGGCGGTTTTTGCTCGAACAATACTTTTCCTTTGGCATCCTCCACCTTCAGAATGGCGACGGGTGGCACGTAATATCCACCCGATGCAAAGACGCCATAGGCAGCTGCCAGCTCAAGCAGCGTAACTTCACCGCCGCCAAGTGTGAGCGAAAGGCCTATCCGTTTCAGATTTTCGTCCGTGGGCTCAAGCGTCGACAAGCCCATATCATAGGAAAGTTTCAAGATATCCCTGACTCCCACAAGCGCGCTTACCTTTACGGCGATAGTATTTATGGAATTGGCCAACGCGTAGCGTAACTGCATGGGTCCTCGGTATTTCCCGTCGTAATTTTTGGGGTTGTACTCCGGTTTCTGCGGGTCTCCCGACGGGTATTTGGTTTCTACGTCCATAAGCATTGTTGAAGCCGTATAGCCTTTGCGAAGCGCCGCCGCATAGGTAATGGGCTTGATGGACGAGCCTGGTTGCCGTATACCCTGTGTTGCGACGTTAAACTTAAATCCTCCACTGTCCGTCGCCGTATAATCCTTGCTGCCAACCATCGCGAGAATTTCCCCGGTTTTCGGATCCAGAACAACGGCCGCCCCATTGGAGACTTTCAGATTTTTTGCCTTATCTACCTCCTCCTTTACGATCTTCTGCGCCTCGCTTTGCAGGTCCCAATCCAACGTCGTCGTCACCCGGAGCCCACCTGCGTCTACAATCTTGGAGCCGAACCGTGCCACCAGCAGTTCTTTAATGTAAGCGATAAAGTGCGGCGCACGGAGGCTGGAAGCCTCCTGGGCAAATTCAATCGTGTCCAGCTGTTTTCTGGCTTCCGACTCCTGCACGGCCGTGATATGCCCATCCTCCCGCATGCGACGAAGCACCTGCTCGGTACGCCAAACGTAGGCCTTTTCCTCACCGGTAAAGGGCGAGTATCTGCTGGGTGACTGGGGAAGACCCGCAAGCACGGCAGACTCAATGAGATTAAGATCCTTTACCGGCTTGTTAAAATACAGTTGTGCTGCCGATTCTACTCCTACTGCCGTTCCCCCGTATGGCGCCTCATTGAGGTACATCTGCAATATTTCGTCTTTCTTGTACCGCCGCTCTATCTGGATGGAAAGGATGGCTTCTTTCATTTTCCTGGGAAGTGTCCGTTCATCGGAAAGAAGAACGTTTTTCACCAGTTGTTGCGTAAGCGTCGATCCTCCCTGACAACGGCGAACGAGCACACAGGCAAACATCCCGCGGATAATGCCTGCCGTCGAAAGCCCCTGGTGTTTAAAAAAATCTTTATCTTCTATTGCTATAGTTGCAAGCTTGAGATAGTTGGGGATATCTTCGTAGTCAACGGGTATCCTATTTTCATCCTCGTAAATATCGTAAAGCGTTTCCCCGTTTCTATCCAATACAACGGTAGATAATCCTTCGGTACGTCGTACTTTATCGGGGCGGGGGAGATCTTTGGCATACCACGCAAAAAGCAGACCCACAAACAGGAGGCCCACCAAAAGAACGATAAACGCTCCCATGGCGAGCGTTGCCCATGTCCGAGTTCGTACTTTGGAGAAATTTAGGCGAAGCCGTCGTTGTCGCGAATTGAAAGCACTGACGAAATCCGGCATGGGACTATTGTACTCAAAAACAAAGCGATATTGCAAAAATCCATCAGACCCTCTATACTTACCTGTACGTATGACGCAACAGTCAAACTTTTTTTGGTTTTATTTTACACCCAGCTTACGCGGGGAAACTGTTGTGGCACAGATATAAAACACTAAAAACAAAAAACCACACGACCCCGCAGGAAGCGGGGTTTTTTGTGGGTTACCTTACTATGTCTTTGGAACCGTTGACACAGACAGGACAAAGAGGTGCGGACATGATCACGCACGGTTCTCCTATGGGGGAACAAGCCGCACTTCACGAAGTGACGCCGCTTATGACACCGGCTGAACTCAAGGCGATCTTGCCGGCGAGCGCTGAGAGCATAACGACCGTGTTAACAGCCCGGGAAACAATTACTGACGCACTGCGAGGCAATCCCGAAAGCAAACTCCTTGTCGCGGTTGGACCGTGCTCCATTCATAGCCCGGACGGCGCAATGGAATATGCCCATTGGCTAGCCAAACAACGACAACAGTTTGGAGATCGTTTGGAGCTTGTTATGCGGCTCTACTTTGAAAAACCCCGCACTACCGTAGGATGGAAAGGGCTTATGTACGATCCGTATCTCAATGAGAGTTACGATATGAACACCGGTCTTCTGGTGGCTCGGAAGTTGCTGTGTGATATCACGCACATTGGCGTGCCCGTGGTAACAGAGTTTCTGGATACGACAACGGCCAGGTATACGTCCAGTTTAGTAAGCTGGGGTGCAATCGGGGCCAGGACAACGGAAAGTCAGCCTCATCGTGAATTGTCATCAAGCCTGGATATGCCCATCGGGTTCAAAAACGGGACAGATGGAAACGTCAAAATTGCCATTGACGCTATCATCTCCGCTTCTCATCCGCATCGTTTTCCCGGAATAACCGATGATGGGAAACCCGCCATTGCCGCTTCAAACGGAAATCCGAATTGCCATATCATTCTCCGCGGAGGCTCCGCCGGCACAAACTATGATGAAGTGAGTATTGCTGCCGCGGTCACACAATTAGAAAAGGCGCGCCTCCAGCCCCGCCTCCTCATCGATTGCTCTCATGGCAATAGCAGCAAGGATTACACGCGGCAACGAATTGTTGCTGAAGATCTGGCCACACAGATGCGAGCCGGAAGCCGATCCATACTGGGCGTCATGATCGAAAGTAATTTGGCAGAAGGCCAACAGCCATTTGTCTCCGGCGGTCAGCATGATTGTCGGGTAAGCGTTACCGATGCGTGTATCGGTCTTGAGGAAACGGCATACATTTTCCAGACCCTGCATGACGCACATGATTCGGGTGCGTCATGAGAGATCTTCGTAGCGGTCTATCGGATGCGTATGGTATAGTTAGGGAGAACTATGGATGCTATTACGAACTTATTGACGCGCGGCGTTGATCAGGTATACCCAAACCGGGATGCGCTGGAAAAAACGCTTAGAAGCGGAAAGAAACTCCGTCTCTATCAGGGCTTTGATCCCACCGGCACGCAGCTGCATATCGGCCACGCGGTCGGATTTCGGAAACTGCGCCAATTCCAGGACCTCGGACACCATGTCATCTTTCTCGTCGGTGACGGTACCGGACTGGCAGGCGACCCGTCAGGGAAAATGAAAGCACGCGGTCGATTCATGTCCCGCCAGGAGTTGCGTGAGAACGCCAAGGCGTATCTTATGCAGGCATCAAAGATCGTACGCTTCGACGGGGAGAATCCTGTGGAGATTCTCTACAACGGAGACTGGCTGACGGAATTAAAGCTGGAGGATCTGCTTGGTATTGCCCAAAACTTCACCGTGCAGCAAATGATTGAGCGTGATATGTACCAGGTTCGTATGAAAGCAGGGGACCCGATTAATCTTCGTGAATTTCTCTACCCACTGCTGCAGGGATATGACTCAGTGGCCATGAAGGTGGACCTTGAGCTTGGCGGAAGCGACCAGACCTTTAATATGCTTGCCGGTCGTACCCTGGTGAAAAACATGCTTGGAAAGGAGAAATTCGTTATGACCACACCGCTTCTGGCGGATTCAAAGGGCGTAAAAATCGGCAAGACCGAAGGAAACGTCATTGGCCTTACGGATGAACCAAACGAATTTTACGGAAAAATCATGTCGCTTGGTGATGACGCGATTGTCCCATGCTTTACCCTACTTACCGATACGGCGCTTGAAGTGATCGAAGCAATGAAAAAGAGAATGACGGCAGGGGAGAATCCCATGACCTACAAAAAGCTCCTGGCGCACACGTTAACGCAACAGTTCAACGACAAGGACGCTGCAGACGGAGCGCAAAACGAATTCGAAACTCGCTTTCAGAAAGGAAATCTGAAGGAAGCGGACCTTTCTGTTCTCTCACGGACCTCCTTGGGAGGCGCGACGATACTGGAGGCATCCATAGTAGCCGGACTCGTCCAAAGCAAATCTGAGGGCCGTCGGCTCCTTGATCAGTCGGCTATTCGGGTGGATGACGAAGTCATTTCTGATCCCAAAAAAATGCTTTCTTCGGTAAAAACGGGATCCGTATTGAAAATTGGAAAAAAAGCCGTCAGAATAGGGGAGTAATATGAACTTCTTTCGCAAACACGAAAAATTCTGGAAAGTCATGGTCGTCATCGCGTCGCTTGCATTGGTCGCATCTTCATTTCTTCCGCTTGTGACAACGCTGGGACAATAACGCCGCCAGGCTTCCGTGTATAATCGACTCATGGAAATCGATCTTGATACGCCCGTGCGCTTCATTCCACACGTCGGACCTATCCGCGCCGCAGCACTGTCGCGCCTGGGGATTACGACCGTCCAGGATCTTCTGTATCATATTCCGTTCCGATATAACGACTTCTCACTCGTTATGCCTATCTCACACGTGCGGGCCGGGGAAACCGTAACCATAAAAGCCACCGTTTCGCGGTTTAACGCTTTTGCCACGAAATCGGGAAAGCGGATTCAGGAAGCAAAGGTAACGGATGAAAGCGGGACGCTTAGTGTCATCTGGTTTAATCAGCCGTATCTGCGTTCCCTGATTAAACCCGGCATGGTCATTCACTTGGCCGGAACAATCTCGTGGTTCGGAAACAAAATGGTTCTCAGCGCTCCTGAATATGAACTGTTTGAAGAAGCCACTGAATCCTCTCTTCACACGGGACGTATCGTGCCGGTCTACGCGGCAACCGAAAGAATATCCCCAAAATGGCTCAGAAGCCGTATCGCCTTTCTGCTGCCCCACATGCTTCCCCGACTCACAGATACAATTCCTACGGCCTTACAAAAAAAATTGAACCTTATGGACCTGTCAACGGCCATAAAAACCATTCATTTTCCCACCTCCCTGGCACAGGCGCAAGAAGCACGACGGCGGCTGGCATTTGATGAATTGGTGCGTCTTCAAATCCGCGCATACCTGCAACGGCACGAGCGAGAATTACACGAAACTGCAACAGTCCTCCCGCTGACCGGAGATGATCTTGAACGCTTCAGAGCATCCCTTCCATTTCAGCTCACCGGTGATCAGAACCAGGCGATCCAGGAAATCGTGACTGACCTAACGCATCCGTTTCCCATGAACCGCATCCTCGTGGGCGATGTCGGAAGCGGCAAAACGGTCGTAGCTGCTCTTGCCTTGTTTATCGCAGCCAAAAACAGGAAGAAATCGGTACTCATGGCACCGACACAAATCCTTGCGACCCAACATTATGAATCGTTGCAAAAGCTTCTTTCGCCGTTTTCCGTCCGCGTGGGCCTGGTCACCGGCACCCATAAAGATTCAACGGAAAAAAACGACATTCTCGTTGGCACCCATGCGCTTCTGGGTGAAGGTGTGGCACCGGAAAATCTGGCACTCGTCATCGTGGATGAACAACACCGGTTCGGCGTATCACAGCGAACACTCCTTTCCGAAAAACTCAATGGACCGGTCCGCCCCCATGTTCTCACCATGACTGCAACACCCATTCCCCGAACGGTGGCCAAAACAGTGATGGGACACATGAATCTCTCCGTGCTCTCACAGATGCCCTCGGGCAGAAAACCCGTTAAAACATGGGTCGTCCCGAAGGAACGCCGAAAACGCGCATACGAATGGATCGCCAAGCAACTGACGGAAACGGGGGGACAGGCGTTTATTATCTGTCCGCTTATCGAAGAATCGGAAACGTTGACAACGGTCAGGGCAGTGAAAAAGGAGTATGAACAGCTTACAAAGACCTTTTCATCATTCTCCCTCGGCCTTTTACATGGCCGCATGAAGCCTGCCGAAAAAAAGGACACACTTGATGCGTTCCGCAAAAAGCATCATGCCATCCTGGTAGCCACTCCCGTTGTCGAGGTCGGCATCGATATTCCCAATGCAACCATTATCATGATCGAGGCTTCTGAGCGGTTCGGATTAGCCCAACTTCACCAACTCCGCGGCAGGGTAGGGCGTGGCGATAAGCCCTCGTATTGTTTACTGTTTACCGAGGAAGAAAACGAGTCAATCGTCGCACGGCTCAAAATCCTCGAAGCCGAGTCAAGCGGACCGAAGCTTGCTGAGGCGGATCTGCTGCTGCGCGGAGCAGGTGATCTGCTGGGTATCCGGCAACACGGCGTGCCAAATCTAAAAATCGCCTCGTATCAGGATCGTAATATTATCGCCCAAGCGCAACAGGCGGTCGAGGCCATTACGCTTGACGATCCGGAGCTTTCCCACTTCCCCCTCTTGAGAGAAGAGGCGAAAAAGAGTACAATATCCCAAGGTTTGGATTAAATATGGCACCATTACCGAAGCGAAGACATAGTACAAGAAGGGGCGGTAAGCGCAAAGCAGCTATCTCCCTTAAAAAAATCGGCCTGACGGCCTGTCCGCAGTGCGGCAAGCCCAGGCTTCCGCACCGCGTCTGCAAATACTGCGGATATTACCATGGCAAGGAAGTGGTGAAAAAAACTGTCAAAAAGGCCAAAAAATAAGGTTAATTTTTCATTGTTGATGGGTAACGGTACCCGTTATCAATGGGCAATTACACCGCGATGAAGACGCCCAACGATCCGAGGCATCAAAAACGTATTGACCGCATGCAGAAACTGTTTGCCTACAGTTTCGCCACCTCGCACGCAGATCCGAACATTCAGGATATCATCCAGCATCTCCCTGATCTTGATAGCAGGATTCAAAAATCAGCTCCCGAGTGGCCAATCGATAAGATTGCGAAAATTGATCTTGCGGTGCTTCGACTTGCGGTGTTTGAACTCGTCATTTCCAAATCAGCGCCGGAAAAAGTTGTTATCGACGAAGCCATAGAACTCGCCAAATCGTATGGGAACGAAAACAGCGCAAAATTCGTCAACGGCGTATTGGGCTCTATACTGAAGGAACTGTCATGATTACCCTTGATGATTTAGAAAAAACGATAGGCGTCACGTTCAAAACACGCGAGCTTTTAGAGCGCGCATTTATCCACCGGTCCTACCTTAACGAAGCACGCAACCTGAAAATTTCCAATGAACGGCTGGAATTCCTTGGGGATGCGGTTTTGTCGTTTCTCACGTCACATTTCTTATATGAAGCGTACCCAGATTTCCCAGAAGGAACATTGACCAACATTCGCTCCGGCCTTGTTAAAACAAATAGCCTCGCCACTGTGGCCAAACAACTGAATCTCGGCGACTTGTTGAGGCTAAGCCATGGAGAGGAAGCGTCAGGCGGACGCAATAATCCGTCCCTTCTGGCTGACGCATTTGAAGCGCTGTTGGGGGCGATGTATCTGGACTGCGGGATTGAAACCGTCAAAACATTTCTTATCACGTATCTTTTCCCAAAAGCCAAGGATATCGTAGAGAAAAAAACCTATATCGACTACAAAAGTCTTTTGCAGGAAATAATCCAGCAGGAATCCCGAATTTCCCCGACATATCAGGTCGTCAAAAGCGAAGGACCGGATCATGCTAAGACATTCTGGATAGATGCCACTGCCAGCGGCCGGATTCTGGGTTCCGGTATGGGCAGATCAAAACAGGAAGCGGAGCAGGCAGCAGCAGCTTCTGCGCTTGAGAAGCTGGGTAAAACGTGATAAAATAACCATCTATGCTGAAAATACGGCTCGCCCAAACTGGTAGCGCAAACCGCAAAAGCTATCGCATCGTGGCTATCGAGGAGGGCAAGAGACGAAACGGCTCTACGGTGGAAATCCTTGGATTTTATAACCCGCTCGTGAAGCCGGCACACGTTAAAATCGATAAGGAACGCATCGCATATTGGAAAGGCGTGGGCGCACAAATTACACCGGCGGTAGAAAAACTGCTAGAAAGTTATGAAAAAAACGCTTGAATTTATTCTTCAGTCGATCGTTGACCATCCGGATGAAGTGGTAATCCTGGAAACCAAAGAAGAGTCCCGTACGATTTTCACGATTCAAGCAAACGCGGGAGACTTGGGGAAAATCATCGGAAAAAGCGGGCGAATAATTCGCGCCATCCGGGATCTCATTAAGCTCATGGCAGCCAAAGAAAATGTCTACGTGGACGTTGTTATTGACGAAGAAAACCGCTAATTCCTGCAGCTTATGTACCACATAAGCATTCTCACGTTGTTCCCCGACATGATGCGCAGTGTTTTCAGTCATTCTATAGTGGCACGAGCGGCGCAGAAACAGGCCGTTGACCTCGCATTCATTAATATCCGTGACTTTGCGTCAGACCGCTATAAGAGCGTCGATGATCATCCCTATGGTGGGGGACAGGGGATGATCCTCAAAGTCGATGTCATAGACCGGGCACTCGCATTTGCACGGGCCAGGATCACGACAAAAAAAACAAAGACCATACTTTTGGATCCGCAAGGTGCCCAATATGTACAAAAAACAGCTGAAGACCTAACCAAACAGGAACACCTTGTCCTTCTCTGCGGTCACTATGAAGGCGTCGACGAACGCATCCGAACATTGGTCGACGAAGAAATCTCAATCGGTGATTATATTCTCACTGGCGGTGAAATTCCTGCTATGGTTCTTGTCGATAGCGTCGTGCGCTTACTTCCGGGTGTCCTTGCCCATGAAAATGCAACCTCTGATGAAACATTTTCAGGAAACCAGCGCATACTCGAATACCCGCAATATACGAGACCGGAAACATTCAAACGCAAGCGGGTACCGGCCGTTCTCTTGTCCGGAAATCACGAACTGATTGCCCAGTGGAGAGCGGAAGCAGCTCGCAAAAAAACGAAAAAAAGACGCCCGGATCTTCTGACTTAAGGTTCAAAGGGATTTTCTTTTTGCTCAAATGTTGGAGCAAGGAGCGTTTGTCCGCCGTCTATGGACGTACTCACCCCAACAATCGGCATATTGGCAACCGTTTGAATTATGCCTTCATCCTTTTCACTGAGAGCATCAAGGGTAGCATCGATGGCAGCAACATTTGTGATGTATGGCGCGTAGAAAGCGTCCATCGCGATACGAGCCGAGATGCTTGTCGGATCCAAAAGTGTAAAATCAAAACTCCGGACACGAAATATTCGGCGAACGCTGGCCACCTGAGAAAAAAAGCCCCGTATCTGATCATACGTGCCTGAAATGGTAATGGCGAACGGAAGGATGGTGCTCCCGATCTTTTTTTCCTCAGTTGAAAGCTTTTTCCCGGATTCTGTGGCGATCTGTCCCGGTTTGGAGAGAGACAAATCAGTTACGGTGACCCCCGACTGCGCAGCAAGGCCATCAACCGTAGAGAACACCGAGGTAAGCGACTGATCCGCCGGAACAGCGGTAAGAAGTTCCGCCAAAAACTTGCGGTATGTCTCCTCGTCAATGGCTTCCAAAATGAGTGCTTTCTTCCGAAGCGTTTCCACCTGTGCCTGAAGCTTATCGGTTTCCTCACGGATTTGGGCAATCCGGCGGAATGCCGGAAAAATACCCACGACCGTGCCAAGAACAACGATAAGAATAGTCACAATCGACGTGATAAGCGACTGGTAGGCACGATACAATTTCACAAAGTCATTCATGGCTAAAAAGGCGCAATAAAGGACAAGGAAACGGTCACGGATCCATTTTTATTAAACTGGATGGATGAAAGCTGGGGATTTCGAATTTTTCCCGTTTGGGCATATTCGATAAAGTTTTCGATCGGCTCCACAATCTCATCGATAGAGGCCGCAGTAATGCCGATTCCGACTTTATTTTGCTCATCAACCGCGATATTTGAAAGTTCAGGAGGGACAATTACGGTACCGATAAGATCAAGCATATCCGCCCACGGACGCTGTGCCGACAAAACGCGTTCGACAATGCGGGTGCGGTCCTTTATGGAAACCAGTAGTCCCTCCTTAATTCTGGCCTGGTCCACCCGCAGACGAAGCGCGCCTCGCTCCGCATCCAGTGCTCTCTGTTCGATAACATAGTAATAATACAGACCGCCGGTTATCGCGGCGGCAAGGAGAAAAAGCCATACCGAAACGATTGAGGCACGCTTTAAACTTTCAAAAACCGCACTATATTGTGCGGGGCCACTCGTCTTGCTGCGAATGAGGTTAATAGTATTGGAGGCTGGCATAGACAACTAACTTACTTGCCGAAGCGCAAGTCCAACCGCTACTGCGAAATTGGGCCCCTCGGTGTTCAGCACATTAAACCGGGCATCTTTAGCAATACCCACCCATGGATTAGCCATCTGAACTTCGACTCCGGTCGCCTGCGCCAGATGGACGACCATACCGGGAAGACGGGACGTTCCGCCCGTGAGAAGTATGGTCTGCACCGGCTGATCTTTATATTTTTCCTGGTGAAACGCCAAACCCCGTTTTATTTCACCAACAATCGTGTCCATGATCGGTTTTGCCGACAGCGCGATTTTGCCCTCCAGTTTGTCCGGAGATAATCCATACGTCCGTTTGTATTCTTCGGCTTGGGCGACAGTAAAGTCAAAGCTTTGCGCTATCGACCGCGTGAGAGCCTCGCCACCTGCAGCAACCGATCGCGTAAAAACCAGAACGCCGTTTTTGAGTACCGCAATATCCGTCGTCTGCGCTCCCAAGGCTACCACCATGAGCGTTTTGACATTGGACGCTGATCTAGCAACAGCACGCGATGTCGCGATGATCTCCGTCTCCGCCCCTACGGCAGTAAGCTCAGCCAATTCAAGAATCGTCAGATATCGGTCGATAAGCGCCTTTGGTGCGGCCACCAGCAATACTTCCATCTTATTGGTTCCCGTCTCCTTCGCCTCGCGCAAAACCGTATAGTCAACATTGACCTGGTCCAAAGGGAGGGGAATATACTGTTCTGCTTCCCATTTAATTGCGCTGGTTAATTCCCGCTGCGAAAGTTGAGGGACTTCTATGACCCGCGTAAACACTTTAGACTCCGGGAGGGCGATTGTGACATTTCTGGATTTCGTCCCAGTATCTTTCACCAGTTGTCTAAGAGCCACCGCTATGGCTTCCGTATCAGCGCGAAGATTTGAGGAAAGCGCATGAGCGGGTGTAGGCATGGCTCCTGCAGATAAAAGACCGACACGATCGCCGTCGCGGACGAGCTCAATGAGCTTAATACTGTATGAGCCGATATCCAAACCGATTGTTGTATTCATAGGGCAGAGATAAACCTACTTTGCCAGCGAACCCTGACTGTAAATTGCTGCATCAAAAGCCGTCGCAGCCGCACGGTACTGCTGGTAAACGACAATCTTGCGATTGGTTCCCGCAGAAGTGGAGCCTGTGGATTCAATCCTATTTCCCTGTTGCGGCAATACCACTGCCCCCGCATCAATAGCAATCCTGGTGTCGCTATAGGTTGGACGCAGTCGAAGCGCAATAAGCGTATCCACTGCAGGATTAATCGTAGGACTCAGTGTATTAAAAGTGATCGCCACGCTATAATCGGTGTCAGAATTCCCGCCGCACCCAGTCAGCGTTACCGCGGATGAAAAATTGTTACTACTTGCCCGTACCGCATCCGGGTCGTAGGCAACTTTTGCTACTTCATAGGTTCCTGTGGTGCTCTCACGATATAAGAGTGTTCCCACGAGTGCCGGTTCTGTTGCCTCCGAGCTCCAGCAAACCGTAATGCTGGGCGCAGTGTAAGTGGGCGTCTCGACAAGGGCTCCCGCCGCATCATGGGCAACGAGCCAGACGGTCTCCGTCATACCACGCTGTATCTTTCTGGGAAACTCAAAAACGCCTGCTGCTCCTCCGATGGAATTGACGGTTACTTCATAGGACGCATCACCACCCGTAAGCACTTGCACACCGTTTGTTCCAACGCCCGATTTCAACGCCTCTTCAATACCCGCTTCCGCCGCGCTGAAGGCTCTGGATGATTCTTCAATCTGGGCAGTAATGGTCGTATCAGTCGTAGTCCGGGAAATAAGCGAGAGCGCAACCGTTGTTGCTATGGTTAATACAAGAAGTGTAATTAGCACTATTTGTCCGCCCTGTCTCATATCTTCATTGTATGCACGTCAGAATCCATTTGCAAGATCAATTTCTCGCAGTCACGGTCGTCTGAAACGAAACAGATCCTTGTTCGAATTCTTCAGTAGGCGATCCGGCCTGCGCAAGGGAAAATTCTATCGTTACCTTCGACGGCTGGTCTGCAAACGATGTGCAATAGAACCGAAGCGAATTGGCTTCATCCCCGCACGTGGTACCACCTATGGTCACATTGCCATTCGTCAAATAATCTGTGACTCCAGTGGCGCTTGTCGATGCGATCCGAGTTATACCTTGCGCGTCGGTTTTACATTCTATCGTGGTAGCGTTTCCGTCCGGATTGGTAAACTGAACTGATGTGAGCGTTGCACCCTCATCGGAGCACGTGCTATCGACACTCTGAGCATTGCGCATCATCCGTTCAAGTACGTCCATCGCATACTGACCATTTTGACGTAAATCCTTCAGTAATTCCGTCTTGGTATTGGCACGGGTTGTCGTAAAAAACACCTGTGCGATGAGAATTCCTACCGTAGCGGCTATTATGGCGGATATAAGTGTTTCAAGGAGGGTAAATCCGTTTTTTCTCATCGCGTTACCTCCATTGCGTGAAATATGTAACAAGTGTTGAATCCCGGGTTAACGCCCCGTCAACATATTTCACTTTTACCGTCACGACCATACGGGGGTCCTGCCAGTCAAAGTGGACGCTCCGGCCAAAATTTCCCTGTGGTGTCTCGATGTCGAGCGGACAATCCTCGGAAGCGTTGGGAGTAAGGGTGTGGTCATCAGCCACACAGTAGAACCCCGTATATGCCTGAAAAGAAGACCACTGCTGATCCCTCAGCGTCCTCATGAGCTCAATTCCCTGCTGCGCCAGGGTAACGGCCTGGCTTCTGGCGCGTCCGGATTGGGCAGCACGAAGAGACGCGGTGGTACCAGCGATCAAGCCAGTTGCAAGAAGCACGACTACACCAATTACGACGACGGCCTCTATGAGTGTTTGTCCTGTTTGCATTCGATCCATACGATTATTGTACTCCCAAATCACTAATGTCGCCGCTCGGACTTATCTGCATGGTATGTGTCCTTCCAAACCCGACGATACTCAGCGACGTGGCGTTTGATAAATCTGTTCCACGACCGACGGGATAAAAGATAATTGCGCTTGGGACCGGATTAAAAACAAGAGAGGTCGGGAACGTGACGGCGATACTATTACCAGACAGGCCCTCCGGTTCGCAGGACGCCTGAATTGTGTAGCTGTTTGAAGTAAACGATATTTGGTATCCAAGAAGCTGTGTGCAATTACTGGGTTTCTCACCCGTATTTGCCTTCGATTGAGCAAAGCGGATATTATTTTTTAAGGTTAAGGCCGCCTGCTTGACGGTCTGCGCGTCGTTGTATCCGTTATAATTGACGATCACCGAACCCACAAGCGCCAGCGCTATCCCTATTGATACCACCACCTCGATAAGCGTGAAGCCTTTCATGGACTTTTAAGGCCATAATTACAACTCGCTGGCAGTGAGACCGTACAGGTCGATTCGCTCTGACCGGCGGGGATAGTCTCAAGCAGGGCACACACACAATATCCGGAGTAAACGCCGGAGGTAACGATTCCCTGATAATAATAGTCGCCGGTAGGTGAAGGGTCGCTGGGAATCGTCGGTATGTACGTGGAAACGAGCGTTGCGCTCAAATCTTGCGCGGAGGTAACTGATTCTGATCCAGCATCTGGGTATTGGCTATTGTCGGAACGGTACATCTCAAGCGCTGCACGAATTTGCTCTAAATCGCTTTTCCGTTTCACATCCCGGGAACGTTTATTTACGGATGAATAGGATACGATGCCAATGGCAGTTAAAACGGCGATAATGGTTGCCGAAACAAGAACTTCCAGAAGTGTGAATCCGCCACTTTTCGTTCGCCTCATATTACTGAAGATTGCTTACACAGTAATGGGTAGTTGCGGCACCGTAGCCGCACGAACCATTTGCGTTTCCGGCACCTGACTCCATCACACCGCAAAAGCAATAGGTTGTGTCAGTACAGGAAACACTATATGCGTCACCAGTCTTCGGGTCCGTTGGCAATCCTGCAGGGAGGTACGATGCATCCACTGTGCAGGATGCGGGATAGGTGCCCGAATTGTCCGCGTAATACTGTTCCCACGCGTTTTGGATGGCTTTCACATCGCTGGTGCGCCGGGAATCCCTCGCTTTTTTCTGTGCCGAACTATACGAAACGACACCGATTGACACAAGAATGCCGACAATGGCAATAACAATGAGGAGCTCCAGAAGGGTAAAGCCACGAATGCGAAACCGATTATGTATCATAGCATCTGAATCCACCACGCATAAATGGGATTGCCCCATAAAAATGCCACAACCGCCCCCAATATCAAAAACGGACCGAAGGCTATCCTGCTTTTTAGCGTCTTTGCCTTCGCCATAATCAGTATGACACCCAGTATTGCACCCGTCAAGAATCCGACATACAGGGCGATAATTGTCCCCGGATATCCCAAGAGCATGCCCAAGGCGAAAGCAAACTTCACATCACCAAAACCCATGCCCCGTCCGCGGGATAACGCCCAGACGAGATACAAAAAACCACAGGCTCCTATGCCCGCGAGGACGTGCATGATCCATGTTCCGCCGCTCCGCCCCTGTACCGTCCAAAGGATCGCACCTGCGAAAGCAAGCAGGGTCATGCTGTCGGGAATAATCTGATGTCGTACGTCAACAAGTAGCGTCACCAAAAACGCACTGAACACAAGGATGAGCGCGAGAAACGCAAGGGGATTGCTGCCATAGGCAAACCAAATCCATACAAATCCTCCCGCAGTGATGAGTTCTATGGCAGGATATTGCGCCTTCAGCGGCTTTCTACATCTCAGGCAACGAGCACCAAGGGCGACGTAGGAGAGCACGGGAATAAGCTCAAACCAACGGAGCGGTTTTCGGCAGTGGTCGCATTTTGACCTGTCCCAGGTAACCGTCTGCCCATGAGGAAGCCGGTCAATGAGCACGTTGAGGAACGATCCTATGCACAATCCTATAAGTCCGACCAAAACCGTAAGCATGCTTAAAGTATGGGCGAAACATGCTTTCGACGCAAGGGGAGTCTGGGGTATACTTACCTCGTGAAACGAATACGTTCATTCATTGTTCCCATAGCCCTTCTGCTTCTTATGATTGCTATCGTCTGGGGCAGGCTTTTTTATCCCACAGCACAACTCATTCTTACCCCTGATTTTGGGCGCAGCGATGCGTGGGATTTTAGTTTTGGCATGAAATATGCCCTGTGGGAGGCGCTGCAAAAAGGCGGCATTCCGTTCTGGCATACCGCTGTCGGAAACGGATTTCCGCTGTTTGCGGAAGGACAAATAGGTGCATTATTCCTTCCAAACCTTCTTCTCTTCTTGCTCCCGGATCCAGTCCTGGCCTACAACACTGCACTTGTCGTCACCATACTTCTTTTCATGCTGGGAATGTATTGGTGGGCGCGGGTTTTAGGATTTTCAACAGTTACCGGTCTTTACGCAGCGGTCACTCTTGGATTTTCCGGACCGGTCATTGTTCACATGACCCATATTACGCTCCTTCAGGGGATGAGTCTTTTCCCGATGATGGCCGCCGTAACCTATACCCTTTCCCAAAGGCCCATGCTTTCTACGAGTCTTTTTCTTGGAGTTCTGGGAGCGCAACAGTTATTTGCGGGCTTTCCCCAGGCTTCATTCCTTACGATCGTCTTTTGCGCTTGCTCTGTGCTGTATTTGAGCCCCCAGGCCACCCGAATACGCGCGCTTCTCTCCTTCGGTGTAGCGTGCGTATTTATACTCGGGCTGGCAGCAATTCAGCTCGTCCCTTCCTGGGAGTTTTTGTCGTTGACTACCCATCCTGAGGGTTTTGATCCTAATACGGCCTCCTATTTCTCTTTTCCGCTCAAGCACCTGGGCACGTTTGTTTTCCCGTTTGCATTGGGCAACCCGAAAACCGGTACCTATCCGCCGTTTTTTACATTTGACGGAAGTATCTTTTGGGAAAACACCGTCTACATCGGCGTCATTCCGCTTGTGCTTGCGGCGCTTGCGCTTCGGAGCGTCAAAACGCGCATCGTGCAATTCTCACTGGGAGCTTCCCTGCTGGGAATGCTATTTGCATGGGGTAAATATTCGCCCATATATTTTTTGTATTCCTTCTGGCCTTTGAATTTATTTCGCGTTCCTTCACGATTTATCTGGATCGCCGTGATAGGCCTTATTCTTCTGAGTATGGTTACTCTGGAACAATTTGCCAAAAAAAAGGCCGTTTCCTGGTATCGATTTGCGCCGATAATTCTTGTGGCTATTCATGTTGTCATATTGCTGTTCCCGTGGCGGTCGTACCATATGCTGGTACCTGCAGCAGACTGGCTGGCAAAACCCGAAAGCACCCGATTTCTCGGAGCGGGGAGGGTCTATACCATCGGCGCCAACGAGACCTATAACCGCTTCTTCATCCCATCGGGATGGACCCAAACAGAACCGTATCATTTCCTGAGAAACGGCCTTCCGGCAAACGGGAGCATCGTCTGGAGTACGCCGCAGTATGAAGTAACGTCTGGTCGAAGATTGCGGCGTATGAGTGCGATTGATGATCTCTTCGGTCGGTCATTTACGGTACAGGATACCCAAGCAACAGCATCGGCCAATGCATACAAACTTCTTAATACATTCACCATCGGGACGGTACTTTCCCACTATACGCTCACACAGGATAGCCTTATGCCCATTACCACGCTCAGCATACCGGATGCCAATCTGCATATTTTGCGCAATCCTGCTGCGCTTGCGCGAATACGCCTGGTGCCCACGGCCACGGTGGCTTCAACACTGCGTGAGGCCGTATCGATCTTTGAGGACAACGCATTCGATCCGGCCAGAACCATTATTCTTGAGGCACATGAACAGAGGGGCAACGTCATCAGCATTGACCAAACGCAACAACCCGCCCTGATCTCACCGATCATTGAAACACTTGTCGATACGCATCACCAACTCTCCATCCGTGTCACGAATAATCCGGCGCCTTCATACCTCGTCATCGCGGATACTCAATATCCGGGGTGGAAAGCCACGATCAATGGTTCCCCGACACAAATCCTCACCGCCAATCTCGTCCAGCGCGCTGTTCTGATTCCTGCAGGTAACCACGAAATCACCCTGAAATTTCAACCGAAACGTGTCATAACGGGAGCCATGACATCAGGAGGATTTCTTGTGCTTACCATCCTTCTAGGGGTTGGCTCACATGTGTTTGGGTCTGCTCATAGGCAGCGAACAACTCACCTGCGCGGGAAGGGTCTCCAACGCAGTCTCGGTAGGTAAACCCTTCAAAAAGCAGCAGTTTTGTATTTTCGGCAAGACCGTGCATTCTGGCTTGTTCAAATGCATCGAGAGCTTCCGTACATTGGCTGATAAACGAATGACTTATCCCTTTATACATGTATGCTTCGACCAGCTCAGTATCTCCTCCTGCCTCGATAGCTGCGGCAAACTGCTGCATTGCCTCAGCAGGCAGGTTCGCACGCAATAGGAATTTCCCAAATTCGATCCGACCACCCGTATATGTGTCCCGGATATCGGATAGCATCAGGTGATTGTACCGAGAAAGTATTCCGTCATCAGGATGGTGCATGCGCTCCCAGAGCTGCATATTTTTCTGTCGGGTTTGGGCAATCGAAGGCAGGTTGGTGTTCATAAGCTGGAACAAAAGCCCGTGGGGAATCCAGTACCATCCGCCACTCACCGGGTACATGACATTTGCAAAAACAGGTCGCGTCTGTGCGTTCGTCGTAAGAAAATCAGACAGTGCGGTTTTATCTTCCGTAGGGACAGTCAGTTGGGGAAAAACTTTGCGTAGGGTATCCCGATACGCCGAAGAGGGAAGGAAGCTTCCGTGAATAACGTATACGTCTGGTCGGTAATTAAGCGCATACCTGGTGTATTGGGTCGTAAAAAGAGGCGTATCTTTGGACAAGGTAACAACGCTTCCCTCAGGCACATCCAAAAGGATATCCTGTGCCAAATGTTCGGCCGTCGTGTCGGTACGGATACCCCAAAAGCGCCACAATGTGACACCCGCCATCGACAGCGGGTACAGAAATAAAACGACACTCAGCGCAGCGCCCAGCATGCTTTTGGGGATGTTGGGCGTAAGCTTTCCTATATGCAAACTTGCGAACTCCACAAAGCGGGCGTGACCGATCCCGATAAGAAATACGACCATGAGATACGACGGGAGAAGAAACCGTTCATAGGTGCCCAGCGCGAAGCGGTTGGACAAGGGAAAGCTGGCGTAGAAAAAGAAAAACGGTCCCAAAAAGAGAAAGCTCAGCGGGAGCAGAATTTTCAGGGATGTTTTCTGCCGCATCAGCCAAACACACCCAAAAATGAACAAAACTATTCCCACAAACCGGAAATCAACGAGGAGATAGTCCACAAAGGCTTTGATGGCCAAAAACCGGTGAACGGGGTATGTTCCGATACCGCCGCCGG
This sequence comes from uncultured Gammaproteobacteria bacterium, assembly GCA_964553825.1. Taxonomy (GTDB): domain Bacteria; phylum Patescibacteriota; class Microgenomatia; order UBA10105; family UBA927; genus CAYUKU01. Next base: position 46,439 of record CAZKLT010000005.1, read on the forward strand.
AGAGAAACGTGCCATAGTCAGCTCGAGTAACCAATCGAATAAAATTCGAAATCGTATCCGCATGGTCCCAGTTGATAATCGACATGCCCCGGGCAGCCCAGGGTACATACAGATAGGGGACCAGTCCGGCCGCAAAGAAACCAATCGCCCGGAAACCGCTCACACGAGCGAACAATCCTCTTTTAGCACGAAAAAGTGCCGCAAAAATCGCAGGAATAGTAAAGAGAATGAGGTGATGGTGCGTCAGTGCGAGACCCAAAGTAAGACAGGCGAGGTAAAAGAACGGAGTCCTCCGTGTTTCTATAAAGAGCCATACCAGCCCGATAAGAACCATAAGGAATACATCCAGAAGGGCAAATACTTCGGGCGTAATGGCGTACAGGAAAAAAAGGTAATTTCCCACAAGAACTAAGGCGCCGAACGTCGCCGAATCGCGTCTTCCCGTAAAGCGGTAAATAGCCTGCCACAGCAATCCAACGACAACTGCATGCGAGACAGAAGAAAGAAGCCCGAAACGCCACGCCGGGGTGGCAATCGGCAGATGGTTCAGGATCCATCCAAGGAAGGAAAATAAGGGATAACCCGGCGGATGGGCAACACCAAAGGTTGCTCCCGCCGTAACCAGATCACCGCTATCACCCGCGCCGATACCCTGCGCCTGGAAAAGGAGAAACAGGACGAAACTTACGGCTGCGATACTCGCACCCATGAACGTTACTGTATACAGAAGTAACAGTCTGTACCCGCTGTTCCAGCGGTACCGGACTTACAGTTGGTTATTGATGTGCCACCGTACGTGTCGTACTGTGTTGCAGGATCCACTTGGAAGGCCTTGGATTCCGGTTTGAAACACACCGCGACGTTCTCCGGTGTTACGCCCGGATCCGCCGTCGAGGTAACATAGACTTTTGCCATATTGTCGGTTCCGGCCAGCTGCATGAAGCGATTCTTGAGCTCTCCTGCGGAAATGAGCGTGTTGACGTCTGACGTCAGCGTGCTCACCGGTGTTGCCGTCAGTGATGACGTCGCCCATGGGAACGTACCCTTGGTAGAGTAGTACCTCAAGAAAGCGTTATAGAGTTCAGCAACCGTGTTGCGAAGCGAGGAATCACGGCCTTTCTTTAGCTGTTCGAAGGGATCGATAGTGGCCAGAAGTCCGACTGCGAGGGCTCCCAAAAGAGCGATAACGATAAGAAGTTCGATGAGCGTAAAACCACGGGCAGATTTGTTTTTCATAAAATTATACCTCTCCTTTAACCTGTACCATTATTAGAAATTCCTTGTCAAGCCCCATTACTTGAATTGGCTCGTCAGATTATATATCGGCGTAATGACCGAAATAACGATAAAACCGACTCCAACGCCCAGGACAACCATGATGATAGGCTCGATGGCGGTGGTAAGACCCTTAACGAGGTGCTCGGATTCAGTCTCGAAATACTTGGATAGTTTGATAAGCGTGTCATCAAGTTTTCCCGTCTCTTCACCGACTTTCATCATTTGAGATACGATCGGTGGAAACACCGCATACTGGGAAAACGTATCACCCAGCGGAAATCCTTTTTCCACTTTTTTTGCGATTTCGCCAATGGCATTTCGGAAAACGACATTTCCCAGAGAAGCACGTAAAATCTGCAATCCCTCAAGGATATGGATACCGGAAGCGATAAGCATTCCAAGCGTACGGGTGAATTCTACGAGCATGACTTTCTTTTGTAATTCCCCGAAAAGCGGTACATTCAGAAGAAGCGTATCAACGACAAGCTCGCCCTCGGGCGTTTTGCGCCACCGGCCAAACAGCGTTATTGCGCCAAATCCAGCTGCAATCATCAGCCACCAATACGAAACGAAAAAGGAAGAAATACTCATAAGAAGCTTCGTTGAGGCCGGCAAATCGATATTGAAATCCTTGTACAAATCGGTAAGCTTCGGGATAACAACGGTCATCATAATAAACACAACTCCGGTCATGCCCACCATGATAATCACGGGATAAATCATCGCTCCCTGCACCTTGCTTCTGAATTCGCGTTGGGATTCCAGAATATCGGCAAGGCGTATGAGCACCTGATCAAGCGTTCCTGAAGATTCACCGGCCCGCACCAGAGCAATATAGGTATTGGAGAAATACGTCGGATATTTGGCAAGCGCATCGGCAAGCGCACCGCCACCCACGATTTGCCGTTCCACGTCATCAAGCATGGAGACGAAGGTTTTATTTGTTGATTGGCTCCTGAGAATAGTAAGGGCTTCAGGGATGGGAAGTCCGGCCACAATCATGGTCGCTAATTGCCGGGTAAAGTTGACAACATCGCCGAATGATACCCGCTGCAGCTTGCGGCTGAACGCCTTGGCGGAAAACGATTCGTTGGATTGCGTCAATCCAATAACGAAAAGTTGTTTTTCATGCAGAAGGCGGGCTGCCACCGACTCGTTGGGCGCCTCCACCAAGCCTGACATGATGCCACCATCTGCTTTCCGTGCTTTGTACTGAAATACAGCCATGTGTAAACCTGCCTATTGTTTAATGAGTCTTCCTAATTCTTCGGGTCTGACGGCGTAAGAAGTCGCGACTTCCACGCTGATGCGGCCCGCCTTTACGGCATTGGCCAACGCCGTTTCAAGGGTCATCATACCCAACTCCGCAGATGTCTGGATCACATTGTCGATAAGATGCGTCTTCCCATCGCGAATGGTCGTTCTAATAGCGGGTGTTCCGGTAAGAATTTCCCCGACCACCATACGTCCGCCGCCAACGGCAGGGATGAGGCGCAGTGAGAGCACGCCTTCGATAACTGAAGCAAGCTGAAGCCGGATCTGGCTTTGCTGATTTTCCGGGAAAACATCGACGATACGATCGATAGTCTGTGATGCGGAATTCGTATGGAGCGTCGCAAATACAAGATGTCCGGTTTCTGCAATAGTGATTGCTGCCGCAATCGTCTCAAAATCCCGCATTTCTCCGATAAGTACGACGTCCGGGTCTTCGCGAAGGACGCTTCGCAGAGCAACATTCCATGAATGCGTGTCTTCATGCATTTCCCGCTGGGAGATAATCGAAAGCCCCTTGGGATACACATATTCGATCGGATCTTCAATCGTAACGATATGATGCGCTTTCGTTTCGTTGATTCGCTGTACCATCGACGCCAGAGTCGTTGATTTGCCGTGTCCGGTAGGGCCCGTAACCAAAACCAGGCCCTGTCTGAGCTTGGTAAAATCATGACAGATGGGCGGAAGCCCTAAATCATCTATCGAGCGGATCGTATTGGGAATCAAACGGAAATCAATGGCCACTGATCCTTTCTGGTAATAGCTGTTGACGCGGAACCGGCCACCCTCAACAGCCATAGAGAAATCAAGCTCCTTGTTGGTAAAGAAAAGATCCCGCTGCGTCGGATTCAATATCTGCGTCACCAGCTCCTGCGTATCGGCTGCAGTAAGAGCGGGCAACCCATCCATCGGCGTCAGCTTGCCATCCAGCCGGAGCGTCGGCGGGTACCCGGCGACGATATGAATATCGGAAGCCTTCAGCCGAATTGATTCTGTGAGTAGGTGTTGTACGTCCATATATTAATCCTGTGCTACACGAAGAACCTCTTCCAATGAAGTAATTCCCTCGAGTGCTTTCAGGTATCCGTCCTGTTTCATAGTAATCATGCCTTCCTGTATGGCCTGTTCCTCAATCTCGTTGACGGAAGCACGCTTCAGAAT